>JAPPJZ010000017.1 GCA_028874365.1 Chloroflexota bacterium | reverse complement strand
CGTTCGTGCAGGACGAGCTGGATCGGTTCCCGGACGGCTTCCAGCGGCTGCTGCTCTGGCACACACTGTGGGACATGGTCCGCGACCAGCAGTTCTCAGCGGCGGACTATGCGTCGCTGGCGACGGACAAGCTGGCGTCGGAGTCGACGCTGGAGATCGCGCAGACCGTGGCGTACAACGCTCAGCTCGCGGTCAGCGCTTACCTGCCGGACGAGATGCGATTGGAGAGTGCCGCCGGCTTGTACCGGTTCGCTCGCGAGCAATTGTTCGCGGCGACGGAGCAGGATTTCCGGATCATGTGGTCGCGGGTGATGCTCGGCGCGGCGCAGAATGTCGAGCACATCGGTGAGGCGCTGGCTCTGGTCGATGAGGGCACCGGGATTGACGGGTTTGAGCTCGATCAGGACATGCGCTGGTCGCTGGTGACGAAGGCGACGGCGTATGGCGTTGAGGGCGGCTTTGAGCGGCTCGGGGCGGAACTGGAGCGTGACGGATCGGATCGCGGGCGGCGGGCGGCGGAGCAGATTCGCACGTCGCGGGCGGACGCCTCGGTGAAGGCTGAGGCGTGGACTCGGTACCAGGAGGACACGGAGGCGTCGCTGCAGATGCTGACGGCGTCGATGCACGGGTTCTGGTGGAAGCCTCAGGCCGAGTTGCTGGAGGGTTATACGGACCGCTTCTTCGACGAGGTGCGGTCGGTGTTCGACAAGCGGGACAAGGAGTACGCGTCGCGGTTCTTCGGGGCGATGTATCCCGGTCAGATGGCGCCGTCGGATCATGTGATTGCACGGTCGGAGGCGTTGCTGGAGGAGTTGGGTGACGAACTCGTCATCCTCTCGCGGCCGCTGCGCGAGTCGTTGGACGAGGCGAAGCGGGCTCGGGCTTGCCGGGCGTTCGCAATCGCCCGGACTGGGAGATAGCCATGGAAATCGCTGCCTGTTACACGTATCCGGTGAAGGGGATGACGACTCATTCGATGGCGTCGTTGGAGCTTCGGCCGGGGGAGTCGGTGGTGGGGGATAGGGCGTTCATCTTTGCGTTTGGGAATGCGGAGATGATGGGGTCGATCGGGTGGGTGTCGAAGCGGCAGTCGGTGACGATGCTCAATACTCCGTATCTGCCGTGGATCGAGTCGGGCTGGGATCCTGAGGCGCGAGTGTTGTCGGTGACGGTCAAGGGGCAGACGAAGTCGGCCGAGGTGGACGACCAGGCCTCGCGGTTGGAGCTATCCGACTGGATGACCGATGTGGTACTGGGGTTGCCGGAGAATCCTCTGCGGGGTCGGCCGGAGCGCGAACCGCTGCGGCTGCTGGGCGACGGTGAGGCTCGGTTCACCGATCGCGGTCCTACGCAGATATCTCTGGGCGGGCTGGGGTCGCTGGCGGATCTGTCGGAGAAGGCGGGGGTGGATGTCGATATGCGGCGGTTCCGGCTCAACTTCTCGGTTGATGGGTTGGACGAATGGGGCGAGTTCGGGTGGGTCGGGAAGCGGGTGCGGATTGGTGAGACTGTGGAGATTGACGTGACGGCTCCGATCCAGCGCTGCAATGCGGTGAACGCTTCGCCTACGGGCGAGGGTCGGGATATGGACCTGATGAAGGTGCTGAACGCGGAGTACGGGCATCTCGACTTCGGGGTTGAGGCTAACGTGATCGTGGGCGGTGATGTTCGAGTGGGAGATGAAGTGTTGGTGGTTGGGTAGGGAGCCCCCCTCTGTCACTCCGTGACATCTCCTCCCGCCTGACGGCGGGGGGAGAATGGATCGGGGAGAGGGGATCAGAGGCCCTAAGATTCGGGGATGGAGCGCTTTCCGGAGCAGTCGTGGGATCCGTTGGATGAGCGCGTGGCAGGGTGGCTGTCGACGGCGGCGGTGACCGACGGGGCTCGGATTCCTTACGCCTCCAACTATGTGTTCCTGCTTGAGTTGCAACACGACGATGCACCGTCGCTGGGCTATGCGGTGTACAAGCCGGGCAAGGGGGAGAATCCGCTGTGGGACTTCCCGCCGAATCTGTACCGGCGTGAGGTGGCGGCATACCGATTTTCAGCGGCGCTGGGCTGGAACCTGATTCCTCCGACGGTCGAACGGGAGGAGGGGCTGGAGTACGGGATCGGTTCGCTGCAGGCCTACATTCCGACGGACTATAGCTGCACCTTCTTCGAGCTTCGCGAACAGTACGCCGACGACATGCGTCGGTTTGCGCTGTTCGACTGGATGGCGAACAACGCGGATCGCAAGGGGGGGCACATCCTGAAGGGTGTCGGCGACCAGTTGTGGGGTATCGACAACGGACTGTCGTTTCACCAAGACGAGAAGCTGCGGACCGTGATCTGGGACTACGCGGGCGAGGCGATCTCAGCGGAACTGATCGGGGACGTCGAAGAACTGATTCCGAGTCTGGACGGCGGCGGGCCGGCGGCGGCGTCACTGGAAGGATTCCTGAGCGAAGGCGAGCTGGATCTGCTGCGTCGGCGGGCCGAGCGAGTGCTGGAAGAGGGCCACCTGCCCGCGCCGCCACCGGGTCGGCGGGCGTATCCCTGGCCGCTGGTGTGAGAGGACTGCCGAGATGAGCGCTCGAGCGCTGGATGGAATGCTGGTGGTTGATCTGAGTTCCGGGCTGGGCGGGGCATACTGCTCGAAGTTGCTGGGAGATCTTGGCGCTCGGGTGATCCTGGTTGAGCCGACGGCGGGCTCCGAGCTTCGCGGTTGGGGGGCGAAGGATCGAGCCTGGGGTGGGCCCTGGGCTCACTTGAGCGGCGGGAAAGAGTCGGCGGCGCCTGCGGACGAGGAGTCGGCGCGGGGGTTGCTGGAAGGGTTGTGTCGAGCGGCGGACGTGTTGATCGTCGACGACCGTTCTCACTGGCGCTCGAGCTTGCCGAGGATGCTGCCCGAACGGCTGATTCGGATTGAGCTCTCGCCGTGGGGATCGGACGGGCCGTATGCGGGTTGGCGCGGCTCGGAGATCGCGACCTGGGCGATGGGCGGCTACATGTTCTTCACCGGCGACCCGGACGGCGCGCCGCTGATGATTCCGGGCGGGCAGTCGGAGTTGCACGCTGGCGTGCATGCGGCGATCGGGGCTCTGACCGCGGTGCGCGAACGCCGGCGCTCGGGCCACGGTCAGACGATCGAGGTGTCGGCGCTGGAGTCGAACCTGTCGGCGCACGCGTGGTTGATCTCGTCGTGGATCGCGAGCGGGTCGGCGATGAATCGAGTTGCGCATGACTTCACGAAGACGCGTAACGGCTGGGCGTTGTTCATGCGGGCGGTGCCCAATCCCAACATCTTCCTGCTGATCGATCAACCGGAGCGGATGGAGTCGGTTGAGATCAACGACATTGACGCCTGGCGCAAGCAACTCGGGCAGCTCTATCAGGATGTGGAGGCGTGGGCGCAGGAGTACGGCTCGGAGGAGGTGGCAACGAAGGCGCAGGAGCTACGGATCGCCTGCACGCCGGTGCTGGACGCGCGGGGGTTGTCGAACAACATCCAGTTGGCTACTCGCGGCTGGTGGGAATACGGCAACGATCCGGAATGGGACGACCTGCGCTATCCGGGTCCGGGGTACATGATGTCGGCCACTCCTGCGGAGCGGCGGGGCGAAGCGCCCAAACTGGGTGAGCACACGGAGTCGGTGAGTCGAGAATTCGTGTCGACGCCTGCGCCGCGGCCTCCAGCGGCGATGGCGACGAGCGACCTGCCGCTGGCGGGTCTCAAGGTCGTGGAGTTGACCGGCAACTGGGCCGGGCCGATCGTGGGCCGGCATCTTGGCGACCTTGGCGCGGATGTGATCAAGCTGGAATGGGCGGCGCGTCCGGCGACGCGGGCGTTGTTCATGCCCGGTCCGACCCAGGATCCGCAGAAGTACCCGTATGACCGGGCGATGTACTTCAATCTGCTCAATCGCAACAAGCGCGATCTTGTGGTGGACCTGTCGACCGAGGAGGGCAAGCAGATCTTCCTTGAGCTGATGCGTGAAGCCGATGTGTTTGTGGAGAACAACTCGGCGCGGGTGATGCCCAACCTCGGTTTGGACTACCAGACGGTGCGCCAGGAGAATCCGGGGCTGATCTACGTTTCGATGTCCGGTTTCGGCGCGACGGGACCGTGGCGCGACTGGTCGGCGTACGGATCGAATATTGAGGCGTCGTCGGGCCTTGCGTCGGTGACGGGCTACCACGCGGAGCAGGTGCGCCGGACGCCGTTGTTTTACGCCGATCCGGTTTCGGGCAACCACGCGACCGTCGCGATCCTGGCCGCGCTTGAGCATCGGGACAGCTCCGGCGAGGGACAGTACATCGACGTGGCGCTGAACGAAGCGGGCGCGGCGTACTTCTTCGAAGCGCTGATGGAGTACCAGACGACGCGGGAGATTCGACGTCCAGACGGCAACCGTGACCGCCGCTTCGCGCCACAGGGTGCGTATCGCGCGGCCGGCGAAAATTGTTGGATCGTGGTCTCGGTTCAAAGCGACGCGGAATGGGTGGCGTTGTGTCGGGCGATCGGGCGCGACGATCTACTGGCCGACGACGAGCTGTCGACGTTGGCAGGTCGGCGATCGCGGCACGACGAGCTTGACGCGGCCATCGAAGCGTGGACGAGTGAGCGCGAACAGTACGAAGGCGCCTGGGAGCTACAGCGCGCGGGCATTTCGGCGGCGCCGGTGCTGGCTAACTGGCAGGTGCTGCACGATCCGCACATCCACGCGAGCGGGTTCTACCAATGGGTGGAACACTCGGTGGTCGGGGTGTACCCCTATCCGAGTTGGCCATGGCGGTTTAGCCGCACGGAACCCTCGATTCGCCGAGCAGCGCCGAGGTTCGCCGAGCACAACCAGGAAGTGCTATCGGAGTTGGGCTACGACGATGAGCAGATCGCGGAGTTGTACGCGCTGGAGATCACGTCCGATGTCCCGACGGCGCCGGTGTTGATTGCGAGGAGCGGGCTGAGTTCGTCGGACGACTAAGCAGCGCGATATGCTGACCATTAGGTGAGGTGCTCAAGATGACGACTGAGGCGAACACACCCTCAGATTCAGCGAACGAAGACCGTCCGTTGCAGCGGGAGCGGGACTCAGGAGAAGTGGAAACACTACGCGATCTTGTTCAGCTCGGACGCAGACTCGCCGCTGAGATTCCTGAGGAGGAACGCAAGGCGGAGCGCGCGATCATGGTCGCCTACCTCGACGAGGTAGCCGCGCGCGAACCAAGTCGGCGCCCTGACGAACACGCGGAATGAATCGACAGCCCGCGGTATTCGTTGACTCCGTCTATCTGATCGCCACGTACGACCTCTTGGACCAGTGGGCGGAATCGGCAGAGCGCCTGACAGACGTATTCACTTCCAGTCCGCTTGTGACTACAGACGGCGTGTTTGGCGAGTTTCTTGCTCACTGCTCCCGATTCAGACCGAGTCGAAGAAGAGGTGCGGTTCAATACGTTCAAGAGCTCCGATCCTCTCGGCGGATCGAAGTCGTCGAGCTAACCGCCGACCTCGTGAATGAGGGCCTCGCTGCGTATGCAGGCGAGTTCCTGCATTCGCGTCTGAGCCTGCACGATTGCATCTCGATTCTGGTGATGCGTCAGCGAGGCATCTCTGAAGCCTTGACCGCGGACCGCGAGTTCTCTGTGGCCGGGATCAATGTGCTGATGCAGGCGCCAACAGCCAGGCGCTAGTGCTGGCGGAGGATGATGCGCGATGCGCCGTCCAGGATCGCTTTGACTGCGAGGGCGATCTTGTTGTCGTGGTCGAGGGCGTTCCAGTAGGTGTCGGCGACGTCTTCCGGTGAGCCCGTGAGCGGCAGCCATAGCGGGTCTCCGGCGAAGGCCGGTAGCGGGTTGCCGTCATGACGGTAGGTGGTGATGCCGTAGCCGAGGCCCGGGGGCGGGAAGGGGAAGCGCCAGACGATGCGATCGGTTTCGTCGTGGTTGGCGGCGTTGGCGCGGAGGATGGCGAAGCTGAGTTCGCCGAGTCCACGGAGGTCGAGCATCGCGGCGATGCGCGGTGTGTAGTTGGGCGCGTCGTCCTCGCGCTCGCGGACGGCGAGGGCGTCCTCGAGGCGGGCCGAGCGCTCGATTGCGTCCTTGATCGTGTGCGTGTGGTCGCCGTTGGAGACGTAGTACAGGTCCGGCGATTCCAGCATCGCGTCGTAGATGATGTTGGTCGGATCGCTGACGAGAGCCGGGTCGCGCGCCTCAGTGCGCAGTTCGTTGTCGTTCGCGCCGCCAACAACGAATCGGCGATTTCGGCTGTTCTCGCTGCGGCCCATGATCCAATAGACCTGCACCCAGAGATCCTCATCCGGGTCTGACTCGAGCCGGCCGACGACGATTCCGCGGCCGGGATAGCTGTTGGCCAAGAGGTGGCGGCCGAAGTTCTGCTCGGCGTAGACGTGCAGCTCGTCGATCTGAGTGGTCATGGTCTCAGAGTATCTGTCGGATCCGTGCTCAGGGATAGACTCAGGGCATGACCGAGGCTGCGGGGCTGCCCGCGAGTGTCCTGATTGCCAACCGCGGCGAGATCGCCTCTCGGATCATCCGTACCTGCCGCAAGCTGGGCGTGCGCACCGTCGCCGTCTACTCCGATGCCGATCGGACGGCACCGCACGTTTCGGCAGCGGACGACGCCGTGCGAATCGGCCGATCTCCGGCGAGCGAGAGTTATCTGAACATCGCGTCGATTGTCGACGCGGCCAGATCGTCGGGGGCAGAGGCGGTTCATCCCGGCTACGGCTTTCTTTCGGAACGAGCCGACTTCGCGCAGGCGGTCGTCGATGCGGGTCTGACCTGGATTGGACCGCCGGCGGCGGTGATCGATGCGCTGGGCGACAAGGTGTCGGCGCGTCGTCTTGCGGCTGAAGCCGGGGTGCCGGTCGCAGAGGGGGTGGAGGAGGACGAGGGCGACGCCGCGCTGGCGGCGGAGATCGTCTCGATGGGATTGCCAGTCATGATCAAGGCAGCGGCCGGCGGCGGCGGACGCGGTATGCGGCTGATTCGAAGCGAAGAAGATGCGCTCGACGGTATCGAGGCGGCTGTCGCCGGCGCTCGACGGGAAGCGCAGGCGGCCTTCGGCGACGGACGATTGCTGGTTGAACGGGCGCTGTCGGAGGGTCGGCACGTCGAGGTTCAAGTGATCTTCGACGCGCATGGCCATGGCGTGCATCTGGGCGAACGCGATTGCTCGGTTCAGCGCCGCCGGCAGAAAGTGATCGAGGAAGCGCCTTCGCCGGCGGTCGACGAGGCGTTGCGAGCACGGTTCGGCGAGGCGGCGCTGCAGGTGTGCCGCGCGGCCGGATATGTCGGAGCGGGCACGGTTGAGTTCATGCTGATGCCAGGCGGCGAGTTCATGTTCCTGGAAGTGAACGCACGTATCCAGGTGGAACATCCAGTCACGGAGATGCTGACCGGACTCGACCTGGTCGAACTGCAATTGCGAGTCGCAGGGGGAGAACCGCTGCCTATTGCGCAGGACGATGTCACATTCGCAGGACATGCGATCGAGACGCGGATATACGCGGAGGATCCGTCGCGCGGTTACGTGCCATCGACCGGACGGCTGCGCTGGTTTGAGCCGTTCGACGACCGGGCGCGGCACGACTTCGGCCCGGCCCCGGGCGATGTCGTGACGGCTCACTACGACCCGATGCTGGCCAAGACCATCGTTCACGCTGAGGACAGGGCGGCTGCGCTGGCGCGGTCGTCGGAGGCGCTGAATGCGTGGGCGATCGACGGAGTTACGACGAATCTGGCGCAGCTTTCCGCCGTGTTGGCATCGGATGACTTTGGCGCCGGCGCAGTCGACATCGGCTGGCTTGATCGGGTCGAACTCGCACGGAGTTCCGTACCGACTGAGGCGGTGAGCGCGGCCGCGTTGGCGGAGGTATCGGATGGCGCGTGGCGATCGTCGGGCGAGTTGGTCCGCAAGTATCTGCTCCATGGACAGGCACACGAAGTTCGCCTGCGCCGGACAGCGGACGGCTGGTTGGCGTCGGTCGACGGCGGCGAGGCGATGCTGGTTCCGACGGGGCGCGCCTGGTCGGCAGAGGTCTCCGCGAACGGCGTCGTGGTCAGCAACGGCCCTCGGCGCTGGGTGTTCCTGCGCGAACGTCGGACGCGGACCGGCGCCGGACGGAGCCGGGCGTCGGGCGCGAATGTGGTTCGCGCGCCGATGCCCGGGACCATGATCGAGGTTCTGGTGGCGGTGGGTGACGAGGTAGCGGCGGGCCAGACACTGGCGATCATGGAGGCGATGAAGATCGAACATCTACTGACCGCGCCGAACGGCGGCGTTGTATCGGCGATTCACACATCGGCCGGTTCGTCGGTCGACGAAGACGCCATCTTGATTGAACTAGGAGCGCCATGATGAGCAACGTGGACGCCCTGCGTGAGCGACGCCGGCGTGTCGAGGCGGCCTGGTCAAACGCCGAATTCGATGGTCCGGTGTTGATCCCAGCCAGTTTGCCGATTCCGATTGACGGCACGGACCAGTTTCACGAGTTTCACGCGCATCCGGAGTTCCAGTACCTCACCGGGGTCGCGGAACCGGGGGCCGCGCTGACGTGGGAGCCCGGTGACGGTTGGACGCTGTTCGCGCCGTCGTTGTCGGTGGAGGATCTGGTCTGGATGTCGGCTCCGCCGTCGGCGGACGAGCTGGCGACCGAGACCGGCGTGTCGCGCTCCGTCGATCGCTCCGAGCTGGCGGGCTGGCTGGAGTCGCGGCGCGGACGCGGGATGGGGCTGCTGGGCTCGCGGGATGTCGAACTGCGGGCGACGGAGTACGGGGTGGAGTCGTGGTCATCGCTTGAGGCGGTTGTCGACGAGGACGCCACGGAGCGTCTGGGCAAGGCGCTGGCGGAGCTGCGGCGGGCGAAGGACTCGGTTGAACTTGATCGGATGACGCGAGCGGTCGACGCCGCTGTCTACGGGCATCTTGCGGCGCAGCGACTCGCTCGCCACGGCCTGACTGAGCGGGCGTTGCAGATTGAGATGGAAGCGGAGTTCTTCCGCCGAGGCGGCGCACGGACGGCGTACGGATCGATCGTGGGGTCGGGCCCGAACTCGGCGATCCTGCACGGGACGCCCGGCGAGCGGGTGATGTCGGACGGGGAACTGGTGCTGATCGACGCGGGCGCGGAGATCGAGGGCTATGCCTCGGATGTGACGCGGACGTTCCCTGTGTCGGCGGCGTTCACGGGCATTCAGCGGGAGCTTTACGACGTGGTGCTTGCGGCGCAAGAGGAGGCAATTTTGGGCGCGGGTCCGGGGGTGGAGTACAAGTCGTTGCACATGCGGGCGTCGTTGACGATTGCCGAGGGACTTGTTGACGCGGGAATCCTGCGTGGGTCGGTTGAGGACCTGGTCGCAGCCGACGCTCACGCGTTGTTCTTCCCTCACGGGCTTGGACACATGCTGGGGCTGTCGACGCACGACTGTGGCGGTTACCTCGAGGGTCGCGTGCCGGAGGATCGGTTTGGTCTTGCGTACCTACGGGCGGATTTGCCGCTTGCTCCGGGGTATGTCGTCACGATCGAGCCGGGCATCTACTTCGTTCCGGCATTGCTGACCGACCCGTCGCGGCGGGAACGATACGGGGGGATGGTGGACTGGGATGTCGTGGACACGCTGCTGGACTTTGGCGGTATCCGGATCGAGGACGATGTCGTGATCACAGCCGACGGCTGCGAGGTGATGAGCGAGGCGCTGCCGAAGTCGGCGGACGAGATCGAAGCGATCCGACGTGACGCGTTGGGCGTTGGCAATGGCTGAGCGGCTGACGATCGCGGATGTCGCCAGCTATCCGCGGCCGGGTATGGACGCGCCGGGGATGGTTGGCTTCACACCGGACAGTTCGGCTGTGAACTGGCTACAGGCGGAGGACGGTGGGCTGGTGCGTTCGTTGTGGCGGATTGACGTGCGGACGGGTGAGCGCTCCGTGGTCGCCGGGCCGGGAGCGGATGCGCCGATGTCGCGTGAGGAAGAACTGCTGCGTGAGCGGACGCGGACACGTGAGCTCGGGGTGTCGGCATATGCGTGGGCGTTGGATTCTGAGGCGCCGGTGCTGATGATTCCGGGACCTGTGGTGCGTGTCTCGGTTGATGGCGAGGCGCTACGCGAGCTGGCAGGCAGCGAAGGCGCGATTACGCCAACGTTGAGCCCAGACGGAACGCAACTCTCATTCGTGCGTGGCGGTGAGCTGTTCCTGATGCCAATCGACGAGTCGTCGGAGGCGCGTCAGTTGACGTCGGGCGCAGAAGACGGTCTGACCCACGGCCTGGCCGACTACATCGCGCAGGAAGAGTTTGGGCTGCTTCGCGGACACTGGTGGTCGGAGGACGGCCGGATTGCCTACCTCGAGGCGGACGAGCGGCACATCGCCCCGTATCCGATTGTGCATCAGGGCGGGGACGGCGTCGATGTGGAGACGCATCGCTACCCGTTCTCGGGGGACGAGAATCCGCGTGTGTCGCTGAGGCTGATCGACGTGGACAGCGGCGAGGATCGGGAGTTGCCGCTGCCCGACGAGGACGGCTACCTCGTTCGCGTCGCCTGGTGGCCGAGTGCAGGCGGTGGACAGCGGCTGGTGGCGCAGTGGGTTGATCGAGAGCAGAAGCGGCTGCGATTGTTGGCGTTCGATGATGCGACATCCACGACGCTGATCGATGAGCTGCAGGAGCCGTGGGTCAATGTGGCCGATGATGCACGCGGACTCACGGACGGAACGTTCCTCTGGTCGTCCGAGGCGTCCGGATTCCGCCATCTGTCGCTGCATGCTGGTGACGGTGAACTTGTTCGCTCGTTGACCGAGGGCGACTGGATGGTTGACGGGGTGATCGGGCTCGATGAGGACGCGGGCTGGGTGTACTTCAACAGCACGCGTGGGTCGGCGCTGGAACGGCGGGTGGAGCGGGTGTCGTTAGCGGGCGGCGCGATCGAAACGCTCTCCGAGCCCGGAGGTCTGCACGGCGCGTCTCTGTCAAAGGACGGCAAGTGGTTGGCGATGCTCAGTTCGTCGCTGGGGTCACCGCCGTCGATCTCACTGGTGGCAACCGATGGATCAGCGCGGCGGACGTTGTACCAGTCCGAGGTCTCCGCGGGCGGACTCGGTCTCGCTCCTCCCGAGCTCCGCACGTTCACGGCGGCCGACGGTACGACCCTGTACGGGGCGCTGTACCGACCTGAAGGTGACGGTCCCAGTCCTCTGCTTGTGGCCGTGTACGGCGGGCCACATGCGCAGACGGTGCTTGACGCCTGGGGACTAACGGTTGACTTGCGAGCCCAGTACCTCGCCCAGCAGGGATTCCTTGTGGTCAAGCTGGACAATCGCGGCATGGCGGGACGCGGCCTGGAGTTTGAGGCTCACTTGCATCGACAGATGGGCACGATCGAGGTGGACGACCAGGCGGCGGCCGTGGAGCAACTGGTCTCAGAGGGACTGGTGGATGCGGAGCGGGTCGGCGTCTACGGCTGGTCGTACGGGGGCTACATGACGGTGATGTCGATGCTGCGGCGGCCGGACATGTTCAAGGTTGGAGTGTCGGGCGCTCCGGTGTCGGACTGGGACGGATACGACACCGGATACACCGAGCGCTACATGGGCACGCCGCAGAACAACGCCGAGGGTTACCGCGAAGGCTCCTTGCTGACCCATGCCGAGAAGCTCGACGGTCAACTGCTGCTCATTCACGGCGGCGTGGACGAGAACGTTCACTTCCGCCATACGGCAAGATTGATCACGGCGCTGACTGCCGCCGATCGCGACTACGATCTGCTGATGTTCCCGGAGGAGCGTCACATGCCTCGAGATCAGGCAGGACTCGAGTACCAAGAGCGCCGGGTCGCTCGCTACTTCGAGCGTCATCTGAAGGGCGGAGGGTAGGAGACGCCATGCCGATTCCCAGTACTGCGGCGGATGCAGCGGCGCTCCTGGGTGTGGGCCTAACGGCCGACCGCGACACCATCCGCGATCGCTATCGCCGGTTGGCGCGGATCTATCATCCGGATGCAAATCCGGACGACGACGCGGCCGGGGTGCGGATGCTGGAGCTGAACGCGGCGGTCGATCTGCTGCTTGGATCCGATACTCCGACGATCGATGTGGGGATCGACGAAGCGCCGCGCAGCGATCGGGCGTTGACGACGCGTGAACGACGGCAGGACGCGCGCATTCGGTCGGCCCTGCAGCACTTGCCCTACGGAATCTACGTCGTTGGCACCGTGACACCGGAGGGCAAGGCGAATGCGATGGTCGCCGACTGGGTGATGCAGGTCTCGTTCCGTCCACGAATCATCTGCGTGTCGTTCGAGCGCGATGCCGCGTCGCTGCGCAACGTCCGCGAAACGCGCCAACTGACCGTCAGTCTGCTGCCCGAGTCAGGCATGGACCTGGCAGCGCGATTCCTGCAGCCGACGGATCCATCGAAGATCGAGGGGCGTTCGGCGGAGTTCGCCGCGCCGGACAAGATGCGCGGGGTGGGCTACGTGCAGCTTGAGCATCCCGAGCTCGGCGACGGCGCACCGGTGCTGGAGGACTCGTTGGCCTGGATCGCTGCCGAAGCGCAGCAGTTCATCCCGGTCGGCGAGCACGTGCTCGCGTTGTGCCGGGTGTTCGATGGCGACGCGTTGCCGATCGACGAGGGACCGCTGACCTCGCTCTACACCGGCTGGCACTATGGCGGCTAGGCCGCCGTCCTCGCCCGTCGTCTTCAGACGGGCAGGACAGCATCCATACCATCGACCTCTCCCAGAGTCCCCGCATCCAATGCGGGCGGCGGCGCCCGTCGACCGCTCCGACAGAGCGGGAGCGCTGGTGGCCTCAGAGCCGCCGATGCGGGTGTTTGGTCGGCGGGTACGGACGTTCGAGTCGTTCCGCGAGCCCGCGTTTCGCTGGTTCTTCGTCTCGACCCTGGGACAGATGTATTCGGCGATCGGGCAGATGTTCGTCCGTTCGTTTCTGGTCTACGAGCTGACCGACTCCTACGCGGCGATGGGGCTGGTGGCACTTGTCAGCGGTGCGGTGCAGTTTGTTCTGGGTCCATACGGCGGCGTGCTGGCCGACCGCTTTCCCAAGAAGTCGGTGACGCAGATCTTCCAGTTCGTCGGCTTCCTCAACGCCTTCATCATCGGCACGCTGGCGATCCTGGGCATCCTCGAATTCTGGCACCTGCTGATCTCGGCGGTCTCGCAGGGCATCCTCGTCGCATTGATGGTCCCGGCGCGGCAGGCGATGGTCTCGGAGATCGTGTCCAGGGAACGGATCATGAACGGCGTCGCGCTGAACACGGCGGCGATGAACATCATGCAGTTCGCCGCGCCGCTGATCGGTGGAGCGCTGCTGGCGACGGCAGGGGCCGGCGTGACGTTCTACGTGATGGCGGGGTGTTACGCGCTGGCGATCGTGACGATGCTGCCGATTCCGACGGTGGCGGCACAGGCGGGACGCGGCGGCGGTGGTCTGCGGGAGGCGATGGGCGACATTGCCGACGGCTTCCGCTACATCGCGCGGCACCGGGTGCTACGGATGATCCTGTTGCTCTCGTTCTGCGTCTCGGTACTGGGCATGCCGTTCCAGGGTCTGCTGCCGGGATTCGTACAGGACGCGTTCAACGCCGGCCCGGCCTTGGCCGCGTTGTTCATGACGTTCTCCGCGATCGGAGCGTTCCTGGCGGCGCTGACCATCGCTTCTCTCAGGCGGAGCGGCCGGGGCAAGCTCTTGATCCTGATGGGCGTGTTTGTCGGTGGGGCGACACTCGGCGTGGCGATTTCACCGTGGATCTGGTTGAGTCTGCCGATCATGATCCTGATGGGCATCGGACAGTCGGGCCGGATGGCGATGGCTTCGGCGCTGATCCAGGAACAGGCGGAGCCGGCCTATCGGGGCCGGGCGATGTCGGTGCTGATGATGCAGTTCGCGCTGATGCAGGGTGGTGTATTCGTGCTAGGAATCACGGCCGAGTTGGTCGGTGTGCGGCTCGCTGTGTTTGTCGTCGCGGCGGCGCTAGTCGCCGCGCTGATGCTGTTCGGCAGCTTCTCGCCGACGCTGCGGCGTCTGCAGTAGGGGTCTGGCATAGTGTCGGCAGGCTCTCGACAGTCGATTATCTTGGCGCCATCGTCGGACGACTGGACGACCAGCGGAGAGGCGCGGGCATGATCACATATCTGGACCACGTGGGGATCGTTGCGAACTCACTTGAGGAGGCGACGTCGGTGTTGGTCGACCAACTGGGCCTGCTGCGAGACACGGAGCGCACCCCGTACCCGGAGGGTGGCTACTTCGCTCCGGAGCGAACCAAGATTTTCTTCGTCAAGGTCAATCTCGGCGAGACGCGGATCGAAATCCTGCTGCCCGAGGACAACGTCAGCGGGATTGGCAGATACCTGGAGCGTCGTGGGCCCGGGCTTCATCACCTGGGGTACGGGTCGACGGACGTCGTGGGCGACACCAAGCTGTTCATGGAGCGCGGCCTCAGCTACATCGACTTCGGTGGGCCAATCGATGAGATCACCGCGTCGTTCTTCCACCCCAAGACCGCGGGCGGGATTTTGACTGAGATCGTGCCGGATCGAAGGCCGCAGGCGTAGCTCGAGCGTGCGGGATGGCGAGTCTCAGAGGGTTCGAGGAGCGTCGGCTCGCGCTGGTTCTGAGCGGCGGCGGGGCCTCGGGCATTGTCCAGGTCCCGTTCCTGGAAGAACTGATTCGCCGCGATATCAATCCCGACCTGATCGTCGGTTCGTCGGTCGGAGCGGTGAACGGCGCGTTTCTGGCATTTCATCCCAACAACATCGACGGGCTCGCGGACCTGTGGATCGAGCTGCGCAACACTCGGCTCTGGCACCGCAACATCCTGCGGATCACGAGAAATCTGCTGACCAAGGGCACGTCGGTCTACTCGAACCGGTTCCTGCGAGAGCTGTTCGAACCGCATGTGACGATCGACGAGATCGCCGCGGCCGAGATCCCTTTGTATGTGGTTACGACCAGCCTGTCGAACGGTCACAAGCGAATCCTGTCGAAGGGCCAACTGCTATCAGGGGTGATGGCTTCGATCGCGCTGCCGGGATTGTTCCCGCCGGTCCGGTTCGACGGTGACTGGTGTGTCGACGGCGGGCTCTCCTCCGGTCTCGACCTGGAGACGGCGATTCTGCAGGGGGCGACGCATACAATCGCGGTTGACCTTGGCGTGCATCCATCCCCGTATCAGCCTCGCGGGCTTGTGGACCTGTTAGCGCGCTCGATGGAGATTGCCGTGCAGGAACGGACCAAGGCTGAGATCGATCAGTTCGGTTCCATGGTGCCGACGGTGATCTGGCGGCCCGGTCTGCGGGCTGAGTCGTTCGGCTCGTTCCACGACGTCAACAAACTCTACGGCGAGGCGAAGGAGTTGGCACCGGTGATGATCGACCAGGCGCTGGACTCCCAGGGGGAGTGGATTCCCGGCATCTACGAGGGCGTGGTCCCGGTGGCAAGGGTCTAGCCGGATGGCGGGCATGCCAGGGATGTCCGGCTTGCGCGTGCTCGACTTGAGCGAGCAAGTCTCGGGCGCCTATTGCGCACGGCTGCTCGCGACTGCCGGGGCACAGGTCACCCTGGTCGAACCGACGGCCGGATCCGGGCTGCGGTCGAAGCCCCCGCTGTTGACCGCGCTGAATCCGACGCGCAGCGCGGCGTTCGAGTACCTCTCGGCGTGGAAGCGCGGTGTTGCGCTGGACTGGGATTCCGAGCACGGCTTCGGCGCTCTTGGGCGCCTGCTCGATCACGCTGATGTGGTGGTCACCTCGATGGCTGCTCCGCAGGCGTTGGCGTTCGACCGCCGGGTGCGCTCGGAGCGTCCTGCCCTGGTTCACGTATCCGCGACGGCGTACGGACTGACCGGTCCGTGGGCGGGCTGGCGATCGTCGGAGCTGACGGACTGGGCGTCGGGTGGATACCTGTACATCACCGGGGATCCGCTGCGGGAGCCGCTTCAGGGAGCGGGTCCGTGGACGTCGTACGTGGCCGGCATCACCGCGGCGGTCGGAGCGATGGCGGCACTGCACGCTCGGCGCGCGACGGGACGTGGTCAGTTGGTGGATGTGGGGACGATGGAGGCGATGGCATCGTCGCACCAGTGGAGCCTGGTGATGTGGTCGCACCAGGGCCGGATCAAGCACCGCGCCAACAATCGCCACGCTGAGGCGCATCACCCGGTGTCGCTGATGGAGGTGAGCGACGGTTGGGTCTGCATCGGCGCGCCGACCACGGCGCAATGGACCAACCTCTGCATCGCGCTGGAGCTGCCGGAGATGGCCGACGACCCGCGCTACGCCACCTCGGGTCTGCGATTCGATGCGGCCGAGGAGATCGACGCTCGGTTCGCGCCGTTCCTGATGTCGAGAACACGAAGCGAGGTGGTCGCACTGCTGCAGGACTCTCACGTTCCCGCGAGCGCGGTGCTCTCGATGGATGAGGTTCAGGAGGATGAACAGCTCGAGGCTCGCGCGTTCTGGGCATATCCGGAACACCTGGCCTCCGGTGCGAAGATGCCGGGGCTGCCGTTTGTGTTGCCATCGTCGCCGCGCCAGTTTCGCGCTGCGCCTGAACTGGGCGCTGACACGCGGGTGGTGCTCACCGAGGTGGGCATCAACGACTCCGACATGGAATCGCTCTGGGAGTCCGGCGTGATTGGATTGAACGGAACAGCGCATGGTTGAGGGCATGTTGTCCGGCGTACGCGTGGTGGAGTTTGGCTATGCCTGGGCAGGGCCGTTGGTCGGTCGGACGATGGGCGATCTCGGCGCGGACGTGATCAAGGTGGAGCAGGACAGCGCGCGCGGCGGTCATGTGCCGGACGATCCCGTGCTGCTAGCCGCGCTCGACGACTGGCGTCGCGGCGAGCAGGTCGAGCCGACGCTGCGCGCGTCGGTGTATCCGGAGGGACAACCCGGGGCGGAGCCCTGGAACCGATCGGGGATTTACAACAAGCACAACCGCAACAAGCGCGGGCTTTGCGCCGACCTCAAGTCGCCATCGGGCAAGCGGATCTGGCGCCGGCTGGTTGAAGCGTCGGACGTGATCGTCGACAACTTCAGTCCGCGCGGGTCGAAGAGTCTGGGTATCGACTATGAGACCGTGAAACGGTGGAACCCGCGGATCATCTCTGTCTCGTGCACGGGCTACGGCCACAGCGGGCCGTTCCGACAGCGAGTGTCGTATGGCCCGGTTCTCGAGGCGCACTCCGGCGCGACGTCGGTGACCGGATATCTAGACGGCGGGCCGATGAAGATGGGCCACGCCTTCCCCGATCCAATCGGCGGGCTGCACGGCGCGTTCGCGGTGCTCGCGGCGCTCTGGGAGCGTGATGAGACCGGGCAGGGCTGCTTCGTTGACCTGTCGCAGCTTCAGACCTACACGGCGGTAGCCGGGGAGCTAGTGCTCGAGACCTCGGTGCAGGGTCAGCCGCCGACGCGTGGCAACCGCTCGAGGGACGGCTCGTTGCAGGGCGTCTATCGCTGCCGAGACGAGAGTCCCGATGCGCGCGAATCGATGGATATGTGGATCGCGATCACGATTGAGGACGACGATGCATGGATGCGGTTCAAGGACCTGGTCGGGGATAAGCGTCTCAACGACTCCCGCTTTGAGAGCGAAGCCGGCCGGCTTGAGCATCACGACGAACTTGATGCACTGATCTCCAAGTGGACTCGCGATCGCGATCGTTTCGAGCTGGCTGCGCGGCTGCAAGCGGCGGAGATCACCGCGTTGCCGGTCATGACCAACGGCGACCTGGTCGAATCAGAGCATCTGCGCGACCGGGGCTTCATCGTCGAGTGGGACCAGCCCGGGGTCGGCATCTACGAGTACGGCGGCTCGCCGATCCACTTCTCAGACTGGGGCCCGGCCGAGATGCGTCCGGCTCCACAGTTGGGTGGCGATAATCGGCAGATCTGTGAAGAGCTGGGCTTTAGCGACGCCGAGATCGCCGATTTCGTAGCCGATGGAACGCTGATCGACACTCCGCCGGTCGGCAGCCGACGATAGGGGCTATTCATCGGTCGACGGGGTGCGGATGTGCTGATGCGCCCTCAGGTACTCGCGGGTCATCATCAGTGCCGTGATGCCTTCTCCGGCGGCGGCGCCGAGTTGCTTGGTTGAGCCCGCGCGCGCGTCGCCGGCGGCGTAGATGGATTCGACGTTGGTCTGGAAGCGCTGGTCGGTTTTGATGAAGCCGCGTTCGTCGAGGTTGACGACGCCGCGCAGGAAGTCGGTGTTCGGCCTCAGACCGATGAAGACGAAGACCCCGTCCGGCGCAGTCCGGATCGTCTCGCCGTTCGATTGCAGGGTGAGGGTCGAGAGCGTACCGTCGCCCTCCAACGAGCTGACGGATGTATTGAGCGACAGCTCGATTTGGGGATGGGATCTGACCTTGTCCTGCAGCACGGCAGAGCCGGTGAGTTCACTGCCGCGCTGAATGATGTGGACCTGCTCGGCAAACTGCGTCAAGAACAGTCCTTCTTCCAGCGCCGAGTTGCCACCGCCGATCACGGCGAGCTGCCTTGCGCCGGCGTAGAACGGTCCGTCGCAGGTGGAACAGAAGTGAACCGAGACGCCGATGAGCTCGTCTTCGCCGGGAACGCCGAGTCGGCGGTAGGTCGTACCGGGCGTCAGGATGGACGCATGGGCGGCGATCTGGTCCCCGCTGGAGAGCTCGATCTCAACGTCCGCGGGCGCGGACATCGCGGTGACGCCGACGGCTGAGAGGAGTTCCACACCGAATCGCCGCGCCTGCGCGACGAAGCGCGACATCAGATCGTCGCCGTCGACTCCATCGGGAAAGCCGGGATAGTTGTCAATCCGATTCGTCAGTCCGGCCTGTCCGCCGAGCGCGGAGCGCTCGATCACGACAGTGTCGATGCCCTCGCGGGCGGCGTAGATCGAGGCGGCCAATCCGGCCGGCCCGCCGCCAACGATGGCGAGGTCGTAGAAATGTCGCTGGGGCCGAACCTGGATGCCCAGCGCCTGGGCTAACTGCTGGTCGCTGGGCTCGATGAGCATTCCGCCGTCGGGCAGGATCAGCGTTGGGATCGAGCGGCCGCCGTTCTGCAGCTCCTCGACGTAGGCCAAGGCATCGGCGTCCTGGTCGATGTCGATCCAGTCGTAGTCGATCCGGTGTTCGCTGAGAAACGCCTTGGAACGTCGGCAATCGGGACACCAGGGAGCGCCGTAGACCTTGAGCTCAGCCATCCCGATTTGCCCGGGCCAGTCTCGAAATGCCATCTCCGTCGAGCCGGTAGAGCAGCCACTCGGATTCGTGCTCCATGCCGAGCTGGTGATAAAACTGCCGGGCCGGATTCCAGTCGAGCACGGAGAGGTCGAGTCGCTTCCAGCCGCGTTGGTCGGCGATTTCGGCCAGTGCTTGCATGAGCGCGAAGCCGGCGCCTGTGCCTCGGGCGTCTTCCTTGACGAAGAGATCTTCGAGGAAGAGCACCGGCGTGCCGGTCCAGGTGGAGTAGTGCGGGAAGAACAAGGCCATGCCCAAGGGCTCGCCGCCGCGTTCGGCGATCAGGGTCTCGAACAGGCGATCCTCCCCGAAGCCATCGCGGCGAATGCTCTCGACGGTGGCCTCGACAATGGAGCGGGGTTCGTTCTCGAACTCGGCCAAGCCGATGATGAAGTCGAGGATCGTTTGCGCGTCGTTGGGAATCGCCTCGCGGACAGTGACATCTGGCACGTCGGACCAAACTACTCACCGGTGAAGACCGGCGGCCGCTTCTCAATGAACGAGGCCTGGGCCTCGCGGACATCGTGCTCGGAACGGGTTGCGTGGGAGATGGCGGTGATCTCGTTACGCAGCGCCTCTTCAAGCGTCGCGTTGAGATTGCGCTGCATCACCCGCTTGGCGGCTCGCGAAGCGAGCGGCGGCCAGAATGCGATCTCGGTGGCCATGGCGCGAGCGCTGGCAATCAGTTCCTCGTGCGGCACGCGCTGGTTGAGGAGTCCGATTTGCAGCGCTTCGTCGGATTCGACGAAGCGGCTGGTCTGGACGAGCTCGACTGCCTTGGGATAACCGACAACGCGCGGCAAGAACCAGGTCATGCCGGCGTCGGGGCTGAGCGAGCGCTCAAGGAAAACCACCTTGAAGCGGGCCTTCTCGGAACCGACGCGCAAGTCGCAGGAGAGGGCGAGGCTCATGCCGGCACCCGCAGCTACCCCGTTGACGGCAGCGATCGTCGGCTTGTCCAGGTGACCGAACGCGAGCGCCTGGTGTCCGACCCAACCGAACTCGTCCATCCGCTGATTTTGCGTCTCGCGGGGCGTATCGCCGGGACGGGCGGTGAGGTCGGCACCTGAGCAGAAGCCGCGACCGGCACCCGTCACAATCACGACCCGCACGTCATCGTCGGCCTGGAGCTGATTGGCCGCATCGACCATTTCGTTGTGCAGGTCGACCGAGAGCGCGTTCAGCTTCTCCGGCCGATCGAGCGTGATCGTGCCGATCCGGTCGGAGATCTCGAGGCGCAGATGTTGGAAGGTCATGTGTCACTCCGTTCGCTGAGCAGCGTATCGCGCATCCGGGCGATCTCCGGAAATCGGAAACAGGCGGCGGTATGGTCGTTGACGATCCCGACGGCCTGCATGAACGCGTAGCAGGTGGTGGGACCGACGAATCTAAACCCGCGGCGTTTCAGTTCTCGCGACATCGCGCGACTCTGCTGTCTGCGATTGAATGTCGTCGCGGGGCTCGCTGGAAGGATTGGCGTACGCCCAGACCACATCGGCGAGAGACATTCCCTGATCGCGGAGCAGTAGGGTCGCGCGTGCGTTGGTGATCGTTGACTCGATCTTGGCTCGATGACGGATGATGCCTGCGTCCTGTACGAGCACATCCACGCTTGCCTCATCCATCTCCGCGACCAAATCGACATTCCAGTCGAGGAATGCTCGTCGATAGCCCTCGCGGCGCAGCAGGATCGTGTGCCAGGAGAGGCCGGCCTGCGCACCTTCGAGCGTCAGCGCCTCGAACAATATCGATTCATTCCTGGTGGGGACGCCCCAGTCGAGATCGTGGTAGGCGATCTCATCGGGGTCGTCGCCGGGCCATGGGCAGCGTTCGGGCATCGGGTTCAACGATCGGTTCTCGTCGCGTTGTCGCGACGTACAGAGTACTTGGGAGACATCAGCCGGTTGGACATGCGGGGTTAACCTGTGTCGATGGCGTACCTCCTTGGCGTGACCGGATCGATTGCCTCCGGCAAGTCGGTGCTTTGCCGACACCTGGCCAATTTTCACGGTGCCCGTCACGTTGACGCCGACCGTCACGTCCACACGATGTATGAGCCGGGCAGGCCGGCATTCGATCGAATCGTGACCGAGTTTGGTCAACGTGTCGTTGGCGAGGACGGCTACATCGACCGCAAGGCGTTGGGCGACATTGTGTTCGGCAAGCCGGATCTGCTGGCAGCGCTGCGGACGGCGATCGGCGACATCGAAGGCGAGTTCATGCGCCTGCTGCGCGAGTTGAAGAACGATCCGGCACCCATCGCCGTGTTCGAGGCGGTTCGTCTGTTCGAAGGCCCTTACATGGAGATTTGCGACGCAGGCTGGCTGGTCGCGGCCGAGGATGAACGGGCGATCGATCGGCTGATGGCTCGCAACAGTCTGACGCGCGAGGAGGCCGAGCAGCGGATGGCTTCCGCGACACCGTGGAGGGAACGCGCGGCCAAGGCTCATCTCGTCCTGCACAACGATGGATCGGTCGCTGAATTCCAGGCGAAGATCGATGCTGCCGTTGCCCAGGCGCTGAATCATCACTTGAGCCGCTAGCCTCTACTCGCACTGAGTCCACAAGCGATGGAGGCGTGTATGGGCGCGCTTGACGGTCTTCGAGTAATCGACTTCGGGCAGTACATGGCGGGGCCGCTGGCAGCGATGATGCTCGCCGACCAGGGCGCGGACGTGATCCGCGTCGACCCGCCGTCGGGACCGATGTGGGATACGCCGGCGAATGGCGTCTGGAATCGCGGCAAGCGCCGCATCTCGTTGGACCTCAAGACTGCCGCAGGTCGGCGCACGGCGCAGGGGTTGATTGCATCGGCCGATGTGGTGGTAGAGAACTTCCGGCCCGGGGTGATGGATCGGCTCGGGCTGGGCGCGGAGGAATCAAGCAACAGCAACGATCGCCTGATCTATCTCTCATTGCCGGGGTTCTCGGCGGATGATGAACGGGCGTCGGTGCCGGGATGGGAAGGCGTCGTATCAGCGCCGGTCGGGACGTACAGCGGTTCTCTCGTGAAGGATGCGCCGAAGCCGGTCTACACGGCGGTGCCGATTGCATCCTCATACGCGGCATTCACGGGCTGTGCCGGCGTGGCGATGGCGCTGGTCGCGCGTGAGCGGGACGGCTTCGGCCAGCGGATCGAAGCATCGCTGCACGACAGCCTCTACCAGGCGATCGGGATTCGCGGCTTGCGCTATCTCGATCGCGACGCGCCGCGGCCGCCGGTGCCCTGGGTTGGACCGTATGAGTGTTCGGACGGGCGCTGGGTCTTCTTCCATGCCGCTTACTCGCACTTCATCCGGCAGTTCTGCGTCTCGGCGGGCGTGCCACAGTGGCTGGACGAGCCCTGGTCGAAGGCGTCGGAGATCCTGCAGGATTTCTCGCTCGCCGACACCGCGCGAGCCCACCTGACCAACATCTTCCTGACCCGCACGGCACAGGAATGGGAGGATCTGATCAACGACGGCGGCGCAGGCCCGCCAACGGTTCGCTGCCTCGACTCGTCGGAGTGGCTGCACGAGCCGCACGCTCGCGATGCGGAGATCGTCGTTGAACTCGACGATCCTGAACTCGGCCCGATGCTGCAACCCGGCATCCAGGTGCGCTTGGGCGGCACTCCGGGCGAGATTCGCGGACCGCGGAAGTCGCTCGACGAGGATCGTGAGGACGTCCTTCGGGAGCTGTCCGCTTCGGTCCCACCCGCTATTCGCGCGCCGGGCAATCGTCTGTCTCGGGCGCTAGAAGGGATGAAGGCGCTCGACCTGTGCATCATCCTCGCCGGTCCGACGTGTGGTCGAACTCTGGCCGAGTACGGCGCTGATGTGGTCAAGATCGACAATCCGTCGCGTGAGAACGGGATCATGCTGCACGAGGACATCAATCGTGGCAAGCGCTCCGTGTTGCTCGATCTCAAGCACGACCAGGGCCGCGAGGTCTTCATGGAGCTGGCGGCCGAGGTTGACGTTGTGGTTCAGAACTACCGACAGGGCAAGGTTGGGGGACTCGGGGTCGACTACGAGTCGGTGCGGCAAGTCAATCCGGACGTGGTCTACGCCTCGCTGAATGCGTTCGGCGAGATTGGACCGTGGGCCGAGCGGGCCGGATGGGAGCAACTCGCCCAGGCAGCGAGCGGCATGCAGACACGCTATGGCGACACCGAGCCAACGCTGCAGCCGTTCGCGATCAACGACTACGGCACCGGCATCAACGGCGCGTTCGGCGTCGGCATGGCGCTGTATCACCGTCTGCGGACCGGCGAGGGTCAGCAGGTCTTTACCGCATTGGCACGCACGGCCACGACGTTGCAGTCGAACATGCTGCATGGCTACGAAGGGAAGCACTGGGACGAGCCGGCCGGCCAGGACGCTGTCGGCGAAGGTCCGCTGCATCGTCTGTACGAGGCATCCGACGGTTGGCTGTTCGCCGGTGCGAAACCGGAGCAATCGGAAGACATGCCCAACGCAGAAGAGTTCGCGACGAAGACCGTCTCGGAGTGGGTTGCTGAGCTGACGGCGAAGGGGATTGGCGTGTCGCCCGTGGGTTCAGTCGAGGATGCCATGACCGAGTATCGCGCCGTGACGAACGGCTTCTCGGTTACTCGCGAGCACGAAGGCCGAGGACGAGTGCGCACCAATGGTCCGTCGATCAAGATGAGCCGAACACCGGCGACGGTGGGTCGGCCTGCGATGCTGCCGGGATCGGCGGCCGCGGAGGTGCTTGGCGACCGCTCTGGCGATCTGTCTGAGCTCGGCGTGGTTGTCGGAGCCGAGTCCGGCGCTGGATGAAGGTTACGGAGCACTTCAGGAGGTCCAGACTGGCAGAAGACAGGAAGTGGATCGAGCTGGAATGGATTGAGCAGGTCATTGCAAATCCGGTAGGCGAATCGGTGCAGTCCGATGGACGGATTCGACGCTGGGGGACAGTCCCCGAGCTGAACGGTCGCTACCTCAGAGTGGTACTGTTGCCTGACGGCGAGACGGTCATGACCGCGTTCTTGGACAGAAGATTCCGACCATGAAAGCCACATACTTCGCCGACACTGACACCCTCGTCCTTCAGTTCACCGAGAAGCTGGTCGAGGACTACGTCGACGTCGGTGTCGGCGATCTGATGGAACTCGACGCCGATGGCGAGCTGGTCAAAATGACCATCGAGCATGCTGAGGCACGCGGCATCTTGCCCGGGATTGAGTTCGAGAAGCTACGGGGCGGCACGGTCGAACTCGAACAGATTGATGGCAAGTGGGTTGAGTACGAGCCGGTCAAGGTCAACACCTGAGACTCCGCTAGCCTCTGCTCACTACTGACTGAGTGGAGGATGGACCATGGCCTTGGCGCTGTCTGATGTTCGGATTCTGGATTTGACCCAGTACGAGGCAGGGACTTCCTCGACGCAGGCTCTGGGTTGGCTGGGCGCTCAGATCGTGAAGGTCGAGCCGCCCGGGCGGGGTGAGCCGGGACGACGATTGGGCGCGGGCAACTCGGTCGATTCGACCTACTTCATCACTTTGAACAACAACAAGCGCTCGTTGACGCTCGACCTGAAGTCGGACGAGGGGCGTGAGATCTTCCTCCAACTGGTGCCGAAGTTCGACATTGTGGTCGAGAACTTCACGCTCGGGACGATGGAGCGTCTGGGCATCGGCTACGACACGCTCAAGGAGCTTCATCCGCAGTTGATCTACTGCACGGTCAAAGGGTTCGGCACGACCGGTCCCTGGGCGCCGACGAAGTCGTTTGACATGGTCGCCCAGGCGGCCGGAGGCGCGATGGCCGTTACCGGTATGGCGGACGGGATGCCGCTCAAGCCGGGTCCGACGATCGGCGACACCGGCACCGGCGTTCAGGCGGCGATTGGGATGCTGGCGGCGCTGTGGCAGCGACAGCGAGACGGTGTGGGCCAGAAGGTCGAGCTGTCGATGATGGAGGCGGTGACCAACTACACGCGCGTGCCGATGACCCGGCGGGAGATCTCGGGTGATCCCGCGCCGCCGTATGGCGACGGTCTGACCGCCCCGACCGGGCTGTTCCCATGCAAGCCGGGCGGACGATCGGATTGGGTCTGGGTCGTCGTTGCGGGCGGGCGGATGCGCCAGGCGCTGATGGAGACCATCGGCCGACCCGACCTGATTAGGCCCGATGCCTCGCGGACGATCACCCGGGACGAAGGCGATGACGTCCGGCAGGCGATTGAGGCCTGGACGAGTCAGCGCACCAAGTACGAGGTCATGGATGCGATGCGCGAAGTCGGCGTGCCTTCGGGCCCGGTGCTGGACTCGGGCGAGATCTTTGCGAACGAGCATCTGCGCGAACGGGGGATGCTGGTCGATATCGAGCATCCGACCCGCGGTCCGATGACGCTGCTCGGGTGTCCGATCCGGCTGAGCGAGAGTCCGGCGGTGCATCGCCGGGCGCCTCTGCTTGGGGAGCATACGGCGGAAGTGCTGGCCGAGGAGCTGGGACTTGCGGCCTCGGATGTCGAGGCGCTGGCAGAGTCGGGGATCGTGTCCACTGCTTGAGCGGCCGGGACGCCGTGCTCAGCGCACGGCGACGTCCCAGCGCTCGGCGCAGTTGGCGACGACGAGGTCGATGTCCTCGGGGAGGATGTGGCAGTCGGCGGCGAGTTGCTCAGCGTCGGCTCTGACTCGGTCGAGGTATGACGCCTTGTCCCCGTAGCGGGCGAGGATCTCGTCGCGGTTGAGCCACTGGGTCAGGCCGACGAAGTGGCTGGTGAGGTCTTCTCCGCCGGTTTCGGGATGGCGCGGGTTCCAGCCGGTGTGCAGACCGAGGGGTTGGGTGAGGTCGGGGAGGCGGAGGCCGGCGGTTTCGTTGCCGTCGTTGTCGATGGCCGAGACGTAGCCCTGGTACTCGGCGCCTTCATCGGGGGGCAGCGTTGACCAGTCGACGGTACGAACTCGTGAGAGTCGGTCGGCGTCGGGGGTGGTCACCCGATCGCTGAGTTGCGACAGCACGTCGTCGCGAGTGGCGGCGGTGCCGTTGGCCATGCTGGGCACGCTGGTCGGCGGGGGCTCGGATTCTCCGGCGGCCCAGCGGTCGAGGTTGACCAATGCTGCTCGCATCAGCGGTGACTGGTCGACGGCGTTGTGGCGGTACATGCTGCGGTCGGCGGTCAGGAAGAAGCTGTCGATCGGCTCGGCCTGACCGGCACCGTGCTGGGTGCAGGCGAGCAGGTAGTGCCGAGAGTTGGGATGTTGCGGGATGTCCTCGCCCGTGGCCGGGTCGATGTCGATCAGCGACGCATCGCCGCGCCAGTACTCCCAACTGGTGTTGGTCTTGACAATCCTGGGCGTGACTCCCTGCTCGTCGGAACGTTGCAGCAGGCCGTCGGTGGAGGCCGTCAATGAGTCCGATCGGGTGACGTCGGCGAAGGGGAACTCGTGGATCGGGCCGGCGAGGAAGAGTTGAGACGGTTGCCCGTAGCGGCGATTGAACTCGCCGCGGATGCCGCCGGCGACATGGATGTGCATGCCGTCGAAGGCGCGCTCGGTGAGCGCGTCCGGATCGCGATTGAGGCCGAGGTAGAGCAGGTGGCGGAGGAAGCGGCCGCTCTGGGAGATGCCGAAGCCATGGACGCGCTGGTAGGTGCGCTGCCAGTTGCGCAGGAAGAGGGCGGCGTCGCGGAAGGCGAGCAGGCCCGTGCCGACGACCGGCGAGCGGTCGGTGGGGTAGACGACCTCGTAGATCTTGCCGGGCGTGAAGCCGCCTTCGATCCAGAGGTCGGTGGTGCTCGGCACGACGCCGTTGTCGGTCTGACGCGCGAACTGCCAGCGGTCTCGCGGAATCTCGCGGGGCTCGTCGTCCTCGAAGTCGCGCTCGTAGAGGCGGGCGCGGCCGTCCTCGTTCTCCGAGACCGGATAGCCCGGCTGGCCCAGGTGCTCAATTGGCATTGAGGCCAACGGCTCGCTGGGGCGGAGGTCGGTGATCGCCTCGCCGGAGATCGAGTTGCCGTCCAGGCCAAGCGCCTCGGGCGCCTCGAAGTCAAGCAGGGTGTCCATGTCGGGCGTGTTCCACTGCCAGGCGACGGAGGCGACGCTGAATCCCTGGCTGAAGAGGAAGCCGTCGCCGGGATGCAGCGGATCGGTCAGTGAGAACTCGGGCGGCGTGCGATTGAGTGCGCCGGGAAGCAGACTGCGTCCGCGGTTGGGGACGTCGATCACGAGCGCGCCGTTGCCGGCCGAGGGATCCAGCGGCCGCATGAGTACCAGATCGCCGCTGAAGCGGACGCAGCCGTCGGTGCCGCGGGGGGCGCACTCGAGGTCGGTGATGCGCTGATGGTCTTCCAGCATCGGGTTGACGGCGTAGCGCAGCCGGGCGCGGATGAGCTCGAACGGTCCGGCGTCGCCGAACTCTCGGCCGTCGGCGTAGGGAGCCTGGTGTGTGATGTCGATTCGTTCAACGGACATGGCGGGCTCCTTCTTATCCTGCTGCGATCAGCCTCTTGCGCCGTTCAGGATCATTGAATCCTCCGATGGTTCTGGGCCAGCGCATGATCGCCCACTCTGCCAGCTTCGCGCCACGATCACTGATCGACTGAATGGACCACTCAGGGTAGTCATCGAGCACGTGGCCAGTAGACCTAAAGGGCAGTTGTCCAGGGCGGGTCAACCGAGTTCTCGCCTCTTCGTAACCCTTCGCTGACTTCCAATGGTTCAGCTTTGGTGGCAAAATCACAAGATTTCCCCAAGTGTGTTTGACTGCCTCATGTTCAGCAGGCAGGACATTGGGCCAATCCAACCACTCCGGCTTCTGAGGCAGGACGTGGTCAATATGGAACCGCTAGTTGTCATTGGGGTCGAGCTGCTCCCCTCCATTGAACCAACGCTCATGTTCGGTGAGTACATATGCGCACCGTTTCATATTGTAGAGCTCGGAACGACCGACCCCCTCGACGACGTCTTCGTCACTGCCCACTTTCATCCGTTCCACAACTACATCCAGGTACTCCCCTGGTTGCAGACCGCTCTTCCATCGGCCCTTGAATGCCCCTTGAATGGCGCTCATCTCGATGCCACGAAGGACCCGCCTAACAATTGCTGCTTCTATGATTTCGCAAATCAGCACGAAGTTCTCAGGACTGATGTGGCCATCCAGGCGCCCCTTGATCAATCCGAAGAAGAAGTCGTAGGTCATCGTGGGAACGTCTAGTCGATGAAGGCGCCTAAGAGCCTGCCAAGACTGCTTATCAAGGCCAGCGGGACGCCTTAGGCCGGTGATTGCCTGAAAGGGCTCCACATATTCAACAAGGTCGTCCATTATCCGCGATGCCAACGCAGGTCCGCTGAGTCCCTGGCTGAAGCTCTCGTTCCACCAATACGCCTGCAATGCGCCAAACGCCTCTGCCTTGGTGGCATCCGGGTCTCGTTGAAGCGCGAACGGGTACCAGTATTCCTTCGCCTTATAGTCGAGTCCAGCCTCAAAGGGATCCCAGCGGTGGTTGTAGAAGCTCTTTGCTCCTACGGGATCAGAATCTGGGAGCTCGCTAAACACGGCGTTCCGAACAAGATCAATGTCCTCAAGCTTCTTGCCACCGCGATTGAGTCGCTCAAAAATCTGGTGCGCTATTCGCTTCTCGGTTACTTCGATCTTGACGAGATATGAGTGTTCGACTAGACGGGCGTACAGATGCTCGAGTAGATCGGGTGCGAGGCCTGATGGTGACGAAGAATCCCTTGCATGCCTGCGTACCTTCGAGCGAATCCAGTTCCAGGCGTATGCAAGCTCGCCGTCCAGTGAGCCTGCATTCTCGAGCATGACCGGTGTCGGATTACTCAAGCATGACATGGCGCTGTTGAACTGTTTCGTGTCTTCGATTGCCGGAATGACTGCTGGCCAGTCCTTAACGTCCCTCTTCTGAAGGAGCAGATACTCGCGTTCTACGTCCGCCCCATCCTCGTCTGCGCCGATGTCCTGAAATGCCTCGGCGATAGCAACAAGCGTCAGGTATAGGGTCAACAGTCGTTGTTGACCGTCAATGACGTCAAACTTGGTCGGTCTGAAAGCTCCACCTACGTCGGTTCGATGAAGGACAACCGCACCGAGGAAGTACGGAGTTGCTCCTTCACCCTTCCAAGAGATGGTGAAATCTCGCCAGAATCGCTTGAGTTTGCTTGGTCCCCATACGTAGTGTCGTTGGAACTCTGGTATTCGAAGGGGAATGAATCCTAAAGGTTGACAACCAGATAGGAATTCTGTACCCTGATTACAT
>JAPPJZ010000012.1 GCA_028874365.1 Chloroflexota bacterium | reverse complement strand
GCAGCGTCTCGCCGTCGGGATTCACGAACTGGGTGCGGGCGTCGGTGCTGTTCGCAGGAACCCCGACGCCGCCTGTACCCTTGTCGGTCGGGCCAACGTCGTAGACGAAGATTATGGTTGGGCCTTGGCTCGAGTCGTTCGCGTCGCGGGTCAGTTCGGCGTCATAGGCGGCCCATCTCGTGCTGTCGGCTGCGGCTACCTGAGTCGCCCCGCCGATGTTCCCACCGCCAATTGCGTTTCCGGAGTCGCTCAGGGCAAATTTCAGGCTGGGTGCGCCGTGCACCTTGACCGTGGCGTCCAGCGTCATCTCGAAGACAATCTGCTCGCGGAAGCGGTACGCGTCGCCGTCGGCGGGCTCCGAAGTGATCTCGATGTCGGTGATCCGCGGCAGTCCGTCAATCTTGTGAGCCGAGAGGGTTGACTGACGGCTGTAGCCGCCGATCGACACGCTGGTAGAGGTCCCGGTGTAGGTGAGGCCGGGCAAGCCGAGGTTGGTATCCCGCTGGGTGATGCTCAGGCCATTGGTGTCCAGGTCGTACCGCTTGACCGTGTACGCGTAGACAATCGTGTCAGTCCCGCTGCCGCTCGAGTATCTGGCCGTGCGGAAGTAGTTGGAGCTGCGCGAGTAACCCGAGGTCCAATCGGGGCCGCCGACCTCGATGAGCACGTAGGCCGAGTTCGACGCGTCGACTTCGTTGTCCAGGGTCATCGTCACCTGGATGGTCTCGCCGAGGCTGTATGTGTCGCCGGACTCGGGGGTCGACGTGACCTCCACGCTCTCGACGTTCACGTCGTCGTCGTCCAGGATGAGAATCTGGCAACGGGAGACCGCGCTGTTGTGGTCGTTGATCCACTTGACTTTGAACGACTCGTCGCCCTCGATCGCCGTGTCCTGCGTGGTCTGGATGTCTACTTCTGTGGAGTTGCCGTTGTGGTTGACCGTTGTGCTTCCGTGAACGAAGTCGCTCGCCTGGGCGAATCCGGCTTCCGTCCGCACCGTTCCCTTGATCGGCTTGGTGGCGTTGCTGGCCCTGGTCAGCGTGACCGTGACCGTGTCGCCCTCTTCCACGGTTCCCGGACAGGAGAGCGAGACATTGTGCGCGGAGTCGCCGTGGTTTTCGTCGGCCCGCGCCGTGACGGCCAGCAAGGACAGCGCCAACAGCGCGAGGCACACGCCTGCCACTAACGAGGTTGCCCGATGCCGACGGAAGACGTTCAGCGTTGCTCGAATTGCCATTTGTGACCTCATATCAGGAATCGACATATCAGCTCATCTCATCAGATCATCATGTCACCGAACATATCGCTCGATATATATGGATTCTATTGTACCACACTCGGTCGCGATTGGTGCATCGGCGGATACTTCTCTTGGGCTCGGCGAGGAAGCCGAATGCGAGACGGCGCAGCCTATCCACAGTGCCAGGAAGGGTTTGCCGAGAGCGGTGGTCGGCACGAGAAGGTGCGCTCTCTTTGGTGGTCGTGTCGTCGCACACGCAGGCTGCGATTCGTGAGGGTCCAGTCCAGGGGACCGAGGTACGCGTCCCTGCCGGCGGCACGAGGCGGCCACCGACAGGAGCGCGACCGACCGGCGATTCGGTCGGCTCCGGGCTACTCTCCGCTGTGTCGTAGTTCCTCCTGGATCGCTCGGTCCAGCGCGTCAACCCAGGCAGGGAGCGTGCTTCGGACGGTGTTGTCAGGATCGAACAGGGCCTGTATCGACTCCTGCGTGATGACGGTGGGCTGAATGCTGATCAGCGTCGCCTCCTGGAACAGACCCGACTGAGCGGGGAACGGCGTGCCGTGACCGTAGAGCAAGGCGGTGGTTGTCAGGTATCCCTGCTCGAGAGCGTGGGCCCAGAGCACGAACGAGAGCCGACCGCTGTAGAGCATCGCGAGTGGGGTTGGGAAGTCTGCGCTCACCGCCGCCAGCACGATCTCCGGCCGTTCGGCGCTCAGCGCTTCGGCCATCTCGTATGCGGTATTGGCATTGAGCGCGATCGCTGCGCCGACGGTCTCGGTCGCTTGCGCGGCAATTGCGGCGACGGAATCCTCGGCATCGCTGACCCGTACCCGGATCACTGCACCTGCGTCGTAGGCGCTCTCGAGCGAGTCGCAACGCTGTTCAAGCCCCGTATTGGACGGTTCATGGATGATGCACAAGATGTCACCGTCGACATTCCGCTGGTTGAACTGCTCAGCAGCCGTCCGGCCGACCGCCGCTTCATCCAGCGAGACGTGTGCGATCGAGCCCACATCGGTTGCTCGGTCAGCGCCCGAGTTGAACGTCACCACGCGGACGCCGGCTTCAGTGGCCTCCTGGAGCGCGGGCAGGAGTACGTCGGGCTCGGCGAGCGTCGTGGCGATCGCGGCGGCGCCGTCCTCGACGCACTGGCGAATGCCCTGGGCCTGTTCAACGCCGGACTCGTGCATCTCGGCTCGCAGCGAGATGTCGTTCCAGCGCTGGGCGTCCAGCAGGGCGCTGTAGACCTGGAACCAGAAGAAGTCCTCCTGAACACCGTGGGTCAACACACAGAACAGCGTGTCGCTGTCGAATGGTCGACTGATCGTCGGGGTGCCGGAGATCTCAAACGGCCCGATCTCGGCGACGCTGGGGGGGAGCGGTTCCTCCACTCCGATCGTGAGGACGGAGCTGGCGTACCAGCGGTTGACGGTGGCGTCGCCGGGTAGGAACCGATGGCCCGGCGACAATCGGTCACTCCAGCCCAGGCCATCCAGGCCCTCAAGTTGGGCCTGCGGATCGACGTGGCGGGTCTGCAGCGCGACCTCTACGCGACCGTCATCGAGTTTGCGCGCAACAACACGGACCTCCGCAGAGCCGCCGCTCGTGGCCCAGATGATCCCGGTAGCGCTCGCGCCAATGACCAAACCGATCACTATGCCGACCAACACGTGCCGATATCGCTCGAACATCGCTCGCCTCCAGGTCATATACACCGATATCTCTATATCGGTCCTAACAGGTTGACAAGTACCGCGGGAAGGATCAAGCGGATCGCTTCCGCGTTAGCCCGTGGCGACGGCCGACCCTACTCCACAGTTGGCTCATCCAGCGTCAGATGTCCACTGACCGGGCCGGCGATCCCCTCCCAGTAGCTGTGCAGATAGCCATGCACGCCGCGGATCGCGTAGCTGTACTCGATCGTCGTGTAGCCGGTCGCATCGAGGTACGAGGTGTCCGTGCTGTTGGTGTTGGCGACGAGCACCTCCCACTCGGGGTTGAGGTTGCCGTGATGCTTGGTCTCGATCCGGCGGATCTCGTAGCCGGTCAGGCTCAACGAGACCGATTGCCAGGAGAGATGTCCGGCACTCCACGACAACTCGACGCCGTCGTCAGTTGAGCTGGCCGTCAGATCCACCGGGCGCGGGGGGTTGGGAATCGTGACCTGGACGGCATTGGAGTACCCAGATTCGGTTTGATCGTCGCCTGAGCCGCGTAGGGCGCTGACTCGATACTCGTACTTCGCGCCGTTGACACTCGCCGTGGCGTCGACGTACGAGGTGTCCGTCTGTTTGGTGTCTGCGACGACCGTCGTCCAACTCGTCTCGTACTCGAGGATTCGTTTGCGCGAAACGTGGTATCCGCTGACCGTTTCGACTTCCAATGTGGGCGCGCTCCAGGTCAGCGACACGCCTGCTGCCTGAACGCTGGCCGCGAGCGACGTGGGCGCCGCGGTGGGCGGATTGGTTGTGCCGGTCTGAGGGTCGGTTTGGCCAACGATCGAGGCGGGCTGGAAGGCGAGCAGCGCGGCCAACAGGACTGCAAGAGCGAGGCCGCGTAACTCGGACGATCGGAGGATCGCTCGCCGGTTCACCATGAGTTTCCGGGACTGTTCGCGCAGCGACCGAGCGTGCCGCCAGATCCAGGCGTCCGTTGCGCCAGCTGTCTTTGCCCCGCTTCCTGGTTCGTCATCTCGGCCGTCCCGACCTCCTTGCGACCCATCGCCCAGACAAACTGGCCATTGACATCTGTTATTCATGTCAGGTACAGATATATCAGTCTTATCGCATCTAGTCATAGTGCGTCATTGTCATGGAAGGAAAAACGATGCCATCCAATTCCCCCATTCGCTCGATGCTCGGATATCGGATATCTGGCCTCGCACGCCGATCGGTCACCGGGTTCTCCGGGGCCACGATGGCGGCAATCCTGGCGTTGCTGGCCGGCGCCGCCATGGTCAGCGCGCTGATCGGCGGCGGCCCGTTCAGTCCCGGCGTCAGCGCGCAGCAGGACAACTCGTTCAGCGTTGTGTCGCTCTCATTCCAGGGCACTCCCAACGGCGATGTCTATGTGACCGGGGAGCAGATCAGCATCCAGGTCGAGTTCACCGCCATGCCGGACTGCTGCAACACGACCTACCGGCCGACGCTGAAGGTGCAGATCGGCAGCAATGAACGGACCTTCAACGGCGGATTTGATGGAGAAATCGCCTACTTCAGATACACCGTCACAGACAGCGATCTCGACACTGACGGCGTCTCCGTGGCCGCCAACTCCCTGGACGGCAATGTTGTTGTCGATGGCGACACGATCGATCTCGACACGCTCACTCACGATGCGCTCGACGGTGGCCAAGCGCACCGCGTTAGCCATCCGCAGCCGACCGTCGACTCGATCGCCTTCGACAGCACGCCGACAGGCGACGTCTACGAGGCGGGCGACTCAATCCAGGTCAAGCTGGACTTCAGCGCCAACGTGAGGCGCGAGTCGAGCGATCCCCTGAAGCTGGACTTGAAGGTCGGCGACAACGACCGTCCGATGCGCGCGAGCTACAGCGGCAGCGAGGTCACCTTCTCCTACACGACCACGACCAGCGATGTCGACACCGACGGCGTCTCGGTCGACGCGGACTCCCTGACCGGCAAGCTCAAGGTTGGCTCGGTGACGTTCGACGCGTCCGAGATCGACCACGACGCTCTCGACGGGGGCAGCACGCACGAAGTCAACCGCGCTCCGCCGACGGTCGAGTCGATCGTCTTCGACTCGACGCCGGCCGACACGCTCTACCTGACCGGCGAGACGATCGAAGTCGAGGTCGAGTTCAGCGAGACCATCGCAGAGGACTCCAACGATCCCTTGACCCTGGACCTGCAGGTCGGCAGCAACACGCGCGCGATGACCGCCAGCATTGACGACGACACCGCCACGTTCAGCTACACGGTTACGAACGCCGACTCCGACGTCGACGGCGTATCCGTCCCGGCTGACTCGCTGGACGGCACGATCATCGTCGACTCGATCAGCCTGGCGGCCTCCTTGATCAGCCACGCCGCGCTCGACGGCGGCGACGCCCACCGGGTCAACCCGGCCGCGCCGACGATCGAGGACATGGAGTTTTCCAGCACCGGTCCCTACACGATCGGCGACACGATCAGCATCGAGGTCGAGTTCGACGCGACGGTCGATGGAGACTCCAGCGATCCGCTAACGCTGACCCTGCAGATCGGGGATGACCAGCGGACCGCGACCGGGATCTTCGAGGGCAGGTTGATCTACTTCCAGTACACCGTGGTCGCCGCCGATGTCGACACCGACGGCGCGGCCGTAGTCGCCAACTCCATGAGCGGCACGCTGATTTACAACTCGATCTCCTACAGCGGTTCCGACATCGCCCTTGCCGCCCTGGACGGCGGCGCCACCCACAAGGTCAATCGCGCGCCGCCGACGGTCAGCTCGATCACGATCACGAGCGAGCCGACCGACGGGGTCTACGAGATCGGCGACCGCATCTCGGTGACGGTCGACTTCCGCGAGAACCTGACCGAGCCTTCTGACGACCGGGTGACCTTACAGCTGCAGGTCGGCACTCGAGTGCGCACGCTGACCGGGACGCTCGATGGTTCGGAAGCCTACCTCGGCTACGAGGTCGTGGCCGAGGACTACGACATCGACGGCGTGTCCGTGATCGAGGACTCCCTGGACGGCACGCTGAAGTCCGGCTCGTACACCTGGGACGCCTCGACGCTCAGCAATGACGCAGTCGACGGCGGCACTGATCACATCGTCAACCCGAACCAGATCACGGTCGAACAGATTCGCTTCGAGGAGATCCCGGCCGACCACATCTACGACACCGGCGAGATTGTCGGTATTGAGGTCGAGTTCAGTTCCACGCCGGGCGAAGACTCCAGCGATCCGGTCAAGCTGGCCGTACAGATCGGCGACGAGGTGAAGTCGCTGACCGGAGGGTTCGACGGGGAGTCCGCCTACTTCCGATACACGGTCACCGCCGACGACTTCGACCCCGACGGCGTCACCGTTGACGCCAACTCGTTGTCCGGCACGTTGATCGTCAACGGCAACCGGATCGACATGTCGACGGTTGTGCACGCGGCCCTCGAAGGGGGCTCGTCGCACCTGGTCAACCGACCAGCAACGCTCGCGCTCGAGTCGATCGCGATCACGTCCAGCCCGGACGGCGACTTCTATGAAGCGGACGACGTGATCGAAGTCACGATGACGTTCAACCAGACCGTTCACGAGGGTGACGACGACATCACGCTGACCCTGGACGTTGGCGGCGGCCAGCGCAGCATGGAAGCAAGCTTTAACAACAGCACCACAGCGGTGTTCAGCTACACGGTTCTGCGAACTGACCTTGACGAGGACGGTGTTGAGGTTCTTTCAAGCTCCATGAGCGGCAACATCGCCTACGCCGGCGGCAACTACACGAGGGACGCCTCCGAGCTGACATTCCCCGCGGTCGAGGGAGGGCAGGCGCATCGCGTCAACGAATTCAAGCTGCTCTCGGTCGAGTTCCGCGACGAAACAGGCACCCAGTCATACGTCACCGGTGACTTGATCAAGGTGTACACGATCTTCAATGGTCGGGTCGGCGTCAACCATGCCAGTCCAAATGAACGGCTGACAATCGTAGTGGGGGACACCGAGCACGAAGTGCCAATGAAGGGGAGCGCTCCCAGCGACAGAGATAACGGTGAGTTCGGCATCTACTTCCAGTATCTCGTGCAGGAAGGCGACGCTGACTCCGACGGTGTTTCGCTGCCGGAGAACCCATTCTCTGGGCAGGTGTACGTGCTCACCCAGTACCTGTACGACTTCGCCAACGTCGTGAGCGAGAGCGTCAACTCGGGATTCCGGATCAACCCCGACGCCGACATCGAGTCAATCGCCATTACGTCCTCTCCAGCGAACTCGACGGGCTACATGGCCGGAGAGCCGATCGTGGTCACGGTCAAGTTCTTCGAGGAGGTTGAGATCGGCGAAGTCAGCAGAGAGACGTTCCCCAAGCTCAATCTGACCTTGCACGGTCCTGACGACGACGACTCCCGTGTGGTGGAGGCGTTCGCAGATGTCGAGTCGGGCGAGCGATATGACGAGATCGACTTCGTCTACCCGGTCGCTCACACCGACGTGGCGCTGGGCGGCGTCTCAGTTGCCGCTAACGCGATTGACGTGAATGGCTCGGACATCACCAGTGTCCTTGACGACGTGCTCACCAACCTGCGGCACGACGCCATTGCTCAGGACGCGAGCCATGCCATCGACCCCAGGCTGCGGATCGTCTCCGTCGAGTTCAGCTCCGAGCCCGACGCCGACTCGTTCTACGGCCTCGACGATGAGATCACGGTTACCGTCGTCTTCAACCAGGTTGCGCTGAATCCCAGCGACCACCCACGCAACGTCCCCACGATTATGGGTCTGGACTACGACGAGGACGATTCGACCACTGCCCGACGGTTCGTCTACCAGAGCGGCAGCCTGACCGATACCTGGGTGTTCGCCAGCACGGTCGAGGACGGCGCCAACTCTTACAGCGGCATCAGCCTCGACGCGATCGCTGCGGACGATGACTTGAACGATCACATCAACGCGCAGACGGGCGCCGACGTGCTGCTGACGTTTGAGGGCCTGGACAAGGACGCGACGCAGCAGGCCTACGGCGGTCCGATGGCGACTTCGGTCACCATCACTTCGACGCCGGAATCCGACGACGGCTATGAGTCCGGTGAGAAGTTCACCTTCGAGGTGAGTTTCGACGATGAACTACTGGTCATCGAGACCGACCCGGAGATCGACATCCAGGTTGGCGACAACGTCCGAACCGCCGAGCTAATCAGCGGCCACGGCTTCGTCAATGTCAACAAGCTCCAGTTCGAGTACGAGTTCGTTGACGGCGATGAGGACTCCGACGGGATCGAGATTCTCGACACCTGGTTCCTGGTCGGCGGTGAATTCGATGGCGGGTACTTCCTGACCGGCGATCCGTCCGATTCGAGCACGTACAGCCAGCCGATCTGGATTTTCGTCAATCCGTCGCCGGGCACGCTCGCCAGTCACAAGGTTCAGCCCTCCTCAGTTCGGTCTGGAATTTCCTGGCTGCCGGGCGACTAGCTCAGGCTGTAAACCGGCCAAGCGGGCCCAGGCCGTGTCCTGGGTCCGCTTGGCCTGAATCCCCTACATCGCTGATTCAATTTCGATCTGGAGGAACATATGCAATATCCAGCCCACACGATCCGCAAGCACCTCGGTCTGTCCCTGCTCGTCGCAATCGGCGGGCTGCTGACCGCGATGGCGGTATCCCTCCTGCCTGCGTCCGGCAGTTCGTTGCCCAAGCCGAGCGAAGTCGAAGTGGAAGTTGTGACCTCAGGTATGAAAGTCACCTGGGCCGCGCCCGACACCTCGAACGCGACGCTGCCCGGTCAGCTCTTGAGCTACAAGATCGAGCGTCAGGAAGGCCTGTCGGGCGACTGGGAGGACTTCGTCAAGGACACCAAGAGCACGGTTACGACGTTGATCGACACGACCGGCGGCGACAGCGGACGCTTCGAAGCGGGCATCGCCTATTTCTACCGCGTCTCCGCCATCTACGACGACGGCAACGATGGCACGACGACCAGCGATCCCTCGCACCACGGCGTACGTACCGCGCCCAGCTATCCGATGCCGACCGACCTCGACCGCGATGACACGACAAGCGGCACCGAGCTGGAGTGGGTCCCGCCGGACCTGTCGTCTCCCTCACTGGACGGCATCCCGTCGCTGAGCGGATACCAGGTGACGGTGAACGGCAGTTCCGGTTCGACTCACTCGCTGGCCAGCACCGCCTCGACCTGGACGCACTCGAGCGGCGACTTCAAGGACAGCTACGAGATCATCGCGATCTACGGCAAGTTCGAGTCTCGTGAGGCGCGCTTCGACGAGGGCACTCCGCCGCCCGTGCCGGCGCCGACGAATCTGAGCGGTTCTGCCAAGAACCAGGGACTGGAAATCACCTGGGACGCGCCCGATACGTCGGACCTTGATCTGGACATCGACGTGGTGGGTTATGAAATCCTGCGGCGCCGGGCGAAACCTGCCTTCGAGACCCACGAGAGCAACACCAACAGCACCTCGACCACGTACCTCGACAACCTGACGGAGTCCAATGGCTTCTTCATTGCCGGTCAGCAGTACACCTACCAGGTGCGAGCCATCTACAAGGACGATGACCAGTACGAGTACCGCAGCGATCCGTCCGATTCAACCACGGTCTCGGTTCCCAACTACCTCGAGCCGCGTAACTTCTCCAGCGACGTCTCGGGTGGTGACATCGAGCTGGAGTGGGACGCGCCGACGATCAGTTGGAATGCGAACCGCCACGGCTTGACCGGGTACCGGCTCACCATCACCACGCCCGCCAACACGACCACGACCGTCAGCCTCGATACGGACACCACCTCGTACACGTACCAACCGCCGAGAGTCAACGGGACCTACACGTTCCAGATCGTGGCGATTTACAACGTCTTCAGCAGCGGATTCGATTCGACGCTTGAGTCGATTGGTAGCAACTAGGTTCTTGCGTGGCGGTAGGGCAACGACACCATCGGGCAGGCGGATATCGCTCCGCCTGCCCGGCGGTCTACACGAGAGGAATAGCGAGCTAGTTCGAACGACTGAGCGTTGGAGCGAACTGCGCGCAGAGGATCGAGACGGAGTCCCCCATGTCGAGCAAGACGCTGCTCACTGCACTGACGAGCCGGAGAGTTCCGCTCATCCTCGTTGTGCTCGCCATGGTCGCCGTCCTGATCCTGGCGGCGGAGCGGGCGCAGGGCAGCTCCCTGCCCGCGCCGACGAACCTCAGCGGTGAGGCCGTGACGACCGGTCTCAAGATCAGCTGGGACGCGCCCGACTCCACTGAGACGATCACCGGCTACGAGATCCAGCGACGTCGCGGCAGCGCGGACTACACGGTGCTGGTCGACAGCACGGCCAGCACGACGACGGAGTACACCGACACGTCCGGCGAAGGAGTGGACTTCAGCTTCATCGCCGGACGGGCGTACGACTACCGGGTCAGAGCCATCTACTGGACCTCGTCCAGCGGCGAGACGCGCAGTGATCCGACTGACGCGGTGACGGTCGATGTACCCGACTACCTGGCTCCGACCAGTCTGACCGGCACTGATGTCGGCAAGGGCCCGTTGCTTGAATGGGTGGCGCCGACCATCTCGTGGGAGTCGAACCGCGCCGGGATCAGCGGCTACGTGCTCAGGATTATCCCGCCCACGCACGGCGCCAGGAGCGCCGCCATCGACTCGGACGACACCTCGTATCACTACGGTGCGTCGGAGTACGGCAGCCACGACTTCCAGCTCCGAGCCATATACGGGATCTTCAAGAGCCAGGCCGCGACGGTGACCGTCGACGTCTCCGAGTGAGGTCAGTGCTCACGGATTCCGCATGGTTCACGAGTTGCCGCCGGCGCGCGCTCATTGAATGGCTCGCCAGGGCATCAGCGCATCATTAGCCATCAGTCGGTGCGGCGATCCAGGCCATTAAGAATGCTAATGTGAGTCAGCAGTCCGACAGGTTCCAGGAGACCACTGACGACGCGGATTCCATCTGGTACGCGTCTGTATCCCTTGCCGACTGCGACGGCGGCGACTCGGCCTGCGATGCGGACGACACGTACATGAAGCGCCTGTTCTCCGGTATCGCCCAACACCTCAACGAATCGGTCCGCTTTAGCGCCGACGAACTGCGTACGCTGGCTAACATCTCGGTCTGGGCGCGCTGGTTCGTGGTTGCGGCATCATTCGCACTGATCGGCTTCCGCGACGACTACACGGACACCCAGTTGATCGTGATGATGTCCGGCGTCGGCATCGAAATCGTCGTCAACACGGTGTTCCATTACGCGGTTTGGAAGCGCAAGAGACTGCGCTGGCAATGGCTGCTCGCCATGGCCATTCTGGATATCGCGCTGGCGACCTTGATGATTGGCATTCGCGGCGGACTCGATTCTTACTACTACGTGGTGTACTTCCCGATTCTCGCCGTGTTCGCCGTGATCTTCGCGTCCTTCCGGATCGTGGCGATGCTTACTGCGCTGACAGTCGTGGCGTATGTGCTGACCACACTGCTGGTCGGCGACGGCATTCAGACCGAGCTGGCCGAGCATCGAGACCTCTACATCCGGCTCGTGTTCCTGTTGCCGGTCGTGGTCTCTGTCAATGCCGTGGCCAAGTTCGAGCGCAGCGGACGCCGAGGCGCGCAGCAGCGTGAGCAGGCGCTGCTCAACGATCGGCTCGAACTCTCGCAGACGATCCACGACACCGCTGCCCAGGCGGCCTACATGATTGGGCTCGGAGTCAACGAGGCCATTCGCATCGCGGGCACGAGCAACAACGAGCTTAAGCAGACGTTGGAGGCCACGTCCTCGTTGACCAAGTCGGTGATGTGGGAGTTGCGGCAACCAATCGACGCCGGTGCGCTCTTCGAGGGCGCCGCGCTCAGCCGAGTTCTGCGCGCCCACGTGTTGACCTTCGATGCCATCACCTCGATGACCACCGAACTGGAGGTGGAGGGCAAGGAGCCGCCTCTGCCGGTAGACGCTCGCACGCGCCTGTTCTCGATCGCGCACAACACACTCGCCAACGCACTGCGCCACTCGTCGGCGAATCGCGTCACCGTCCGACTGCAGTTCGACGACGAATCGGTCCGTCTGACGGTCAGCGACGACGGCGTGGGACTACCGGACGACTACGGCTCTCGCGGTCGCGGATTCGCCAACATGAGGCGCGACGCCGAGCTCATCGGTGGTCAACTCGTGGTCGAATCCTCTGGTAGCGGTACCGGCACCACCGTGTCGTGCACTGTCGAATCCGATCCCGCCTGGTGGTCGGAAGCGTCGGGTGGGGAGTTCCGCCGCTCGACCCTGCCGGAGTCGTGATTGGCTGATGGCTCAGTCGCTATCGCCCACAGCACCTGATCGCGTCCGGGCGCGAAACAAACAGAGGCGAGTACAGAGTGAACCGCTCCAGATACCGGGCAGTTGACACGGTATGTTGAGTGTGGTCGCCTACGAGTCTGGAGGAGTCACCGATGTCCCTCGCCGCAGCCCAGAGTCGCCCAGCTCCCGAGCCGCCCGCCGCCGCCGTTACCGCGCCGATCCGGGTACTGCTTGTGGACGACCACTCGATCGTCCGTCAGGGGCTGAAGGAAATCCTGGATCGAACAGACGAGTACGTTGTCGTCGGTGAAGCCGCCGATGGGGTGCAGGCGGTCGAGCGAGCGAGGGAGATTGTGCCCGATGTGGTCCTGATGGACCTGATCATGCCAAACAAGGATGGCGTCGAAGCAACCCGGGAAATCGTCGAGGCCGTGCCCGATACACACATTCTGGTCCTGACCGCGTCAACCGCAGACGACGCAGTGATCAACGCCCTGGCAGCAGGCGCCTCGGGCTATCTGCAGAAGGTCTGCGATCGCGAGGAGCTGCTCGCCGCAATCCGCGACGCGGCGGAGGATCGTTCAAGCGTTTCGGTGGGCATGCTTCGCCGGGCGCTTGGCGCTGGCCAATCCGCTCCGACGAGGGGAACGGGCACCGGGGGCAAGCTGACAGCGCGTGAGCGAAGCATTCTGACCCATTTCGCGAAGGGCAACTCCTACGCCGAGGTTGCCGACATCATGGGCAACAGCGCGGTCACGGTGCGCAACACCATCTATCGAATCGAGCAGAAGCTGGGCGTGACCACCAAGCAGGAAATCGTCGCTTGGGCGGCATTGAACGGATTGTTGGACGACGACATCGGAGTTCGGAAGGCTCCCAGTCGCGACTAGAGAGTTCCGACGAAACGCCCCGGACTCCCTCACAGTTCCTAGCCCCATCGACACGAGGCACTTCGCCTCGCGGCCATGTTGTCAACCTGGCGACCCGAGTTGGCCAAGCCATCAGTCGCATATCGGCGTGGCGCTAGGACGTGTGCAGGCGGTGAGACCCCCGCACGCACGGCACACACGGCTCGGCGCATCACCGGCTCACGGAGACATCTAGGTGAGCATCGCCGAGCGGCTATGGCTGGCGGGCTGACTTGTCCGGCTTGGCGGGCGCGACCGCGGGCGGCGGGCGATCGCGGTCACCGCTGATCCAGAGGATGGAACCGCTCCGAATCGGGAAGTCCGTATCTGGCTCGGGATGCTCAGGATCCTCCGGCGCGAAGGACAGCCAGCTGCGCTGGCCGTGTAGCCAGAGATGGATCGCTCCGGCCCCTCGGCTGGCCAACTGCGGGAAGAGTGCCGAGGCCAGGATCTGATTGGGCGCCGTCCAGACGCTGAGGTCGTCGATCACAATGCTGGTCAGACCGTCAAGTCCGGTGACGTTCTCCGCCGCGGCTACGACCTTGACAATATCGTGCAGCTCATCTGTCGAAGCGAGAATCAATCCCTGACCAGAATCGCCGAGCACGAGGAACCTCGCGACGGCTACCCCGCGGACGATTTCATGCTCGCGCGAACTGAGTTCGAGCATGTCCAACGAACCGGCAGCATCGAAGGTGACGCCGTCCCCGGCCACGGTTGGATCGGACGCGGCGACCAACTTGCCGAACTGGTCGCGCAGGACAACGGCCGCGATCAGGACTTCCCCGGCCGCGGCGATCAGCTCCTCCGACTCTCCCTGTCCTGGGACATAGAAGAGAAGCCCCTTGGCGTCCTGTCCGAACGTGACTTGGGCTCCCGGGTCGCTTTCGCGATAGAGCTCGAGCGAGAGAAAGACCGGATGTCCGACGACGATGATTTCGACAGTCGTAACCGCCGGCACCGGGATATCGCTCAGACCAATTTCCACCTGATAGTGACCGAGCGTCGCCGCTTGCGTCTCGCTTCGTGAGGTGGTTAACGAGACGACGACCTGATCGTCGTCGCAGTCCAGCGCCCGGATTGCAGCCAGCCGACGCTCTTCCTCCTCGTCCCGTTCGTCTTCGTCCTTGGGGTCGGGCGGATCGCACTGCCTGGGGCGTTCGGCTTCGATCAGCGTGAGGTCGGCATCCTCCGGGCCTGCGACGACCTCGACCTCGATGTCTCTTCGGTCAACCTCTGTGCGGTTGCCGACCGAGTCGAGTCCGGTGACGACGACGTTGATCTGACCGCCGACGGCGGAGAGGTTGCCGCTCGGTTCGCCGGCACTCAGGCCAGCCGGATCGCCGGCAAAGTTCAGCCCCAGCGTGTTCGAGCGTGCGTAACCGTCCGCGCCAATCACGATCGCGTAGACGTCGATGTGGCTGGCGTCGTGGCTGACGGGTCGGAGCGTGAACTGCGTGAGCGCCTCGGCGGGATTCGCCGCATCGTCGCCGCCGTAACGCATCGTGTGGCGATTCGCTTCAGTCGGACGGTCGGCTCCGCGGCCCAAGTCGGCCTGGGTCGCCACGATGATGATCGAACTGACGTCATAGTCGTTGGCCTCGTTGCCCAGCGAGTTCTCGACCTTCAGCTCAAGAAAGGCGGTCTGGTTGCGCTTGAGCGAGGTTGAGATGCGTTTGCCCCGCTTCTCGTGGTCCTCTCGGCCTGGCCGCAGCTCGGCCGAGCCGATCGGGTCGCCGGGATCGCCAATCTTCAGTTTCGCGATGCCGAGCGGCAACGGCTCGGCGTCTTCGACTGCATCAACCATTGCCGAAATCGTTGCCTGGCCGTCGGCCGTCCCAAGCGGAATCACCAAGCGAACGACGAAAGGTCCAAGGTCTCCGTCGTCAATAGGTAGACCCTCACTCCACCTACGAGCGAGGTCATGCTGATCTAGCACGGCCGGACCACCGACCGCATGCACGAAGCGCAGCGTGTATGTCTTCGCGCTATCGGCGTCTCGGACCCAGATTTCGATGTCGACATCAACGCCGGGCCCGACGAGGTCGTCCGAGTCACGGATTACGATGTCGACCTTGGTCGATGCGGCAGTGAGCTCCGCAGGGTTGCCGATCAGCAGAGCGCCCCAGATTGCGACGCCCGCGGAAATCGCCGCCGTGAACTTCGGCAGCCATGCGCGGCGGCGCCCTGGCTTATCTGCGTTGCGGCTCAGCGCTCTTGGAGGCAATCGGAGACCAGCGGCAGCCGCCGCAAGGCCTACAAGGGCAAGGGCGAACTTGTGTAGAGGAGGTGCGTTGCACATCGCCGATCTCACACCCATACCCCAGTGCCCTGTTGTAGTACGACCTCCTGGTCGTCCCGCTGCGAGACAGCCTCTGCCCCCAGGTGCGTCGCACAAGACTAGTCCAATTGTCCCTTATGGTTCGCCCGATTTGGTCCGATGCCATCGCTGTATCCATATCACTCTGTAGGTCATTGAATACGGTTCATCCCTCGGATCGTCGCTGGCATGGGGCTCGAATCGGCACAACACGGTAGTGCGGAGGACGTTTTCCGCCCTCACGCTCGCTCTGCTCAGCTCAAGCTCGATCCTGGCTGCCCCATTGAGCATCGAGCTATTCGCCGGCGACAGGCATCAGTGGTGCCGAGCCGACTGCGATCACGATCGGCGCGTAGCCTGCTTCCGACAGCGTGTTACGGACGTACCGGAGCAACTGCGAGTCATCGTCCACGCGGAGGAAGCGTCGCCTGGGCAGCAGCAGCTCGCTCCAATCGCCATCGTCAGTACGCAACTGGATCGCGAACTCGACACGGCTGCCACACGCCCTCAATCGAGCGCTCCTGGAGGGCAAACTCGAACCGCCCTCCCGACGTGAGCCGGGCCGCAATGCGAACCTCCAGCACGGCCGCCGCAGGCTCGACCGTGATTGATAGCGTGAGCGTCTCGCTGCTCAGCGAGCCATCGCTGGCCGAGACGGTCATGCTTGCCTCGTCCTGCGCCGCAGCAACGCAGGACACCTTCGGGACCTACGCTGCACCGTCGACGAACTCAGGAGGAACCCCCGCCTGGGACACGCTCCCGCGGGAGCCGCGTTCCCTCGGCGGCGGGCGGTCGACTGCCCCGGGACAGGGTGTCCTGGGTGTGGAGCCGCCCATTGCTGCACGTCAGCAGGGGCGCACAACATCCACATCGATTGATATCCCTGTGAGAGATGTATCAGAACATCTCAGTTAGACGTAATGAATGTGTTAGTATCTTTCGACCGATCCAACCGCCGGATGATGACGGGAGCGAGCATGGGCCAGGAACAAACGCCCTCAACGCTCGAGACCCAGGCGTTGCGCGAACGGCTGTCCAAGCTGAGCGAGGCCAGCGTGCGCATCAACGAGAGCCTCGATCTCAATGTCGTCTTGCAAGACATCATTGACGAAGCGCGGCGCCTGACCAGCGCCCGCTACGGCGTGATTGCCACGATGAGTGAGAGCGCCAGCCTCGATGCGCTTCTCACTTCCGGGACGACCGAGGCTGAGCACAACGAACTCGTCGAGCTGCCGGGCGGAATGAGGATCTTCGAGCACTTCAGCCGCCTCGAACGACCCTTGCGGGTGGAAAGCTACCGCGAGTACGCGGAGTCGGTCGGACTGGACAGCCAACTGCCGATGACCGTCTATTCCGGTCTGGCCGCACCCATACGACACCGCGCAGAACTGGTAGGGATCGTTTGGCTGGGCCATGACCAGGTAGACAAGACGTTCAGCGAAGAGGATGCCGAGACGTTGGTCATGTTTGCCTCGCAGGCGGCCCTGGTCATCGCCAACGCTCGGCGGCACCGGGACGTACAGCGTGCCAGGGGCGACCTGGAGACCCTGGTCAACACGGCGCCGGTCGGCGTGGTCGTCATCGAAGCGGCAACCGGCGCCGTGGTGTCGGTCAATCAGGAGGCGAAGCGGCTCATCGACATCCTCAGCCCCGGTCAATCGCCCGCCCAACTGCTGGCCATGTTGACGCTGCACCGCGCGGACGGGCGCGAGTCCTCTCTGCCCGAATACCCCCTGGTGGAAGTGCTCAGTAGAGGACGGACGATCCAGGGGGAAGAGATCACGCTGACGACGCCGGGTAACCGCTCGCTCACCACCATCATCAACGCCACGCCGATCCGGCTCGAGAACGGAGCGGTCGAAAAGTACGTCATCACCGTGCAGGACATGACGCCGGTCAGGGAGCTGGAGCGCCTTCGGGCCGAGTTTCTCGCCATGGTCAGCCACGAACTCCGAGCGCCGCTCACCTCCATCAAGGGATCGATCACTACCCTCCTCAACCCTTCGAGCCTCCTCAATCCGGCCGAGATTCTCCAGTTCCACCGGATCATCGATTCCCAGACCGACCAGATGCGAGAGCTGATCGCCGACCTGCTCGATGTCGCGCGGATCGACACCGGGACGCTCAGCGTCGCGCCGGAACCGACCGACCTCGCTACTCTTGTCGGCGAGGCCCGTGAAGCCTTCCAGAGCGGTGGCGGACAGCACGCGCTGCTGATCGACCTCGACCCGGAGCTCCCCCTGGTCATGGCCGACCGGCTGCGCATGGTCCAGGTGTTGAACAACCTGTTGTTCAACGCAGCCAGACACTCCCAGGAGATGTCTCCGATCCGGGTCTCCGCCGAGCGGGGGGATGTTCAGGTCACGGTCACGGTGACCGACGAGGGCATCGGCGTAGCAGCCGATCGCCTGTCGAGCCTGTTCCGAAAGTTCACCGGCATCACTGCCGAGGAGCGAGAACGCGATTTCGCCAGGACGGGCCTGGGCCTCGCAATCTGCAAGGGCATCGTCGAGGCTCACGGCGGCCGGATCTGGGCAGAAAGCGACGGGCCCGGCACCGGCGCCCGATTCTCCTTCACCATCCCCACCGTGGGAACGGTGGAGGCATCCTCTCCGCCTCCAGCCAGCCAACCGTCAACCGACGCGTCACGACCCGAGGAACCAGAACGGTTACGGGTGCTCGCCGTGGACGACGACCCCGAGGCGCTCCGCTACATCCGCGCCGCACTCATCGAGTCGGACTACGAACCGATCGTGACGACCGAACCTCTGGAGGCGTTGCCGCTGTTGAAGGAGGCACGGCCACATCTGGCGTTGCTTGACTTACGCCTCCCGGGCACGGACGGCATCGAGCTCATGGGCGAAATCACAGCGATGGCGGACATTCCCGTCATCTTCATTTCGGCCTACGGACAGGACGAACTCATCGCCAGGGTCTTCGAAGAAGGTGCCGAAGACTACGTGGTGAAACCCTTCTCTGCCACGGAACTGGGTGCGCGAATCAAGGCGGCCCTTCGCCGGCGCGCAGTGTCGGAACCGGCGGAGCCGTACGTGATGCGCGACTTGCACATCGATTTCACCGAACGGCGCGTGATGCTCGCCGGCGCGGTAGTGCCCCTGACGCCGATGGAACACGGGACCCTCGTTGAGCTCTCGGCGAACGCCGGACGCGTGGTGACGCATGAACAACTGCTGCGTCGTGTGTGGGGTCTCCAGGCAGGCGACGATGTCCGGCCCATGCGCACAGCGATCAACAGCATCCGCCGAAAGCTGCACGACGATGCCGCGAATCCCACCTACATCTTCACTGAGCCTCGCGTCGGCTACCGCATGGCGAAGCCTGAAAGTCGGGACGATGACAACGACGGGAGGCGTCAGATGCCATAGCGGCGCAGCCGCCGCCCGCAGATTCCGAACACGCAGGTCGCGTTCGATGAGCACTCAACGCGCCTGCTTGCTAAGAAGGAGTAGACAAATGGGGATGTTGGCGGAAGCAATCCGCGCCCGGCGCCAGCAGCGTCAACGATGGGATGGAGGACAACTGAGCGAACAAGAGCGTGAATCCGAAGTGCTGGTCGGCACGATTGGTTTCGTGGCCGGAGCCGATCATTGCATCGCTTTCAACGAAGCCGATCTCGTGGACATTGAGCGGCGCGACGTTCCGATTCGGGGCATCCGTTTCACCGCGCTGACCGCTGACAGGCTGCGGATGGCGAGGTCGCGAGGGGCGTCGTACGCATCCTGCACACTCGACGAGGTGCAGGCAAACGTCGCACTCGACCCCGGCCTCGACATCGTCGTCCGAGTTCTTGATGCAGAGATTGACGAGGCCTCGGCCCGAGCGTTGGCCCGCTTCAGGCCAGCCGCAATCGCGCCTGCGCCGCAGTTTCCGCTCAGTTTGCGGGATGCCGTCAACCTGCACCGCCTCGGAATGTTGACCGGTGTGCCATTGGCGATTCTCTGTCCAATCGACGTGTCTGCCAGCGATCTCGAGATCATGAGAGACGCGGGACTGGGCTGCATGCTCCTGTCTCGCGGAGCCACGGCGGACGACGTAGCAGCGGTCAAGCAGCACATCATCGGTCTCCCCCCTCGTCCAGCCGAGTGAGGCGACGACGCTCTGCTCCTCAGACCAGACCGATGACCGGCCCGAACGCAGCACTCGGAGAAACCCGTGATCGCGCCTCCCAGCGGTTCCATCGGCCTTCGACGTCCGGACTACGGCATCGCCGACCTCCGCGGAGACCTGCTGGGCGGCATCACCGCCGGCGTCGTCTCCCTGCCGATCGCCATGGGCTACGGGATTCTCTCCGGCCTCGGTCCCGCCGCCGGGCTCTATGGGGCATTGGCCACGGCGCTGATCTCGGCCATCGTCGGGGGAGCGCGCGGCGTGATCGCCGGACCCAATGTGATCGTCGCGATGATCGTCGCCGTCGTCGTGACCGACTACGCCTCCAGCCTTGCTGAAGCCGCCACGATCGGCATCATGGCCGGCGCGATCCAGCTCGTCTTCGCCCTGCTCCGGCTCGGTCGCTACGTGACCTACGTCCCGCAATCCCTGGTTTCCGGGTTCTTCACCGCGTTCGGCATCCTCGTCATCGCCAGCCAGGTGTTTCCCGCGCTGGGCGTGGCCACCGGCGGCGTGGGCCTGATCGACAACCTCACAGCGTTGCCCGACGCGGTCCGCGACCTCAACGCCGAGGCGCTGTCCTTGGCGCTGCTCTGCCTGGTCCTCGGTGCGTTCTGGCGCGGACGCGCGGCGACGTTGCTGCCGGGTTCCTTCGTCGTGCTGCTTGTCGGCACGGCCGTCGGCGCGCTCTGGCTCGATTCCGCGCCCGTCGTCAGCGACATCCCGCTCGGCTTGCCGGGCGTCGGACTGTCCGCGCTCTCCGCCGACTTCGTCGTCCGGGCGATCGAACCGGCGTTCATGCTCGCGCTGCTCAGCTCGATCTCGATCCTGGTCGTCTCCCTGAACATGGATGTGATCACCGGGACTCAGCATCAATCGAACCGCACCCTGTTCGGTCTCGGACTGGGCAACATCATCGCCGCGACCTTCGGCGGACTGTCCGGCGCGGCCAGTTCTGCAACCTTCGTCAACATCTTCAGCGGCGGGCGCACCGTCGTCGCGGGATTGACCGTCGCCGGATTCCTGCTCGCCGTGATCATCTTCATGGGACCGCTGGTGGAACGCATCCCGCTGGCCGTGTTGGCCGCCATCCTGATCACCGCCGGTTGGAGCCTGATCGATTGGCGCTTCGTCCTCCGCCTACACCGGATCCCCGCCTCGTTCGCCATTGTGATGGTGGTCACGGTCATCCTCTCCCTGTTGACGACGCTGGCAGCGGCGCTCGTGATCGGCCTGGTCGTGGCCTGGTTGCTCAATGCGCGCCGACTCGAAGAGCTCGAAATGCGCTCCCTGGCCTCCGTCCCGCTGCTCGACGCGACAGTCCTTGGCCGAGACGAACTCGGCGACGCCGATCGCTTTCGGGCGCGGAGCGGGCTGGTCGTCCTGCCCGACCGCGTGACCATGGCCTCGGCCCGCCAGATTGGCCGCGTGCTGCGCGTCGACCTCAGCCAGCACCGGGCGATCATCTTCGAGATGTCCCGTGTCCAGTTCATGGACGACTCGGCCGCCGTGACGATCAGTGACCTGATCCACGTGGCCCGCTCGCGTGGAGCCAGGCGGGTCGTGATCTCCGGCCTGCCCGAGGATGTGGGCAGCCGGTTCCACTCCATGGCCCTGTTCGACGATGTGCCCGAGGAAGACTTCGCCGCCGATCTCGACGAAGCCAAACAGAAACTCCGCCAGACCCTGCTCAGCCTGACCTAGCACTCCGCCCGCGGTTCCGCCGACCGGAACCGTGGCAGGTCGGCCGCTCGCATCGGCCCGGGAACGATGGATGCGGTGACCATCGCTCCCGGGCCTGGCGTTCCGCTGATCCGGCCGCGAGGACTACTGCTCCGCGATCGCTCTCGCGTTGCCAAGCAGGATCCCCAGATAGGTCGGGTTGTCCACGGTCGGCTGCGACCAGATGATCCCCCGTTTGGCGCCGGTCTCCGATGCGACCGCATCAAGGGCCGACGAATCGAACTGTTGCTCGTGGAACACCGTCTCCACGCCTTCATGCTCGATCAACTCGATCAATGCGGCGATCGCCTCGGCGCTGATTCCCTGTTCCGGTCCCTCGATCAGGAAGCCGGCGATCTCCAGTCCGTAACGTCGCGCAAAGTAGGCGAACGCATCGTGGAACGTGACCAGCAGACGCTGATGCTCGGGCACTCCCTCGATCAACGCGCGCGCTTCGGCGTCGGCTGCTTCGACCTCGCCGAGGTAGAGCTCAAGACGGTCGCTGAACACACCCGCATCGTCCGGGCTCAGGTGGCTGAGCTCGTGCGCGATTGCCTCGATGGCGACAGCCGCCAGATCGGCGTCGAACCAGAAGTGCGGATCCTCGGAGCCGTGATGGTGGTGGTGGCCGTGGTCATCACCCTCATCCTCGTGCTCGTCGTCCTCATGTCTGTGTTCGTCTTCCTCGTGTTCGTGCTCGTCGTGCTCTTCACCCTCTTCGTGCTCATGCTCGTCTTCGTGGCCCGCATCGGGCGAGCCGCTCCGGTCGAGCACTCCGACGAAGGCGAGGCTTGACGGCGTGCCACCGACGTGCCACTCCTCTTCGATCGCCATGTGCGGGAGATGGACCCCGAGCACGTGACCGCTGTTCGGGTCGGCCAGGTAGAGCCACTCGCCGACGATGATGAACGCCGGACGACCGGCGTCTCCCGGCGCGACCAACTCCATCGTCTCGATCAGATCGCCGTCGTGAGCGTCCAGCGCGTGCAGCACACCATCGGCGCCAAGGATGTAGAAGATCTCGCCATCGCTGGAAAACGCGGAGGAGAAGCTGGGTTCGCTGAAGACCTGCCGCATCTCCAGGTGGGCCGCGTCGATCAGCCAGATGCCGTCGTCGGCGAAGCCCTGACCGTCGAAGTAGGACGCCTTGCCGAAGAAGTGCTCGACGTGGTGATGGCCGTAGACGGAGCCGATCCGCGAGTCCTCGCGCATCTCGGACGGATTGTCGATGAACTCGTGCTCGTACTCGCCATCGTGCGCGTGCAGGAAGAGCACCCCGCCAATGCAGCCGAAGGCCGCGCCGTGCTCGTTATGCGACTCTCCGTGCATGCCCGGACAGGAGCGGTTGCTGGCGTCATAGACGACTTCGCCGTCGAACGTCCAGACCTCAACGCCGACCGGCAGCACGTCATTCGGATCGTCGGGATTCTTGGTCGTCACGACCACGTGGTCATCGGTCATCACCAGCGCCGCGCCGTGCTGCGGACCGGCCTCGAGCACGATCGGCTCGTAGTCGCCCTGGGCCGTGGCCAGATCGTGTTCGTTGATCAGGATCACGTGACCGCTGGTGTCGGCAAAGATGGCCGTCCAGCCGTGGCTGTTGACGTAGTGAATCGGGTTCTCTTCGACAATCTCGAGCGAGTGCCGAGAGACCGGCTCGGTGACCAGGTCGTAATGGTCGCCATGCTCAACGAGGAAGACGCCGCCGTCGAAGATGTGCACGCGGTCGTCGCCGTCCTCGGGTCCGCGAGCCAGGACGACGCCAAATCGGTGCGTCGGACTCGGCAACACGCGAGCGCGCGGCGCGGCAATCTCGAAGACTCCGCTGTCGACTTCCTGAGTTGAGAGATCAATCACCGACAGGTGCGCCTCCAGCGCGTCGGCGATCAACAAACGACCAACGGCTTCGCCCGCACCATGATCGTCGTCGTGCATCTCCTCGTCGTCATGACCGTGCTCATCCTCATGGTCGTCCTCCCCCATCATCGCGCCGAATGGCAGGAGCTCATGTCCGGCCTCCTCGATCGCGACAGCGAGATCGAGCACGATCCTGGCGTTCTCCCGAATCACGTCTTCATAGGCCGATTCGAGTCCGGCCCCGTTGATCACCACTAGGTCCGCGTCTGCAATCGCGCGGATGTCTGACACAGTGAGTTCGAGGATGTGGGCATCTGCCCCGGCCGGGACCAGCGCTCGCACATTCACCCGCTCGCCGCCAATCTGGCGAACCCAATCCGCGAGAATCTGCGTCGAGACCACAACGTTGAGCGGCTCCGCGGAGACCGCCTCTGCGTCGGACTGTTGCTGCTGTTGTTCTTGCGTTTGGGCCGCGCTGGCCGGTGCCGGCCGCTCGCCTTCCTGTTGCTGTTGCTGTTGCTGTTGCTGCTGAGCCTGTTGCTCTGCCGCCGTCTGTTGCTGCTGCGCTTGCGGCTGCTCGTCGTCGGAACAACCGACGACCAGGGCCGCCACGAAGGACACCGCAATCAGGGCGCCCAGCGCCCATCCGTTGAAGAACCGTGACATTGAGAAATCGATCTAGGCGGACCATGCACTCGCATTGGCCTGTCCGCGAGGCCTTCCGGGCCGCTCGACTCAAACAGCGGCCTTCACTCGCTCTCAGACGTTGGTCAGCCTCCACTCCAGTCCGCCCACGACGCTAGCACGCGCCCTACCTATGCGCTGGTGCTCGACCAACTTCTTCGCCTCCCCGGCAAGTGGCTGAGCGCGGCCATCACCTTCGCGGACAGCCTCAGCACACTCCGTGCGTGTGAATCGGGACTCAGGGTTCGGGGTGCTGCCCCGCCGGCTGCATCGCGGCGCAGCTAGCCAGCCAACGCCGACTCTACGATCGCGGCCTGACCCAACAGCGTTTCGTCGTGGCCGAACCGACCGACCAGCGACAGACCGAGCGGCAGACCTCCCGACTCGCCGAAGGGCAGGTTGATCACTGGCATCCCGGCGTGCGTCCAGGGCAGATTCATCGCCGGTTCACCGGTCGAGCCCAGACCCTCCGGCGCCGGTCCCACCGCCGAGGGCGCGAGCCAGGCGTCGATCCCGGCGCGATCCATGCGCTCGTGCAGGCGCTGGCGCAAGGCAATCCGACTGGCTCGGCCGGCCTCGGCATCGGCCACTGAGATCCGCTTCCCCTGCTCGTAGAGACGAGCGCTCTCCGGTCGGAACATCGCGCCGTATCGCGCGTATCGCTCGTCGTGCGTTTCGGCGAACTCGAATGTCGTCATGTGGCGATGGCGAACGTTGATGTCGGCGATGTCGTGCAGCGTGGGCGCGGGCTCCACGCTGATACCCGCTTCCCGGATCTTCCCGGCCGCTTCCTCAAGCGCATCGTGCATCTCCGGGCCCGCCTGCTCTAGGAAGGCCCCGTTCGGTATGCCGATTCGCGGAGCGGTCGCTTCATCGTCTTCGCCCTCGCGCCAGCCCAGCAATATCGTCGATGCCACCAGGATCGCGTCGGCGACTGAGCGAACGAAGTAGCCGATCGTGTCGACGGAAGGCGAGTAGTAGAGCGTTCCGCCGGTCGGAATACGGTCGTAGGACGGCTTGAATCCGACCACCCCGCAGAACGTCGCCGGACGAATCACAGAGCCAACCGTCTGAGAGCCCAGAGCCAGCGGAGCGATCCCCGCCGCGACCGCAGCCGCCGAGCCGCTGCTCGACCCGCCCGGCGTGTGATCGCGATTATGTGGATTGGCCGTCGCTCCCGAGGCGAAGAAGGCGAACTCGGTCGTCACGGCCTTGCCCAGGACCAGGGCGCCGGCGGCGCGCAGCCGAGCCACCACATCTGCCTCGGGCCCGCTGAACGACTCGGGCGGCACCGCGGAGCCCGCGCGGGTCGGCATGCGGTCGACGTTGAAGATGTCCTTGACCGCCAGCATCGCGCCGTACAGCGGCGGACGGTCTTCAGGGGACGGCCATCGCTCCATCAACCCCGCTGCTTCGGACGAGAGACGCTCGCGCTGTCGCGGATCGGGCAGCATCGCCCGTACGAGCGGATTGACCTCGTCGAGCCGGTCCAGCGTCTGAGCAATCAGGTCCTGCAGCGACAGCTCGCCGGAACGGGTCGCGGCGACCTGCTCGCTCAGTGAGAGCGGCGCGACCAATTCGAGTTTCGTTGAGTTCGACATTGCCGGTTGCTCCGCGCGATGCCCCCCTCTGCCTTCGGCATCTCCCCCCGCTTCGCGGGGGGAGATGGAGAGAGCGTGGTTAGAAGCCGAGTCCCTCTTTGCCCTGCATCGAGCGGCCGACGTTGATCTGGCCGAGGTGGTTGTTCGAGTGGTTGATGATCACCTGTCCGATGATCTCCCATTTGGGTAGTTCGCCCTGTGGGACGATCCGCGTGATCGAATCGAGGTACTCCGGCGTCATGTCCGCGATCCGCGGGACGATGACGTCGGCGACATCGTTCAGGTAGCCGGCGATCGTCGCACCGTCGGGGAAGACCCAGCTCGAGACTTCCTCGTAGCTGGTGCCGGTGCCCTGGTCGACTTTGGGCAAACCCCATTCCTCGAAGAGATTTTTCGACATCCAGATCGGCTGTTCGCGCTCGAAGGCGAAGTGAATCAGGTTGTCCGCCGTACGCGCGATGTGCCAGGCCTCGAAGCCGATGCAATTTTGGCCGTCGTAGGTCCGAAAGTGGACCTCGTCCTGACTCAGGTCTTCCATCGACTGCGCGGTCCAGCGCAGCACGCGATCAGTGAACTTCGCCAGCGCGGCGGCCAGCTCTGTGTTTGCCATTGGTCAGCCCTTCATCGTTGGTCGTGAACTCTCACGTCGGGTTGTTCGATTCCTCAGTGAACGTTACCCGACGAGCCAGGCAAGAGCGTCCGCCCAGACCCGATCATCCTCGGTGTCGACCGAGACCTGGTGCAGATCGACACCGAGCGCCGTTTGCTCGTCCAGGTGCGCGGCGCAGTCGTCCAATGACCCGCGCACCGAGAATCGCGGAGCGATCTCCATTGCGATCTCGGTCGCCGCGCCGACGCCGTCCGATTGCCAGGCCTCGCGCATCGCCGCGACCTCGTCTGCGAATCCCTGGCGCTCGAACTGGTGGAAGTAGCCCGGACCGTTGCGCACCGCGAAGAAGGCGAGCCCCTGGGCGAAGCCTCGATCGATCTCCGCCTGCCTGGATGCATCAGGCAGAACGGTCGCCGAACCGGGGGACCGCACCTCAACCGCATCCTCGGAACGACCGGCAGCAACCGACCATCGTTTCACCTGCGCGATCGACTCCGCCACGCGCTCGTTGGGTATCCAGGTGGGCATCCAGCCGTCGGCCAACTCTGCTGTCATCTTCACGGACGTGGGGTTCAACGTGGCCAGGTGAATCGGCGGCGTCGGCTGGACGGGAACCATGCCGCTGACCAGCGCTCGCTCCACGTGGATCGTCGGTCCGTCGTAGCTGAATCGCTCACGCGACCAGTAGAGCCGAATCAGCTCGATCGTCTCGCGAATCCGAGCGAAGGGACGCTCGAACGGGACGCCGTGAAATCGCTCGATCGCTCCGGGCGCGCTGGCGCCCAGTCCGACGACGACTCGGCCGCCGGAGAGCTGATCGACGGTGCCGAAGCTCTGCGCCAGAGTCGCCGGTGTGCGCGAGAACACGTTGACGATCGCCGACGAGATCCGCACGTTCGACGTCTCGTGTGCCAGCAGCGCCATGCCGGTGAATGCGTCGTGGCCGTAGCCCTCGATCACGCTGATCGTGTCGATCCCGATCTCATCCGCCAATCGGGCGCGCGCGAGGAACGTGTCGACGAAATCAGGATTCCAGGGCAGGTTGACCGAGATTCGGCGTGTCGTTGTCATACCCACGGATCCCCTTCGCTCACCGTCGCCGACAACAACCAGATCCGGACGGCGCAGCGCACTTTGCCGTCAGGGTCGACGACACGATCATCTTCGCGCATCTCGCGACCAATCGACTCGATCATGCGCTCCCGCCCTCGCGGCAGGAATCCAAACAGCCTCAGCATTCGCCACCAGGCGTCGAAGTCGTCCCACCAGAACTCACGCTCGATCTCCTCGATCGTGACATCATCCAAACGTCGATCGTCGATCTCGCAGAGCAACGCCAGCCGCACGGCTTCGCGCGGATCGAACTGCAACTCCACCTCCGGCCACGCGACCCCGCGCCGCTCCAATAGGCCCAGCAGCCTCGTCCCGGGACCGCCGAAGAACGGCGATCCGATCACCGTCGCCGCAACGCGCCCGCCGAGCCGGGTCAGGCGCGTCGCCTCCTTCAGCAACTGTTGCGGCCGGTCCGCGTACGGCAACACGAGACCCAGGCCCACCGCGTCGGCCGAGCGATTGCGCAGGCCGTTGGCCCCCGCATCTTCCTGGACGAAGAGGGGCTGAACTGGCGAGAGACGAAACCGCTCGCGTGCCAGCTCGAGTTGGACGCGCGAGAGGTCAATCCCGATCGCGCTGCCGTGCGTCAGCTTGGCTTCAGCCTGAGCGATCAGCGCACCGGCTCCGCAGCCCAGGTCGACGAAGTCGTCGCTCGACGTCAGTTCAAGCCGTTCCACCAGTTCCGATGCCGCAAGCTGGATCAACTCCGCGGCGGAGGACTCATAGCCGCCGCCACTCGCGTCGAACAAGCCGGCGATATCCTCGTTGCGCATTCCCGCCGTCTCCCCAGAGCCACCGCAATCGAGCTCGCCGATGTCTCACGATACCCCGCTGGTGATCGCCCACCGCACGACGATGGGTCACGCACCGGAGAACACGCTGGCAGGAATCCGACGCGCCCTCGACATGGGCTGCGACGGCGTGGAAATCGACGTCCGCCTCTGCGCCGACGGCGTGCCAGTGCTGATCCACGACGACCAGCTCGATCGCACCACCAACGCGATCGGCCGGATCGCAGACATGACGCTCGCCGAGCTTCAGGATGTCGACGCGGGCAATGGTGAGCGCATCCCGACCCTGCGCGAAGCACTCGAACTCGTCCGGGGTCGCATGCTGCTCATCGTCGAACTCAAAGTGACGCCCGGCGATGACGTCGCGGCGCTTTCCGACGCGGTCCTGGCTGAGATTGAACGAGCAGACCCCTTGCCCTGGAGCTGGCTCTGGAGTTTCGACTCCGAGACCGTGATCGAACTGGCCAACCGCGCGCGCCCGGGACGACGCATCGCCCACCTCTGCCTCTCCCCGACACCCGACATCTGGAGGATTGCGGCCGAGCATCGATTAGACGGGATTTCCATGCATGGCTCGGGACTGACCGCCGAAAACGTCGCCGCCTGTCAGGCGCACGACATGGCAACCTTCGTCTGGACGGTCAACGAGCCCGCAGACATCCAGCAGTGCATCGAGTTGGGAGCCACAGGGATCGTCAGCGACTACCCCGAGCGCATCCAGTCAGCGCTTGGCCGCGGCGCGAGCTGAAGCGACCCCTAGAACGCTTCTAGAGCCGTGTCGCGATCGTCATGAATCGGAATGATCTCGGCGAACCCCGAGAATTTGAACACATCCAGCACCGGCGCGCGGACGGCGCACAGAACCAGCTTGCCCGCGGCTTCGCCCGCCCGCCGTGACGCCATCAAGAGCACCCGCAGTCCCGCCGACGAAATATATTCCACAGACTCACAGCTCATCAGGATCTTGACCTGGCCTTTGTCGATTCGCGCGATCAGGTCTTCCTCATAGGCCTTGGCAGTGGCGCCGTCGATTCTGCCTGACGGCAGGAGAACGAGGACATCCCCTTCGCTTTCGGCTTGCAGATCCAACATAATTTCTATCCTCCAGGCTGATTATTCCTTGCCCGTACTGCTCCAGCATAGGTACATCACACCCGCATCACGAGTGCGTCACGGTGACATCACACGGCCTCCCGACCACCCGAGCCGGCCCCGATACCTGCTATGCTCGTTCCCTACGGAGGGGTGTAGCTCAGTTTGGCAGAGCAACGGTCTCCAAAACCGTAGGTCGCGGGTTCGAGTCCTGCCACCCCTGCCAGAGCATCCAGCCTTCTCTGCCGAGGTGGTGGAACTGGTAGACACGCAGCGTTGAGGGCGCTGTGCTCATTGCGAGCGTAAGAGTTCGAGTCTCTTCCTCGGCACCAACATGCGGACAACGCCGCTCCTCTGCAGGTACCGCCGGCGGCTACAATGTCCCCATCGAGCGGAAGTGGCGCAGCGGTAGCGCGTCTCCTTGCCAAGGAGAAGGTCGAGGGTTCGAATCCCTTCTTCCGCTCCAGACAACTCACCTGCGTTTCCGGCGACGTGGCCAAGTGGTAAGGCAGGGGTCTGCAAAACCCTTATCACCGGTT
>JAPPJZ010000042.1 GCA_028874365.1 Chloroflexota bacterium | reverse complement strand
TCCGGTAGCAGGGAGGTTACGGCTCGAGCCACACGCGCTTCAACTGATCGGGAGCGAGCTGCAAGCTCTTGGCGTAGTAGGTGTCGAGCAGGTTGAAGACGCCCGTGCGGCGGACGCGCACACCGTAGGGGTTGACCAGCAGGATGCGCCAGACCTCCTCCTGTTCCTTGCGCCGAATCTGCTCCAGCAGATCGGCCCGCTCGAGCGAATCGAGCGCCCTCCGCTGCGCAACCGCCCACTCGTCAGTCTCCGCGTCGTTGATCCCGGCCCGGTTGTAGCGGCCCGCCGAGTGCAGGCTGGCGTAGGCCAGATCGTCGGCGTCGGCGTCGTAGATCTCGGTATCTGCGGGATCCTGGAAGACCAGACCGGCTCCAGGATCGGGCTCGGGAATGAACCACACACCGCCTTGGGAGTCGGTGAACTGGGCCCAGATGCGCTCCAGCCGGCGCACCTCCACGGCGCCGAAGAGATATTGCTCCCACTGCTGGGCGACGAAATCGGCGATCCGCTGCGCGCCGGGATCGTAGGGGTTGCCGGCAGGATTCAGCGCCGGCGCCATATCGACGCCGAGCGTCAGCGGATTCTCCTCGCTGTAGCCAGCCGCCGCGAGCAGCGCGAGCGCCTGATTCGGCTCGTACTGCTGGGCTTGCCCCAGTTCGTCCTCCTCCCAGTGCCACTGGCGCAGTTCGCCGGACGATTCTGCGCTGTCGCGGAAGAAGGTCCAGTTCTGGGCGGCGTCGAGGGCGGCGAAGCCGTCATAGACCAGCGCCACCAGATTGCCGCGATGCAGCGCCATCGAGAGCGCCCGCCGCACCCGCGCGTCGGCGAACGGTCCCTCGGCGAGCGATCGGAACGTGAAGTGCGGACCGCCGGACGGAGTCGGCGGGGTGACCTGCAGCTGGGCGTCGGGCTGGGCATCCAGCGCGCGTCGGGCGTCGGCCGGGCCGTCCAATGCAATCGCCTGCGCCGCCCCGCTCTCCCAGGCCGCCCACCTGGCGCCGCCGGGCGGCGGATTGCCGAGCTGGTCGCGGACGGCGTAGTCTTCGCCCCGCACTTCATCCAGGTAGGGCAACGCCAGGCCGCCGGCATCGCTGCGGTGGTAGGCCGGGTTGCGCGTCACGACCCAGCTGGAGCGCCCGTCGGAACGGTTCAAGTCGAACGGCCCCGTGCCAATCGACCGTTGCGACAGGTCGACCCGCTGCGAGCCGCTCACGACCTCGGCCGGCAAGACGACATGCCAGGGCGAGGTGATCTGATTCAGGAGCGGGGCGCTCGGCTCGCGCAACCGGAAGATCACACCGCGGTCGCCTTCGCCGATGTTGGCCTCGACGCGCTCGACCGCCTCGTAGATCGGTGCCTGCCTCGTTCCCGGCTCCATGAGCGCGGCGTAGGACAAGGCCACGTCGACGGCGTCGAGCGGCCGACCGTCGGTCGGCGATTCATCTGGCCAGAAGACACCCGGTCGGAGCGAGAATGAAAGAGTCGTCGGGTCCAGCCACTCCCAGCCAACGGCCAGATCGCCCTGGACCAACGTCCAATGCGCATCGGAGCGGTCCGAGATGTCCAGTTCGACCAGCCGGCTGTAGACCAGTGGTAGCAGGTGCCCAGACTGCGCCGCTTCAAGCTCGGGTTCCCAGGCCGCAAACGGATCCCAGCTGTCCACCGCCGCGCTCTCAACGGTGAGCGTCCCGCCCACCGTTGGGGTGAGTGGAGGGTCGTGCAGCGCGGCCAGCTGGCGCCAGTGGTATCGCTCTCGCCACTCAAGCGGATTGACGAGATCCTCCCGCGCAGGAACCGCTGATGATTGCTGAGCGGCAGCGTCACTTTGTGATTGACGGGCCCCAGGCTGCTGCGGGCCCGTTGGTTCCGCGGACTGGGTCTGTTCACCATCCTCTTGTGTCAAGACCGGGCGGCCCTGACCCTGACTCGCCACGTCCTGTCGGGCGTCGCTGGATTGTTGACTCGCGGATTGTGCGCTTGGCGTCGGAGGAGAACCGGCCTCTTCATCCTCGCCGCAGCCGACCAACGCCATGCCTGCCACCCCCACGCCAGCGGCATACGCCGACCGCAGCACGCGTCGCCGCGTGAGTCGAGCGTCCAGCCGCGAGCGTAGACTCCCGTGCACGTCGATTCGTCCGATCAGGTCTCAGCGTCCAGCCGGCACAGACGCGACTCGGCCCTTATGGACAGACGATGTAGACGACGCAGTACCAGCCCCAGTGCGTGAGGGTGCACTCAACGACCGTTTGGCAGGGACCTCCGCTCGCCGGTGACGCACTACCAAACAGAGCCGTCGGATCAGTACCAACAGTCGTCGACGCCATCGGCGCGTGAGAGATCGTTGAGGACTCACAAACATCTGCTCATGCGACTGCGACCCGCGGCTCCCCGCCGAACTCCATCTCCCCCATTTGAGCTCCCAATAGTGGAGGTCGTCGCGGCTTCGATCGATCCTACGATGAGGGTCATCACCGCGAACGCGCCGATCAGGACTGCCATGCCGAGCATCAACTTGCGGGTGAGCGTCATCAAGAGTCCGTTCTGTATCGCTGGCACAGGAGAGGCTATGCCTGTGTCTCCATCTGTTCAAGCCGGACTACCAAGCCTCCCTGGACTGGGACAGCAAATCCTAAGGACTGATGACTCGTCCGTCTACGAAGATTGCTGGTCGATCAGTGCACCCCTCACCAGCCGTGTTCAGGCCTTGTGTGATACCTGCTTCCCGTGAGCGCCTCCTTTTCCGCATCGTTCGATTGACCTCTCGGGTGTCGGCAACTTCAGCCTTAGTGTGGTGGTCCTCCCCCCGATCGATGATTGAGTCAACGACGCCACGAATGTGCACCCGACGATTGCCTCCTTCGTGCCGCTGGGTATCGCGGACCCCAGGTTCACTGAGCCCGGCTCTCGCTCTCGCATCGTTCAGCCATCCGGCAATCCCAGCGCCAAGCCGCTCAGACATTCGAAGGCCGAGTGTCGTCTGTCCTGCTCGCGACCGCGCCATCGCTCAGGCCAGACCACATCTGCCGGAGCGGGGTCAGCCGAGAGGCGCCGATCAGGCGCTGCGCCAGTTCGAGCCGTCGTCGCTCCACTCGCAGCCGGCCTATAGGGTTCACCGCGCCGACCTGCACGCCGACCTGGCGATGGTCGAGCGCGACGTGAGGGTCCCGGCGACGGTGGGTGCCGGCGGCAAGCTGCACTACCTCGGCCGGCGAGCACCAAGCTGTGGCTCGAACTCACCGCCGCCTACAACCTCACCCGCCTGACCGACCTCGAGGCGGCCGCTGCGTAGCCGAGCCGCCCGAGACCGGCCTCTGACGCCGCAGCCCACCTTCTCCTCTACCGGACTCAGACGCGGGCGTGGCAAAGCCAGCGTCCAGCCGTCGATCAACGTCAGAGCCGAGGCCTGCTATCCGCAGCTCAGCAGCCCGCGAGGTCGGCAGCCATAGGCAGTTCAGGCAACGACTTCAACGAAGTCATGTGAACCACCGGCGACTTTTGCAGGGGCGCCTTGAGAGGCCTAGTGTCGGAGATGGACAGAGGAGGTTCGCATCGAAGGGAGGGACAGCATGACGTCCCGAATCGACCGCCTCATCCGCAAGCACGACGCGCAGCAGAAACGGCGCATCATTCCCGGACTGACGCTGGCGGCCGCCACGATTGTGGCGGTCGGTTTGTTTCTGGCGACCA
>JAPPJZ010000011.1 GCA_028874365.1 Chloroflexota bacterium | reverse complement strand
TACATCCTCTACAAGCGCGGCCAGGACAACGGATAGATCCGGCTCTTCTACCATCTCTACACGCTCCCGGAGGTGCGCGGCGATCTCGCAGAAGCCGGCTTCCGGGTCACGAGCGTCCGGGCCGAGAGCCTGCTGTCCGAGAGGGCCGTGGTCAGAGATCCGCTGGTCGGATGGCTGGACGCCGCGGCCTGCCGCGTCGCCCTGGCGTCAATGGGCTACGACTTGCTGGCCATCGCCAGGCCATAAGCTCTGTTTATCGACAATCTAAGAAATCGGTATTGGCGTTCATCGCAATGGCAACGCTTAAATTGCTGGCGGACATGGCCGCACCGGGGCGGGTACGGATCCCTCCCTGTCCGTCGCGCCCGCCCCTTCGCCGCCGGCACCGCCTCCTGCCGGTGCCGGCGGTCAGCCTATCTCTGCTTTGGCAGTTGGCTCGTCAACTCACCGTGCGTTCGGCGACATAGGTCTGACGGGCCGGCGCGCATTCGGCGCAACCGAGGACACGACCGGTCTTCGGCCTTCCTGCGCCTGGCTGGGCTGCAACTCTGAGCGGACCTGGCTTTCCAAGACCGTGACGTCGTATTCGGCTTGAATCTCCAAGAGCCGTATTCCGGCTTTCCTGACCGCTTCCCGCTTCACGGCATCGCGCATGAATGCCCTGTTCTGGTAGTGGCCATGCCCCTGATACTCCACTGCGAGCGCTGGCATTCCCGTACGGTCGATGACCAAGAAGTCCAGACGCTTGCTGTTTATCGAGCGAAACGCGAGCTCGCGCAGTTCGTCGGATGCCGATTCGGAGTGTGGAGCGATTACCTCTCCCAAACTTGTCTGAGCCATGACGCGATACCCATGGCCCATCTCGCCGGTCACCTTCTCAAGAAGCCGGAGAATCCCGAATTCCGACTTGTTGAGCAGCCGACGCGCCTCGAAATCGACTCCGGATATGAACTCCATTTGAGCTTTTGGATCACCGAGGCGCGATGCATCGAATGTGGAAGCTTCTGCCTGCCATCGTTCGTCGCTTCTCCGACGTCTTTCAAAGGAGCGAATTTGACCTCCGCGATACTTCTGATTTCGGCGAGACCGGCGCCCGAAAACGACTTCTCGCAGAATCGCCAGAGCGACAACCAGCGCAATCAGCCACCACCAGGTAGAGAACAACTCGCCAATCGTCCCGAGCAGCGATTCCTCCAAACCGACCCTGTTCAACTGCGTCTTCCTCCGGTTCCAAAGTGTGCGGGTGCCTCGTGGTTATTCTACCCAGTGGCTCACGTGTCTGCGAGGCGCGGCGACAGCGCGCTGTCCCCAGATCCGATGGTTGCACCGTTTCAACCGTAGTCTGCTGGGCCGTCGCTGTCGCCAGAACGATTCGGGTGGTGTTGAGCGCCCGGCGTCCCCAAAGTTCGACCATGGCAATGGAGCCGATCATCGGCAGGCAGGACGGCGTGCTTTGGATTCGCGTGAGCTGCCGCTTCGCTGGCGGCGACGCCATGAAGTTCGTGGAGACGACCGCGGCCACGATCGACAAGCTCGACCGGGCGGTGGTCCTGGGCCGCGGGCGCATGCCCTGATGTCGGCAACCGGACGGCATTCGAGCCATGTTCATGACCACGAAGCGTCTTATGCAGCTGTACACCGCTTTCCTGCTGTGCGCGCCGTCCAACGCCTTGAGGGCGGCGTTGTGCGTCTGCGGCATTGGCAGGATCGTCCCGATCCATCGAAACTCGGTCCAGGCGCTGGTGTATCTCAAACGCTGATGCGACCGGGCCTGTGTCCCCCTACTCGCCGGTGATCAGCACGCGCCTTAGCGCGGGAGTCGGCGTCATCAAGTCCTCAAGCGTATGCCGATCCAGGACCTCGAAGAACGCCTGCAGGGCCAACTCCAGCACACGCGTCAGCTCACAGTAACCTGCGATCGGACAGCTGCACCTCTCTCTGTTCCCGAAGCACTCGGCCAACTCGAAGTCGGGCTCGAACTCGCGGTAAACGGCACCGAGGTTGATCATGCTCGCCGGTCCGGCCAGTTCCAGCCCGCCACCTTCGCCTCTGATCGTCGTGACAAAGCCGCTTCGGCCCAAATGATGGATCACTTTCGTGAGGTGACTCTCGGAGATGCCGTAGGCCTCGGCGATCTCTCGGGTGGTACAGCGCCGGTGGCCGCTGAGCGCCAGATACATGAGAACCCGCAACGCGTAGTCGCTGTATCGCGTCAGCTGCATGCGCCCGACCTCACCGCCGCAGTGGCGAAGTCAGCGGAGCGACGGCGAGGGACGTTTCGCGTGCTCCGCCGCCGTGCCGCCGCGTCCTCGATCGGCGTCTCAATGGGCGCCCGGATGTCGCTCAGGAGCCCGCCGATGCCCTTGCGGTCGATGACCGAGCCGAACTCGACCCGATGCGTGTGCAGCATGCTGATGCCCTCGACATGGAGGTCGATGACCCTGGGCGTCCCGTTCTCCCAGCGGACCCGGAAATCGAGCCCGACGGGTTCGGCACCGGATGATCGGATAACTTGCGCGCGCACGACGGCGCCGCCGCTCTCGTCGGCGATGGCCGAGCGCACCGTGAACCGCTCGCCACCGTAGGAATAGGAATCGAAGCGCAGCGTGTAAATACGTGCGAGGAAGTCGAGAAGGATCGATGTAAACGCCGCACGCTGCTCCTTCGTCGCCGCTTTCCAATGGCGCCCGAGCACGAAACGGGCGACGAGTGGAACGTCGAAGCCTCTGGCCATCACGTCGCGGAACGCGGCCTCGCGCTCCGCGAAGGTGCCCTTGGCCTTGTCGCCCAGGACGGCCATGACGTCCTCACCGAGACCCCAAACACATTCTATCGCGGGACCGTCGGACGCGGCCACCCGCTGGACAGCGATCCCGGCTGCAAAATGCAGTGGCGAAGCCTGAGGCCAGGAAGGTGCGCCGGCACAGGCGGTAGATCCCATTGGGGTCTGAAACTCTCGACATCACCACCTCCCAATGTTCTTGATCGCTCTCACCGAGGAGAGGCGGAGGCGCAAGACAGCGTTCCGCCGGACAGCGCGGCGGTCGGTGTTGCGCACATCCCCTCGGAAAGCGCGACGCTGGAGCAGAGAACGGACATTGCTATTGATCAGTCGAGCTTGAGCCGCCCTTGCACCGGCGTCCCGCGCGCCGTCACCGGCTCCACGCTGCGCACGGGCCCGAAGCGAGCGCGAATGGCCTCGTCCAGGTTGTCCGGCCCAGCGTCGGCCTCGACCGCCCGGCGCAGTATGACCCGCACTTCCTCCTCCATGGAGCGGCCGTGCGCGACCGCCCGCAGCCTCAACCTCGTCTCCACCTTGTCGTCGAGATTGTGGATCGTGATGCTCGCCATCGACCTGCCTCAGTGAATCTCGAAGGGACCCTATGTGGCGACTCGAGCGCAATCAAGGTCGTGAACCACGTGAACGACGGTGAACCGATCCGGCGCGACAGCAGCCAGACGCCGACCCGCTCGCCGCCGCCACAGTGTCGATGGCGTCCGTCACCGCGAGCGATGACGATCGTGCCGGGCAGGCAGGCACGGCGTCGACTCCATGGGCCTCGTCCGTTGAAGAGGTGTCGCGCCGGGTGCGAGCGCATCGCCATCGCCCGAGCCTTGCCCCCGAACCACAGCAGCGCATGGGTCAAGAACCATCCCTGCCGCCAGTAGCGAGAGCCCAGTGCCGTTGTCGGCGGTAGCGGCAACGATGGTGCCGGTGGCCTCGGTACTCGTCCGCGCATACCACGCTCACTCGATCGGCGCGGCGATGCTCGCTGAAGTCGCGGAGAACCTCTTGGTGCGCGGTACTGTCGTACTGCGCCTGGTCATGAGC
>JAPPJZ010000073.1 GCA_028874365.1 Chloroflexota bacterium | reverse complement strand
AGGCGACAGGTGGAAGCCCGGTAACGGGTGCAGCTGAGTCGTACTAATGGCCGAACGGCTTGACCTGCCCTACGCCACGCGCAGCAGGCGCTGCGACGCGGACAGGCAGCTCGAAGCAGCGTCAACTACATACGTACGCATCTCATTCACCATCTCCCCGCGTTGCGGGATAGAGCAGCGGTAGCTCGTCGGGCTCATAACCCGGAGGTCGTGGGTTCGAATCCCACTCCCGCTACCACTCCCATCGCAAGGGGCCGATGCGAATGCATCGGCCCCTTTGTCGTGTGGCTGCGGCGGCGTTATCGCGAATCAGCGACGACCGTCGAGCGGCTCGCCTAGTTGCTGGTCCAGCGCGGAGAAGACGAACCGGTCTCCTGCGTAGATCGATTCGCTCGTGACCGGGTTGATCATCACTTCGTCCTCGCGCACGACGGCGATCAGACGTCGGTCGCCGGTGCGTTGCATGGCCCACTCGATTGTCTGGCCGACCCAGGTGGCCGGAATTGGGAACACACCGATTCCGTAGTTGGGCGTTAGCGGCAGGAAGTCGCTGGCCGAAGCGACCTGGATGATGTGCGCGAAGCGCTCGGCGCCGTCGCGTTCGGGGCGGATCACTCGTTGCGCGCCGAGCAGGCGCAGGATGCGCTGGTGACGGTCGGACGAGGCTTTCGCGTAGATCACCTCGACATCGAGTTGCTTGAGGTTCATCATCGCGAGCACGGAGGCTTCCAAGTCAGCTGTCGCGACGACGGCGACGTCGACCTCACGCAGTGACAGGGCGCGCAGGGCGTCGATGTCGGTGATGTCGGCGATCCTGGCGTCGGTGACTCTGGGAGCGAGCTCATGGACGTTGCCTTCGTCGAGGTCGATGGCCAGGACTTCGTGGCCCAGGTCGTCGAGCGCTTCGGCGAGGTGCGCGCCGAAGCGTCCCAGTCCCAGTACGGCGACTTGCATGTTGGCTCCTAGCCGATCCGCACCGCTTCGGTCGGGTAGCGGTAGTGTTCGCGCGGGCGGTCCGGGATCAGGCTGGTGATCACCAGCGGTCCCAGTCGTCCTGCGAACATCATCAGGATCAGAATATTGGCTGCGGCCCCGGTTGCGGCCTGAGAGGCGCCCATCGTCCAGCCACAATTGGCCAGCGCCGACATTACATCGAATGCCGCGGGGAGGATGTCGATGTTGGGGTCGACAGCGATGAAGAGGAGCAGTCCGAAGGCGTAACCGCCCAGCGCGATCAGGACGAGCGCGTTCGCTCTGAGCACGACCGAGGCGGGAATCTCTCGACCGAATGCGACGACGCGGCCGGAACCGATCAGCGCCGAGATCACGCCGAACGTGACCACCATGAATGAGCCGATCTTGATTCCGGATGCGGTAGAGGTCGAGGCGCCGCCGATGAACATCAGGATGATCATCGCCAGCGACGTGTCCGCGCTCGCCTCGCTCAGCGGAACCGTCGTCATTCCGGTCGTGCGGTTGACGGAGAGGAACAATGAGTTGACCAGCTTGGTTCCCGCATTCTGATCGGCGAACATCCGCGACCAGTCGGCGATCAGGAAGAAGGCCATCCCGACCAACAGCAGTAGTGTCATTCCGGTCAGGACGAGCTTCGTGTCGAGCGTCCAGCGCCGCCGAGGCTGGCGCAGGTTGAATACCGTCAGGAACGAAAGCGACCCGAGGAAGGCCGAGACACCCATGACCAGCATCGGCCAGACTTGGTGGGCCTGACCGACGAAGCTATTGCTGCCGCCCATCAGGTCGAAGCCGGCGTTGTTGAAGGAGGAGATGGCGTGGTATCCCGCCAGCCAGACTGCCCGCCCCATTGAGATGCCCCCGGGCTGCTCGAGCATGAACCAGGGCAGCAGCAGGATGAAGGTGGTGAATTCCACGATGGCGGTGTAGATCATCACCCGACGTAGCAGCACCGACGCTCCCGATCCGTCGGCGCTGGTGGTCATCAGTTCGAGTCCAAAGAACGCACGGCCGCGCATGCCCAGCCGTTGTCCAGCGAGCACGATGAGGATGCCGGCGTACATGGTCACGCCCAGGCCGCCGACCTGGAACAGCGCCAAGGTGACGAACTCGCCGAAGTGCGAGAAGGTCTCGGCGGTATCGAAGCGGGTCAGTCCGGTGACGCTGACCGCTGAAACCGAGGTGTAGAGCGCGTCGAGGAACGGTACCGACTCGCCGGTCGCGGAAGAGGCGGGGAGATGCAGGATGGCGCCACCGAGCACCATCACGAAGGCGAAGAGCAGGACGACCATCCAGGCGCGCGGGGTGAAGCGGAACCGACGGACTGGACCGGCGCGAATCACCTCAGTCTGCAGCCGAGCGCGTCGGAGTACGACATCGCCCGGACGCCGTCGGTACCCCCGCTGCTGGCTCATCCGCAGCCTCCAAGTCGGAGTGTATGCCTCTGTGGGGGAGCGGTATCCGGCGAGTCATAAGCGACAACGGCCTCACTTCGGCCGGCTCGTCGCCACTCAGGCAGGTGAGGTGCTGGGGTAGCCTGCGGACGACAGGGTGTGCGGCAAACCTGGAGGAGCGACGATGGCGATCGCGGCGGACATTCAGCGGGCGATGGAGGACAGCTCCTGGATTCGGCGCATGTTCGAACTGGGTATTCAGCTCCGACAGGAGCGGGGGGCCGAGAACGTCTTCGATCTCTCGCTTGGCAACCCGATCGCCGAGCCGCCTCCGCAGTTCTTTGATGAACTGCGCAGCTTCGCCGCCTCGGACTCGCCGGGTGCGCACCGTTACATGCCGAACTCGGGCTACCTCGAGACTCGCCAGGCGGTTGCGGATGCACTGTCGGACGAGACAGGGCTTTCCTACGGCGCGGACCACATTGTGATGACCGTCGGCGCCGCCGCGGCGCTCAACGTTGTCGTCCATTCACTCTGCGATCGCGACGACGAGGTCGTCATTCTCGCCCCGTATTTCGCCGAGTACCTGTTCTACGCCACCAACCACGGAGCGAAGCCGGTGGTCGTCGCCTGCGACGAGCATTTCATTCCCGACCTTGCGGAACTCGAGAGCAAGCTGTCGGCGCGCACCAAGATGGTGATCGTCAACTCGCCCAACAATCCCTCGGGCGCGATGTATCCGGCCTCGTTGATCGAGGCGCTGGCGGACCTGTTGCGGACGAAGTCGTCCGATTTCGGCACTGAGATCTTCCTGGTCAGCGATGAGCCGTATCGCAAGATCCTGTTCGACGAGCACGCGTACCCGTTCCCGCAACTTGCGTACGAGCGCACGATCACGGTCACGTCGCACGCGAAGGACCTGGCGTTGCCCGGCGATCGGATCGGCTACATCGCCGTGCACCCGGAGTACGACGACGGCGGACTGCTAATGGATGCGCTGATCTTCTGCAATCGGGTGCTCGGCTTCGTCAACGCGCCGGCGATCATGCAACACCTGGTTCGCAACCTGCAGACGGTCACGATCGACACGACTGACTACCAGCAGAAGCGCGACTATCTCTACGACGTGTTGACCTCGGCCGGATACGAGGTGCGTAAGCCAGAGGGCGCGTTCTACATGTTTCCGAAGTCGCCGGTCGAGGACGAGATGGAGTTGGTGGCTGCGCTGCAGCGTCACGGCGTGCTGGTCGTACCGGGTCGAGGCTTCGGTATGGAGGGCTATTTCCGCATCTCGTATTGCGTCGAGCAACGGGAGTTGGAGGGCGCCGCACCGGGGTTTGCTGCGGCGATGTCGGAGTTGACAGGCGGCAGATAGGACAACGGTGGAGGTCGGCGGCCCATGTAAGCTGAGGATCGGTCGGCCCCATCGTCTAGAGGCCTAGGACGCCAGCCTTTCAAGCTGGTAGCACGGGTTCGAATCCCGTTGGGGCCACCAAACTGGACAAAATCGAGAACCTTCGAATTGCGGTTTAGATTGGATGTCT
>JAPPJZ010000013.1 GCA_028874365.1 Chloroflexota bacterium | reverse complement strand
CCACAACTCATGGCCCGAGTGCCCGCGCCGGACAACAAGCGATCCGCTGAATTGACGAACGTGGGGCTCGATCCGTGCGACCTGCGCGGTGGTCACAGCTTTCGTCGCCGGATGACCGATCACCAGCCTGTCGCCCAGACCGGCGCCAACTGAATTCCAGCGGCTCACCAGCATGGCATGTGATCTGCACGATCACGACCTACTGCTTCGGACGCTGTATGCCGCACTCCCTGCTTTATGGGTGACTAATCTGCTGCTGAGTGCTCGGGTCAGTGGCCGGTTGACTATACGTTTGGATAGGTATAGTCTGCCTCCCAAGGGAAAGGAACGAATGGCAACTGAAGCAGTTGAGCAGCCTGGGCCGGCCCGAAAGCTATCTGGTGAACGGATGGCGCCGGCCCGTCACGTGTCGCTGCCGGTGCCGCTTGATGAGCGACTGGACACGGCGGCGCGCAAGTTGAATGTGTCGCGTAGCCTACTGATCCGTGAAGCGGTCCGTCACGGCCTCAAGGCTGCCGTCGATTCGCTGCGTCGTGATCGACGTAGCGAACGGCAGAGCGTCGTTGCCCGCGGAGAGACTCCATGACGACCGCTATTCCGGAATCTGTACGGACTCTCTCGCCCTACCGGGAGATGGGAGCGTATGAGGCTTTGTGGGCTCAGCCGGGCACGACCTTCAAAAGGCTGGCGTGCCGATTTTCGGAGTCACCAGGCAGTCTCCCATCGGATTTCGTCTCCCCCGAGACCGCGGAGCAATACGCCGCAGCGGTGCGCAGGCATTTCGAAGCGGCCGGGGTGATGCGGTTCGGGGTGCGGGTACATGGTGACGCCGAGTACCCGCCGCAGCTACGCGACGCGGCCTATCCCGTCGAGCTGCTCTACTTCGCAGGCCGCTGGGAACTTGTGTGGACACCCTCTGTGGCTGTGGTCGGTACGCGCAAGGCCAGCTCCGAGGGATTGGCACGGACCCGAAAGCTCACACGGGCGTTAGTCGCGGACGGCTTCACCGTCGCCTCTGGACTTGCCGCCGGTGTGGACACGACAGCTCACGAGACAGCTATTGCGGCAGGGGGTGAAACCATCGCTGTTATCGGAACTCCATTATCGTCGACGTATCCGAAGACCAACGCAGCACTCCAACGGAAAATCGCCGACAACCATCTATTGATCAGCCAAGTGCCGGTTCGTCGATACGAACAGCACGACTATCGTTGGAACCGGGCCTTCTTCCCTGAGCGAAACGCCACCATGTCTGCTTTGGCTCTCGCAACTGTCATTGTGGAGGCGGGCGAGAGCTCAGGGGCCTTGCTCCAGGGACGGCAGGCACTGAGGCAGGGACGCAAGCTGTTCATTCTGGACAGTTGCTTCAGGCGCGGTTTGGAGTGGCCAGTAAGGCTTGAAGCTCAGGGGGCAATAAAAGTTAAAGACTATGGCGACATCAAGCGGGAATTTCCCGCGGCGGGCGAGCCTAATTGACGAATTGACGAGGTCCGAGCACTATTTCATCGAAGATACCGACAAGTGCTTGTTCATAGGAGAGTACACTTCCGGAGGCGGACCCAAATATAGTCAGACCAATCAGTTGATCATCAACTTGAAAAAGCCGATGAACCGGCGCGGGCTGTATGAATGGCGCTACAAAGAGTCAGCCATCAGCACGGCTGCAGTAGCGATTCGAAACGTCTTCAGAGAAGAATACCTCGGCAGATGGACTTTCGTACCAGTACCACCATCAAAGGCACGCTCCCATCCCGACTACGACGATAGAATGACGCAAGTGCTTCGCAGCATACGCCATCATCCTCCGATAGACCTACGGGAATTGATCGTTCAGGTGGAGAGTACGAAGGCGGCACACGAGACGGAAGATCGTCCGCGGCCTGAGCAGATCGAAGCTGGTTACATCGTCGATGAACATCTGACAGAGCCGAGACCGAACGGGTTGATGGTTGTCGATGACGTGCTTACAACCGGGGCACACTTCAAAGCAGCTCAGGCAGTACTTTCGAGACGCTTCCCAAAGGTTCCAATCGTCGGGCTGTTCATTGCGCGACGTGCGGTTACCATCGACGACGAATAATCTAAGATCGTACAGAATGTCGACCTCGGCTGTGGCTTCGCGCACCAGAGCAACGCCGGCTCCAGCATGGCCAGCATGGCGGGATCGGTTTCCTCTCGATAGCACAAGAGTGTAAGATCATCATCTTGCGGCTTGGTGGTGGGTGCTGGTACTGTCGCTACGGGAGGTCTTGGCATGGCTGTACCTGACCAGTCAGTGTTCACCCGCGCGGTCCTTGATGCTCTCCACGAAGCCCCTCCGGAGGGATGGCGGACAGGTGACGTGCGGGAGGTGGTTGAATCCCGGTTTGTTTTCTCACGATCCGATCTCTCCGAACTGACGAGTGGCATATCCACCACCAAGGTTATCAGTCGCGTGAATTGGGCAGTCCAGTACCTGTACGCCGCCGGCGTACTGGACCGGCCGAGCAGAGGCCGCTACCTCTTGAACAAGGAAGGTAGGCGGCTGCTCAAGAGCGCTCCGGTGAAGATCGACAGCAAGTATCTGAGCAAGAGGTATCCCGCGTTCGCTACTTGGTCGAGGTCACGCCGGCGCCGGGAGCCGAAACGCACCGACGTGACGATCGAGCAGCTTGCTGCCCGCGTGGAATCGCTGGAACGGTTGGTTGCCAAGGTAACCGAGCAGCTCGAAGCAATAGCCAGGGCTGCGAGCCGAGATGGAGGTTCTCCGTGAGAAAAGAAAATCGTGGAGCCGGAGGCGGACTACCCAACCGACCCAGACCGAGTTGCATGAGCCGATTCGTGGCTGCGCCGGACACGATGCCCGAGCAGTTCGCCAAGGGCCCTGCCACTTAGTGGAGGTTGACCTTATCCACGTAGTCCATCCATTCATCAAGTCGTCGCGAATTACAGCTCCAGAATGTCCTTGAGGGTCTGGCTTGACGGCAACTGGTCGGCACGCGGCAGGAACTCCGGCGGCTTGAACAGCGGACTTCCGGGGGACCACAGCTCTACGCTTTCGGGATGCTCCTCGTAGTAGGCAGGGTCGGTGGTGGCCCGCACCGGTTCGGTCATGCCGGGCGCCAACAGCCCGTATTCGCGGCGGCCGAGCGGTTGAATCTCGGTGCCCTGGGGCAACAGGTCGGGATCGGAGATCACACGGTTGAGGTCGTCCATCGTGACTGGCGACCGAGGGCGCTCCGGTATGGTGAGATGGTCGCTCACTACGGCGTCGATGTCGAAGCCGGCCCCGGCCTGGGCTTCACTGGCGCGGCTTTCGATGTCAGCAACGATGTCAGCGCTGCTCGCGCCCAGCTGCGCGGCTGCCGGCAGAACGGCCCTGGTGATGGCCTGCGGCAGCTCGGCCAGGATCGGCTGCAGGCGGCCTACCACGGTCTCGAACAAGCCGATGCGGCTTCTGAGAGCGCGGTATACGTCCGTCTCGACCGTCCCCTCGTAGTGCAAGTTGACGATGCGGATCGTGGCGTGCTGCTGACCCACCCGGTCGATGCGGCCGATACGCTGCTCGACCCGCATCGGGTTCCACGGCATGTCGTAGTTGATCACCGCGCCGCAGAACTGGAAGTTCAGACCTTCGGCGGCCGCGTCGGTACACAGCAATGTGTCAGCCTCACGGTCGCGGAAACGGCGCTTCGCTTCGTCGCGACCAACGGTGCGCCACGTCCCGTCAGCGGACGGAATCTCTCCTCCGCGGCCCGAGAAACACATGATCCTCCCGCTGCCGCGTCCACTCAGTTGGTCACGCAGGAAATCCATCGTGTCGGTGTACTGCGTAAACACCATCACTTGGTCGTAGCCGTCGCCGTGCAGCTCGGCGAGCGCCTCCAACAGGCTTTCGCATTTGCTGTCAGGCGGTAGCGGCCGGATGCAGGCAAGCAGGTGCTCGATGTCTACCCGTTCCTCCGCCGCCAGGGCCTGCCGCTCGC
>JAPPJZ010000065.1 GCA_028874365.1 Chloroflexota bacterium | reverse complement strand
CTAGTCCGCAGAGCGTGACCGACTACTGCTGGTCGAGTCGTTGCAAGCCTGAGAAGTCGCGGTTCAGCAGGTTTGTCGCGAGGAAGCTGCGGAGGGTCCTATCGACAGAGAGGCCGACGCAAGCATGCGATGTCTGCCGGAACCAGCAAGCACTGGAATCCGCGGAATCTCGCGTACGACCAGAAGCAAATGCGCGCGTGCCACCGGCGCGCCTGAACGCCGAGTCAGCCCTACTCCTCAGCGGATGGTTGATCGGGATACCCTGGTTGTAACCACCTCAGGCCGCTCCGTTGCCCTACAGTCTCGCGCAAGCGACGTACAATACTCCGAGTCGAGTGAACGATTGAGTGGGACCCCGTGCCAGCCTCAAGTCGAGAGTGGACCGACGCTGAACTGGGATTAGCCAGGCTGGCGATTGCTCTCGGCGGACTGGCTGTAGGTGGTTCGCTGACGATCGACGAGCAGCGCCTCGCTGGTTCGGCAGCAATCGGGCCAAGTCCATCTCGCGATGAGGTCAGAGAGACCGCCGACGCGGTCTGTGCCGGAGGCGACCCCCTAGGAGATCGGCTGGTCGCGGCGAGATTACGACTTCAGCGCCGGGCACTCGGCCAGATCCTCACACCGATGTCGATCACGCGACCGATGGTGGACTGGGTGCTTGACCGATCCGTGACGAGGGTCGTCGACGCTGGCTGTGGAAGCGGGCGCTTCACATTCGAGGTTGCCCGACGGAGCGGCGCAGAGATCATCGCGGTGGACAGCGACCCGTTGGCGACCCTCTTGACGCGCGGGGGGCTCGCCGCATTAGGGGGCATCCCGCAGGTGAGGGTCCTCAATGCTGACTACCTGCGACTCTCGCTGCCCGGACACGACGGTTGCACCGCCTTCATCGGCAATCCGCCGTACGTGCGGCACCATGAACTCGCGAGCGAGGTGAAGGCATGGGGGCGAGATGCCAGCGGAAGAGTAGGGACACCGTTCTCCGGACTGGCCGGGCTTCACGCCCATTTCTTCCTTGCCACGGCGCTCCACGGGCAGCAGGGCGATGTCGGTTGCTTCGTCACGAGTTCCGAGTGGCTCGACGTGAACTATGGCGAGATGGTTCGCTCGCTTCTGCTTGACGGGCTTGGCGGCCACTCAGTACACATCCTCCAAGCAACAGAAACCCCGTTTGATGGTGCCGTCACGACAGCGGTGGTCACATGCTTTGAGGTTGGGAAACGCCCCGGTTCGATGCAGATGCGAGAGGTCGGCGAAGTGGCAAGCCTTGCGCCCCTACAGGGCGGGCAGACCGTGGCCCGCGACCGGCTTGAGCAGGCAAGGCGATGGATTCCGCTCTTGCGCAGTGCATCCGCAATGCCGGACGGCTACGTCGAACTCGGCGAGATCTGCCGGGTACATCGTGGGCAAGTGACCGGCTCGAATGCGACCTGGGTGGTGCCGGCAGATGCTGACACGCCCGTGCCCGAACGATACCTGTTGCCGTCCGTGACCCGCGCACGCGAGCTGATAGACGCTGACAACAGGCTGGAGTCCACGGCTGAGCTTCGCCGCGTCATCGACCTACCCGCCGATCTTGATGAACTTGATGCCGAGGAGCGGCCCGGTGTAGAAGCGTTCCTCGATTCCGCACGGGCTGCCGGCGTCCCGGACGGCTACGTCGCCAGGAACCGGCGTGCCTGGTGGTCCGTCGGGCTGCGGGAACCCGCCCCGCTGCTCGCCACATACATGGCTCGGCGACCGCCGGCATTCGTTCGCAACGTCGCAGGCGCGCGCCACATCAACATCGCGCACGGAATCTATCCACGCGAACCGCTTCCAGGCCGCGCCTTGGATCGGCTTGCTGAGGCGCTGCGCACCGCGGTGCGCCCGGAGATGGGCCGAACGTACGCAGGCGGCCTCGTCAAGTTCGAGCCGCGGGAGATGGAACGCATTCCGGTGCCGTCCGTCGAGCGCCTGCTGGAGGACTGAATGCCAGCTCACCCACCGCGATGGGATGAGCAGCGGCTCGAGGCCGATCGGCAACTGGCGATCGAGCGGTTCCGGGACGAGCGCATCGGCGAGTCGTTGGGCGCGTACCTCGAGAACTTCGCTCACTATCAGACGGCGATCGAGCGGTTGTTGAGCAGTACTGACGATCTGGCGGCGCTGGCGATGGAAGCGTCGGCCGTGCTCGCAGATGAGGATCTCCTCTACACCGCTCGCTACCTGGCGGGGCCACCGGTGTCCGCTGACGATCTACGCGTGCTGGCTGATGCGCGGCTCACACCGGCGAGCATCAGAGCCGACCCGGGATCCGCGCTCCGGGCCGTCGAGACCATCCTGCGCGGTCTCGACCGTGAACGCTTCGCCTGGGTTGCAGAGCATCGGCAGCCAAGTGCGGAGGAGCGCCGGATCGCGGTGGTCGCCACCGCCGCGCTGATCGCCTCGCAGCGGGTGCGCACGGGCAGGCAAACCCATGCTCCGCAGCGGCAGGAGGCGCTGGTCAAGTCCTGGCTCGCCGATGCGGGCTTCGTCGAAGAGCCGCCTCGCTCCATACCGACTGTATTCGCGGCCCCGGACGTAGGACGCTTCACCGGAGAGTGCGTCGTCGGAGCATCGAGGAAGGCGGATATCGTCGTACGGATGTGGGACGGTCGCATCATGCCGATCGAGTGCAAGGTCAGCAACTCGGAACTCAACTCAATCAAACGCCTCACGAACGACGCGGCCGTCAAGGCGAGAGTCTGGATCGACGACCTCGGTCGGAACAACGTGGTGCCCGTCGCCGTGTTGAGCGGTGTGTTCGGTATCAGGCATCTCGTCGAAGCGCAGGATCGGGGACTCACCTTGTTTTGGGCGCACTCTCTGGGGGAACTCATCTCATTCGTTTCGGCGACGGAGACGTAGCGTCCTGTCGCTGGTCGGCAGCCTCGCATCTTTGTGAGGGGGTGAGTTTCTCAGTCCACGAGAATCGCCACACTTTGTGTGCATCGCTACCAACTCTCCCGCAGCAGCGCTGACAAGCCATGGCAACTCGCTAGCAGAGTCCTAGCTAGACCGATCCAGGCCGCGGATCAGGCGACCGATGCCCTCGGTGCACCGCCTCGCGATCTGTGCTTCGAGTTCCTCGAGCGGCACTGAAGAACCACTGAGAGGACGCGCGAGACCCTGCGCGGGAGAGAAGCCACCGGTATCTTCCCTGTATCGTCGCTCCGGTTCGCGCACGTCGTAGAGAACGCCCCCCTGATACGTTGTTGCTCCGGTTCGAACTAGGATGCAGCCATGCGACTGACGGACGGACTGACAGAGACAATACGTGGGTTGGCTACGAAGTGGCGCCTACACGTCTTCGCCGCGATATGGCTAGTTGCCATTGGCGCGATGGCATTCGGACTGAGCAAGCTGGCGCCGGAAGGAGAGGCAGCGGGCGGTGTGGTGTTGGCGGCGATCGCGCTCGGCGCATACCGGTTATCCGGTTGGGCACTCGATCTTCTGGGTTCGATAGTGGTTGAGCTGTTGGTGTGGCCTCTTCTCAAGCTCGGCGACAGGGCGCGCGACATGGAGGGTGCCGCGTTCGCTTCTGCGGTGAGGATGCTCGACAGTGAAGGACGCGACCCGCACTTCGCTAAGCTGCACCCCCTCCATGAAGAAATGCGCGACGTGCGACGCGACCTCGAGAAGATCGCGAGAAGTGCTGAACGGATCGCGCGTCAGAGTGACGTTCGCAAGAGGGCGTTCGCGAGCGTCACGCCGCGCAAACACGTCCTGGTTGAGAGCATGCTCGACTTGTCCGCGGTGGCGTCAGAGGAAGAACTCGGCGACGGCGCCTTCAACGGGGCCGTGTTTGAGATGCCGGATGGGACCTATTGGGAGATTCCCGGCGGAAACGCCACCTTCGTCTCGGCGTTGGATGGCGTCGAGGGCAGCCGGTTCATTCAGTTGCGACGAGTAGACCGATGAGACACCAGCTTTTGGACTTACTCCTGATGAACCACGAGCAGCTGGCCCCAACCACGCCGAGGGTCAGAACAGGGGGTGTCCTCCCGCCTTTACAGTCCAACCTCCCAAACGAAGGTTCGCAGTTCGGTAGCGTTACGCCCAC
>JAPPJZ010000032.1 GCA_028874365.1 Chloroflexota bacterium | reverse complement strand
GTAGAGCTGTCACTGTGACCCCAGTCGAATGCCCTGTCGCTTAATCTGGGTATTATTGCCATAGCCAGCCCCAGGTGAGGCACGCTAGCATAGGCGCGGCGCGCCGTCAACGACTCGTGGGGGTCACGGGGGTCACCGGGGTGAGCGAAGGTCACCGGCAACCCGTCACTGCGCTGCCTGTCATCATGGCGCGTCATCACCGTTCCGTCGGACCCCAAGCGAGGCAAGCTTGCTATGGACGCGACCACCCTGTCAACGACTCGGACGTCACCGAGGTCACCGACCGTGACCGCCAAGTGGCCACTGCGCTGGCGGTCGTCGTGGCGCATCATCTGCATTCGCCGAACCCCTAACGGTGCAGTCCTCTCGCGAGCGCGGCCACCCTGTCAACAGCGCCGCCCCCTGCGTGCGCGGCCGACCGGCAGCCGGGGCGGTGTCACGCCCGATGCCCGGTGACCTCCACCCGTGGCGCCATCCGTGGCCCCACGGGTGGCATGCACCTCCCAGACCGCGACAGGGACGTCGTGGGCTGGGAGCCCGTCGGCTGCTCCGGAGGCGCGCCCGGAACGCGCCCGACCAGGTCAACGAGCGCCGGGCTGGGTATGGACGTGACGTGGCCGGTCAGCTCGAAGCGGCGTGTGGCATCGTAGTGTCTGTGCATCATCGGGCACCGCAGACCCAGTCGGCGAAGCCTCATCACACGACTGACGCGTCGTCCGTTCCCGGGCCCGGTCAGACGCAATGCGCCGCCCGCACAGACACAGGCGTTCCCGCGCCATGGAGGGCAAGCGTGCGGCTGTCCTGTGGACAGCTTGGGGCGCGTCCGGAGTCACGTGCACCATCACGCTCACCAGCGCCGAGTCAGGGAACCCGGTGACCGAACCGGTCAGTCTGAAAGTAGCGACTGGCATCGCAGGGTCCGTGCATCATCGTAGCGAAGGTCGGAGGCCACCACCCGGCAGTAGCCGGCGGCTGGGAGTCCACGCCACACGAGCCGTGGACCCGCTCCCCCACCGACCGTCGGCAGGCCGCTCGGGGAACAACACCACTGACCTCGGGGTGAGTCCGGCGGGGAAGCCGGCACCAGGTACCTCACCACACGACTGACGCGTCGTCCGTTCGTGGGCAGACACGGTCCGTCGCGTCCAAGGGGCCTTCGCGCACGTTCTGAATCGGCCAATGGGCCCTTTTGCCGGATCGCAGGTATCGCCATTTGTGCTGATGTCGCGGGCGCGCCGCTGAGTTCCGTTGGTCTTGATGGTCACGACTGGATAGCACACAACTACTCCGTTTGCTCGAGGCATGCAAGGGGTTGGGCGGTTGGGCCGCGCGCCCTGTGCGAGGGGCCACGCCCTGGCGGACTTGATCGACCAGATCGGGTCGGATACGGTCCGGATCAGAATGGCACCAGTACAGAAGGGCGGCACCGTCGCAGTTACCGGCGCTGCCGGCTTCATCGGCGGCTGGGTGGTGCGGCGGCTGCTGGACAAGGGGTACCGCGTGCGCGCCTGCGTGCGCGACGCCGATGACTCGACTCGCACTACCTTCCTGCGACAGATGCCCGGCTACGCGTCGGGCCGACTCTCAATCCACAGCGCCGACTTGGACCAGCCTGGCTGTTTCGACCAGGCCTTCGCCGGCTGCTACGGCGTGTGTCACGTGTCGCACGTCAGCAAGTACGACGATATGGACTACGTCCGGATGGTGTGCGATCACACCATCGCCAGCATCGACAAGTCCGGGAGCGTTGGCCGGGTGATTGTCACCTCCAGCCTGGCCGCCGTGTCGGCCGAGGTGGACCGGCGGGAGCTGGCGCCGCGTCCGGTACTTTACGAGGACCGCTACCCGAACGAGCAGCAACCCGACTGGACGGCCAAGCGCGCCGGCTACGCGATGGGCAAGCTCATCGCCGAGCGCTCGTTCGCCCAGGCCGCCGAGCGCAGCGGCAGCTGGGAGTCGATCGCGTGCCTGCCCGCCGACAACGTCGGCCCGATACAGTCCGCGCACCAGAAGGACATGGGGCCGTGGCAGCACCGTATCGAGATGATGCTGTTGGGTGAGTATCCGCAGACCGAGGATTATCGGCCGTGGATGCCGGTCGACGTGCGCGACACCGCCGACTGCCACATCGGCCTGCTCGAGAGCGTGCAGGTGCGCAGCGGCGAGCGTTACCTGGCGTGGGCAGCCGAGATGCACAAGGTGGAAGCGATCGACCGCCGAATCGGCGAGCTGCTGCCGGAGCTGGGGCGCACCGTAGCTTCGGTCGCCGACAAACAGTCTGAGGAAACGAAGGCGCGGGAGGCGGAGCTGCGAGCGATCTGGGCCGGCTGCGACCTGCGCAACGACCGCGTTCGCGCCGTCACCGGCGTCGAGTTTCGGCCGTTCGATGAGTCGCTGCTGGCGGTTGCGAACGTGCAGCTGCGGCGGGCGTAACCCGAGCGCGAGACAGGACGACCGTTACACTGACTCTGCTACGCCTCATCACGTGCTGGTCAACCTGAGCGCACCGCTAGAGTGACGGTTGGCCGGTGGTGCCGGCGCGGATCGTGGTGGCGTGAGAGGTAGCGCTGCCACGTCGTGCCGGCGCTTCATCGGCCGCGGCTGGCGAGCGACAACCAAGATGAGAACGCAGCGACAATCAGGATGCGAATGCCGAGGCGGCTGGCAGCCTTCTGATCGGGAGGGAGGTGGGCCGCCGCTGACGGAGGGAGGCCGGAGCCCGACTGGGCGCGGGCGGCCTGGCGATCGACCGAGCCGGCGCCACCGATAGCTACGGCGGTGGTGAAGGCGACCGCGTGCGCGGGGTCGCGTACGGGGCGATCAGCCGGAGCGGTTAGTTGTTTCTCTGTTCGAAAAGTGGGGGGCGGGACATCGGCTGCGTCACCGCCAACCGGCTACTGCGCTAACTATCATCTTGGCGCTTCATGACCATCTGTCGAAACCCCAGGCGAGGCACGCAAGCATAGGCGCGGCGCGCCGTCAACGACTCGGACGTCAACTGAAGGCGCATTCGCGCCGGGCGGGCGTGAGCGGCGCCGTCAACGTCCCGGACGCGTGCTGTCTGGCATGACCGGCCGCTCAACGGCCACAAAACCGCTATAGCGCAATTGCCTCTCTACCGGTCTTGCTTTCGTTGCGAGAATGTAGTTACATCACTACATGTACGTGGGGGGACGGCCATGATCATAACGACCGTAACGAGTCGCGAGCTCAACCAGGATATCGGACGCGCAAAGAGAGCCGCGAGGGCGGGGCCCGTCTTCATCACCGACCGTGGCAAGCCCGCGCACGTGCTGCTCTGCATCGAGGACTATCGGCGGCTCGCGGGACAGGGGCGCGGCTTGGTGGAGGCGCTGACCATGCCGGGTCTGGCCGGCATCGCGTTCGATCCCCCGCACACCCGCCTGGAAGTCTCTCCGCCCGATCTCTCCTGATGTTCCTGCTTGATACGAATGTGATCTCCGAGCTGCGCAAGCTCGGCGATGGCAAGGCCGACGCTCGTGTCGTCGCATGGGTCTCTGGCCGGGACGCCGCGAGCTTCTATATCTCCGCGCTGACGCTGATGGAGTTGGAGATAGGCATCCTGCGCATCGAACGGCGGGACACCAGCCAAGGAGAACGGTTGCGCACCTGGATGGATCGGCATGTCCTGCCCGAGTTCGTGGAGCGCACGGTGCCGGTCGATTCCGCCGTCGCCCTGAAATGCGCACGGCTGCATGTACCGGATCCACGGTCTGAACGAGATGCGTTGATCGCTGCCACCGCCATCGTGCACGGGATGACGGTGGTCACGCGGAACGTCGCGGACTTAAAGACGACAGGTGCGGCAGTCGTCGATCCGTGGGCCGGAGCATGACGAATTCCCACGTCCGCCGCAGTGCCGTCGACAAGGGGCAGGAGGCGCTGTTCAGTAGTTGGCGGTTTGGGATGGGCCGCGGCCGGTCATGAAGCTGGCGCGGCTGGACGAGTAGACCGGCGACTGGCAGTTATCTGCCCTTCGAGGACCAGCGCGAGCATACTTCATGCGACCGTCTCTGCATGCAGCTTGTCGAGGGTCTGATGAATATCGGGCGGTAGCGGACCTGCCTGCGCAGCTACGACGC
>JAPPJZ010000025.1:2068-4346 GCA_028874365.1 Chloroflexota bacterium | reverse complement strand
AGATCAACCACGAGCTGGCCAAGAAGTCGCTCAAGGAACTGATCACGATGTGCCACCGGCTGCTGGGGCCGGAGGAGACCGCGCTGATGGCCGACCGGATCAAGTCCATCGGCTTCCGCTACGCCACGCAGTCGGGAACGACCATGGCGATCGACGAACTGCGAGCGCCCGACACCAAGCCCTCGCTGCTCGAGGACGCCGAGAAACAGGTGGAAGCGATCCGCGACGACTACGGCCTGGGCCTGATGACCGAGGACGAGCGCTATGCCGCGACGGTCAACGTCTGGCAGAACGTAACCCAGCAGGTCAAGGACAAGATCGACGAACAGCTCAACGAGCCCGGCTCGTTGCGGCTGATGGTCACGTCGGGCGCCAAGGGAAACCTGGCCCAGGTGACGCAGATGGCCGGCTTGCGCGGATTGATGTCCGACCCGTCCGGTCGGATCATCGAGCTTCCGATTCGCTCGTCCTTCCGCGAGGGTCTGTCCGTGCTCGAGTACTTCATCTCGACCCACGGCGCGCGCAAGGGACTGGCCGACACGGCGCTGCGAACCGCCGACTCCGGCTACCTCACCCGGCGTCTGATCGATGTCTCACAGGACGTCATCATTCGGGTCGAGGACTGCGTCGCCGAAGGTGAAATGATCCCCGGCATCACGATCGAAGATCGCGATGAAGACAGCGAGCGCGTGATCACGAAGTTCCGCGAGAGCGTCATGGGCCGCTACACGGCGGCGCCGGTCTACAACCCTGAGGATCCGTCTGAGGAACTCCTGGGCGCCAACCAGCTGCTCGACGAACCAACCGTCGAGGATCTGGTCATGAACCACGACGTGAAGTCGTTCCACGTGCGCTCGCCAATGATCTGCCGCGAACAGAGCGGGCTCTGCCAGCACTGCTACGGACAATCGCTGGCGACTGGCGAACTGGTCGAGTTGGGCGCCGCAGTCGGAATCATCGCAGCCCAGAGCATCGGTGAGCCGGGCACCCAGCTCACGATGCGGACCTTCCACACCGGCGGCATCGCCGGCGTCTCCGACATCACCTCTGGTCTCCCTCGCGTGGTCGAGCTGTTCGAAGCTCGCTCGCCCAAGGGACAGGCGCTGATTGCCGAGATCGACGGACGCGTCGACGTGCTCACCGACGGAGAGCTGCGCCGCCTGCGCTTGACGGCAGAGGAAGTCCACCGCGACGAGTATCAACTGCCGCTCAAGACGCGCGTGCTGGTCAAGGACAACGAAGAGGTGGATGCCGGCCATCTCCTCGCCCGGCTGCCCAAGTCGAGCGACGAGGATGAGGATCCCGAAGCGCGCCAGATTCGCGCTCGGGTCGGTGGGCGCGTCAGCCGCAAGCGCGGATCACGCCTGCTGACCATCTCCTACGAGACCAGCGACACCCGCGAGTATGAGTTGCCTGCCACCGCGCGGCTGCGCGTCACCGAGGACGACGAGGTCGAGGCCGGAGAGCCGCTGACCGAGGGTCCGCTCGACCCGCAGGACATGCTGCGCATCCTCGGCGAAGGCGCCGTTCACCGCTACCTCGTCACCGAGGTGCAGGACGTCTACCGATCCCAGGGCGTCGACATCCACGACAAGCACATCGAGGTGATCGTCCGCCAGATGCTGCGCAAGGTGGAGATCGACGACCCGGGCGAGTCCGACGAGTGGCTGGCCGGCGAACTGGTCGACCGCCACAAGTACGAGCAGCGCAACCGCGCGCTGGCCGGCGAGAGCAAGCAGCAGGCGTCGGCCAAGCCGGTCCTGCTGGGCGTGACCAAGGCGTCGCTGTCGCAGGACAGCTGGCTCTCGGCCGCTTCCTTCCAGGAGACGACAAGAGTACTGACCGAGGCGGCAATCACCGGTCAGATCGACGAGCTCAAGGGGCTCAAGGAGAACGTGATCATCGGCAAGATGATTCCCGCTCGAGCCAAGATCGAGGTGCCGCCGCTGCCCAAGCCGGAACCGCTGCCGCTGGCGGCCGGATTGCCGGGCGCGTCACCGGCCGGCGTCTTCACGGGCGACGACGACGATCTGGGCGACTTCGGCTTCGGCCTCGAAGACGAGGAAGACATGGATCTGATCGGCGTCTCGTCCAGCGGCTACGACGAAGAGGGCGGCTACGTCGCCTTGCCTGAGGAGTAGCGTTCGCTCGCTTGGAGAGAGACAGAGAGGCGCCCCCCCCCCACCGGGGGGGGGGGGGGGTTTGTGGTTGTTGTGGGGGGGGGTGTTTTTTGAAAACAAAATAGGGGCGGGCCGCGGGGGGGAGACGCGGGGGGGGG
>JAPPJZ010000025.1:0-2058 GCA_028874365.1 Chloroflexota bacterium | reverse complement strand
CGGCGGCAACCCCAAGGCGGGGGGCACGGGCCCGTGGCCTGCGTTTTGGCGTCGGCCGGGTGGCACCCCCACCGCCCCCCCCCCCCCCCCCGGGGGGGGGGGCCTCTGTTTGCTCTCTGTAGCGGTGGGACTTAGTAGTCCATCCCCATGTCGGGCATGCCGGCGGGCATCATCGGAGCTTCGGGGATTTCGGCGACGAGCGACTCGGTGGTCAGCACCATGCCGGCGATCGAGACCGCGTTCTCGAGCGCGGAACGGGTGACCTTGACCGGGTCGACAATGCCGTACTCGATCAGATCGCCGTAGCGGTCGAGGCGGGCGTCGTAGCCGTGGGTGTCGTCTTCGACCTTGCGGATCTTGCCGATCACGACCGAGCCTTCCTGGCCGGCGTTGAAGGCGATCTGGCGGATCGGCGATTCGAGCGCGGTGCGCAGCAGGCGGACGGCCGTGCGCAGGTCACCGGTGGACTCTTCGTCCATCTGGGCGAGCGCGCGGTCGGCGCGCAGGAGGGCGCAGCCGCCGCCGACGACGATGCCCTCTTCGACGGCCGCGCGGGTCGCGGAGAGGGCGTCTTCGAGCTTGGCCTTCTTTTCCTTGAGCTCGACCTCGGTCGGGGCGCCGACCTTGATCACGGCCACACCGCCGGCCAGCTTGGCCATGCGTTCCTGCAGCTTCTCGCGGTCAAAGTCCGAGGCGGTGACGTCGATCTGCGCCTTGATTTCCTTGATCCGGTCCTGGATCGCCTCATCGGAGCCGGAGCCCTCGACGATCGTGGTGTCGTCCTTGGACGAGACCATGCGCCGGGCGCGGCCGAGGTCGGCGACCTGGGTCTGTTCGAGCGTGCGGCCGAGTTCCTCGGTGATCAGGGTGCCGCCGGTGAGGACGGCGATGTCTTCGAGCTGGGCCTTGCGGCGCTCGCCGAAGCCGGGCGCCTTGACGGCGAGCACGTTGATCGTGCCGCGCATCTTGTTGACGACCAGGGTGGCCAGCGCTTCGCCGTCGACGTCGTCGGCGATGATGACGAAGTTCTTGGTGATCTGGAGCAGCTTCTCCATCAGCGGGACGACATCCTGGACGGCCGAGATCTTGCGGTCGGTGATCAGGATGTACGGGTCGTCGATGGCGGCTTCCATGCGCTCGTTGTTGGAGACGAAGTAGGGCGAGACGTAGCCGCGGTCGAGCTGCATGCCGTCGGTGAACTCGGTCTCCATGCGGATCCCTTGTCCCTCTTCGACGGTGATCACGCCGTCCTTGCCGACCTTCTCCATGACGTCGGCGATGATTTCGCCGATTTCTTCGTTGTCACCGGAGATGGTGGCGACGGCCTCGATCTCTTCCTTCTTCTCGACCGGCTCGGCCATGTCGCGGAGTTCGTCCACGACGGCGCGCAGGCCCTCGTCGAGGCCGCGCTTGAGCGCCATCGGGTCGGCGCCGGCGGCGACGTTGCGCAGGCCCTCGGTGACAATCGCCTGCGCGAGGACGGTGGCGGTAGTGGTCCCGTCGCCGGCGACGTCGTTGGTGCGGATCGAGACCTCTTTGGCGAGCTGGGCGCCCATGTTGCGGAACGGCTCGTCGAGCTCGATTTCGCGGGCGATGGTGACGCCGTCGTTGATGATCAACGGGGCGCCGAACTTCTTGTCGAGGACGACGTTGCGGCCACGCGGGCCGAGGGTGACCTTGACGGTGTCGGCGAGGGCGTCGACGCCTTCGCGCAGCGCCTTGCGCGCATCCATGTCGAATGCGAGTTGCTTACCGGCCATGATTGCTCCTTATTGCCTCTGACTACCCTCCCCCCTCCGGGGGAGAGTCAGAGAGGGGGTTCCGACTAGACGATCAGCTTGGCGAGGACCTCGCGCTCTTCGAGCACGATCAGGTCCTCGTTGTCGATTTGGATTTCCTGGCCGGTGTACTTCTTGTAGAGGATGCGGTCGCCCATCTCGATGTCGAGCGGGACGCGGTTGCCGTCGTCGTCGCGCTTGCCGGGGCCAATGGCGATGACTTCACCCTGCTGCGGCTTTTCCTTGGCCGAGTCGGGGATGACGATGCCGGAGGAGAGCA
>JAPPJZ010000066.1 GCA_028874365.1 Chloroflexota bacterium | reverse complement strand
TCCTGGAAACCTCTCCAGACCTCTCCAATCGCTCAATTCGAGACGCACACCCAATCCATTTACGCCGTGAATGAAAACCACTCACGGTACGAATCAAATTCAAGGTCCGTGTCATCCGGTCGGGGCCGACCGCCTGCTCACGGCTCGGGGTGCGATGCCGACTACGAAGTCTGCTGCGGTAGCGCTCCCTCCGTCGGCGGCATTACTTCGGCGTCCGCGCTGTCGTCATCCGACGTGTCACTGTCGGCAACAGTCGCTGACGTGTCTACTGTCGGCAGGCTCACGTAACGTTCCTGCATGAATCTCCGCTCACCTGCCATGAGGCGCTCATGCCGTGCTATGAGTATGCCTTTGCGGTCTCCGTTTCGCATCATTTCGCTGGAGTCGCTTGGAAATCCATGGGTGGGCAGCAGCTCTGCGAGGATGTCGTCATCTAGTCCGTCCAGGTGGTTGAATACCTGTCCGTGAAGCTCCTCGTCCACGAACATGCGATTTGCGAGGCTCGAGAGCAGCTCCCGTGGACGTGGATTGGCCCACAGGTACCCGATTGCAGCGGTCCCCAAGCGCGACAGCAGTGCACCCGGTTTCAGCTTTCGTGTGCCGCCAGCGAGCGAAAGCGGCCCAAGCGATGCCAAGTACAGCAGGAAGGCTCGCACGCGGGCACTACGAGCATCGAAGCGGTCGGGGAATCCCTGCGCCGGTGCCTCCAGATCCACCACAGTCAACTGGGTGTTCGAGTCACGAGCAAGTCTCCGAATCTCCTCCAGCGCGTCCCTGGCCTGCGATGAGTTTACGCCGCCGAACCAGCCCGTGAACGACGTTACCCAGAACCAGCGCTTCAACACACCCACCGCACGATCGTCCGGCTCTGAGCAGATTCGATAGAACTCCCCGAGCAGGACGATCTGCAGGCCATAGGGAAGCAACCGATCTGAAGTGACGCCGAGACTCGCGATAAGGTCCAGTGCACGCAGCATGCCCCGCTTTGCCGCGGCGAACGCGTCCGGCAGCGCTCGGCGCACTTCCGGTTTGACCATGAGGTCGGCCCAGTCCTTGGCGTAGATGTCGCGGTTGAGTGCCGCGAGCACCGACCTGAGGAGCAAGACGCGATCCAGATTCCCGAACCCCTTCGTGCGGAGCTCCGCCTTGAACTCGTTCAGCATGCGAGCAAGATCAAACTCGCCTTCGTCGTACGTGAGGGCAGAGACAAGCTCATCGGCAGCCATTTTGCGCCCGGTCCGATTCAGCCGGGCGAAGACCGTAACGGCGCTTTCCAAGTCGGCGTCCCGGAAACGAATCATCGGAAGCTGGTAGTCGCGAAAGGCGCTCGACAGACGGTCTGCCTCGGCGAGCCAACGTTTCGCCTCCTTCCCGTCGTCCAGGTTCTCGATGCGGCGGCATGCCTGGAAGAATCCGGCCGTGCTAAGCAAGTGGCGCACGGGAAAATACCGTGGCGGGTGGTCTGCTCCCGCGTCGCGCAGCGTAACGAACCCCTGGTCGTCGAGGTCGTAGTGAATGCGCCACTCAATCTGATCCACGTTCGGCTCTCCATCATCAGTCAACCGCAGTGTTCCAACCAAAGTGGACACGCGTTGTTGGCCGTCGAGCAGGTACCCGACCGTGCCGGCAGGGCGGGCACCGATCTTCACCGGCCCGATACGATCGTTCGAGTCGATGCTTCGTTCGGTCTCCCACACCAGGATCGAGCCGATTGGAAAGCCACGCAGGACGCTGTCGAGCAATGCCGTCAAGTCAGGCTGCTTCCATACGAAGGCCCGCTGAAACCTCGGAACTCGGATCTTGCCGGCCGCGACGCGATCTACGAGACTGCCGAGGAACACAACCTCAGGGCTGACTTCTGTACGTTTTGGTTGCCCAAGCGTCATGTCGCTACACTGCCTCGAGGATCAGCGCGATGCCACGCTCAAGGTCGCCTTGCCCGCGTGCCCGCAACTCGTCCGCCGCTGTGATTTCCTGAATCGTCCAGCATCTGTGCACGTTCGGGCCAAAGCCATTGGCGAGGATTGCCCGATCATCCTTCGGCAGGTTGGCATACAGTACCCGCTCTGACTCGGAAGGATTCTCCGACAAGCCGTTATTCATGTCGAAGTAGTTCTTCTGATCGTCGGTTAGTCGATCCCACGCTGCGACACGGTGGCGGTGTTCGGCGCCGGTGTCCGGACGCGCGCTGAGGAGACCTCTCGTCAGGTAGTTCTCCGCCTCCCGCTTAGCGAGGATCCAGCAAGACAAACCTTCACTCTGGCACGCGCGACGAAGAGCCCGGGCATCTCGGCTTGGCTGGTCGTTCTTTCCTTCTCGGTCGCTGTCGACTACGGCAACGAGTCTGGCAGGCCTCGGTTCACGCGTCCTGTTTCGGACCTGCTGCGCCATCTGCCCCTTCCCGCCTAAGCTGTCAAATTGAATCGGACGTGTCGGTAGATCCCATAGGCGTCTCAAAGGTTGGTCCAGCTCCATCACGACCCGCCTCAAGAATGCACCATCACTCTCCCGGTTCTCCACCAGGATTGTGAGCGGTTCCTGGGCCAGACGGAGAGCTTGCGCGGCGACCAGTTCGTCGGGCGCTTGCGGGGCCGCTGTCACCCGCAGGCGACGCCCGTGTGGCGCCAAGTTCCAGGCGCCGAGCTTGGTCGAAGCGACGAGCAACTCCTCTATCTTGACCCCCTGTCTACCAGGGTCGTTCAGCCACGTGGATTCCCTGATCGCTTCGACATCCCGGTAATCCGTCAGATCCCACACGTGCCAGCCGTCATCAATCCTGTCGAGAATGCTGTCCAGGCACCGGTGAGCATCCGGGTCGTTGGCCGCGCTGCCATCGATCGCTATACGCACCGCCCTTCTATCCCCTCTTCCTGGCCGCGCGACGGATGGCCAGGATCTCCTCGTAGTCCTCGATGAAGACGCCGTGCGGCCACCTCTCCATCTCGCCATCGTCCCGGATCGCGATTTTCTCCACCAGGGAGCCGCGGCCCGGCTCCGCGTGAATCCAGTACACCAAAACGTCCCCGGCCGGTATCCGCCCCTCCGCAATCCAGCGTCGCGCGCGGAGCAGCAGCACTTGCGAGTGCGTCTCGGCGATCAGCGGCCGTCTCGGGCCCGCGAGGTTGTTCAGCAGGAGCTCCGCTACGTGAGCGTGGGCGGCTGGATGGAGTTCGGCCTCCGGGTGTTCAATGACGTCAGCTCCGGGGCCAGCCCCTCGCGCCGACAGCGCGGTGACGGCGACCGGCAGCACGTGCGAGAGACCACGGCCCGATTGCGCGAGTTTCACGTCGCCGTCGCGCGCCGGCGTTCCCGTTACCAATTCGGCGTACCGTCCCTGCGCCGCGATGTCGATTCGTACGCCGAAGGTGGCTCCGTACCAATCGCGGACCGCTTCGCGCAATACAGCGTCGGCAGCCAGCACCAACTGGGCGTCGCCTCCGTCAGGCCTAATGTCCGTGGGCGTGGACTCCGGCGCCAGGAACGGAGACGTGCCGAGGCGCCGTGGGCATCGCAGATGGCGTATCCCAGTGGCCCAATTCCTGAGGTCGTCGACGTGAGAGCGAACCCATGGCGCCAGCACGTCTGGCTCCCGGGGCAGCAGCCCTCGCCAGTCGAGTGACTCATGTATCGGTTCCTCTCCGTTGACGGTGACGTTGTACTTTGCGCCGGAATCGAACCCTTGTCGCTCAGCGACGACCTCGCGGTCGTTGTGCTTCAGCCGCCACTCGAACAACAGCCGCTCAGGTGGCCGTGCCGCTTCAACCACGTTCCTTACCGCTACGTCAATCGAGGATTCGCCAGCATCGCCTGCCAGTGTGATCGACAATCGGAGCAAGCCGTGAACGGCCCGACCGGTCACCAAGTCCTCAAAGCTGTCCCCGTGTCGGACCCCCCCAGATTGCAGCGGCAGCGGTTCACCCGTAGTGTCATCCGGAGCGGCGAGCCCGCCGGCCAGCAGTTGGAGGGCCTGAGCCAGCGCCGTCTTGCCGGCGTTGTTCGGACCCACCAGGATCGTCAGGGGTGCCACCTCCACCTCGGCTTGTTCGGCGTAGCCCTTGTAGCTGGTCAGACTGAACTTGCGAAGTTCCATGCTGTTCCTGTGGCATCATCGGAACGTGGCGCAACGCGTCGTTGTGTCGTACAGGCGCCTACCCCACTACGACGAAGTCCCCGACGCGGGATGTATACCACCAGCATCTTACCGTAGTGGGCCGGTGTGAGTACGCGCAAGCTCCGGTAAGCTCCGGTCGCCGGCCCGCGGGCGCGGCTTCAGGACGCGCGGGAGTATTCGGCGGCGGGGTAGCGGAAGGTGGCCGGGGTCTCGCCGTCGGCGAGCGGGCCCTTGTCGAGCGCCGGCGGCGGCCGGTAGT
>JAPPJZ010000062.1 GCA_028874365.1 Chloroflexota bacterium | reverse complement strand
AGAGGAAGAAGAGGAAGGCTCCGGCAATGACGAGGACGAACCACCCTAATACCCAGACCACGCGGCAGTTCGCCATCGTCGAGCAGCTGCACGACGGACGCGGTTTTTTTTCCGACCGCCCGCCAACGCCAGCTCTACACGACGCTCCTTGGTACCCCGTCCTCCGATTTGATCGCGGACCAGCCACAGGACCAGGCCGCCGTGCCCCCGTCCACAGCAGCCGATTATTCTGTCAACTTGACCTAAGATCGCCTCAGAGGAGTTTGCGATGACCGTGATGATGGAGTCCAACCTCGACCTGCCCAAACACTCGGGCAAGGTCCGGGATATCTATGACCTCGGCGACCGGCTGTTGCTGGTCGCGACCGACCGCGTGTCCGCCTTTGACGTGGTCCTGCCCAATGGCATCCCCGACAAGGGCTGCGTGCTGACCCAGATGTCGGCATTCTGGTTCGACGCCACCGAATCGGTCGTGCCCAACCACATGATCCGCGTGATCGACTCGACCGACAATCCCGACATCCCGGTGGAGCTGGGGCCGGAGTACATCGGCCGCTCGATGCTGGTCACCAAGGCGCAGCCGGTCAAGCTCGAGGCGATCGTGCGCGGCTACCTGGCTGGTTCGGGCTGGGCCGAGTACCAGCGCGACGGTACGGTCTGCGGGATTCCACTGCCGCCCGGGCTGACCGAGTCGGAGCCACTGCCCAATCCCATCTTCACGCCCTCGACCAAGGGCGAAGTCGGCGAGCACGACGAGAACATCACCTACGAGCAGGCCGTCGGCATCGTCGGCGAGGATGTCGCCAACACGGTCAAGGTCCGCTCGATGGCGCTCTACACATTTGGGCTGTCGCGGGCGCAGGAGGCCGGATTCTTCCTGGCCGACACCAAGTTCGAGTTCGGCGTCACGCAGAACGAGCAAGGTGAGGACGAGGTCATCCTGATCGACGAAGCACTGACCCCAGATTCGTCTCGATTCTGGGACGCAGAGATCTACAAGCCGGGTCAGTCGCAGCCGTCCTACGACAAGCAGCCGCTGCGCGACTGGCTCACGGGCACCGGATGGGACAAGGAACCGCCCGGACCGCCGCTGCCCGACGATGTCGTCGAGAACATACGCAGCCGCTACCGGACTGCCTTCGAGCGCGTCACCGGCCGCGAACTGGTCACGGCCGGCTGAGCGAACATCCAGCGATGCAATACAAGGCCGAGATCCACGTCACCCTCAAGCGAACCGTCAACGATCCGCAGGGACTCGCAATCCGCGGAGGTCTGCACTCGCTCGGCTACGAATCGGTCGATACGGTGCGAGCCGGCAAGTTCATCGAGGTCTGGCTGGAAGCGGACTCTGAGGATGAGGCACGGCGTCTGGCCGACGAGATGTCAGACCAGCTCCTGGCCAATCCCGTGATCGAGGACTTTCGCGTACAGATCGCGGAAACTCCCTCTCCCTCTGGGAGAGGGCTGGGGTGAGGGCCGGCCGCCTAGTCGCTCAGCGTGCCCTTGGTGCTCGGCGCACCCGACTCCTCGACCACCCGCACCGCGTCCCGCAGACACCGAGCCAGCGCTTTGAACGTCGCCTCGATAATGTGATGCTCGTTCTCCCCGGCCAGCTGTCGCACATGCAGCGCAAGCCGCCCCTCGTGGGCGATCGTCTCAAGGATGTGTTTCGCCATCGACGATGGCAGCTCACCGATCATCGGCGCGGGGAAATCGAGGTCGATGGCGGCGTAGGGTCGGCCGCTGAGGTCCAGAGCGACATGGATCAGCGCCTCGTCGAGCGGCACGGTGCGGTCGGCGAAGCGGGCAATGCCGGCGCGGTCGCCGAGCGCCTCGTCCAGAGCCCGGCCAACAGCAATCGCAACGTCCTCGGACGTGTGATGCGCGTCGACGTGGAGGTCGCCGCTCGCCTGCACGGTCAGATCAAATCCACCGTGCCGCGCCAACTGGTGCAGCATGTGGTCGAGCATCCCCACGCCGGTCTCGGCCGACGTCGCTCCGCTACCGTCGAGGTCAAGTTCCACCTTGATCGAGGTCTCGCCGGTATCCCGAGTGACGTTCGAAGTGCGCATGGGCTCACTGTGTCGCAGATGGCGAGCCTTGTCCAGTGCCGTCCTACACTGAAATCACGTGCCAGCGGTTCAGAGCGGGGCAGACAGTGCAGGCAGGCAACATATGGAACGTGCGGAACTGATCAAGAAACTCAACGTCGACCTCGCAGCCGAGCTCGGCGCGATCGTCACCTACATCACTTACGCAGCCCGCGTCGACGGTCCCCACCGACCCCAGTTGTCGCAGTTCTTCACCGCCGAAGTCAACGGTGAACAGGTGCACGCGACCTATCTGTCGAACAAGATCGTCTCAATGGGCGGCGAACCCACGACCGTTCCGGCTAGCGTGCCACTGCCGCAAGGCAACCGGGCCATGCTCGAGGAAGTGTTGAGCATGGAACGCGATGCCGTCAGTCGCTACACCCAACGCATCCAGGATGCCGAAGCCTACGGCGACATCGCACTCAAGGTCACCCTCGAAGACTTCATCCGAGACGAAACCAGCCACGTCGAGGAAACCGAAGCCATCCTCCGCCACTGGGACCTCTAGTGCACTGACCCCCTCTCCCTCTGGGAGGGGGCTAGGGTGAGGGTCCGCGCTCGGTCGTGCGCTCCTCGATCGCGTAGAGAGCGTCCATCCCGGCCATGTGCTGAACTTCGCGATAAAGCGACATGATCTCATCGACCTCGCGCCCCGACTTGCCGCTCTCGGCCATACTCCGATACGCGTCACGCATCGCCCCATACGCGGCAACCTGGCCGGTGAACGGGTCGATCAACACGTTGAACCCGTGCTCCGCCAGCATCTCCCGGTCGAGACGGTCGGCCTGGCCCATCAGCGAGAGTGGTCCGCCGAGCACTCGCCCGGCCTCGGCGATCTGGGCAGGGTCACCGGTGAAGAGCATCAGCACGTCGGCGCCGGCCTCCCGATACGCCGCGCAGCGCTCCAGCGCGCGCTCGAACGACTCGTTCCGCACCGCTCCCGTCCGCGCGATGATGATGAAGTCCTCGTCTCGCCGTGCGTCCACCGCCTCGCGCACCTTGTCGACCATCATCTCGAGCGAAACCAAATGCTCGACGCCCTTATGATGATGCGCCCGCTTGGGCGCCACCTGGTCCTCGATCTCGATCGCCGCTCCTCCCGCCGCCTCGATCTCGCGCACCGCTCGCGTCGTATGCAGTGCATCGCCAAACCCGACGCCACCGTCAACGATCAGCGGGACATCAGACCGAGCCGTGATCTGCCGAGTCAATCCGGCAACCTCGGTAATCGTCAACAGGGCCTCGGAAACGGAGAGCTGGAACCCAAATCCCCCGCCGGACAGGTACGCAGCCTCAAACCCAAGCGACTCAACCAACCGAGCCGACAGGGTGTCAAGCGCAACCGGAGCAAGAATCGGCTCTCCGGACCGGACGAGGTGGGCAAACGCGGCACGATCTGTCATTGCGGACCTCCTTCGTCAAGTGAGACGACGCCGGCCTCGGCCAGTCCATCGATATCTTCTGCCGACCTTCCGATCAGCTCCAGAGCCTCGAGCGTGTGCTCACCGATCGCCGACGCTCCACGTCTGAGCTCAATCGGGGTTCTGGAGAGATGGACAGGGGAGCCGGAGACCTTGATGGATTTCTGGGACTTGGCGACCGGCAGTTCTGCGATCATCCCGCGCGCCGCAATGTGCGGATCGTTGATGATCTCCGGCAGCGTGTTCATCGGCGCCGCGATGCAGACGCTCTCGAGCTCGGCCTCCCACTCGGCCGTGGTGCGCGTCTTGAACGCCTCATACAGTATCGGTTCGAGGTCCGCGTGATGTTCAGTGCGGTCGGGGTTCGTCTGGAAGCGCTCGTCGTGGAGCAGATCGTCGCGTTCGATCTTGACACAGAAGAGTTGCCAGTCCTTGACCCCTGCGATCACCATCCAGCCATCCAGGGTGGGAAGTGCCTGGAACGGCGTGACCAGCGGATGCCGTGTGCCGATCGGTCCGGGCACCTCGTCGGTGTTGGCGGCGCGGACGACCGCGTTCTCAAGCAGCGCCACCTGCGCATCGAGCATCGCCACATCGACATGCTGTCCGAGACCCGAAGACTCCCGCTCGTGCATCGCCGCGAGCACGCCAATCGCCGTATACATGCCGCCCGCCATATCGCCGATCGAATAGCCGGGACGCGCCGGCGGACCGCCCGGATGTCCGGTGATGCTCATCACACCGCCCATGCCCTGGACGATGACGTCAACCGCCGGGCGGTGCTGGTACGGACCGCTGTGACCGAACCCCGAAGTGGACGCATAGATCAGACGCGGGTTCACGGCCGAGAGGTCGTCGTAGCCAAGGCCCAACCGCTTCATGGCGCCAGGCCGGAAGTTCTCCGTGAGCACGTCAATGCCACCGGCGGATGGATCGATGAGGTCCTTGACGATCTGAACGGCGTCGGGATGCTTGAGGTCGAGCGTGACCGACTTCTTGCCGCGGTTGACGCTGAAGAAGTAGGTCGAGACGCCATGAACGTACGGCCCCGCACCGCGATGGCGCTCATCGGTGCCGACGTGCTCGACCTTGTACACGTCCGCGCCGAGGTCGGTGAGGATCATCGAGCCGTAGGGCCCCGCCAGAGCCCAGGTGAAGTCGAGAATCCGCAGTCCGTCGAGCGGTCCGGGCATGTCTGTCGCCTCTTCGATCCCCTCTCCCTGAGGGAGAGGGCTAGGGTGAGGGCATCTCGAGTCCGGGCGTGCCTTCTTCGAGCTGGACGCCGAGCGTGTTCAGGGCCATCGACACGAGGTTGTACTGCCCGGCGGCGAAGACGACGTCCATCATCTGCTTGGTGTCATACTGCTCCGCCAGTTCGTTCCAAGTTTCGTCGCTCAGGAACGCGTCGGCGTGAAGCTCGTCGGCGGCCCGGAGCAGTGCCGATTCATGCGATGTCCAGGCATCGTGATCCGGCCCGTCCTTGACCCGCTCGACTTCCTCCAATGTGAGACCGGCCTGCTGACCGATGCGTCGGTGCTGGCCAAACTCGTAACCCGACCGACAGTTCCAGCCCATCCGCAGGATCACCAGCTCGCGCTCACGTTCGGGCAGCGATGAGCCACCGAGTACATGTCGAGCGAAGTAGCCCCAGGCCGACGAGAGCTCGGGATAGTGAGCGAGCGTCCTGGTGATGTTGAGCACCGGCCCGCCGCGCGCTTCGGCCCGCTCGAGTTGCGCCTTCGACTCGCCCTCCGCCGTCTCAACGGTCAACGGTGGCAGTCGTGGTTCCGAAAGCCGCATGGCATCCTCCCGATCTGTCGCTCAGGCGTCGCTGAAGCGAGGGCAGGATAGAACGAATGGCGCTCAGAGAACCGATCCCAGCCGCTCCGTCAGAGTGTCGAACTGATCGGCACGGGGAATCGAAATGCGCAGATACGAGGTCAATAGTGGGTCACCGTACGTGCGCGTGAACACGCCGATGGCAGCCAGCCGATCGTGAAGTTCCTTGCCGGTCCCGATGCCCGGATCGACACCGACCAGGATGTAGTTGGAATCGGACGGCAACGGAGAAAGGCCCTCAAAGTCGAGCAATCGTTCGTAGAGCTGATCTCGACTGGCGCGGATGGCTCCAATCTGACCGCCGATTTCATCGGCGTGATCGACGGCGGCAATCCCGGCGACCTCGGCGGCCTGATTCACGTTGTATGGCTGTTTGACCTTGATCAGATCGGCCACCAGATCCGGGTGCGCTAGTGCGTAGCCGAGTCGCAGGCCCGCGATTCCGGCCCATTTGCTGAAGGTGCGCATGATGATCAGCCGCGGAGAGTCGTCCAGCAGATCCTGCGCCGATGCATCCAAGCCGGCGAACTCGATATAGGCCTCGTCCAGAATGACTGTCGCGCCTCGACCCAGGATGTCACGCAGAAGATCCCTCGGAACGAGGTCGCCGCTGGGATTGTTAGGGGAGGTCAGCACCACGATGCACTCTGCGCCGAAAGGCTCGACCGCAGTCTGCAACGTCTCGCTGTCCAGTGTGAATCCGTCGCCCCTGGCCACCTCGATCAACCTGAGCTCGTTGATATCGGCGAGGAACCGATACATGCCGAATGACGGCGGACAGGTGACAATGACGTCGCCGCCCTGCAACAGCGAGCGCAACGCGAGGTCGAGCAACTCGTCGGCGCCGGCGCCGGCAACGATCCTGGACGCGTCAAGACCGGTGTAACGCGAGAGCGCGGCCCGCAACTCGGTCTGATTCGGGTCGGGATAGATCGAGCCGAAGCGCGGATCTGCCATGGCCACCGACAGCGCCGCTCTCACCGTCGGATGCATCCCGTACGGATTCTCGTTGGCGTCCAGCTTGAGGCAGTCTTCCGGATCGAGACCGGCAAGGCGGGCCCGCTCGGCCAACGGCACGACCGGTGCGTAGCCCGGCAGCTGCGCGAGGTGGCGGCGAACCTGGGGAGGCCCGGAACTCATCGATCTCGCCGTCGCCGTTCGAGCGAGCGCGCGTGCGCGTCCAGCTTCTCGGCGTGTGCGATCAACTCGGCGTCGGCGGAGACTTCGTCCAAGAGTTCATCGCTGACCTGGACGACGGTGGTGATCTTCATGAATTCGCCGACGTTGAGTGCGGAAGCAAATCGCGCCGATCCGCCCGTCGGCATCACGTGAGAAGGCCCCGCAACGTAGTCGCCCAATGCCTCCGGCGACGCTTCCCCGACGAACAGCCCACCCGCGTTTCGGACCTCTTCGACGCGCTGGCCGGCGTTCTTCACGACCAACGCGAGGTGCTCGGGCGCGTAGTCATTGGCGATCGCGAGCGCCTCGTCAAGATCGGGGACAAAGGCGAGTCCGCCTCGGTTGCGGAGCGCGTGGAGCGCGATCGCTCGCCGCGGAAGATCCGTCGTCTGTTCCACTAGCGCCTCCACCACCGACTCGGCAAGCGTCTCGCTGGTGGAAATCAGAATCGGCGCGGCAAAGTCGTCGTGTTCAGCCTGGGCGAGGAGGTCCGCAGCGACGAGCTCGGGGTTGGCGCTCTCGTCGGCGACGATCAGCGTCTCGGTCGGACCGTAGATCGCGTCGATGCCAACCACGCCGTAGAGGCGTCGCTTCGCCGCCGTGACGAAGCGGTTGCCGGGGCCGAAGATCTTGTCGACGGCACCGATCGACTCCGTGCCGTAGGCGAGTGCGGCGATCGCCTGTGCGCCGCCAACCTTGTACACGGTCTCCACGCCCGCAATCTCGGCGGCGACGAGCTTGAGCGCGTGGACCTTCGCCGAACCGTCCTCGCTCGCGACCGCTGGAGAGGCGATCACCACCTCCGGTACACCGGCGACCTGCGCGGGGATCGCGGTGTGCAGCACGCTTGAGGGATAGACAGCGGCAGTGCCCGGGACGTATAGCCCGACTCTCGCAAGAGGTCGAACCAGTTGACCCAGCCCGTCGGCTGTGAACGACTTGGCCGCGTGTTCGAGTTGCGTTTCGTGATAGTGACGGACTCGATTGGCGGCGTGCTGCAGGGCCGAAACCAGCTCCGCCGAGACCTCATTCCTCGCCGCGGCAAACTCCTGCTCGCTCACGACCAATGAGTCGGGCGCAACTCCATCAATCGCCTCCGCGATCTCGCGAACGCCGGCGTCGCCGCCGTTCCGCACACGCTCGACGATCCGCCGCACAGCTTCCTCGAAGTGCGGTTCATCGTCGAACAGACGGCGGAGGATCTGTCGTTCGACATCGCTCAACTCATCGTCGTCGGGGCGGCGGCGCGAGAGCAGCTGTTCTCGGACAGCTTCCGCGCCGCGCCAGATCGGGATATCGATGTCGGTGCCACTGACCATTAGGCGGCACCCAACCATTCGCGCAGGACCGTTGTAGTACGTTCCGCAGTGGATTCAAAGAACGCGTCAAGCGCCGCCTGGTCGACCCGCGAAAGTGTGTCCTCGAGCAGTTCAGGGATGGTTTCCATGAACTCGCGCAGGCCGGATTCGCTCTCGATGCCGGCGCTCTTCAGATGTCGCGAAGCGATGAACGAGAAGCGCTCCCAGTCGGGTGGATGCTCGGTCATCGCCGCGGTCGTGTCGCGCCACCGGATCAGCAACGGACGGTCGACGAATCCGGCGTCAATCTCGACCGCCGATCCGAAAAGGGCCCGGCGCATCTGCTGCATCCGCTCGTCCGACTCCCGCTCGCGGCGGTCGAGTTCGTACTGCAGCACCCGGTCGAGCAGGTTGGCGTGTGAGTTGCCACCAAGCACCGAGCGCGAGCCGAAGAACGGCCGATAGATCTGCAGTACGTACTCCTGGTCCATGATCACGTGCGTCAGGTACCCGGCCACCCAAGCGATGGTCTCCGTCGACAGACTGGATGGATCGCGGAACATCCGGTGAGCGCCAAAGAAGTTCTCGACGCAGTCCTGGTGCCCGTCGTCGTAAATGTCGAAAAAGTGAGTCCGCTCACGGTCCCAACGGGTCAAGACGCGAATGTCCGGCGTTGTCGCGCCCAACAGATAGTCGCCGTTCTGCTCGTCGAAACACACGCTCTCCGCATCAACCTGTCCGCCCGCCCGGACGGCGGCAATCATATGCGTCACCAGGGGAGGCATGATCGGAGTGTATCCCGCCTGCGTATTCTTGAAGTATGAGTTGGCTGCTGCGACGTCCGATTCGAGCGCTGGCCTGCGTCCTGCTCGCTCTGGGGCTTGGCTCCGCGCTGCTCACCGCTTGCGGCTCCGACAACCCGCCCGGCGCCGTGCACGTCTCCGAGATGGCGCAGGAGATTGGCCCCGTGTCGGCCAACTTCGTCGGACGCGCGCTCGACCGCGCAGAACGCCAGGACGCCGCCGCCTGGATCCTGATGATGGACACGCCCGGCGGACTGATCTCATCGACCGACGACATCGTGCAGCGCATCCTGGCGGCAGATATTCCCGTGATCGTCTTTGTCAGTCCAGCCGGTGCCCGAGCCGCATCCGCGGGCACCTTCATCACCATGGCCGGACACATTGCCGCGATGGCGCCCAATACCCAGATCGGCGCCGCCCATCCCATCGCGGGCAGCGGCGAAGACATTGAGGGCGATCTGAACGACAAGGTGACCAACGACGCCGCGGCCGACATCCGCGGGATCGCGAAGCATCGCGGGCGGAATGCAGAGTGGGCCGAGCAGGCAGTTCGAGAGTCGGTATCAATCACCGGCGACGAGGCGGTCGAGCTTAACGTGGTCGATCTCGTTGCCGCCGATCTCGACGATCTGATCTCGCAGATCGACGGTCGCACCATCCTCCTGGATCCGGATGGCGAGAGCGTGACGCTCGACCTTTCCGACGCTCCGATCGTCGAGACCAACTACAACTTCGCCGAATCGGTGCTCGACGTGATCGCCGACCCCAACATCGCATTCCTCTTCACCTCAATTGGCAGTCTGCTGCTGCTCATCGAGGCGTTCTCCCCCGGTCTGGTCGGACCCGGCGTCTTCGGCGTGATCATGCTGATCTTCGGCTTCTTTGCGCTGGGGCCACTCGACACGAACCCCGCCGGAATCGCGCTGCTGGTTCTCGCGATCATCCTGCTGATAGCAGAAGTCTTCGTCGCCGGATTTGGCTTCCTCGGCATCGGAGGGATCATTGCGCTCATTCTTGGCGGCCTCCTGCTGATCGGCGATGCGTCTGTCGACGCGGAGAGGGTCTCCATCTGGGCACTGATCGTCGGAGCCGGGCTGATTGGCCTGGTGGTCTTTGGACTCGGGACGTTGATCGCCGTGGACCGGCGGCGGCCGAGGTGGTCCTTCCAGGGTCCGCGTGGGATCGTCGGCAAAGAGGGCCACGCTCACAACACGCTCTCGCCCGACGGGACGGTCATGGTCGACGCCGAGCTCTGGTCGGCACGTGCGGCCGCGGGCGTGGAAATCACGGAAGGCGCAACGATCAAGGTGATCGGAATGGACGGGTTGACCGCGATCGTGGAATCGACCGAATCACCAGGAGATTCGCATGGCTGAATCGAAGTTCGACCAGTACATCGCCGACCTCGACGAGGCGGAGCGGTCTGTCGCTCTCAGAGTCCGAGACGCCGTCCGAAGGGCCGTCGGCGGCAACCCCAGAATCTCGGAAACGACGAAGTGGAACTATCCGGCCTGGGTCTACGCCGGCAAACGCGGCAACATGTGCAGCATCATGGGCGCCAACGGATACGTCCGGCTGCAGTTCTTCCGCGGCGCAGAATTGCCCGCAGCCGAGTCACGGCTGGAAGGCACAGGCAAGGGGATGCGCCACCTCAAGGTGTGGTGCGACGGGGAGTTTCCAGAGATGGTGATTCGGCGGTTGGTGTCAGACGCGATCGAACTGCATGCCGCTTCCGGCGGGTGAACTAGTAGGCGTGAACCGCCCGCTTGGCGTTTCGAGGGCGCTGGGGGATTCGAGCCGCTCGACCCGTTCGATCACGCAGGTAGTAGAGCCGCGACCGGCGCACTCGCCCGCGCCGCGTAACCTCGACCCGCTCGATCCTCGGTGAGTGGTACAGGAAGGTGCGCTCCACGCCGATACCCTTGGTCACTCGGCGGACCGTGAAGTTCGACGACGAGCCCTGCTTCTTGCGCCGGATCACGACGCCTTCGAAGACCTGCGTCCGCTCCCGGTCACCCTCCACGATTACCGCATGGACGCGAACCGTGTCCCCAGGCTGAAATTCCTCGATATCCGGGTTGCGGTCAAGGCTCAAGAGATCGCTGCGGTCCATCGTCAACTCCGGACAGAAGGCTCGAATCAGACTCGTAGGTTCATCTTACGACCGCAACTGGCTTGCGTTCTAGCCAAATGCCGCACCGATCGAATGCTCAAGTCGTTGTCTCCGATACATCGTCCCTGCCCGTGAGCATGTCGGGACGGCGGGCTCGCGTCCGCTCAATCTGCCGTTCGCGGCGCCAGCGCCCGACCGCGCCATGGTCCCCGCTCAGCAGGACGTCAGGCACGCGCCAACCGCGAAACTCCGGCGGTCTGGTGTATTGCGGGTACTCCAACAGGCCCTCGGCAAACGATTCCTCCACCGTCGATTCGGACGAGCCAAGCGCGCCCGGCTGCAACCGAACCACGGCGTCAACCAGCACGGCCGCGGCCGGTTCGCCGCCGGAGAGCACGTAGTCGCCAATCGAGATCTCCTCGTCGACAAGATGCTCCCGAACCCGTTCGTCGACACCTTCATAGCGGCCACAGAGGACAATCAATCGATCCTCGGCGGCGAGTCGCTGCACGAGTCGCTGATCGAGACGCTTGCCCTGTGGAGTGAGCAGGACGACGCATCCAGGATTCCCTGAAACACGCAGCGCCTCGACCGCCGCGAACCATGGCTCGGGCTTCATCAACATGCCCGCGCCTCCCCCGTACGGGTAGTCGTCGACCGTTCGATGTCGGTCAGCCGTGTAGTCACGAAGTTCGTAGACGTGGATGTCGACGATCCCGCGCTCGCGAGCGCGCTTGATGATGCTGTGCTCAAACGCGCCCGCAAGGAGCGGCGGGAAAATCGTGACGACGTCAATCCTCATTCGCGTCCGAAGGCCGCGTTCGGATCCCAGCGCCGATTGCCATTGCGGTTGCCGCCGTTCGTCGAGGCAGCGCCCTGGCGGTGGTGCAGAAATGCAGGAGTAGCCAATTCCTCTGGGCTCCGTGGTTCGACCGGGTTGAAGGTCAGGCTCTCGAGGATGTCCTGCCGCGTCGGCGCTGGTGGCGGCGCATCGGTTGGGACGAACGAAGATTGCGTCCCGGCGACCGACGGCGCCGCGTGAGCGACGGCAGCCCGCTGTTGGTCGAACCCCGTGGCGATCAGCGTCATCTGGATGTCGCCGTCGAGATCCTCGTCGATCACGGTACCCATGATGATCTCCGCGTTCGCGTGGACCTTCTCGCGTACGAAATCTGCGATCTGCGAGAGCTCGAGCATGCCCAGGTCCCCGGCTGACGTCACGTTGTAGAGCACCCGCGTCGCGCCGTGGATGCTGTCCTCGAGCAGTGGCGAGTGGATCGCTTCCTCGACGGCATCGAGCGCCCGATTATCGCCCGATCCGTGACCCAGCGCCATTAGTGCGTGTCCGCCGCCGCCCATCACCTTCTTCACGTCGTTGAAGTCGAGGTTGATCTCGCCGGGCACGGTCAACACGTCAGAGATGCCGCGAACCGCCTGCCGGAGCACGTCGTCCGCACGATGAAACGCGTTGGTGACGGTCAGATTGCGGTCGTTCTTGTCGATCAGCCGCTGGTTGGGGATCACAATGACCGTATCGGCGACATCGTTCAGACGCTCGATCCCGTCCTGAGCCGACGTCGCTCGCGGGACGCCCTCGAACTCGAAGGGTCGCGTGACGACCGCGATAGTCAGTGCCCCGGCCTGCCGCGCCATTTCGGCGACAATCGGTGCCGCGCCTGTCCCGGTGCCGCCGCCCATCCCGGCAGTGATGAAGGCCATATCGACGTCGCTGAACAGGTTGCGAATCTCCTCGCGGCCGTTCTCAGCCGCTCGAGCCCCGCGCTCCGGATCGCCGCCGACACCGAGTCCGTCCGACTCCGCATCGGCGATCCGTACGATCGTCTCCGCCTTCGAGTTCGAAAGCTGCTGATTGTCGGTGTTGATCGCGACGAACTCGACGCCGCGGATCTTGTCGCTGATCATACGGTTGACGGCATTGCAGCCACCACCGCCAACGCCGACGACGGTGATCGGTGGGATACCTTCCTGGCGGCTTCCGTGCTTGCGTCGATTCATGGGCTCGGTCCTCTCCGTTATGTCTGCTGCGTTTCCTTCAAGGTCGGTCTGCTTGCAAACCGCCGCCCGCACGTTGGACGGCCGGCTCGATGAACGTTCATGAGTTGGGGCTGAACACTTTCGCCAGGCCGGCAACCCCCGAAGCGAGCGATCCCAACACGGACCCCGTGTTCTCCGGTGGCTGGCGCAGCGTGCGCGCTCGGTCCCTGTGGTTGGCCCTCATCGCGTCGCCCGAGTCCAGCATCCAGTCCAGCATGCCCACCGCACCCAGCGCGTCAGGATTGCGCAGCTTGTCGGTCAGTCCGTGGATCTCACCGACCAACCCGACGCGTGTCGGCGCATCCAGGGCCTTGCTGAACAACAGGTCGATCCCGCCCAACATCGCGCCGCTACCGGTCAACACCACTCCACCAGCGACTGCATGCTGAAGTTGGTGCTCCGGAATGCGACCGCTGATCATGCTGATCATCTCGCACACGCGGGCATGAATGATCTCGGCCACAAACGCCGGAGACACGCGATCCGGACCACTCGAACTGCCATTGAAGCCCCGCAAATCGATGTCCCGGGCGTCCTGCGGAACCATCTGCGGCACCGCCAGGCCATGCGACTGCATGACCATGCCGGCCTCCTCGTTGGTGCAGTGGAGGCCTATCGAAAGATCGCGTGCAATGTGAGAGGTACCTATTGGCAGCGCCGATGTGTGCGAGATCGCGCCCCCCTCGAATGCGGTCAGGCTGATTGTGCCGGCGTCGAGACCCACGACCAGCACGCCGAACTCTTTCTCGTCATTGCGCACCGCTCGTTCGGCGGCGACAACCGGCTTGGCTGCGATCAACTCAACGTCGACGCCGGCGTTCTGCACACAGTGCGCGGCGTTCTGAATCGCGCTCTGGGATGCCGTCACCAGGTGCATCGAGACGTCCAGCCGTTGACCGTGCTGACCGCGAGGGTCGAAGGAGCGCCGGTCCGAGTCGACCACGTAGTAGCGCGGGATCGCGTGCAGCAACGTGCTGACGTTGTTAATCGTGACCGCCCGCCCCGAATCGATCGCGCGGATCAAATCCGAGTCCCGAATCGGCTCTCCGAACGACGGCAACGCAACCGCGCCGCGGTTGTTGATGCTCTGCAGATGCGCGCCGGAGACCGCGATGCCAACCGACAGAATCTGCCGCCCGGATGACGCCTCTGCCTGGTCGAGCGAAGCGCGAATTGCGGAAGCCGCGCGCGAGACGTGGGAGATCTGTCCTGCTTCGACCCCAACTGATGGCGACTGACCAACCCCGAGCACATGCAAGTGTCCGTGTTGGTGTCGCTCGCCCACGACGGTGGTGATGGCGGACGACCCAAGATCGATGGCGACGCTGGCGCTAGAAGTTGGCGGCATATGTGCTCCCCGGCTCGCTCTCCGTTGCCCTATTGCTCGCTGACACTCGCTGTGGCGTGATCCTGAATTCGAACGTCTCGTCCGACGTTCAAGCCAATCTCGACGCGCGGTCGGAGCCCGAAGCGCAGGTCGGCGAACAGCAGCGGTTCCCCGCGTCGATGCGCTTCGTGCTCCAACTGCTCCCAGACGGCGTACTTGTACTCAAGGCCATCGCTGTCGCCGAACACGATGCGTCCGTGCTCGGTGATGACGACGAGGCCGTCGCTGAGCGACCACTCGTATCCAACGACGCCGGGTAGCGGCAACGGCGCGCCGCGCGCATGCAGTTCAGCGGCCATATCGACGGCGCTGATGTTGATTCGCGCGCCGGCCGTGATCGCCGGCAGAGCCGAGACCTGCGTCACGGTCGGTCCGTGCCCGGCAGGCGCGGAGCCCTCGAGGATCACACCCTCGGAATCGATTGCCCACACTGTGTCGTTGGCCCGCCACCGGCCCCACGGCGTTCGTTCCACTATGACAACATTTATCCCACTCGGCCAGTCACGGCTCACTGTCACGTCCTTGACCATCGGCAACGCCGCAACTCGCTCACGCGCGGCATCGAGGTCGGCCAACATGACGTGCTCGCCCTTGAGCCCCGCCAGCTGTCTGACCGATGCGGCGGAAACGGTTCCGGCGCCCTCCACGCTCACCGATTTGACCTCCAACAGCGGCGAGTTCAACAGCGCCAGCATCACGCCCAGCGCCGCAATCGAGAGCACCACGGCTGCAAAGATCAAGCGCGGCCAGCGAATCCTGATCTTTGTCCGCGCCGGCAGGTGTTCCCGCGAGGTCAGTCGGCGGAACAACCACTGCCCTCGGCTCAGTGGGACCGGTTGGACGATCGGATCGTCCGTCGCCTGGAACCCATCCCGCTCGGGGTTGCGCGGCTTGTCGCTCATCGGCGAGCACCGTGCTCCTCCGACGGACGGGCGTGCCGCCGTCGATGACGTTCGATGCCCAACTCGACCAGCCGATCGACCAACTCGCCGAGTGGTAGACCATCGACTTCAAACACACGCGGATACATCGACGCGGATGTGAATCCGGGAATCGTGTTCAGCTCGCCCAGCCACAGCTGCCCATTTGCTCCAAGCAGGAAGTCGGCGCGGACCATACCCTCCGCGCCGATCGCACGCCACGCGCGGAGCGCCAGTTCCTGCATTCTGCGACCGATGATCGGGTCGACTTCAGCCGGGGCGATCAACTCGGTGTCTGGATCCTCGTACTTCGCCGTGTAGTCATAGAACTCACGCTTCGTGCGAATCTCCCCCAGGGACGATGCAATCGGCAACCCCTGTCCATCGGACCCCAGCACGCCGCATTCGATCTCGCGAGCCGACGACATCGCCTCTTCGATCAGGATCTCTGAGTCCCACTCAAATGCCGCTGCGTATGCTTCGGCTGCTTCCTCGCGTGAGTCAACCTTGCCGATGCCGATGCTCGATCCGCCGCGCGATGGCTTGACGAACTGTGGGTAACCGAATTCTGAGCCGCGCCGCACAACGCCTATCCGGTCGTCGCGCCATTCGTCGCAGGTGGCAACGATCCATGGCGCGACCGGAATCCCGACATCACTCATGATCTGCTTACAACGCACCTTGTCCATCGCGATCGCCGATGCGCTCACGCCCGACCCGACGTAGGCGATGTCAAGCGTTTCGAGGAAACCTTGGAGCATGCCGTCCTCGCCTGTCGACCCATGGATCAGCGGAAAAACGGCATCGCACTGCAGCAGCGCAGCCACGGTCGCAGGCGCGATCAGCGCGGCGTGTCGAGCCGGCGGCTCAGGGATCTCTTCCGGAGCTCCCAGCTCGATCGCACTTAGTGTGAGGCCCGACTCCTCGGGCGTCAGCCAACGCCCGGATCGCGAGACGGCAAATGGCACCGTCCGCCAGTGATCGGCGTCGACCGCGGCCAGCACGGCGCGCGCGGAACGCACCGAGATCGTGTGCTCGGCCGAAGCGCCGCCCAGGATGATACCGAGAATCCGCCGCTCGCTAGCCAATCGGCGCCTCCTCACCGATGACCGCGATCTCCGGCTCAAGGCGAAGACCCGCATACCGCTCGACGGAGTCCTGAATCTGTTCGATCAACGCAAGGAAGTGGATCGCCCGCGCACGAGCGACATCGACGTTGAGGATGTAGTTGGCGTGCAGGTCGGACACCTGCGCCGCGCCAATCCGGGCTCCCTTGAGTCCTGCATCCTCAATCAGTTTGCCGGCAGTCCGGTACTCAGCGGCGGGGTTCTTGAAAGTCGAGCCAAGCGAAGGTCCGGTGGGCGCATTCGCCTTGCGCAGAGATTCAACGCGGTCGATCTCCGCCAGCGACGCATAGGCGTCACTGGGACGGAGCTGCAAGGTGAGCGATGTTGCGATGTGTCCGGCAAGCCTCCCGCCTCGAAACTCCGAATCGCGGTAGCGCAGACCAAGCGCATCGGCTCGATGCTCGGCGATCTCACCCTCGGGCGAGATGGTCTTGACGGACACCAGGACATCGGACAGATCGGATCCGTAGGCACCGGCATTGGTTGGCAGACCCCCGCCGATCGCGCCCGGAATGCCCGCGGCCCATTCGAGTCCGCCCAGACCGGCGCGAGCAGTCGACCGTGCCAACGCGGCGAATCGCGCGCCCGATTCCACTTCCACACGACCCTCTCCGAGCTGCCGACAACCCTTGGACTCGTTCTTCAGCACAACGCCGCGGATCCCGCCGTCGCGGATCAGCACGTTCGAACCCGCCCCGAGCACGGCCAGCGGCTCTCCCGCACAGTGAGCGGCACGCACGGCAGCGATCAGCGTGTCGCTGTCGCGAATCGTGACGAGCCAGTCTGCCTCTCCGCCCACCTGCACGAAGGTATGACGGCTGAGCAGCTCGCCTCGTCGCGCGGCCAACTCCTGCATCAGCGCCTGCAACACCTGTGATCTCGTCATGAAGCGCCACCCAGGCGAGAGAGAATCAGCGGCCCGGCCGCATCGATATCGCCGGCGCCCATCGTGATAATCAAATCGCCCGCTTCGGCATCCTCCGCTGCGCTCTCCGCACTCTGCTCAATCGACCCCGCATACGTGGCCGTCGGCGAGACGATCTCACTCGCCAGTTGCTCCGAGCTCATCTCATCGCCGGTCATCGCGCGGGCCGCGTACGTATCGACCGTGTAGACGACATCGGCTCCCGAGAAGCAGCCGCGAAACCCGTCGATCAGGTACGAGGTTCGCGTAAACGTGTGCGGCTGGAAAAGAACAACGATGCGTCGGTGCGGCCAGCGTTCCCGGGCCGCCTCGATCGCCGATGCAACCTCGGTCGGATGGTGCGCGTAGTCGTCCAGCACCACCACATCGTTTACTTCGCCGTGCAACTGGAAGCGTCGCTTGACCCCGTTGAAGCCGCCCAGCGCATCAACCGAGGTCGAGAGATCGAATCCGGCCAGATCGAGAGCAGCCAGCGCAGTAGCCGCGTTCTGGAGCTGATACTCGCCTGGCTGCCGCAAGCTCCCACAGATGTTCCCCGAGGGCGTTCGCAACTCAAAGGAGTCCGCCTTGGACGAAATCCGATAGTCGGCCTCCACCCGGGACGAGCACGTAACCACCTGCGTGTCCGGGCGCATCAATCTCAGGTTCGTGGCAATCTCGGCGGCCAGCGGTGAATCGATTCCGACCACCAGGCTTCCGTTGGCTTTGACGGTGCTCACGAACCTCAAAAACGCCTCTTCAAGCGCCTGCTGCGTCCCGTAGTAGTCGAGATGATCGGGCTCACAGTTGGTCAGCACGGCGACGGAGGGCGTGTAGTGGTGAAAGGCGCGGCCGTACTCGTCGGCTTCGAGCACGAGCCACGGGTCCGAGCCTCGTTTGCCGTGGACGCAAAAGTCCTGCGCTTCCGCGCCAATGACGTAGCCCACGTCCCGGCTCGCCGCGCGCATCGCGTGAGCGATCATCGCCGTGGTCGTGGTCTTCCCGTGCGAGCCACCGACCGCGATTACCTCGCGCGGCGCAGCGATATCGGAGAGTAGCTCCGCCCGCGTCTGCACCGGGATACCGAGTTCGATCGCCCGCGCAATTTCTGGATGCGATTCCGGCACAGCGGCAGTTCGCACGACCTGGGTCGCGGTCGTGACGTGGTGTTCGTTATGACCAATGACGATCCGAGCTCCGCGTTCGCGCAACGGCTGCAGGATCGGAGCGTCGCTCCTGTCGCAACCGGATACAACCAGTCCGTCATCGAGCAGGACGTGCGCAAGCGCGGACATGTGAATCCCGCCAATTCCGACGAAGTGAACGTTCAGCGTCATCGTTACGTCACTTTGCCACACCGACAATCACTTCGGCAATCCGCCGCGCAGCATCCGTTCGACGCAGCCCGATCATCGCCGTGCGCATGACTTGCAGCCGATCCTGGTCGGCCAGCAGCTCGGTGGTCAGATCGAACAGATCGTCGTCGATCCGCTCGTCGCGGACGACGATCGCGCCCCCGGCGTCTGCCAGGACCTGGGCATTGAAGCGTTGATGTCCGCCGGCTTCACCGAGCGGTGCCAGCACGGCGGGCAGCGCGGCCGCCGGATACTCGCCCATCACCGATGCGCCAGCGCGCGAGACCGCCAGATCGCACGCCGCCATCGCCAGAGGCATCTCTTCCGACATGTACGGATACAGCCGATAGCGAGACTGCAGCTTGGCCGGCAGTTGCTCTCGCAGCTTCGACAGGCGCTCGAAGTCACTCGCTCCGGAGATATGAATCACCTGGGTCCGGCTCAGCCAGTTTTCGAGTTGGTGCGCGATGCAGTCGTTGATCCGCTGCGCCCCCCGAACAGCCCCCGTGACGAGCAGCGCGGGCCCGCCGTTGAGCTGGAAGTGTGCGCGTGCCAGCGGCTTGTCGAGGCCCTCGAAGCCCGACCGCACCGGATACCCGGTGACAACCGCGAGACCCGCGCGATAGCGCTCCGTCGAACGTTGATGGGTCACGCAGATCCTGCTCGCCAGCGGCACCAGGGCGCGCAACGTCCAGCCCGGTTCAATGTCTGGCTGCAGCAGGACCATTGGCCGTCGCGTCAGCCACGCGGCGATCCCGACCGGAGCGGAAACGTAGCCACCTGTAAGGAACACCACGTGCGGTCTGTAGCTCAGCATCAGCGCCAGAGCGTCAACCACGCCGGTAGCCGTCGCGCCCAGCGAGACAAGCTTCGAGATCAGATTCCGCCCCCGCAGCGCTCGCGCCGCGATCGTCGAGTACGCCAGGTCCGCTTCGACAGCCAGCTCCGATTCGAGCCCGTCCGCCGTGCCGGCGAAGCGAAACTCGACACTGTTCCCCTGGTCGGCGACCAGGCTGCGGAGTGCATCCGCCACCGCGAAGGCGGGGAAGACATGGCCCCCGGAGCCGCCGCCGGACAGCAGAACTCGGAGTCTGCCCATCAGCTACCGTCTCCGCGCCCGCTGTGGAACGGCGACAACGTCGGTTTCTTCGTGTCCCGCATCGGAGCTGCGTCCCTCGTTGGTGACGCGTCATCGATCGGCGGATCGGCCGGTTCAGGGAACGTGCCGCGCCCGTGCCGGGAAATCGACACGAGGATGCCCGCCGCTGCCATCGACGCGATCAGCGCCGACGAACCAAAGCTCAGGAACGGCAACGGAATCCCGGTCAGCACAATCGTCCGCATCACGCCGGCGACGTTGAAGAAGGCCTGCAACGCGAACCAGGCCACAATCCCAAACGCCAGCAACGTGCCAAACCGATCCTCCGCCCTCATACCCGCCCGGATGCCGCGATAGATCAGCACGCCGAACAGCGTCAGCACGATCATCGCGCCAAGCATCCCGGTCTCCTCGCCAATGATCGCGAAGACGCCGTCCGTATGGGCCGACGGGACGTAGAAGAACTTCTGCCGAGATGCGCCGAGCCCGACCCCCGTCAGTCCGCCCGAGCCCAGGGTCGAGACGAGGTTGATGATTTGGAAGCCGGCTGCCTGCGCGACCTCCTCCGCGTTGAAGAACGTGCGGATCCGCTCCATCCCGTACCCGGCCCCAACCACGATGGCGAAAAGTACCGCCGAACCACCGACCAACAGCATCACCATGTGTCGCAGCGCCGCGCCCGCTAGGAAGAACATCACCACGCCCGTGCACGCGATCGCCGCGAACGTTCCCAGATCCGGCTCCAGCATCAACAGTCCACCGATGAGCCCGATGATCATGCAGAACGGCGCCAGCCCCAGCGGAATCCGCTTGATCTCGTCGCCCTTGGCCGCCAGCCACGCGGCGACATAGATGCAGATCGCGAGCTTCGCGAACTCGGAGGGCTGCAGCGCCGGCAACGATCCGATCTGGATCCACCGCGTCGCGCCGTTCTCTTCATGTCCGATGCCTGGAATCAAGACCGCAGCGAGCAACAGCAGCGACACCCAGATGATCGGCGACGACAGTCGCTGCCAAATGCGGTAGTCGAGCCGCGCCAGTAGCAGAAACGCAACCAGTCCGATACCGGCGCCGATCAGCTGGCGCACGGCGAAGTGGCGCGTATTGCCGTGCAACTCTTGAGAGATGGCGAAGGAAGACGAAAAGACGAAGATCAGCCCAATGAAGACCAGGGCCATCACGGCGCCGACCAGCACCCAGTCGGGAGGCGACGCCGGCCTCCGCAGCCGGTGGACGATGCGGCGGCCGACGGCCAGGCTCTCGTCGCCCTCGAGGCGGCGGGTTGAGCGCGCAGAAGGGATCCGGACCTTGCCCAGGACGCCGGTCTCGTCGGACAGCGGGTCAGGCACGGCAGCTCGATCAACCGACATTATCCGGCCTCCTCCCCGGCAGCCGCCGCCCGACCAGTTCGCGGAAGTGCTGCCCGCGCGCCTCAAAGTTCGGATACGCATCGAACGACGTACCACCCGGCGACATTAGGACGGTCTCGCCGTGTTGCGCCGTCTCAGCCGCCTGTTCGAAGGCGGATGCGAATGTGTCCAATCGAACGTGATGGATTCGTTGCTCCGACAGCCAGCGGCTCCACGCCGGCGCAGCCTCTCCGAAGAGCACAACTTCGCGCACGTGGCGATCGAGTTCAGGCAGCAACGGATCGAGCGGAAGCTTCTTGTCGCGGCCGCCCAGCATCAGAACGATCGGGCCTGGGATAGCGCGGAGTCCGGCCAGTGTGCGCTCCGGCGTGGTCGCGATCGAGTCGTTGACGAAGCGAACGCCGCCGACCTCGGCCACCAGCTCCAGGCGGTGCGGAACGCCGGTGAAGCTGCACAACACATCGGCGGCGATGTTATCGGGCACGAGGTCGCCGACGATCGCGAGCGCCGCCAGAGCGTTCCGCAGATTGTGCTCGCCCGGAATCAACAGTTCCTCGACCGCCATCAACAACGAGTCGTTGCGCACGATCTGTTCGCCGTCGCTGAACGCGGTAGCGGCGCAGGGCGATTTCGACAACCCAAACCAACTCGCGGCCGCCGGAGTCCGCGTCATCGCCCGCGCGGCCAGCCGTTCGTCGAGCGGCAGCACGACCCGATCCTGCGAAGTCTGATACTCCACGATTCGGTACTTCAGCTCCTGGTACTCGTCCCAACTGAACTGGTCGAGATGGTTGGGCGTGATGTTCGTGATCGCGGCCACGTGCGGACTCCGCGTCGTGCGCAGCAGTTGCGTGTGCGAAATCTCGGCGACGACGGTCGTACCAGCGGAAAGGTCGGGCAGCTGTTGCAGTAGCCCTTGACCGATGTTGCCGCCCAGCGCCGTCGGAACGGCGGCGGCCTCGAGCATGCGATGCACCAGCATGGTTGTGGTCGTCTTGCCCGCGCTGCCCGTGATGCCGATCACCTGGTTCGCAGGGCAGCGCTCGAGGAAAATTTGCACCGGACCGAACACGGGGACGGACCGCCTCGCGGCGTCCACCAGGAGTGGAAGGTCGTACGGAACACCCTGGCTGACGACCAGGCTCTGGACCTCCTCCAGCAGCGACAAATCATCCGGCGACCGATCCGCCCGCTCGGGTTGGCGGTCGACTCGAGTCACCTCAGCGCCCTCGCGCCGCAGAAACATCGCGGCGTCCTGACCCTCGATGCCGAGACCCACGACGGCCACTCGTTGGCCGTCGAACGAGGCCGGTGCCTCCATGGGACGTGGCAGCGTCATCCCGGCACCTGCAATGCCAGGGCAATGCCGAGGATCCCCCCGGCCATCCCGATCAACCAGAAGCGGGTCACGATTTGCGGCTCCGACCAGCCGCCCATCTCGAAATGGTTATGCAGCGGCGCCATGCGGAAGACGCGCCGTCCCTCACCGCTGCGTCGGCGCGTCCACTTGAACCAGCCAACTTGGATGATGTCGGACGACGCCTCCAACACGAAGACGATTCCGATCACCGGCAACAGCAGCCAGTGACCGGTCATCAGCGCAATGATCGCGAGCGTCCCACCCAGCGCCATCGCGCCGGTGTCACCCATGAAGACCTTGGCCGGATGCGCGTTAAACCAAAGGAACCCGAGGAGCGCACCAACAGTCGTGAAGGCGAAGCGAACGAGGAAATCCTGCTCCTGCCCCACGGCGATCACGCCGAACGACGCGATCGCAATCGCGCCGGTGCCCCCGCAGAGCGTGTCCAGGCCGTCCGATATCGCGACCGAGATCACAGTCGCAAAAACGGTGACCGCCGCAATCACGATGTAGACCGGGCCCAGCGAAAACTGGCCAGCCCACGGAACGTTGAGCGATTCCACATCGAGCGCGAGATAAAGCACCAGCCCCACCGCAATGGAGAAGAGCGCCAACAATCCAAACTTTAGCTTCCAGGTCAGTCCGCTTTGGATCCGGCCGATCAGGGTGCCCAGGTCGTCGACGTATCCCATCGCTCCCAGCACGATGACCCCGACCAGGGGCAGTAGGATGGACCAGCGGTCGCCCTCGACGAGATTCGCGACGATGGTCAGCACGATGATCGGGATCATGAAGATCAGCCCGCCCATCGTGGGCGTGCCCGCTTTGACGATGTGTGATGCCGGGCCTTCGTCGGAAATCGACTTCCCCGCGCTGCGCCGTTGCAACCAGCGGATGACGAATGGTCCGATAATCAGGGTGCATATGAAGGCGATACCCGCCGTGCCGAGCGAGAACGTGGTCATTGGTCGGCCAGCCTCTCAACCACGGCCTCGAGATGCATCGCGTGCGACGCCTTGACCAGCAGCGTGTCCCGCGGTTCGAGCGAGCTCCGAAGAATGTCTGTCGCCTGTTCGGGCTCGGCGATCCAGCACGCTTCTGGATGTCCTCCCTCGCGGGCTGCGTCGATGAGGTCTCGTGATCGTTCGCCGACCGCGATCAGCCAGTCGCACCGTGACGCGGCATACTCACCGATCGCCCGATGCGCGGCACGCTCTTCCGTGCCCAGCTCAAACATGTCGCCCAGCAGCGCGATCCGTCGCGGTTCGCATTGACTCAACAGATCGAGAGCCGCCCGCATTGAGAGCGGCGCCGCGTTGTACGAGTCGTCGATGATCGTTGCACCGTTCCAGGCGCTCCGTCGGGCAAGTCGCGTACCCGGCGACAGGCGAGCAACACCCTGCGTGATCTGCTCAAGCTCTAGCCCGGCTCTCAGGCAAACCGCCGTAGCAGCCAGGACGGTAACTGCCTGGTGCGCCCCGACCAGCGGCGTCTCAACGTCCACTCTCGATCCGCTGCGCCTGTCGCTAAGCGTGAACCGAATACCCTCGAAGCCGCGCGCGGCGACGTCCGACGCCCGCAAGTCGCATTGAGGCCCGAAGCCGAAGCTGACAACGTTGGCGCGCGTTCGCAGCGACATCCGTCGCACCCGTTCGTCGTCCCCATTGAGTACCGCCAGCCCGCCCGGCGGTAGCGACGCGGGTAGCAATCCCTTAATCCGCTCCGTGTCGTCGAACGTCCCGAACCGCTCGAGGTGGGTTGGGCCGACATTGGTCACGATGCCGACGTCGGCCCGAGCCGACGAAACAAGCAACTCCATCTCTTCTTGCGAGTACGGTCCGATCTCGATCACCGCCCACTCGTCATCCGCATCGATGCCGAGCAACGCGATCGGCAGCCCGATATCGCCGTTGAAGTTCCGCGGCGACTGGTGGGTCGGAAAGTGTTCGGAGACCAGTTGGTACGTCGCCTCGCGCACGGTCGTTTTGCCCACGCTGCCGGTAATCCCAACGACCTGTGCTCCAATCCGAGCGCGCCAACGTCGGCCTGCCTCCTGCAGCGCCAATAGCGGATCGTCAACGACGAACATCGCCGATCCACCGCGTCCCGAAGCCTCCGACACCAGCGCAGCCGAGGCCCCGCGCTCGAGCGCATCGTCCACGTATTGGTGGCCATCCGCCCGATCTCCACGCAGTGCGACAAACAGCGCGCCCGGCCGCGCCTCCCGCGAATCGATCACGATCTCGGAAAACGGTTCGTCGCTCACCACCGGCCGACTCAGCAGCCGCTCGTTGAGTAGCGTTGCAAGATCGGTCGACGAGATCACTCTGCCTCCTCCCCTTCTTCGACCTCTTCCTCGTCCTCGATGTAAGTCACCGGCGAGTCCTCGTTCGTTCCGTCGTCGACATCGGCGGCCAGCGCATCGTCAGGGTCACCATCCCGGCTCTCGTCATCTCGATCCGATGCCTCAATCTCCGGAGCCGTCTTCCACGCACCCGGCTGCGCAACGTACGCGGTCGGCGGGACGCCGAGATAAGGCAGCACGACGGCCATCAACTCCGAGAAAATCGGCGCCGCGACGATGCCGCCGTACAACTCGCCCTGTGGTCGGTCGATACGAATCAACACCACAACCCGCGGGTCGTCAGCCGGCGCAAAACCTGCGAACGAAGCCAACGATTCGTCCTCGAGGTACACCCCGTCCTCCACCACATCGGACGTGCCCGATTTGCCCGCCACCGGCCAGCCGTCGACCTGCGCGGGATGCCCCAGAACCCCGTCCACCACCGCTTGCATCATCCAGGTCAGAGTCGCCGCGGTCTCACGACTGATCGCGCGCTCGCCCGTCCTCGCTTCGAATCGCGTTACTCCGTCCTCGGTAATCACAGCCGAAACCAGACGCGGCTGCACCGGCTCTCCGCCCCGCGCGATCGTCGCATACGCCTGCACCACCTGCAGCGGCGTCACCGCGATGCCCTGACCGAACGAGTTCGTCGCGAGCTGCGCCGGCGACCAGGTGATGTCGGTCGAGTCTGTCACTACGCCGCCGATCTCTCCGGGCAGCCCCGATTGCGTGCTCTGGCCGAAACCAAACTTGTAGACGTACTCGTAGTATTTGCGAGCGCCAAGCTGCTGCACCACCCAGACGCTGCCGGTATTCAGCGAGCGCTGCAACACCTGCGTCATCGTCTGTTCTCCGTGATAGGAGAGGTCGAAATTCTTGATTGTCCGATCCCCGATCACCACAGCGCCGGTGTCCACGAACGTCGTCTCCGGCGAGACGATGCCCACGTCCAGCGCCGCGGCCATCGTGACGATCTTCATCGTCGAACCCGGCTCATAGATGTCCGATGCCGCGCGCGAGCGCAGTAACGCCATCGAATCCGGGTCGTCCAGATCGATGGTCGTCGGGTCATAACTCGGCAGCGACGCCAGAGCCAGGATGTCGCCGTTTCGAGGGTCCATCATGATGATGTGCCCGCCCTCGGCATCCCACTGCTCCACCGCATTCCGCAGCGTCGTCTCCGCGACCCACTGCAGGTTGCGATCGATTGTCAGCACGATCGTCGCGCCCTGTTCATACGGCAACTCGGCGCGCGGACCGAAAGGAATCGCCTGACCCAGTCCGTCCACCTCCTGGATCAGCAGGCCCGCCTCACCCGCCAGCGTGGCGTCGAGCTCGTATTCGAGACCGGCCAGACCCTGTTCGTCCCGTCCCACAAGGCCGATCACCGGCGCGGCCATCGAACCCTCCACATAGCGTCGCGACGACGTCTTCCGCACCTGCACCCCATGCAGCGCCTCAGCGTGGATCTGCGCGCCCAGCGCATTGGAGAGTCCATAGGCAATCAGCGCGTGGTGGCCGCCGTCCGCATGTGTCTGAGCTGCGAGCGACAGCACCAGCGACTCATCCGCTCGTAGCAACTCCGCGAGTCGTCGTGACGCCGCAGTCGGCTGGAAATCCGAACGCGCCCAGAGGCGCGTGTCCACGTGGACCTCCCAGGCATCGATCGAGGTCGCCAGCGGAAACCCGTTGCGATCGAGAATCGCCCCGCGCGGCCCTTTCGTCTCTATCACCCACGTGCGATCGGCGAACGTCTCGTGCTCCTCGTGCTCGATCACCTGGATCACCACGAGACGCGCCACCACCACCACAGCGAGCGAGATGAACAGCGCAATCACCACCCGCATCCGCCACGTGGACACCGACTCGAAGCCTCGGCCCAGGGACGGACTCGCCAATGTCCTGTCCTCTCTGTTCCGCGGGCTACTCGTAAATCAGGACGTCGAAAATCGAGCGCCAGACCGATGAGCCCGCTTCAGCCGAGGGTTGCTGCGCACCGCTGAGCGCTTCGCCCCACGCCGGCAGGAAGCGAGCCGGAAGCGTCCGTGCTGGCGGCGACTGGTCAACCTCCAGCACCACCGTCGGTCGAGCCGGCACCATGTTGAGCCGCTCTACCGCCTGCTCCTTCACCCGCGCCAGCGATCCGAGCTGACCCACATGCGCGGCCAGCGACCGAATCTCCGAGTTCAGCCGTTCGCGTTCCGCCTCAAGCGCTCTCAACTCGGTTCCGCTCTCCGTCACGCTCGACGTTCGAATCACCGGGAGCGCGGCCGCGATGCAGAGGCCGAACACCGCCAGCCAGGCCCAGGCCGGCATCCGCCCCGTGTAACGAGGTCGTCGAGGAAGCACCGGGCTGGGCAGCGCGTGGTGCGCATCGCTGGCCGCAGAGGTGGGCAATGACGCATCGAGCGTCGTCCTCGGTCTCGCCGTTGTCATCGGAACGATGCAGATCGACGCGAGGTTCCGACGCGTGGACGGTTACGGAAACTCTTCGGATCGACGCTCCGACCAGGCAAAATCGACGTAGAGTGAACGGGACACACCTGCGTCTGGTGTGGGAGCGCTCGGTAATCGTTGAGCGGACCGTGCGCGCAGACAGGGGGACGTAGTCCACGTTCGCCATGACGCAAGGCCATGGGCAACCGTGAGCTAGTGGGTTGGCGGCGGGGCTTCTCCTTCACTGTATTGGCTGTTGAATAGTCCCCTGCGCACGATCCGCTCAACGATCTCCGAGCGCGCTCCCGGCGCTCGTGCTGCTCCTGTTCTATCGCCCCACAAGCGGGCTGCCAGTGTTGCCAGTGCTGCTGAGACATCAGATTGCCTCCGCAGCGCGTAGGCGCGCGCTGCGCGCCCGAGGGTTTCGCTCAATCTCATCTGCCGATGGCCGCATCACCCGGCGGGTGAGCGTGCGGAAGCTCGGCGTCGGACCCATGGATTGCTCCGCCAGGAACCGCTTCACGATGCGGTCCTCCAACGAGTGGAAGGCGATCACGACGAGGCGTCCACCGATCCGCAGCATCCCCCGGACCTGTTCGAGAAATGCCGCCAGCCGCTCGAGCTCGCGGTTAACTTCAAGCCGAATCGCCTGGAACACCCGCGTGGCCGGATGAATCCGCGCCCCGGGACGCATGCCGACCGCATCCACGACGGCCTGAGCCAGCTCGGTGGTCGTGCTGATTGGTCGACGCCCAACGATCCCGCGCGCGATCCGCCGTGATCGGCGTTCTTCCCCGTACTCGAAGATCAGATTGGCCAGTGCGGCACTCGGCCACTCATTCACGATCTCGTAGGCGGTGACCGTCTCGCGTTCATCGCTCGGACCCATCCGCATATCCAGCGGGCCTTCGGATCGGATCGAAAACCCCCGCTCGGGCGAGTCGAGCTGCATCGACGAGACGCCCAGATCACACAACACTCCGTCCAGCGGAGCCATCTGTGCTTCGGACACGACGGCCGCGCACTGATCCAGCCAGCAGCGTCGCAGGGTCGCTCGTGCTTCGAACCGCGCCAGCCGAGCGCCGGCCGCGCTCAGCGCATCGGGATCCGCGTCGGTGCCGAGCAACCGGCCGTCCGGAGCGGAGGCCTCAAGTATCGCCACTGCGTGACCACCCAGTCCCACGGTGCCGTCGAGATAGCGACCGCCCGGGTGAACCGCAAGCATCGTCAACGTCTCGTCGAGCATCACCGGGAGATGTCCTCTGGAGGAAACCATCAGGATTCCTCCGACCGGTTTTGGCTGTCCATCACCTCTGCAAGATCCTGCAGCAGGTCGGCGTAGGCCTCGTCTATCGCCGACTGCTCTGCCCGCCAGGTCTCTGCGCTCCAGATTTCGAGGTACTCGCCCATGCCCACGACCACCGTGGCCCCGTCCAGACCGCGCTCCTCCCGCATGGCAGGCGGGATCAAGATCCGCCCCTGGCGATCGACCTCCACCCGTCGCACGCGGCCGAAGAAGCTGCGCGCAAGCCGCCGCGCAGACGGCCGCCGCTTGTCGCCCACCGCGCGTATCAGCTTCTCCGCTTGGTAGCCGTCTGGCGTATAGAGCTCGATCTGTCCGTCCGGACCCGGCAACAGGAAGCCGCCATGCTCGAAAAACGTCCGATAGGCGGCGGGAATCGCCAAGCGACCTCGGTCGTCCAGGCGATGTTCGTACTCCCCGGTGAAGTCGACGGTCGCCACGTGAAAAGCCCCGATTCGCGTTTGGAGTCACGTTATGCCGATTTCCCCACTTTGCCCCATCTCTGGGTCTTCGTCGTACTCTAGTGACATAAGTCTTGGGATTGCAACCCCGACTGAAGGGACATCGGCTCCGCGACCCGGTCGGAGACCCGCCCGCGCCCGCTTGATCCACATTGACCGTGGACAAGCTGCCCCTGTGGAGGCCCGGCGGTGGATAATGTGGATTAATCGCCGTTCAGACGAACCGCCGGATACCACACGCTCATGTCCAGCAACTTCACCGCCGCCGTCCTCACCCTCTCCGATCAGGGAGCCACCGGTAAGCGCGAGGACACCTCCGGACCGGCAGTCCGAGAACATCTGGCCAATCTGGGAATCGATGTCACCGACCACGCGATCCAGCCGGATGACCCCGATCTGACCGTCGACCGACTTCGCCAGTGGGTGGAGACAGGCGTCAGCCTGATCGTGACGACTGGGGGCACGGGATTCGGTCCTCGAGACAACACGCCCGAAGCGACTCGCCGGGTGATCGAGCGCGACGCTCCCGGTCTGGCTGAACTCATGCGCGCCGAGGGCCTCCGCAAGACCCCCATGGCCGCCCTGTCTCGCGGCCTCTGTGGAATTGCCGAACGCACCCTGATCGTCAACCTCCCCGGCTCCGAGCGCGCCGTACGGGAGAACCTCGATGCGCTGGCTCCGGTACTCCCGCACGCATTGCAACTCATCGGCGGCGACACTGAACACTAGTCGCTATCCCACGACTCGGCCGCGCCTAGACTGGAAGCGATGGCTCAACGTTCTCTGTCACGCGGAATCGCCACGGCTCGGCAGCGTAGCGCCGCCGAGTCCGGCGCAGTCGTCAAGGACTGGGGCGGACGCCTGCCAGTAGCACTGGTCTACCCCAACAGCTACTACCTCGGCATGTCCAACCTGGGCCTGCAAACGATCTACGGGCTGCTCAACGCACGAGCTGACATCGTCTGCGAACGCGCCTTCTACGATCCGCCGCACAAGACCGAACGCGGCGACGACCCCTCCCTCGCTCCGATTACGATCGAGTCGCAACGGCCGCTCGCAGACTTCCCCGTGGTCGCCTACACGCTGACCTACGAAATCGACTACTACCACGTCGTCCGGTCGCTCGAGGCCGCGCAGATCGAGCCCTTGAGCATCAACCGCGACGACGGCGACCCCTTGATCATCGCTGGCGGCGCCGCCGTCATCACGAATCCCTTGCCGCTGGCAGACTGCTTCGACGCCTTTGTGATCGGCGAGGCCGAGCCAATCCTCGAGCAACTGATCGACACGCTCAGCGAGTACGCCTACAGTCCACGAGCCGACCAGCTCGACGCCCTGGCCAGGATCCCGGGCGTGTACGTCCCCGCTCGCGGCGCCGGCGAGGGTGTTGAGCGACAGTGGGTGCGCGACATCTCCACCACAGAAGCTATGTCGCTGGTCCTCACCGACGAGACCGAATTCAACCAGATGACTCTGATCGAAGCTGCGCGCGGCTGCGGTCGCGGCTGTCGATTCTGCATCGCCGGTTATGTCTTCCGACCACCCCGGTACCGTCCGCTCGAGTCGCTGCTGAACCAGGTCAAGCAAGGCCTGCAGCGGACCGAGCGCGTCGGCCTGCTGGGCGCGGCAGTCGCTGATCATCCTCAGCTCGCCGAGCTCGCCGTAGAGGCCGACCGCCTCGGCGGACGCGTCTCCGTCTCATCCCTGCGCGTCGACAACCTCGCGCCGGAACTGCTCGATGTCCTCGCCCGCGGCGGAACCCGTACGGTGACGCTCGCGCCCGAGGCCGGCTCCGAGCGCATGCGCCAGCGGATCAACAAGGCGGTCTCCGAGGACCACATCATCGACGCCGCGGACAAGGTCGGAGCCGCCGCGATGAACCGGCTCAAGCTCTACTTCATGATCGGCCTGCCCGACGAAGAAGACGAGGACGTCGAGGAGATGGCCCGCCTCGGATTGGCGCTCAAGCAACGGCTCGACGCTCACGGACACGGAACCGAACTGGTGATGTCGGTCGGTCCGCTCGTGCCCAAGCCAGCCACGGCCTACCAGGAACTGATTCAGTCCGACGCCGGTCTGGTCAAGCACCGTCAGCAGATCCTCCAGTCGGCCTTCCGCAACACCGGCATCCGGCTGCGCGGCGACAGTCCGACCTGGGCGCGCATCGACGACATCTGCTCGCGCTCCGACCAGCGCCTCGCCCACGCGATTCTCGAGATGGAGGCGCCGTCGGCCCGCGAATGGATGCGCGCCGCCGGCGAGTGGAATCTCGACGGCCCCCTGCCCTGGGGTTCCGGCCCCGGACCGTGGTCCGCCGTTGAGACCGGGATCACAGCGCGATTCTTCGAGCGCGAACTGTCGAAACACCGACGCGAGAAGGCCACCATCGCCTGTCCCCCGCCCGAAATCGGCTGCAATATGTGCGGCGTCTGCGGCGGCAACGAGATTCCCTCCTACTCGCCCACCATCGTGCCGTTGGAATCGGTTGCGCCGGAAGCGGTCGTCGGAGTCTGAGGTGTCGATCGGCGCAAACCTGGACGAAGTTCGCCATCGCATCGCCGACGCCTGCCACCGCGCAGGCCGCAATCCGTCCCAGGTGAGCCTGATCGCCGTATCGAAGTCGTTCCCGGTGGAGGCGATCTCGGAAGCGGCGGCCCACGGACAACGCCATTTCGGCGAGAACCGGGTCCAGGAGGGCCTGGCCAAGCTGCAACTACTCCCCTCTTCTGATGCGGAAATCGAGATCCACCTGATCGGCCATCTGCAGCGCAACAAGGCACGTCACGCTGGCAGCTTCGCCTCGGTGCAGTCCGTGGACAGCGTCCGCCTCGCCCAAGCGATTGCACGCCGCCTTGACCGCGATCTCCCGATCCTGCTTGAGGTGAACGTGGCGCAAGAAGCGTCCAAGTACGGATTCAGACCCGACGAGGTTCCCCAGGCCGTGGAAGAGATCGAGGCCCTGGAGCGTCTCAATGTCAAGGGCCTGATGACCGTCGCACCGGAGGTCGTCGACCCGCACCAGGTCCGTCCCGTATTCGCCGACCTGCAAAAGCTGGCCGAGAAGCTATCGCTGCCCGAGCTCAGCATGGGGATGAGCAACGACTACGCTGTAGCCATCGAGGAAGGCTCCACGATGGTCCGAATCGGACGCGCCATCTTCGGCAATCGGCCCGAGGCTCAAGCATGACCAAGATCGCCGTCATCGGCGGCGGGACGATGGGCGCGACCTTCATCCGAGCGGTCACCAATGCCGGCCTCGTCGATATGAGCGATCTCACCGTTTGCGAGATCGTCGCCGATCGGCGCGACTGGCTGGCGAGCGAATTCAACGGCATCTCCGTCACCGCCGATCAGGCCGATGCTGTTTCCAACGGCCAAGTCATCTATCTGTCCGTCAAACCGCAGGATCTGCGTTCACTGAGCAGCAACGATGCAACCGGCTCACGCCTGCTGATCTCAATCCTGGCTGGCTCGACAATCGCTGACGTGCAGGCCTCGACCGGCGCCGAACGGATCGTTCGCGCAATGCCCAACACACCAGCGCAGATCGGCAAGGGATTCACCGCGTGGACCGCAACCGCCCACGTCACGCCCGAGGAGCGCACCCTCGTCAGCGCCCTGCTCGATGCGATGGGTCAACAGCTTTATGTCGAGGACGAGTCCGCCATCGACAAGATCACGGCAGTTTCCGGCAGCGGCCCCGCCTACGTGTTCCTGATCATCGAGGCCATGATCAACGCCGCCGTCAACATTGGCCTACGGCCCGACGAAGCTCGGACGATGGTCCTCCAGACCATCATCGGCTCCACAGAGTTCACCTCGCAATCGGGAATGCATCCGGCCGTCTTGAAGGACATGGTCACCTCGCCGGGCGGCACCACGGCGGCCGGCCTGCGGGTGCTCGAGCAACACGGCGTACGCGGCGCCATCATCGAAGCCGTCGCCGCGGCCCACCAACGTGCTGAGGAACTGGGGCGACAATGAGCGAAGTCCTGACGATCATCGGAACCGTGATCCACATCTACTCGTTCATCCTGCTCGCCCGCGTGCTGATGAGCTGGGTGCCGATGTTCACCAACCGCCCGCTCGACCCCTACAACCCGATCGTCAAGTTCTTGCTCGACATCACCGAACCCATCCTCTCCCCGCTCCGCCGCTACCTCGTCATCGGAATGATGGACCTCTCCCCCCTGGTCGCGCTGATTGGACTGCAGATCATCGGCAATGCCCTGCTCAGTGCTCGCTGATCCTGTTCCACCCTTTCCTAGAACGTTTGCTTGACATTGACCGCATTCGTTGGTAGTGTGCGCAGCACACACGTTCGCACCCCTCTGCATCGCATCGCGAACGTCAGAAAGGCAGCGCATATTATGACATCTAACCCGACGAACACCACCGACGGCGCAGACCTGCTCGAACCCATCCCGCTCACCGACAACGCACAAGAACCTCTGCCCATGACCACCAGCAACGAACCTCCTCCCGCGGTCACGGAACTGCTCGGCGACATGGAACGCCGCTTCGGCGAAGGCGCGCTCATGCGCCTTGGCGACGCGAGTGGGCGAATGTCGGTCGACGGAATTCCCACCGGCGCACTCTCGCTCGATGTCGCCCTCGGGATTGGCGGCCTGCCCCGCGGCCGCATCGTCGAGGTGTACGGTCCCGAATCCGCCGGCAAGTCGACCGTCGCCCAGCACGTCATCGCCGAGGCGCAGCGCCTCGGCGGCCAGGCCGCCTACGTCGATGTCGAGCACGCGCTCGACCCCGAGTTCGCCTCGCGCCTGGGCATCGACACGTCTCAGCTGCTCATCGCCCAGCCCGACACCGGAGAGCAGGCCCTCGAAATCGCCGAAGCCCTCGTGCGCAGCAACGCCATCGATGTCGTCGTCGTCGACTCCGTCGCTGCGCTTGTCCCGCGAGCCGAGATCGAGGGGGAAATGGGAGACGTTCAGGTCGGGGCGCAAGCCCGACTCATGTCCCAGGCGCTGCGCAAGCTCACCGCCGTCGTCTCCCGCTCCAGGACCGTCCTGATCTTCATCAACCAGTTGCGCGAGAAGGTCGGCATCGTCTTCGGCAACCCCGAGACCACGCCCGGCGGCCGCGCCCTCAAGTTCTATTCCTCCGTACGCATCGAGCTGCGCCGCGCCGAAACCCTCAAAGATGGCCAGATGGTCATCGGTTCGCGCGTCAAGGCCAAGGTGGTCAAGAACAAGGTCGCGCCGCCCTTCCGCACCGCCGAGTTCGATCTCATGTTCACCGCCGCCGAATACGGCATCTCCAAGACCGGCTGTCTGATCGACCTCGGCGTCGAGCCCGCGCCCGACCTGCCCACAGGCAGCCCTTCGGTGATCAAGAAACAGGGCACCTTCTATTCCTACGGCGACACGCGGCTCGGTCAGGGTCGAGAACGAACCAAGGCCTTCCTCCGCGAGCACTCCGACGTGGCCGAAGAGATCGAAGCCCGCATCCGCGAGGAACGCGGGCTGCCCCAGGCCCCTGAACTGATGCCCGCCGAAGGCACGCCCGACGCCACCCCGATCGCCAAGCCACCCCCCAAGAAAAAGGGTCGCGCTCGCGCTGGCTGAGCCAATCGCGCGGCATGATTGGACCGGTCGATGACCGAGGTGCTGTCAATCCACGCCAGCGGTGCACTCTCCACCGTTGACTTCGACGACGGCACGTCGCTGCGCTGTACTCGCGATTTCGCCGCCCGCTCGCATTTCTCTCGCGGACAGGAGATCGATCCCGTTTTCGTCGATCGGCTGCGCGAATCGGCTTCGTTCGACCTGGCCACGCATGAAGCACGCCGCCTCATCCGCCGGCAGCGCTACAGCCGCAACGAGATCGCCGCCAAACTCAATGTCGCTGGACTCGCCTCCGATGTCATCAGGGAGACGCTGGGACTCCTCGAACGACGAGGTGAGTTGGATGATCTCGCGGTCGCTCTGCATATTGCGCGACAGAAGTTGCGCCTGGCCCAAAGTCGCAACGCTGCCTTGACCTGGAGCGAATTCGGACCCGCGCAAGCGCGACGCCTAACAATGCGAGGTTTCCACGCGGGTGCTGCCAAGCAGGCCGTACGCCTCGCCTGGTCCGAGTTGGCGTAACGTCCAGTGGCGCCGCGTTGTCAACGCGCGTACCCTACGTGGAGGAGATACCCGGTTCGGTTCATCCCGGTCCCGAACCGGCCAGCCAACAGAGCGATTACGACCGTGACCAGAGGCAGAGCCAACGCGATGCCAGTCCCAATGAGTCGAGGACACTATGTGGGGAGCCCTGATGCGGCTCCTGCGCGGCGGGCCCGATCCACGCGACGAGGCCACGCTAGAAGCCGAACGCATCATCCAACAGGCCCGAGACGGGGCCGATCAGGAGGCGCGTGAGCGGCTACAGGAAGCGCGGGAGCAGGCGCAAGCCGAACGAGACCAGATCCTGGCCGACGTGCGCGGAGCGCGCGACGACCTGCAGCGGGCGGTAGACAGACTCGACCGACGCGAAGCGTCGCTGGACGAGCGGCTCAAGTCTCTCGACCAGCGTGATTCCAAGCTGAACCGCGAGCGCCAACAGCTTGACCGGCGCAGCTCCGAGCTCGACGAGCGCGCCGCCGAACATGACCGCCGCCTCGAGGAAATCTCCAACCTGACCAGGGATGAGGCTCGCACAGTCATCTTCGAACAGGTCGAACAGGAAGTCTCGGACGAAGCCGGCCGCCTCGTGCGCGAAGCCGAGCAAAAGGCCAAGGACGAGGGCGAGGCCCGAGCCCGCAAGATCGTCGCCACCGCAATCCAGCGAGTCGCGTCCGAGGTCACCACCGAATCCACCGTCTCCGTGGTGCAGATCCCCTCCGACGAGATGAAGGGCCGCATCATCGGCCGCGAGGGCCGCAACATCCGCGCCCTCGAATCGGCCCTCGGCTGCGACCTGATCATTGACGACACGCCCGATGTCGTGACCGTCTCCGGATTCGACCCGGTGCGCCGCGAGGTCGGTCGACTGTCGCTCAGCCGCCTCGTCGCCGACGGCCGAATTCATCCCACGCGCATCGAAGAAACGGTCGCAAAGGCCCAGCGGGATGTCGACCGCATCATTCGCGAATCGGGCGACGAAGCCGCGATCGAAGCGCACTGCAGCGGACTGCCACGCGAGATGCTGGACATCTTCGGTCGCCTCCGCTTCCGCACCAGCTACGGCCAGAACCAGCTCCGACACGCGGTCGAGACCGCTCACATCGGCGCGATGATCGCCCAGGAAATCCACGCCGACGTCGAGATCACGCGGCGCGGATCACTGCTGCACGACGTCGGCAAAGCCATCGATCACGAGGTCGAGGGCACCCACGCGATCATCGGCGGCGAACTCGCTCGCCGCTTCAAGATGTCCGAGGAAATCGCCCACTGCATCGAGGCGCACCACGACGAGGTCGAACTGCGCACCGTCGAGGCGATCATCGTCCAGATGGCCGACGCCATCTCCGGCGGACGACCCGGCGCGCGCCGTGAGTCGGTTGAACGCTACATCGAACGGCTGCGCTCGCTGGAAGAGATCGCGACGTCCTTCGAGGGGGTCGGCCAGGCATATGCCATCCAGGCCGGGCGTGAGGTGCGGGTCGTCGTCGACCCGCGTGAAATCGACGATCTCGGCGCGATGAGGCTGGCGCGAGACATCTCCAAGCAGATCGAGGAATCGCTGCAGTACCCCGGCCAGATTCGTGTCACCGTTCTGCGCGAGACCCGCGCCGCCGAGTACGCGCGCTAGAACCAGACGCGGCCGATGGCCCGCCTCGACCTGCACACGCACAGCACGTGCTCCGACGGCACCAGGCCGCCGGAGTGGGTCGTCCAACAGGCCGCCGACAACGGTGTCGAGCTCATCGCATTGACCGACCACGACACCCTGGCAGGCGTCAAAGCGGCCCGAGGTGCAGCCCGACAAACCGGAATCGACCTCATCGCCGGCGTCGAAATCAGCGTCAGCGATCCCGATCTCGGCGAACTGCACGTGCTCGGCTACTTCGCGCCATCTGCGCAGCTCGACGAACTCGAGCGACAGCTCACCCGCTATCGGGAGGAACGCAAGTCCAGGGCACGCCGCACGGTCAAGCGCTTGCATGCGCTGGGAATGCCCGTTGAGTACGAATCTGTGATGGACATTGCCGGCCGGGCCTCCATCGGGCGCCCACACGTCGCTCGCGCCATGGTCGAAGCCGGCCACGTCGAATCTGTGCAGGAGGCCTTCGACCGCTATCTCCACAACGGAGGCCCCGCCTACGTGCCTAGGACCCTGCTCAGCCTCTCCGATTCGCTCGACATGATTCACCGGACAGGCGGCTTCTCATCGCTCGCTCACCCCACCCGCTACGACGACCCCGTCGGCGCGACCCAGGCATTCGCCGCAGCCGGTGGCCGGGGCCTGGAGATCTTCTATCGCAACGACACGCCCGACGAAATCGCCAACGGTGAACAACTCGCTCAGCGGCTCGGTCTCGTGGCGACCGTCGGCTCAGACTTCCACGGCCTGCATCCGTCGGAACTTGGTCCCGGTACGGTTCCCATGCCCGAGCATCAGGCCACGCGAATCATGCAGATCCTGAAAGACCTCTCCCCATGACCGACCTGCAACTTCCGCTTGACGTGCGAGCGATCCAACGAATCATCCCCCACCGATTCCCCATCCTGCTGGTCGACCGCATCGTCGAACTCGAGCCCGGCCGACGCGCCGTAGGAGTGAAAAACGTCTCAACTAACGAGTGGTTCTTCGAGGGACACTTCCCCGGCAATCCAATCATGCCCGGCGTATTGATCGTCGAGGCCCTCGCTCAAACCGGCGCAGTCGCAGCACTGTCGGCGGACGAGTTCGCAGGCAAACTCGGACTGTTCGCTGGCATCGACGGCGTCCGCTTTCGTCGCCAGGTCGTCCCCGGCGATCAACTCAGGCTCGAAGTCGAAATGGAACGCCTCCGCCGGGGCATCGGCCGAGCCGCCGCAACCGCAACCATCGAAGGCCAAACCGCCGCCGAGGGCCGCTTAACGTTCGCCCTCGTCGATCCACCCACCGAGGCATAGATAGGCCGCCGACACCCTCGTGGGGGCCTCAGCCTAAGCTCTTCGGATTTTTTCTCCCCCCGCTCCGCGGGGGGAGATGCCGCAGGCAGAGGGGGGCATCTCGACCAGCATGCAGACACGGGTCTGCTCAGAGAAGCGAGCCTGCTCGCCGCTACAGCGTGATCGCCGCCCACAGCGCGAGCACCAGCACAACGCTCGCCACCGTCGTGATGGCAACCCAGCGAAGGTCGCCGGGCACGTAGTGGAAGTCGTGCATCGCCGCCGCCGCACGGGCCCGGCGGTCTCGACGTTCGACCGCTCCCCCCGCCCCGCCCCGTGGGCCTCCGGGCGCCCGTCCGCCTCGTGGACCCATCCGCGTCGGTTGTTGGATGTTGCCGCTGATCGACGCGCCTGCGGGCGCATTCGCGGCCCCCGCCTGGGCCGTCGGCAGCCGGTCCTCGCGACCCCGTTGTCCGCGCCGACCTTGCGGCCGCGCCGCTCGCTGAGCCCGGTTCGAGCCACCCCGTCCTCGTCGTGAACCGCGTGCCATCTGCAATCTCCGACGCTCCGCTTACACGTTACGCGCTGTTGCCGATCATCACCAGTCCGCGTAAGCTAGCCCAACGGCCCCGTGGTGTAGCGGCCTAACACGCCACCCTGTCAAGGTGGAGATCGGCGGTTCGAATCCGCTCGGGGTCGCCACCCAAACCCTTGCTTCGACACTCGACCTACCACGTATCGATATACGGCCGCTTCTTCCCCCGTCGCTCAGGCGTCGGTGGTAGACGCTTGAGACCGTTGACAACCCACGTTCTCGTCTCCGCCGGATCGATAACATCGTCCAGGCCGCCGCCCGCCGCTGCGTTGACCGCCTTGGCGTTCTCGTAGGCCCGGTTGACCATGTTCTCGTAGGTCTCAATCCGCTCGTCGGGGTCCTCGATCGCGATCAGCTCCTTGCGGTAGCCCAACTTGACCGAGCCTTCAAGGTTCATCCCGGCGAACTCCGCCGTCGGCCAGGCCACGGTGAAGAATCCGACCAGTGCGCTCGCGCCGCACATCGCCTGCACCCCGAGTCCGTAGGCCTTGCGCACGACCACGCCGAACAACGGCACGCTAAGGTTGGCCCCGGTGTTGAACATTCTCGCGCAGTGCCGCACGAGCGCCGTCGCCTCTACGTCCGGCCCGACCATCATCCCCGGGCAGTCCATCAGGCTCAGCACCGGGATGTCGAACGCGTCGCAGAGCTGCAGGAATCGCGCCCCTTTGTCCGAGCCATCCGAGTCGATCGCACCCGCCAGGTGATGCGGATTGTTAGCGATCACTCCAATCGGATAACCCTCGACTCGGATCAACGCCGTGATGATCCCAATCCCAAACTTCTCCCGGATCTCAAGCACCGAGCCTTCGTCGGCGATCGTCTCGATGATCTCCTTCATGTCATACAGACGCAGCCGATTCTCCGGCACGATGTGGCGCAACCGCCGCTGGTCCGGCGCGGTCCACTCCTTAGTCGGACCCTGGAAGTAGCTCAGATACTGCTTCGCGACCTCGGTCGCCTCTTCCTCGTCCCTGCACAAAATGTCCACCACGCCGTTCGGCACCTGGAACGACATCGGCCCGACCTCCTCAGGCGTGTAGATGCCAAGTCCGCCGCCTTCGATCATTGCCGGACCACCCATCGCAACGGTCGAGCCCTCCGTCGCAATGATCACATCGCAACAGGCCAACAGCGCCGTATTGCCGGCGAAGCAGCGACCATTGGTCACTCCGACCAGCGGCACCAGGCCCGACAGCTTCGAGAACTGCGTGAACGTGTACGTATCGAACGCGACGCCGGGACCAGTCCGGTCGTCACCCGGTCGACCGCCGCCGCCCTCGGTGTAGAACACAATCGGGAAGTTGAACCGCCGCGCCATCTCAAACATGCGGTCCTGCTTGTAGTGGTTGCGACCGCCCTGAGTGCCCGCCAGCACCGTGTAGTCGTAATGCACGACAATCGCCCGCGCATCGCGCTCGTCGTCAAACAGATCTCCGTTGATCGTCGCCGTCCCCGCCAGCAGGCCGTCCGCCGGAGTGTTCTCGCGCAATTGCTCGTCGGTGTTGCGCTGGTGCTGACGCGCCACGATCAGCGGCCAATACTCCTGGAACGAACCGGGATCAACAAGCTGCTCGATGTTCTCCCGCGGCATCCGATACCCGCGACCGCGCCGTTTGCCCACCGCCACCGGCCGATTCTCGTCCAGCGTGTACGCGTGCCGATCGTAGTTCTCCTGCAGGTCCGGGCGAATGAAGTCCGGGTCGATCAGCTCGCCGCCGCCAAGCGCCTCGACCGACACCTCCGCCTCGAGAATGAACACCAGCGGGAACCCCTCGCGAATCACGTCGCCGACCGAGCAGGCGATCCCCTTCACGATCCCGTCGCGATCCGCCTGGATCACGTGCTCCATCTTCATCGCTTCCATCGCCACCAGGTCCTGACCCCTCCGCACCTCCTGGCCTTCCTCCACCATGATCGACACGATCGTCCCCTGGATCGGCGCCGGCAGACCGATCGATCCTTCCGGACCAGTCAGATCCGGCGCGTCTTCCTCGACCACCTGGATCGACTGCTCCTGCTTCACGCGTTGGTCGTGCTCGAACAACGCCAGTGGATCGCGCGAGTCGACCCGAGCGCCTGCGAAGCCCGTGTCGGCCGCGGGCGCTTCGGTCGAGAGATATCGGACCCGCTGAGCGCCGTTGCTCGCCGCGAGCTCGGCCATCTGCTCGTCCACCCAGCGCGTGTGAACCCGACCCTCCGCCAGGTCGGCATGCTCCAGCACGTTCGTCAGGAACGGAATGTTGGAAGCCACCCCCTCAATCCGGAACTCCGACAGCGCCCGCAACGAGCGCGTCAACGCATCCTCGAGCTTCGGCGTCGGCGAATGCGCGATCACCTTGGCCAGCAGCGAATCGAATGCCGTCGACGTCTGATAACCGACATAGCCAAACCCGTCGGTCCGAACCCCGGGCCCGGATGGCGCCTCATACGCCTTGAGCGTCCCCGACGCCGGACGCACCGACCCGTCAGCGGTCAGCGTCTCCATGTTCACCCGCGTCTGAATCGCAAATCCGCGCGGTCGCAGCCACGATGCGTCGTCCAGTCCCAGCTCGGCAATCGTCGCTCCCCGCGCCGCGCGAAGCTGCGACTGAACCAGGTCAACGCCGGTGACCTGCTCGGTCACCGTGTGCTCGACCTGCAAACGCGCGTTGGCCTCAAGGAAGTAGAACCGATCATTGGAACCCTCGGAGGCATCGAGCAGGAACTCGAACGTGCCCAGCGACGAATAACCCACATCGCGAGCAATCCGCACCGCCGCCTCGACGATCTCCTCTCGCGTCGATGAAGCCAGATGCGGCGCCGGAGCAATCTCGACGATCTTCTGAAATCGTCGCTGCACAGAACACTCCCGCTCCCAGAGATGTCCAACCCCACCGTGCAAATCGCCGATCACCTGCACCTCGATGTGCCGCGCGCGAGGAATCAGTTGCTCCACGTACAGCGCGCCGGATCCGAACGACATCTGCGCCTCCGAGACGCATCGCTCCCAGGCTGCCTCCAGGTCCTCGATCTGCGTCACCGCCCGCGAACCCCTGCCGCCGCCGCCCGCAACGGCCTTGACCATGATCGCCGCATCGTCTCCCAGCGACTCGAAGAACTCCAACGCCTCCGCCAACGTCACCGCCTCGTCCGAGCCTTCGATCACCGCAACCCCGGCCTCCCGAGCCGCCTGCCGCGCCCGGACCTTGTCGCCGAACAGATCCAACAGATGCGGCGTCGGACCCACGAACGTGATCCCCGCATCGCGGCAGGCGCGAGCGAACTCCGCCGACTCCGCCAGGAATCCGTAGCCCGGATGCACCGCGTCGCAACCGGTCGACCGAGCTGCCTCGATCAGTCCATCGATGTTCAGGTAAGCCGGCACGCCCAATCCATCGAGTTCCACCGCCTCATCGGCCGAGTGAACGTGAAGCGACTTCGCGTCGTCCGTCGAGTAGACGGCGACCGTTTCGATTCCAAGGTCCGAAGCCGCGCGCGCAACCCGGATCGCGATCTCCGCGCGATTGGTGATCAGCAGCTTCGAAACGGGAGACACGGAAACACTCACAGCCATACGTCACTCCAACTTCAGTCGGGACAAATTCAACAGTCTCTTCAACTGTCGCAACGATATCAGCGGGCTTGCGCCTTCCTGGCCGCCACGTCGTCCATCGTGCCGCTGATCCCCCGCTCCACGAGCTCTCGGTACTCGGCCTCCGTCATTCCCAACTCCTGCGCGAACACCTCGAACGAGTGCTCGCCCACGCAAGGTGATGGCCTCAGCGCTCGATCCTCCGCCCCACTCAATCGCCAGGGCGCACCTGGCAGCCACGACGGTCCGACCTCGGGATGGTGTACCGACTGGATGAACCCGCTCGCCAGGTAGTTCGGATCCGGCTCCGAGAACTGCTCGTACGGTCGCGCGACCCGAGCCGCATCAACCCCGACAGCCACTAACCGTTGTTCGGCCTCGATCGATTCGCGATCGGCGGTCCAGCTCGTGATGATCTCGTCCAACCGCTCTTCGTTCGCCTTACGCGACGCAGCATTATCGAATCGCGGATCCTCCGACAGTCGTTCCTGGCCAATCTCCCCGCAAAGCGCCTGCCACTCCGACTCCGAATGGACCGAGATCGCGACCCACTCGTCGTCCCCTGCGCACGGGTAGATGTTATGTGGAGCTCGCTGTCTGTCGAAGTTGCCCATCGGCGCCGGCATCCGCGAGGTCGCGTCGTACTCGAGCACCGCATCCCCGACGACCACGCCCATCGCCTCAAGCATCGCCACGTCGATTCGCTGCGGCCCCGTCACCCGCTCGCGCCGCGCGAGCGCCGCGATGATCGCTCCGGCCATCGAGTAACCGGAGATCGAATCCGGATACAGACCGCCCGTGTTCATTCCCGGATCGCCCTCGTATCCGTGAATCGATGACAGCCCGGACATCGGCTCCGTCGTCGCGCCGTTCGCCGGATAGGCCGAAAATGGCCCCGTCGCGCCATAGCCCGAGATCGACGCCAGGATCACATCCGAGCGCTGCTCGGCTAACGATTCCAGCGTGATCCCCCAGCCCTCGAGCACCCCTGGCCGGAAGTTCTCGCAGACCACATCGAACTTCGGCATCATCCGCCAGAAGATCTCCTTGCCTTCGTCGGTGCCCAGATCCAGAGTGATCCCCCGTTTGTTCAGGTTGACCGCGTTGTACACCCCCTGCAGGTTGACCGGATGCTGCGTCTTCGAGTCGTCCCGAATCGCGTCCGGCACCCACGGCCGCAGCAGCCGCCAGATATCTACCCGCCGAAGCGCCTCAATCTGAACCACGTCCGCTCCCAGAAATCCCAGCAACTCCGTCCCAAACGTCCCGCTCCACGCCTGGGTAAACGTCAGAACCCGCACCCCATCAAGCGGCCCCTTCGTCGTCGGGACGCTGACCGGCCGATCCAGTTCTGATCTCCGGGGCTCACGATCGTCCGATCCAAGCACGGGCGCCGCCGACCGCACCGACCAGCTCGGCGGACTCATCGGATGCGGATCACCCGACGCCCGAACCCTCTCGCCCGCCAGCTCGGTCTCGACAATGAACCCCCGTGCCGCAAACTGCTCATTCTCAACAAGCTCGGGAATCGTCTGCATCACACCCGAAATGCAGCGCAACTCCGCCAGTCGGTGAAACAGCGGCCACTTCTCCATCGTCGGCAACTCACGCGCTACCCCGGCCATCACGGCCGACAGATCCTTCGAGTACCGCGCGTTACGCGCCTGCAGATCCTCGCGCGCGCCCTGATCTGGCAGGTTGAACAGCGCCATCGCCTCAGCCCAGTTATGCCAGTCGCCGAATCCGAAGTTCATCCGACCGTCCGCCGCTTCCCAGAGCGGGCCGGGCTCCCCGCGAGGCCGCCCGCCCGTCGCCCCCCGCGACCAACCCGTGCCCTGATAGATCGCGCCAATCGACCACGGATAGATGGTGTGCGTCATCGCCTCCAGCTCGCGCACATCGACCAGCTCGGGTGACTCGGATTCGGACCGGCGGTGCAGCGCCGCGGCGCCCGCGACGAATCCGGCCAGTCCACCCATGTAGCCAAACTGACGCGAAGGCAGCGCCAATGGCGATTCGTCGCGCAGGGCATTCACGTACGCCCAACCGCAGCGCGCGTTTAGCGTCAGATTGCCGCCCGGCGTATCGGCCAAGGGACCCTCAAGGCCATACGGCGTCACCGATAGATGCACCGCGTCCATTTGCATCGCCGAGAGCGGCCAAGCCTGCAATTCTTCGCGCCCGTCAGTCGTGATCACCACATCCGCACGGACAATCCACGCTTCCGCCTCCGCCGGCCTGCCGATCACCACCGATCGCTTGTTCCAGTTGACGTACGCGTGCAACGCCGAACGCTCAGCCCCCGGAACGTCCTCCAGGAACGGCGCCTCGTGCCGCACCGGATGACCTTCCGGCGGTTCCAGCATCACAACATCGGCGCCATGATCGCCAAACAGCCGCGCCGCGAACGCCCCCGACATCCGCCTCGACATGTCCAAGACAACAAGACCCTCATAGGCGGCCAGCAGACTGTCGCTCATGTCAATCTCACTACGCTCTTCGTGCTCCCCTCTGGTCCCCTCTCCCCTGGGAGAGGGCTAGGGTGAGGGTCTCCCTGCGAACCCGCTCTCATTGGGAGAAGGTGTGAGTGAGCCCCCGCCAGATCCCCTCTCCCCGTGGGAGAGGGTTAGGGTGAGGGTCCCGCTCTGCGTCACATTATCGGATGAACTCCAAACCCTGACCTATCCTCTGCCGACAGGTGGAGGATGACATGCCGACCTACGACGACATCATCATCGGCGCCGGATCCGCCGGAGCCGTGATCGCCGCCCGACTCTCCGAAGACCCCAACCGCCGCGTGCTGCTGCTCGAAGCAGGACCCGACTACACCCGCGTCGAAGAGATGCCCCGCGACCTGCTCAAGCCCTGGGTCTCCTGGCGCGATCACGACTGGGGCTTCAAGGCCAACGCTCGCCACGGCCGCGAGTTCCCCCTGCACCGCGGCAAGGTCATGGGCGGCTCCTCCGCCGTCAACGGCACCATCGCGCTTCGCGGCGTACCCGGAGACTTCGAGTCCTGGGTCGCCCTCGGCTGCGACGACTGGGCCTTCGAGGATGTGCTCCCCTGGTATCGACGCCTCGAGTCCGATCCCGAGGGCGGCGACTTCCACGGACAGTCAGGTCCCATCCCGATCGAGCGCGAGCCCGAAGCCAACTGGCAGCCCCTCCAACGCGCCTTCTATGACGCCTGTCGAGTCAGCGGCTTCGATGATGTCTGGGATCACAACCTGCCCGACGCCACGGGGGTCGGACCCTGGCCGCGAAATCGCCGCAACGGCAATCGCATATCTACCAACATCGCCTACCTGCTCGCCATCCGCGACCGCGACAACTTGACCATCCGTCACGACGTGCTCGTTGACCGCCTTAACTTCGACGGCGAATCCGGCGCTCGCGTCAACGGCGTCGTGCTGAGCGATGGCGAAGCAATCCGAAGCGATCGGGTTTGCGTGTCGGCAGGGTCGGCCGTCTCGCCCGCAATCCTGCTGCGCAGCGGCATTGGCCCGGCCGAGAAGCTTTCGCCCCACGGCATTACCCAGCGCGTACCCCTGCCCGGCGTCGGCGAGAACCTGATCGACCACTTCGGCACCGGCGTGCAGGCATTCCCTAAGCCGGAGGTGATCCACGATCCCGATGTCGTCACCGAGATCGGCGTGCGCTACACCGCGCCCGGCTCCGACCAGTTCAACGACATGCAGATCGCGATCTCAACCATCTGGGACGAGGACCAGGTACGCGGCCTCACCGAAGCGCCGCGCCAGCATCCCTCCTTCGGCATCGGCGCAGTCATCCAGCGGCCCCACTCGCGCGGCTCGGTCACCCTCCGCTCGACCGACCCGGCCGAGCAGCCCCAACTCGACATGAACTACGCGTCCCATCCCGAGGACCTGCGCCGCCTCATGGACGGCGCCCGTCTCTGCTGGCAGATCATGCACTCCGACGAGATCATGCCCTTCGTTGACCGCGTCATCGCTCCGCGCGCCACCGTGATGGAATCCGACAGCGCCCTCGCCGACTACATCCGCCGCACCACTTCGACTACCTGGCACATCTGCGGAACCGCCAGGATGGGCCCCGCGACCGACCCCCTCGCCGTCACCGATCAACGAGGTCGAGTCCACCAGGTCGACAACCTCCGGGTCGCTGACGCCTCAATCATGCCCGACATCGTCAGCTGCAACACCAACCTCACCGCAATCATGATCGGCGAACGCGTCGCCGAATCACTCATGGAGGACTAAGCCCCTCTGATCCCCTCTCCGAGGGAGAGAGGGCTAGAGCCTGCCCCTCCGCCAACCATTGAGTGCTGGCCCCGCGAAGGCGGGGGCCTCCGCCAACCACGATACTTATACCGCACGCCCGTTCTGATACCATCGTCTCCGGAGGAGCCGATCATGCCCAACCCATTCCACTACCGAACCCACGTCAATCAGCTCTGGCGAACCGTCAATGGACCCAAGCCTGCATACATCCGACTCCGGGCGCTTGACGCGCTCGCTCGCGATCTCATCCCCGGCCGGCCCCGCTACGCCATTGCCCAGCAAATGCTCAACGCTGTCGACGCCTACGAGTACGCCCGCCACCTCCTCCGCGACCTCTACGACCGCGCCTCCCCCGCGCTAGTTGAAGTCGCCCCCGCGCATGCCGGGGCCACCCTGCAGGAAGAACAACCACCCGCGGAGGACGACGACCCCTTGTAGTCCGCCGCCTCTCTTTTTCGCCAGCTCTTTCTTTCAGGGAGCGCCGAACGCCGACCCTTGGCTCTGCCGTGCCCTCCCCCATCGACTAAGGATGATCAACTCAGCCAAACCCCGACTTCTGCGGCCGCTGCAGGACGACCGATCTGCCACTGGGCGCGAACTCACGCGCCCCGTTGGCGGCCGCCCCGTTCGAGGTACCGGCTGGCATCGCGGCCGCCGCGGACCCTTGCTCGACAGGCTGGCCGCCCTCCCACTGCATCTGTGTCTGACGCTGACGCTTCGGCACCAGCAACCACCCCACAATGCCCGAGATCAACGCAAACACGATCCCGAACCGCATCGTGTCCCGGATCGCCTCGACGAACGACTCCCGCAGGACGAGTTGCGCCGGACCGAGCACACTCTGATCAAGCGTCGGAAACACCTGCTGCGCCGCGCCGATCCCGGTCGCCAAGATCTCGACCGATCCTTCGGCGATACCAAGCGGCGTCAGCCCAGACGTCACCCCGGAGGAGTACACCGCCGCCGCAAACGAACCGAGGATCGCGATCGCCAGCGTCCCGCCCAACTGCCGACCGGCGTTGTTCACCGCCGACGCCTTCCCGGCCAGGTCGACCGGCACCGACGCCATCGCCGTGTCCGTCGTGGCCGGCATATGCATCGCCCCGCCCATCCCCAGGAACGCCATCCCCAGGCCAATCATCCAGTACGGCGTGTCGATGTCGAGAATGAAGCTGAACAACAACAGTGCGCCGCCGCCGTGTACGGCGGGCGCCCAGAACAACATGAATCGTGGTCCAAGCTTGGGCAGCAACTTGGCCATGATCGGTGCGAAGATCATCATCGCAAGCGCCAGCGGCATCAGCCGCGCGCCGCTCTCCGAGGCAGACATGCCCTGCACGAGTTGGAAGAACTGCGGCATGTAGAACATCACGCCCATCAGGGCAAACATGATGAAGAACATGCCAACCATCGAGCCGGTGAAGTCTCGCTGCTTGAAGAAGGCCATCGGCAGCAACGGTTGGTCGGTGCGCCGCTCGATCACGATGAACATCACGGCCGAGACGATCGCCACCGCGAACGAACCCACGATCAGCGGATCACTCCAACCCTTCTGAATGCCCTCGATGATCGCAAAGACGATCGCAACCATCGCGATCGTTCCGGTGATCGCGCCCGGCACATCAAGCTTGGTATGCATCTGCGAACGCGACTCTGGTACGGCGGCCATACCCGCCATGCAGAGCGCGGCGATCGGCGCCGGAACCCAGAACACGCCCGCCCAACCAATAAGGTCGACCAGGACGCCGCCCACCAGCGGTCCAAACGCCATCCCGAAGCCCATCGCTCCCGCCCAGATGCCGATCGCACGGCCGCGCTCTTCACGCGGGAACACCGCGGTCAGGATCGACAGTGTCTGCGGGATCACCAGCGCCCCGCCCAGCCCCTGCAATCCGCGTCCGACAATCATGAAGTTGGCGTCTGGCGAGAACGCCACCGCGATCGACGCCACGACGAAGATCGCCATGCCAGCGATCAGCATCTTGCGCCGGCCGAAACGGTCGCCGAGCGCCCCCGCGAGCAGCAGCAAGCCGCCGAATATCACCATGTAGGCGTCGGCCACCCAGAGCGACTGCGCCTCCGACATCTCGAAGGCCCGCTTGATCGCCGGCAGCGCCGTGTTGATGATCGTGGCGTCAAGCTGGACGAGCATCTGCGACCCGGCCAGAACCAGCAGGATCACCCAGCGCCGACGAGAAGTCGATGCCGCCGTCGAAGCAGCGGGCACCTGAGCCGTCATGCCATGTGCCAGCGTGGTTGTGCGAGGTCGTCCGCCGTCCGCTCGAAGACCACACGCACCCGCGCGCCGATCTTCATCGTCCCGCCCAGCGGAGCATCAACCACCGCGCCCATCAGCTTGATCTCGGGCATATCGTCCAATTCGACCAACGCCACCATGTATGGCCCGAACTCGCGCAACGCCGGATGGGCAGGGTGCACGACCTCGACCCACGACCAGACCGTCCCGGTCCCGACCGACTCTTCCCACTCCATGTTGAAGCCGTAGCACGCATGGCAGTTCAACTCCGGCGGATACTGTCGAGTGCCACAGTCGGCGCAGCGCTGAACCACGAGCCGCCTGTCGGCGGCCGCGGCGAAGTAACCGCCGTTGATCGCATCGTCCGGGTCCGGAACGCTCATCCCGTCCGGGAAGTATGGGGCATCCAGGAACTCCGCAGGCTGGCTCGAACTCGTCATAGCGCGAGAGTAACGCGTTGTCTGCCTAGTACGCTGACGCGGCATGCGCCGACTGCCCGCCCTCGCCCTGTTGCCCGCCTTGATGCTCCCTGCCCTGATCTTGATCGCGGTCCCCCGACCGGCCTCGGCCGACGCCCCGCTGTGCGCCCTCTCGAACGAATTCGAACGTCAAGTGCTGAGCGTTGACGCCGTGATCGGCGCTGCGGTCTATGACCTGGAAACCGAGACGATCTGGACCGGCGGCCACTCGGGACCATACGCCCTGCATAGCGTGATCAAGCCGCCCATCGCCTGGGCCATCCTCAGCGATGCGTACGACGAGGGGAGGGAGCTGACCAAGCTGCAACGTGACGCCCTGTTCTACATGGTCGCCTGGTCGCAGAATCCCGACGTGACCACCTTGCTGTCGATGATCGGCGGCCTGGCCGGACTGACCGAGTACTACGAACGCTGGGGCGTTCCGGAACTGATCGAACTCACCCATCGCAGCCGCTGGGGCGCCAGCCGGGCCGAGCCGATCCATCTGGCCCGGCTCTTCGCCGCGCTGGCGCGATCCGAGTCCGTCCCGCACGACGCGCGGGCCGATGGCTTCGACCTGCTCCGCGAGGTAGTCGACAACCACCGCTGGGGCGCAACGATCCCCGAACCCATGCTTCCCGGCTGGGAGTCGCTGATCAAGACCGGCAACTTCACGATCCCCGAATCCGAGGACGACGATCCCATCGCAAAGATCAACCCGCGCGACTACGAGGACGCGGCCTTGCTCATACGCGACCTCCAGCGGGCCGAAGACGAGGCAGAAGCAGAGGAAGTCGGCGACTCGCCGCTCCGGTCACAGGCGAGCAGGGTGCGCGCCCTCGTGCGGATGAACAGCGCCGCCATCTGGTTGGCTCCGCCCTGGCTCGGATCGCAACCCCGCTATGTGGTGACGATCATGCAGGAGAGCTTCATCGGCTGGACGCGTTCCCGCAAGTTGCAGAATCAGATCGGGCAGATGCTCGGGCAGGCGATCGCCCAGCGAGAGGCTGGAGAGCATTCGCTACCGACCAGTCACTGCATCAAGCGGGCGCTCTCCTAGCGCGGGCTCAGTTGCGGAAGATCGCCGACGAGATTGGCGCGGACGCCGGACCGGCCGCGACAATGCAGGTTCTCGCGCCTTCGACCGGATTGGACGAGTCGCCTCGCAGCTGACGGATTGCTTCGACGGCGAGATTGAATCCGTGGGTGTATGCCTCGGACAGATTGCCGCCGGAGGTGTTGATCGGGAACTCGCCCGCGTACGGTGCGCCGGGCTCGGCGACCTGCTTCGTCTCAAGTCGTCCGCCTTCGCAGAAGGGGCCGCCCTCGCCGACCTCGCAGAACTTGTGGTCCTCAAACGAGGTCAGCACCTGGCCGGTGAAGTTCTCGTAGAATTGACCGCAGTCGATCTCGTCCGGGCCCATGCCTGCGGCCGAATACAGCCGGTCGACCATCGTCGTGTAGTTGGAACTCATGAAGTCGTCGTGCCAGAAGCCATCCACCACGTTGCCCTGTCGATGGCCGGAGCCCTGCACAGAAGCCGCCAGGTAGACCGGCTTGTCGGTGAAGTCGCGGGCGATCTCCGCGGTGGTGAGGATCATTGCCGCTGCGCCATCGGTCTCGAGGCAGCAGTCGTAGAGCCGATATGGGTCGGCGATCATGCGGGAGTTCTGATGATCTTCCAGCGTGATCGGCCGTCCGTTCATCACCGCGCGGGGATTGTTCTGCGCATGCTTGTTCGCGGCGACAGCGATGTGTCCCAGATGTTCGGACGTAGTTCCGTACTCGTACATATGGCGTTGCATCTTCATTGCCAGGAACTGTGCCGGCGACATCAGGCCCTGGGGCACATTGAAGGCGTACTGACCTCGCAGCCGGCCGCCCCGGCGTGACTGGCCGAAGCGACCGAACTCGCCCTGCGCCAGGGCTCTGTAGACCACGACGAAGTTGGCATAGCCGGCGACGATGCCGGCGGCTGCGTTGCCGATCGCCGCGCAGACGCCTCCACCACCTCCGCCGTAGACCATCGAGGCGAAGGCGTAGTGGGGCAGATCGAGCGCCGTCGAGAGCCGGTTGGGATCGTTGCGATCGGCGGAGTAGGAGGAGAAGCCATCCAACATGCGTGGTTCGAGTCCTGCGTCGGCGCAGGCGGCGAGGATGGCCTCGAGGGCGAGGCGGAACTCCGGACGCCCGATGCGTCCGTGCTTCGTGTACTCCGTCTCGCCGACACCGATCACCGCCACCCTGTCGCGGATGTTGCGGTCATACTCGTACGCCATGCCGACCTCCCTTGATCATGCCGAGACTACGCGATCCCAGCGCCTATCCTCGACAGGCCAGTCTTTCAGCAAGGAGCCGATCATGTCCGACTTTGCCAATCTTCCTGCCGCCGATCCTGCCTCGCTCGGTATCGACGCCGAGCGGCTGGCACGTGTTGACGCTCGCATGGCGCAAGCTGTTGAGAACGACGAGGTCCCCGGCGTGGTGACGGTTCTGCTTCGGCATGGTCATCTCGCGCACGTCTCGTCGCACGGGTACCTGGATTCGGAACGCAAGAATCCGCTGCCGATCGACGCGCTGTTCCGTATGTACTCGCAGACCAAGCCGGTCACGGCCGCGCTGACGATGCAACTGCAGGAGGAGGGCGTCTTCTACGTTGACGAGCCCATCACGAAGTGGCTGCCGGAGTTCGAGAACCGCCAGGTCTTGGCCCCGTTCGATCCACCCAACAAGGTCCGTGGACAGGGCTTGCTGATGGGCCAGACGGTGCCGATGGTCAGGCAGATCACGATTCGCGATCTGCTGACGATGACATCGGGCTTGCCATCGTTCGGCAACATTCCGTCGGGGATGTTTCCGCTGCTCGAACCGGCCTGGAGCGGTACCGAATTCGGGATCACCAACCCGGGCGTTGTCGATACGTCGGTGTCGGCGGAGACACGCGTGCTGCAGATGGCGCAGCTCCCCAACGCGCGGCAGCCCGGCGCGGCGTGGGAGTATGCGGCGGATTTCGATGTCCTGACCCTGCTGCTCGAACGAGCGACCGGGCAGAACCTCGACGAGCTCTTCCAGGAGCGGATCTTTGGACCGCTGGGGGTCGAGGGCTGTGGCTTCTACTGTCCGCCTGGCGATGCCGCTCGACTGGTCACCAATCACCACTGGTCCGAGGAGGGCGCGCTCAATCCGGTCGAGCGGCCCGAGACCTCGCACAAGGTGCGCGAGTCGCTGGGCCAGCAGATATCCGGCAACGGACTGTACGGTGGCGTGCTGATGACGCCGGCGGCGTACACGCGCTTCGCCGCGATGCTGCTCAACGGCGGAGAACTGGACGGGGTGCGTGTACTCGGTCGGAAGACGATTGAGCTGATGACCGCGAACCACCTCGGCGCGATCTGCGGAACGGAGATCGATTTGGCCGGCCCCGGATTTGGATTCGGGTTCGGATACGCGGTGCGCGACCGGATCGCCGGCACGGCGTATCCCGGCAGTGTCGGCACATACGGATGGGGCGGCGCCGCGGGCACGTGGTTCTTCGTTGACCCGGCCGAGAACCTCGCCGGACTGTTCTTCACCCACGTGTTCATGTACCAGTTCAACCCCGTCGCGTACCTGGAGACCGACTTCGAGAAGGGCGTCTACGAAGCGTTGTTGTAGTGGGGCTCCAGACGGGACGTCTCGTCGGGAGTCTGCGTCATGAACGGTGTGAGGCCCGGATGGGTCTCCGACGAGATGTACCCGTTCGAGAGCCGGTACTTCGAGACGCCCGACGGACAGCGGATGCACTATGTCGATGAGGGCGAAGGCCCGGCCATCGTCTTCGTACATGGCAATCCGTCCTGGTCGTTCGAGTTTCGCCACCTGATCGCCGACCTGCGGTCCGACTATCGCTGCATCGCTGCCGATCATGTGGGATTCGGATTGTCGTCTCGCAGCGACAACAAGGACGACCACCACCCGCATGCACATGCTCGGCGGCTGGCGGCGCTGTTGGACGAGCTGCACGTCAGTGAGATCACGTTGTTGATGACGGACTGGGGCGGGCCGATTGGTCTCGACTTTGCTCGTCGTCGGCCGGGGCGTGTTTCGCGGATGGTACTGGCCAACACGTGGTGCTGGCCGGTCAACCGCGACCCGCACTTCCTGATGTTCAGCCTGATGATGTGGTGTCCGCTGGGACAGTACCTGATCAAACGTCGCAACTTCTTCGTCAATGGGGTGATGCCGAGAGCGATCGCTGCCAGGTCGGCGATTACAGCCGAGATGATGGCGCACTACCGCAGTGCCCAGCCATCGCCGCGCGATCGCTCGGCCTGTGCTGCGCTGCCTGGTCACATCATCCGGGCGAGCCAGTGGCTGGGTGATATCTGGGAGGACCGGGCGCGATTCGTCGACAAGCCGACGCTGATCTTTTGGGGTCTGCGGGACATCGCGTTTCGCCGGAAGGAGTTGGATCGCTGGCGGTCGGCATTGGACTACACCGAGGTCTACGACTACGACGACGTTGGTCACTTCGTCGCCGAGGAGGCGCCGGAGCGGGTCATCGCTGCGTTGCGGGACTTCATGAGTCGGCATGCCGATCACGGCGAGCGTTCACTCTGAGGCAGTGAGCGCCAGAAGGCGATGAGCAGGATCGGCGAGATGATCAGGGAGCCGTATGCGCCCGGCGGCGGTTTCGCCACCTTGAGCGGCTTTGAGCGGCCAATGACAATTCGCCCGACGTTCTCGAGCAGGCTGATCAGCAGGATCAGTGGAATCAATCCTCGGTAGCGGCACACGACGACCCAGCCGAGCGAGGCCTGCAGGAGTTGCACCAAGCCCCACTGAGCGAAGATCGCGACGATGTTCTGCCCGCCCTCGACCTCGATGTCGATGCCCGCGATAGATGCGGCGCCGCCGTCGTGCCGGGCGATATGGATCACGCTGCGCAGGGTCGCAACGATAGTGAGCAGCACGATGAAGATCGACACCCAGCGGTCGCCGCGGTAGGTGCAGGCGTCTTCCGGCAGGATGGCGCTGAGCTGGCGCATCGAGTCAGCCTCCAATCGTGCGGGTGGGGAAGTCTTTGGCTGGGTGTGCCTTGAGCACTTCTTCGTCGAGATCTAGGCCGAGGCCTGGGGCGGTGGGGAGGGCGATGTGGCTGTCTTCGACCTCGAAGGGTGGGGCGGCGGCTTGCTGGCCCCAAGGTTCGAAGTTGACGAAGTACTCGGTGATGATGAAGTTGGGCATCGTGGCGGCGGCGTTGAGGGTTGAGGCGAGCGCCATGGTGGTCGAGTTGTAGTTGTGCGGCGCGACGGCCACGAAGTAGATCTCGGCCATCGCCGCGATCTCGGTCAGCTCCTTGATCCCGCCGACGTTGGCGACGTCGGGGTTGATGATGTCGGCGGCGCGCTGCTCGAAGGCCTCGCGGAACTCGAACTTGGTGTAGAGCTCCTCGCCGGTGACGGTGGGGATGTTGATCTGCGCGGTGGCGGCTGCGAGGGCGGTCATGTTCTCGGCCCAGACCGGCTCCTCGAACCAGAAGGGTTCGTACTCTTCGACCATCTTCGAGAGTCGGACGGCGTTGGAAGGACTGAGGCGGCGGTGGATCTCGAGCAGGACGTCGACGTCGGGGCCGACGGCCTCCCGCACGGCTCGGACGCGTTCGGTGGCGAGGCGGAGTTGGCTCATGCCGACGTAGCTGCGCCATTTGCCCGGGACGGGGTCGAACTTGAGCGCGTTGAAGCCTCGGTCGACCATGGCGCGAGCGCGGGACTGGAGCTCCTCGAGGTCGTCCATCTTGGCCCAGCCGTTGGCGTAGACGCGCAGGCGGTCGCGGACGGCACCGCCGAGTAGCTGATGGACGGGCATATTGGCTCGCTTGCCGGCGAGGTCCCACATGGCTTGCTCGACGCCGGAGATGGCGGAGTAGAGGTCCATGGCGCCGCGTCGGTTGCCGAAGTCGTTGTGGATCGCGTCGGTCCAGGGCTTTATCCGTGCCGCGTCCCAGCCGACGATGTAGCGCCGCATGGCCTCGAGGTGGGCCGTGATCTGGATGTCGCGGTCGGACTGTGTGTAGCACTCGCCCCAACCGTGGAGGCCGTCGGCGGTTTCGAGTCGGACGAAGCAGAGGTTCTTGCCGGCGATGTAGCGGTCGGGCTGGCCAGTGTCCGGCGGGGTGGGATGGACCAGGTAGTAGCGCAGGTCGACGATGGTGGAGTCGAACATTCGCGTCCTCGCATTCGGTGAGTGTCAGGGGGCTACATTCATCATCGCATGGGCGTGGCTATCGCGGAGTTGATGTCGATCGGGCACGGCGGGGCCGGGGGGTCGGTTGGCGGCCTGCTCGAAAAAAAACGCGCGGGAAAAAAGAGATGGCGCTTGGGGACTACAAGGGGTCGTCGTCTTCGTCGGGTCGTTGTTGGTCCTGTGGGAGGCCCCCCTCTGTCTCTACGAGACATCTCCCCCCGCCTGACGGCGGGGGGAGAGAGGAAAGAGAGGCGGAGTCGTGGAGGTAGCGGAGCTGGTGGCGGGCGACGTCGTAGGGGTCGGTGGCGAGATACATCTGGTGGTTGGCCCGGGCTCGGTCGTTGGGGGCGTGGAGTTCGCGGACGAGAGTGTTGAGGGCCTTGAGGCGGAGGTAGCCGGGTCCGTTGCCGAAGGCGCGCCGGCAGATTCGGTCGATCCGTGCTCGGAAGTGGTAGGGGTTGGGCATGTTGGGAGGCTCCCTGGGTCGTAGGTGTACGTATGTTCTGATTGTATCGAATCTTGGGAGGGTGGGGAGTCCCTTGGTGTGTGGGATGCGCCCCCTCTGTCACTTCGTGACATCTCCCCCCGCCTGCCGGCGGGGGTAGAAAGGGAATGGCGGTAGTGAGGGTGTTAGCGGGAGTAGCCGGGGTCCTCGGTGTCGTGCTGGTCGGCGATGGCTCCCATGGCGACGAGGAGTCGGGACAAGTCCTGGCCGGCCTGGGAGCTGAGGATGCCGGCCGGCAGTTCCTCGAACCACCAGGCAATCTCATCGAGGTGCTCGGCAGCGAGGCTGATGGTCTCGCTGCTGAGGCCGTCCTGGCCGAACCAGCTGTAGCGGTCGGCGGCGAGAGCGACGACTGATCCCAGGTCCAGCATGTCATCGTCGCCGAATCCGACAATGTCGGACACCATCCCGACCTGCTGGCTTCTCGACTCATCGGACATGGGAACCAGCCATTTGAGTTCGATTTCGCCGAGGTCAATGACGTCCCTACGGATCGCGTCGTTCGTCAGTTCAACCTCGAAGAACATCGTCGTGGCCGAGCCCATCGGGATTTCTGCGAACTCCTTGCGGGCCTCATCGAAGTTGCGGTCGGCAGTGACCCGGTTCTCGTAGCCGACCAGACGCCAGGCCGCGACAGCATCGAGATCCCAGCGGACCTGTGCGCGGGCCTGGTCGGCGAAGGGGATCGAGAGGGCCAGCCAGTTGTCGCGACTGAAGGTCGACCGGGCCTGAGCAACATCCTGCAGGTAGCGGTACCAGCCGTTGCCATGCTGGGCGAGCTGTTCCAGCAGCACGTCGTTGTAGTTCTCGATGCCGACGCCGACGGTGATCAGACGAAGCGGGTTGGAGTCGTCGCGGTCCTCGGCCGTGCGCAAGATGGCAAAGGGGTCGGTGGCGTCGACGTTCGCGACGCCGTCGGACATGAGGATCACGTAGTTGTAGGCATCAGGTCGATCGCGCCTCGCGTCGTCGGCCAACTCGACACCGAGGTTCAGGCCGGCCTGCACGTTGGTGGAGCTTTGCGGCGTGAGCCGGCCGATAATCCGCTCGATGTCGCGATCGCCGGGACGCTGGTGTTCCTCGTAGTCGACGATGTAGTCGGAGAACAGCACGACGGCGATCCGGTCGTCCCTGCTCAGTCCGCGGCGGATGGAGTCGGCAGCGGCGCGGGCGATTTCCACGCGATTGCCCGTGCCCATCGAACCGGACGAATCCAGCACGAGCGTCACGTTGAGCGGCGTGTTGTCGACGAACTCGGGCGCCTGGGTCGCAATTCGGACGAGGTGCAGGTCGTCGTGCAGCGGGTGCTCAACGATGTCAGTGGTGACCGCGAAGCTGTTCGTGCCGTCGGGCAGTTCGTAGTTGTAGTTGAAGGCGTTGATCCATTCCTCGGCGCGGACGGAGGCCGGTTCGATTGCGTAGCCCGCCTCGACCCAGTTGAGGGCGAGGAAGTAAGAAGTGCGATCGACATCGAGCGAGAAGGTGGAGGTGTCGTCGTCGACGGTGTCACGCCATCCGGTGGTGGCGTAGTCCTCGAAGTTGGTTGAACCGGGCAGCGATCGTCGCGGCGTGCGTTGTTCCTCGCTCGAACGCTGCTCGCGCTGCTGGCGACGAGAGCGGGAGCTGTCGGAGGCGGCCTGCTCGGCCTCCTCCTGTTCCTGCATCGCTTCCTGTGCGGCGGCTTGCTCTTGCTGCTCTGCCTGTTGTTGCTCCTGGTAGTCGTATGACTGCTCCTGCGCTTCTTGCTCGTAGGACACAGCCTGCTGCTGAACCTCCTGCTGCTGCGCCGCCTGTTGCATCTCCTGCTGTTGCTGCTCCTCGACCTGAGCGACGGACTGTCGAACCGGCTGTTCGCTCTCAGCCTGTTCGTCGTCGCTGCAGGCAATGGAGAGCGTTGCCGCCGCGAGCACCGCCAAGATGATCATTGGCGGGGCGAGGATGCGAATCCATCTCGGGACTCTGGCTCGGGTGGGGTTCTCGTACACGTGGTCCTCCTGACCGACTGTTCTCGGGGCGCCAGATTGACGACCGGCTGCCGCCCCGTTAGGGAGCTAGACGATGTAAAGCGGGATATAGTTCCCGGGTCGGGAGAGCGACGGCTTGGAGTGCCCCCCTCTGCCTTCGGCATCTCCCCCCGCTGCGCGGGGGGAGAGGGGAGTGGAGATTCGGCCGATTCGTGGTTCGCCTATCATTTGGCCATCGCTCGATGCTGAACCTGAAATGAGGTCAAGATGGCCAGCGCACCGACTCGCGTACATGTGGTGACGGGTGGCTTTCCGCCGGGACAGCACGGTGGTCATGACATGGACTTTGCCCGCCTGCGACTGCTCGACATGCTGTACTCGGATGGCAACGTGCGGGCGACGACCGGTAACGACTTCACTGATATGTGGAAGTGGTTGCCGGTGACCGACGTGCTGATCACCTACACGGCCGGTCCATACGCAGACGACCCGCAGAACGAGATCCTGCGCGACTGGATTGGCAACGGCGGACACTGGGTCGGGTTGCATGGGACGTCGGGCGGCAAGGCCGCACGAATCGGCGAGGGCAAGCGGGCGATGGTGAAGATGGAGCACCACGAGACGCTGGGCGGCTTCTTCATCAATCACCCGCCGATCAAGCGATTCACGGTCGACGTGAAGAGCGTGGACTCGCCGATTCTCGAAGGGCTCCCGGAGCAGTTCGATGTAATCGACGAGCCGTACATGATTGAGATCACGGATCGGCCGAACACCGACATCCTGTTAACGGCGCCGATCGGTCCGGACAACTATCCCGACTTCGGCTTCGACTACGAGGAAGACACGGCGCTTGAAGCTGACGGCATCACGCGGGTCTTCGGCTACACGCGCGGGATCGGAGAAGGCGGGGTCTGCTACATCGCGCTGGGTCACTGTCACTCGCCGCTGACGAACTCACAGCCGTTTGTCGAAGAGAACGCGCGCGACGCAGACGGCGAGATGCCGCGCACGTTGCGGTTCACGTGGGAGACCGAGGAGTACGGTCGGCTGCTGAAGAACAGCCTGAACTGGGCGAGGGGCTGATCGGCTATTCGCCCGCGAGGGGTTCTGGGAGGACTTCGAGGAGGCCGGCGAAGATGTCGGCTTCCTCGTCGACGGCGGCGGCCTCGACCGGGCTGACGCTGTGTCGGACTCGTGGACGTGGGCTGAAGAGTTCGTTGAAGATTGACTCGGCGTGTTCGATGAAGCCGAGGGAACCGACGCCCTCGACGTAGATCGGGCGGCACTGCGGGAGTTCTGAGGCGATGCGCTCGCCCATCTGGATTGGGTGCGACTCGTCGAGCATGCCGTGCCAGAGCATGACGGGGAAATCGATGTCGCGCAGCTCGAAGCCCCAGGGCTCGAGGTGATGGCGGGCTTCGTCGCCGGCGGCGGCCGGACCCTGGCGGAAGGCCTCGCGGAGGTCGGTGATTCGGTTCGTCCTGGTGGGCTCGGAGCCGAGGACTGCTCCGTCGACCGGCGGCATGCGCTTGATCTGCTCGGCGACGACGCGATCCGGGCGCTTCTGCACGGAACGGCCGTAACCGCGCATCCAGAGTGAAGCGAGACGCTGCGACTTGAGGAAGAGCGTGTAGATCAGACGCCACTCATAGGACATGCCTTCGAGAACTTCACCGGAGTCGATGACTCCGAGCCCGGAGATCGAGGCGACCCGGTGGAGGCGCTCGGGCATGAGCAGGGCACAGGCCAGGGTGTAGGGCAGGCCGGCGGAGATGCCAGCGACGGAGAACTTTTCGAGTTCCAGGTAGTCAGCGAGCTGGCGCAGGTCGGAGGGCCAATCGAAGATTGTGCGCCCGGGCAGCGGGTCGGAGTAACCGAATCCGGGCCGCTCCGGTGCGATCAGGCGGACGCCCGACTGTGCGGCGCCGTCGGCCATGACGGCCGCCGCAACACGGGACGAGGGCAGTCCGTGGTGGAAGAAGATCGGCTCGCCTGTGGGATCGCCATACTCGGTCCAGCTCAGGGCTCGACCGTCGGACAGCCGGACCAGACTATGTGGTGGTTCCGGTTCGTCGTCGGTAGCGCGGCTGGAGAGCTCGGCGGTTGTCATGTCAGCAGATCGTACCACTCATAACGGGCGATCTGTGAGGCCGAGATGACGCCCAGCTATGTCGCCCTCGCGGGATCCGAGACCAGCAGTTCGGCCTCGACGTCGTCGGCGAGGTTCTCGATGACGGGAGTCTCGCCGAGGCAGCCGTCCTCAACCTGCATGTCGAACGCGTCGGCGAAGTAGCGATAGGACTCGTACTGGTCGCCGTACTTCATGTGACCGGCCGTGTGATGGGCAGCCGAGAGCAACAGGGTGTTGCGCATCTCGGAGGTGGTGCGCCGGTAGTCCTCGAGCATGCAGAGGCCGATTTCCTGGTTGTGCGGATCGTTGCCTTGTTTGGCGATGCCGTCGGCGAGGGTCTCGACGAGCGGACCGTCGTCGTAGCCCTGCTTGAGATAGTTCTCGACCCAGAAGACGGATTGCTCGGTGTCGAGGGCGAGCATGGCCTCGTTGAGTTCGCCGAGGAGCTTGCCCTGCGTCATCGGCGGTGCGTCCTCGTCCATCGAGTAGCCGGCGAAGTAGGTGGCGGCGCCACGGGTCTTGTTGCCCTTGGAGTTGGTCACCCAATGCGCGCATTGGTTGATGAAGTTGGCGGCGATGAAGAGCAGCTTGGTCTTGTGCGGGTGGTCGAAGTTCTCGTAGAACCAGCCGAGCATGTTGGTGTACTCGTAGCCGTGCTGGGGCATCGAGAAGTTGGCGGGCAGGCCGCATTCGAGCACGACGCGGGCGGCGGCGATCTGGATGGCGTCGAGGATTGACTTGGGCGAGCGGCCGGCCTTGAGCAGCGCGACGATGTCTTCGATGTAGGATTCCTCAGGCTCGCGGATGATGGAGCGGATCAGGCCTTCGGCCTCGGGCGGCGAGAGCGGGATCTGGTTCTTGAAGAGTTGCTGGTCTCGGGTTGAGGTCTGGGTCGCGTTGAGCGACGAGGCGGGCGGCTCTTCCTCGAGGTGGTACATCATGATCTGACAGGCGGACTCGAAGAGCGAGTACCAGCGCGGGCCGACGGCGATGTCGGGCACGCCGGCGTAGAGCACGTGGTGGGCGTTGTCCCAGCCGATCGCGCGTCCGAGCTGGATGGTGCTGCGGGCGCGGAAGGACTTGTGGCCGGTGGTGTAAGAGCGGTTCCAGAACATCCGGTCCTGGACGTCGATCAGGCCGGCGAACATCATCTGGCCGAGGATTTCTTCGCGGCGCTCGGGGAACTGCTCCCAAAGACCGAGGAAGAGTGAGTACTCCTCGTTGACGTGTCCGTACTGGACGAGGGTGAGCCAGTCGTTGAGGCCCTCCTCGAGCGAGCCGTCGTAGTCGGCCGGTTCCTGGTCGTCCCAGTGAGCGGCGGGCGGGGCCGGGCCGTCGGGGTACTTGGCGGGGTCGTAAGTGCGGCGCGAGTAATGACCTGGCATGCGGCCCTTCAGCTGGTTCCAGATATCGAGGCCGGTGGGCACGTACCAGGCGGTCTGGCTGAGCGGCAGGTGGCGCATCTCCTCGGAGACCATGTTCTGCAGACCGAGCGTTGCGCGTGAGGAGAGCAGGCAGTGGTCGTTGTTGACGAAGCGGACGATTCCGGAGTCGATTCGCTGGTGGTATGGCACGTGGGTGTAGGGAGCGTGCGCGCGAATCGTCTCGGAGAGGATCTCGGTGGTCGGTCGGCCGTCCTTGATCAGGTCAAAAGCCTGGTGGAGCGCAGAGGCGTTGTCGCGTCCGACGACGGTCTCGCGGTAGCGGTCGTAGGCGGCTGCGGTCTTGCGGTCCATGTAGTCGGGGGACGAACCGCTGTCGCCGGTACCGGATGTCTTGTGCAGGCCCATAGAGCGCTCCAGGCACTGAGTACGGAATTGCTGAAGTTGCTGCGCAGTATAGCGACGGGTTGGGCTGCCCAAACCAGTCGACTGTCACCTCGTCATTGCCGCGTTCCGTCGCAGCAATCTCGCCACGGTGTGATTGAAGTCCGTGCCCATTTGGTCGAGATACCCGCGGCAAGAGCGGGCATGACGAATTCCTGGCTCGCTGAACCAACACGCGCCGCAAAGTCAATCGAAATGGTACGCACACGTACTCAATTGGAAGCCTCTCATGTCCTATATTGCGCTTGTAGAGCAATCGCGCGGGCTTGACCGACTTTTCGTACCCGCGCACGGACGTTTCTGGAGAGGTGCCACATATGTCAGACGACCAACGAGCGCTGGTCGCCCACCTGATGCGTCGCGCCGGGGCGGGCGTGACACCCGCTGAACTGGACGAGCTAGCGAAGCGACCATACGCCGACATTGTCGAGGACCTGATCAATCCGACGATGGCCGAGGACGACGACGACCTGGTCTTCCGCTACTTCCCGGCGTTGGCCAATTCGGATACACCGTGGCCGTGGAGCGGCCGCTGGATCTACTGGATGGTCAACTCGGAGTCGCCGCTGCGCGAGAAGATGGCACTGTTCTGGCACCACGTTTTCGCCACGGCCTGGTTCAAGTCGGAGCACGGACCGTCCATGCCGGTGCATATCCAGATGTTCCGCGAGCACGGTCTGGCCAACATGCGCGTGCTGTTGACGGAACTGTCGCGCGACCCGTTGATGATCTTCTGGTTGGACAACAGCGAGTCGGTTGTCGGCGCCCCGAACGAGAACTACGGTCGCGAACTGCTTGAGCTGTTCTCGATGGGTGTGGGCAACTACACCGAGGACGACATCAAGGCGGCGGCGTACAGCTTCACCGGCTGGACGTTCGAGCAGCCGATTCCGCTCTACCCGCACGGCGGATACCCGGCGCGCTTCGTGTATCGCGACGATTTGCACGATCACTCGGAGAAGGAGTTCCTCGGCCACACGGGCAATTTCAACGGCGAGGACATCATCGACATCATCGTCCAGCAGCCGGCGACAGGCCGCTTCATCGGGCGACACCTGTACAACTTCTTCGTCAAGGACGAGCCGGGCGTGTCGGCCTGGTCGGTGACCGACCCGGGCAATCCCGAGGCTGTGGCCGAGCTTGCGTCCGCCTTCGCGGAGTCGAACGGCGACCTGCGCGCAGTGATGCGCGTGCTGTTCAACGCGGAGTGGTTCAAAGAGGCTCGTTACGAGCGCGTCAAGTGTCCGGCCGAATGGGTGGCCGGCGCATACAAGCTGTCGGGCAAGCTCGGAGTGCCGCAAGCCGAGATGTGGAATCTGCACATGACGATGGGCGCGATGGGCCAGAGCCTGATGGACCCACCGTCGGTCGAAGGCTGGCACACGGGCAAGGAATGGATCGACGGCGGCACGCTGATGGAGCGGATCAACTTCGCCTCGAAGCTCGTCTCCGACACGTCTGCGCCAGGCGTACAGGAGCTGGTCAGTCGGCTGCAGGAGATCGGGGCGAGCAGTCCCGAAGAGCTCGTCAACGCAACACTCGATTTCGCTGGACCGCTGGAGGTCTCGGACAACACCCGAGCGGCGCTGCTCGAGGCGGCGTCGGCGGGCGGCGAGTTGTCGTTCGACGGCGACGACGCGGTCGAGGAAGCGGGCCAGCGCGCTGCCCAGGCGCTGCGGCTGGTGATCGCGTCACCTGAGTACCAGTTCGCATAGGGAACCCTCACCCCATCCCTCTCCCAGGGGGAGAGCGGACCAACGCAAGCAACGGAACGGAACAAGCTAATGAGCGGCAACGGACACAGCGAAAAGAAGGATCCCGTCCTGGTCATCGTCCAGCTTTCGGGCGGGAACGACTTCATGAACACCCTGGTGCCGTACAACCAGGGCCATTACTACGATGCGCGACCGCTGGTTGGCGTTCCTCAGGACGAGGTCATGCCGATCAACGATGAGTTGGGCTTCAATCCGGCCGCCGAGCGGATGAAGAAGATGTACGACAACGGCGACGTCGCCGTGATCCAGGGCATTGGCTATCCGAACTCGTCACGCTCGCACTTCCGCGGCATGGACATCCTGCACACGTGCGAGCCGGACCGGATCTCGACCGAAGGTTGGGTGGCGAAGCTGATCCAGCGGCTCGACCCGCAGTCGGAGAACCCGTTGACCGGGATCAACATCGGCCGAGGTCTGCCGCGGGCGATGGTCGCCGCGGGCGTGACGGCCACCTCGGTCGGCGACCTCGACAACTACGGTCTGATGCCTGATATCCAGGCCGAAGAAGACCGTAACCGCGACCTCGAGATCTTCAAGCGGATGTACACGCCGGCAATCGGCGCGGGGATGGTCATGGACTACCTGCGTCAGACGGGGATCGACTCGTTGGCCGGCGCGGACATGCTGGCCCCGGCTCCGGGCATGTACGAGTCGTCAGTCGAGTACGGCTCGAACCCGATCGCGCAGGCGCTGCGCGACGTGGCTCGGATTCACACGGCGGGGCTGGGGGCTCGGGTCTTCTATACGAACCACATCGGTTACGACACACACTCCCATCAGCCGCCCGTTCACCCCGGGCTGCTGCGCGACATGACCGGCGCGCTTGACGACTTCCTGACCGACCTGCGCGAGCACGACGCGGCCGAAGAGGTTGCCGTCCTGGTGTTCACGGAGTTTGGTCGACGGATGAAGGACAACGGCTCGGGCACCGACCACGGATCCGGGGGCGGCGCGTTCATCATCGGCGAGCACGTCGAGGGCGGTCTCTACGCGGAGTACCCGTCGATCGATCCGAAGGACTGGTTGAACGGCGAGGACTTGAAGCACACAGTCGACTTCCGCGGGATCTACGGCACGATGCTCGAGCAGTGGATGGGCGTCGAGCCGGAAGAGATCGTGGTCGGCGATTTTGAGCAGGTTCGCCCGTTCAAGCAGACGATGCTGTCGAACTAGGTTCGGATTCTGCCCGTACGGGGCGATGCAGAAGACAGAGGGGGACGGCCGAGGAGCGGCGCGACGCCAACAAGTCCACGGGCAGTGCCCCCCTCCGTCCCTACGGGACACCTCCCCCCGCTGACGCGAGGGGAGGAAGCGAGACGCGATTGGAGCTACCACAATGGCATTTCCACATGCGATGCTGCGCTGCGGCTACCCCTATGAGCGCGTGCTCGGCATGCGCCGAGTGACCACGTTCCCTGTCGACATCGCGGTCGGCGACGATCGCATCTATGTGGTCGGCCGGACCGAATTGGGCGTCGGCGGGAACATCCGGATGGTCTCGTTGAAGTACGACGACGAGCTGGGCGACGACCTGACGCACGGCGACCTGGGCACGATGGCCGACACGGGTCACCTGTGGCCGGTCGGACTGCTACGCACCGAGGACGGGAATCTGCACGTCCTCGATGAGGGCAACCACAACATCACGACGTACTCGCCGGAGGGCGAGAAGCTGAACCAGTGGGGCGAGCACGGTTCGGATCCAGGTCAACTCGACCGTCCGTCCGGGTTCGCCTTCGACACCGAGGGCAACGTCTGGGTGGTGGACACGCAGAACCACCGGATTCAGCAGTTCTCGTCCGCGGGCGAATACATCGGCGGATTCGGGGAGTTCGGCGACGCTCCGGGGCAGTTCAACATGCCGTGGGGAATCACCTTCGACGCGGAAGGCAGCGTCTACATCTCGGATTGGCGTAACGACCGGGTGCAGAAACTGACGGCGTCGGGCGAGCACATCATGGATTTCGGCACGCGACCGGGCTACGAAGTGGTTCGGCCGTGCGGCGTGGCGGTCGACGAACATGGCGACCTGTATGTCGCGGAACGGAACAAACATCGCGTAGTGATGTACGACCATCGGGGCCGCTACGTGGAGTCGTTCTACGGCGCGGCGACGCTAGGTCGGATGGGTCGCGAGTACATTCGCGCCAACCAGAAGACGCTGCGCCTGCGCGAGATGACATCGTTGGAAGAGCAGAAACTGCTGCGCTTCCCGCAGGGCGTGCGCTATCACGAGGGTCGGCTGTACGTTTGTGACTTCGGCAGCCACCGCGTGCAGATCTTCAAGAAGGACGCGGAAGCGCTGTCCGAGAATCAGATCATGGCCGAGCTGCGCGCCCCGACGCTGTCGACGACGTAGCTCGGACATCAACGGATCGGGCGGAACCGATGCCGATGGTGTTCGGTTTCGCCACGCATCGCCGTCAGCAACTTGAGGCCGAGTTCCTGCGTATCGCCGGGGCCATGCGCCAGCTTGGCGCTGAACGGTTCTGGCTAGCGGGGGATCTGGCACGCAACACGGTTGGACCGGAGTCCGAGCTCGAATTGCTGATCGTGCACGAGACCGAGCGGCCGTTTCATCACCGGTCGGATTTCTTCCAGACGCATTTGAGACCCCAGGTCGGCACATCGTTCATCGTCTACACGCCGGACGAGTTCGCGGAACTCTGCGAAACGGATCGCGTGATCGTCGAAGCGACGCGGCTCAGTGATGCGGTGATCGTGTGAGCGGGCGAGCGGAGTCGGAGCGTTGGCTGGCGCAGGCACGACACGATCTGGAGGCGGCCGAGCACGCAGCGTCGGGCGGCTTCCACGCGCTGGCGTGCTTTCTGTGTCAGCAGGCAGGCGAGAAGGCGGTGGCCGGCTACCTGTTCGCTCGCGGCGCCGATCATGTCTGGGGACACGCGCTCTCCGACCTGTGCGAGGACGCGATGCAGTTCGATACGTCGTTCGACGTGATCAAAACGGTGGCGATGCTGCTGGACAAGTATCACCATCCGACGCGCTATCCGACCGGGCTGCCGGGCGGCGTGCCTCACGAAGTCTACGATCAGGTCGACTCGGCACGCGCGGTTGAGATCGCCCAGGACGTTGTTGAGTTCGTCTCGACCAAACTCAGCTCGCTCGAATCGTGATCCAGTTTCGTCATGTCCGACTGAACGAGTACCACTGCGCCCTGCTGGCGGATCTGATGGCGTTGCAAGATCCGCCGGATCCGACGGCGATCGTGGTGGATGACGCGGTCGGGGAGGAGGGGCTGGTGTTTCGACCGGCCCTGCAGCACCAGGGCTATCACCCGGGCGTGCTGGCCAAGCTGGCGGAACACGGACTCGTTGATTTGACCCATATAGGTGAGTCGTCGTACCGGGTGTACGTCACGCCGGTCGGCCGGGACTGCTTTGACGACATGTGCGGTTTGACCTGAGCAGCATGCCCGGGAGGAGCGCCGAACCGGAACTGCCTCGTCCGCTCTCGCCGCAGCGGTTGGGGGCGATACGCAAGCGTCTACTGGCGTGGTACGCCGAGCATGAGCAACCGTTCCCTTGGCGGAACGCTCGCGACCCATACGCGGCGCTCGTGGCAGCGGTGGCGGCACAGCAGACACAGATGTCGCGCGTCCTGCAGATCTACGAACGCTGGATGGCAGCGTTTCCGACGATCCGGGATCTTGCCGAGGCCTCGGACGCCGACGCGATTCGGGTCTGGGGTCGAGCGGGCTATCCACGGCGAGCGGTGTACCTCCACCGCACCGCGACGATCGTTTGTGAACATTACGACGGCCGGATGCCGAGCGAGCGGACGCTACTGGAATCGTTGCCGGGCGTCGGTCCATTCACGGCGGCGATTGTACTCAACTTTGGACACGGCATCGATGCGCCGGCTGTCGACACCAACATCGTTCGAGTCCTCGGACGCTTGTTGTTTGGCGATCTACAACCTGCGAATGACACGCCGAGCGCTCACATCGGTTGGGCAGCGGAGCGGCTGTTACCAGATAGTCAAGCAACTCGCTGGAATCCTGCGTTGATGGACTTTGGCGCATCAATCTGTACACCGACTCCTAAGTGTGATCTCTGTCCGCTAGCAACACTTTGTGTAGCGGAAGCGAAGTTCCGGGCCGGGCAGCGGCCAGCAGCGGGCCGGGCTCAGGGTCGGTTCGCGGGCTCCCAACGCGAGCTACGCGGGATGATCCTTTCACTGTTGAGAGCGTCGGACGGGCCGTTAACGCGTTCATCAGTCATTGAACATGTCGCCCGCCAGGCCGGAGTCAAGCAGTCCCGCGTTCTCTTATCAGAACGTTCTTTGATCGAGGATCGATTGATCAGGCGACTCGATCATATGCTCACGCTCGGTTCGGGTGACATTTGACGGATGCGCCTGACAGGTGCATATACTGAGACAACAGTTGGAATACACATGATGCCGTCACGAAGTCAAATCACATACGGTGGTTTGGCATTGTGTCGGAGGGAGAGGAACAGCAGACATGGCCGACACGTTTACTGGGCAACTGCAGTCCGAACTTGCGGCAATCCAGACAGAGATTGACCGCCTGGAGAACAAGCGGCGCCTGATTCAGGAGTTACTGAGTAACGAATCGTCGGGCGGTACTCCCAGCGCGCCTCGGCCGGCGCGGCGTCGAGCCGCTCGACGGACCGCGGGCGGCGCCAAGCGCACGCGCCGACCGCGAGGCCTGATTACCGGCAAGGTGCGTGAGTTCCTCGGTCAGCAGAGCGGGCCGGTACACGCGACGGAGATCCTCGCGTTCCTCGAGAAGCAGGATGCTGCTCCGCAGTCCGCCAAGCCGATGCCGACGTTGCAGTCGACGCTGCAGCGGATGAAGGAAATGGGCGAGATCGAGAACAACGGACGCAACCGTTGGTCGCTGCTCGCGAGCGGGGGCGGATCGGGTTCGGCTCCGGCTTCCCGATCCGACGCGCCGCCGGTGGTCACCTCGACGACGACGTTCGGTACTCGTCCGGCAACCAGCCAATAGCGGGAGCCTAGCGCGGTAGCATACGCACAGTCATTGGCCCCGCTGTCAATGTGTTGGCACTGAGCGGCGGGGCGTCTACGCAGCCTGGAGGGCAGTCAGGTCATGTTGTTTGAACTTCGTCAGTACACGATCAATGAGGGACGCCGCGAAGATTTCGTCCGCTTGATGGAAGAGCAGATCATTCCCTTCCAGGTGTCGAAGGGTATGACGATTCTGGGGTCGTTCACCTCGGAAGAGGATGACAACACGTACATCTGGATTCGCCGCTTCCACTCGGAGGAGGAGCGGGAGCGACTCTACGAAGACGTGTATGGCTCGGACTACTGGCGGGACGAGATTGCGCCGCACGTCTCGGAGATGATGAGCCGCGACAGTATCTCGGTCCAGCGTCTGGAAGCGACGCCTCGCTCTCCGATCCAGTAGTGACGCCCGTCCGCTCGCAACGAGCCAGCCGGATGCGCCCGGCGGCGCTGTGACTGAGCGTGCGCTCGATGGGGCATTGTTTGCGCGCGACGGGGAGTGTTACGTACCGACCGACCGGGCGCGCGGGCCCTGGTCGCGCGATGCGTTGCATGGGAGCCCGGTTGCGGCGCTGATCGCCCATTGCGTTGAGCTGGAGTTGCTTCGTTCGACGCGGGGCGAATCGGGCGTAACCGGCGAGCTGCGCATTGCCAGGCAGACGATTGATCTCTTCCGTCCGGTGCCGTTCGGGCGGCTGAACCTTGATGTCGAGTCGATCCGTGAAGGCCGTCGGGTTGCGGTCTACCAGACACGAGTGAGTTGCGACGGGACACCGCTCACGCAGGCCACAACACTATGTCTGCGCGGAGATGTCAGCTTCGGTGCGGTTGGCGCGCAGCATGCTCATGAGGCGCCCCCTCGACCCGAGGATGCAATACCGGCAAGGGTCGACCGGGTGGGCAACCGCTGGGTGTCGTACCCGGGCACGCTTGAGATGCGACATGTAGTTGCACCCGGCGGCACGGAGCCGCCCGTTGTCTGGATACGGGCCGATGCGCAGGTGCTCGCCGAAGCGTCGTTGACGCCGGCAGTCCAGGCGGCGAGCATCGCCGATTTCGTCTCGCCCTTTGCCAACATGCAGCCGGGCCGCAGCGGCTATGTGAACGCCGATATCACTCTGCATCTGCAACGTCCGCCGGTCGGTGATTGGCACTACCTGCGCGTCGTCTCGCGCGGAGCGGCTGACGGCGTGGCGACGGCGCAGGCGGTGTTGGGAGACAGAAGCGGCGCGTACGGCGCTTGCTCGGCATCGAGCCTGATAAACATCTGAGACTGGAGCCCTGCTCGGCTCTCGATAGCACCTGAGTATCAGAATCGTTAATATCTGTGCATGGCTGGGCGCATCGTCGGCATGATCTCCGTCCTGACGCTCGCCGGGGTGATCGCTTCGGCAGTCGTGCTGCTGCTGCTTGCGCTGGATTCAGAGGGTGACACGGGACGCAAGTCGGCAGAGGTCTTTGCCGAGGCGATTGCGCGTTCGCTGCTGGAAGCCGACCTGGCGTCGCTGAGCGAAGATGAAGTCAACGCACTGATTCGTTTGAACGCGGCTTCCGCGGCTGACGTCGAGGGGGAAGCCGTCGACCTGGACAACATCTGGGTGTTCAATGTGCAGGCGCGGCTTGCGGCGTCCTCGGACGGCTCGCGACCGATCAGTCGGACTGAGGTGGCAAGTGCGCGCCAGGCGATGGAGGGCGGCGACGGAGCGGTCGTCGAGGCGCTGACCGACGGTCGCTACGCCGGGACGGCGGCGATCCGCGCCGAGGACGGTAGTCCTCTCGGTGCGGTCAGGGTCGAGTTCACGAGCAATCACATCGGCAATCACTTCGATCTGTACCGGCTCGAGTACCTGATCGGGGTGATCGCCCTGCTGCTGCTGCTGGTGCTGGCCAGTTGGTTCCTGGCCAAGCGGCTGGCGCGCCCGATTGGATTGATGGTTCGCGCCGCGCGGGCGGTCGAAGACGGGCAGCAACCGGAACCGTCGGTCGCTGCATCGCTGCGGAACACATCGTTGACGCGCGACGAGTACGGGGAGCTGGCGGGCGTGTTCCTGGACATGGCTCGCGAGGTCGGCGCACGTGAGATCAGACTGAATGCGATCGTCGAGGAGCGCACGGTTGAGTTGTCGGAGAAGAACCAGGCGCTTGAGGATGCGCAGCGCGAGATTCGCAACGACCTGGAGATGGCGCACTCGGTGCAGGCGGCGCTGGTGCCGTCGGACCTGCCGGAAGATCCGCGCGCCGGCGTAGCCGCGTTCATGACGCCTGCGCTGGATGTGGGCGGCGACTTCTACGACGCGTTCATCACCGATCACGGGCACCTGGCGTTCGCGATCGCGGACGTGTCGGGCAAGGGCGTGGCCTCGGCGTTGATGATGGCGGTTGGACGCGCGCTGTTGCGGAGCGCGGCGAATCAGCATGCCGACCCGAGCATGGCCGTTGCCGAGACGAACGACCAGCTCTGCTCGATGAATCCGAAGGAACTCTTCATCACGGCGTTCTTCGGTGTGATTGATCTGGAGCTGGGCACGCTGACCTATGTGAATGCGGGCCACGATCCGCCGTACCTGATGCGCCCGAATGAGGGGCCGGAGATGATCCCGATGACCGGCGGGATCGCGCTCGGCGTGCTGCCGGAGCTCAACTACACGGAGACGACGATTCCGCTCGATGAAGGGGCGTCGATGTTCCTCTACACCGATGGAATCACGGAGGCGGAGGACGTTGCCGGGCAGCAGTTCGGTCGGGAGCGGCTGGAAGAGAAGCTCGCCGGGCTCAACGGTGAGGGCCCGCAGGAGCTGATGGAGTCGGTGCTGACCGACCTGCGCACGTTCTCGGGCGACGCCAAGCAGTTCGACGACATTACGTGTATGGCGGTTCAGTTCGTCGGCGGGGCGCTTGAAGAGCCGTTCATCCCAGGGCGCGGTGAGACGCACCTGGCGTCGGGATGGCGGCGCATGGTGGTACAGCCGACTCTGGAGACGTCGCTCCCGCGGGTAGCCGCCTTCGTTGAGCGGTTCGCCGAAACAGAGGGGTTCGATCCGATGGAGCTGTATCGGATCAACCTGGCGCTGGACGAGCTGTTCACGAACACGATCGAGCATGGGTTCCCGGGTCGAGAGAACGAAGCGGACATCTCGATCGCGATGCGCCGGGAAGGCGAGACGATCGTGGTTCGCTACGAGGACAACGGCCCCGCATTCAATCCGCTGGAGGCGACGGGGCAGGACACGGAGTTGGACCTGCTCGAGCGGCCGATCGGTGGACTCGGCCTGCAGCTGATTGCATCGACATTCGATGCGGTAAACTACGAGCGGATTGATGACCGCAATGTCACGACGTTGAGACAAACGCGGGCGACGTCTGAGGATGATTCGGAATAAGCTAGTCACGCCGCTTCAGGCCGATAGAGGAGACGACTGATGGTTGACCTTTACCCGGAATACGACGACAGCGTGCTGGTGCTGAACCCGCTCGGACGAATCGACGGGACCAATGCGAAGGCGTTCGAAGAGGCGCTACTCGGCCGAATCGACGCGGGGGACAATCAGATCTTGATGAATTTCGAGGGGATCAACTACATCTCCTCGGCCGGGCTCAGGGTCCTCTTGATGGCCGCCAAGCGAACCAGTCAGTCGGCCGGCCAACTTGCGCTTTGTGCGGTGCAGGATCACATCCAGGAAGTGTTCAAGTTCTCCGGTTTCGCGGAGATTATTCCGATCCACGACGACCGCCCCGGCGCGCTGAGTACGTTCTAGCGCTTCCCGACCACAGACACGCCGCCTGACCGCGGCCCGCTGTGCTCTCGACCGGCGGGCGCTGCGCTCAGGCGGCTTGCGGGTTTTCAGTTCTCCCTACAGACCCAACTCGGATTCGAGCCTCGCGATTGAGCGGGAAATGCGGTTGACCAACTCGTCGGCCTCTTCGAGGTTGGTGGTCAGCGGCGGGGCGAACGGAACCGAGGTACCGGCCCGTGCGAGGACGCCTTCGTCCCTCATGTACTGGGTCATCCGCGCCTGCACGTTGTCGGCTTCGTCGAAGTCCTCGCCGGTCAGCGGATCCTTCTTTAGCTCGACGACGTGCATCATGCCGATCCCGCGAGTGTGGTGAATCGTGCGATGCTCCTCGCGCAGTTGCACGAGTCGGGAGCGTACGTGCTCGCCGACGCGGGCGGAATTCTCGACGAGACCCTCGCGTTCGATGATGTTGAGGTTGCCGAGCGCGACGGCGCAGGAGACGGGGTTTGCGCCCCAGGTGATCCCGCCGATCGTGCCGTCCTTGCCGGCCTCTTCGAAGGTCTTGGCGATTTCATCGCTGACGAGCGTGGCGGCAATGGGCGAGTAGCCGGATGAGATTTGCTTGGCTGTGGTCATGATGTCGGGCTGGACGCCGAAGTGGTCCATGCCGAACCACTTGCCGGTGCGGCCGAAGCCATTGATCACCTCGTCGGCGATCAGCACGATGTCATGTTTGTCGCAGATCTCGCGCAGCGTCTGCCAGTACTTCCGGTCGGGGACGTAGCTGCCGTTGGCAGTGGAGATCGGCTCGGCGATGATCGCCGCGACCGTGTCGGGGCCGGCCGCCGTCACGACATCCTCGATGGTGCGCGCGCAGAAGACGTCGCACTCGGGGAAGGTCTTTTCGTAGGGGCAACGGTCGCAGTTGACGCCGGGCACGTGGATCGAGCCCGGCACCAGCGGCTCGTAGGGGGCGCGCATTGAGTAGGTTGCGGCGTTGACCGAGAGCGCGCCGGCGGTCTGGCCGTGGTAGGAACCGATCCGCGAGATCACCTTGAACTTGGCGGCGTTGCCTCGGATGCGGTGGTACTGCTTGGCGATCTTGAGAGCGGTTTCGACGGCTTCAGATCCGCCGTTGACGAAGACGGCCTTGCGAATGTTTGAGGGCGTCAGTTCGGCGAGCTTGGTGGCCAGGTTGACGGCCGGCTCGGAGGCGTAGGCGAAGGTGTTCTGGTAAGCGAGTTGCGACATCTGCTCATGTGCGATGTCGGCGAGTTCGGTGCGACCGTGTCCGACCGCGTTGAGCCAGAGACCGGACATGGCGTCCATGTACTCGCGTCCCTGGTCGTCGTGCAGGAAGATTCCTTCGCCTTTACGGATGACCAGCAATCCATCGTCGGCCGCGAGGTCGGCGTGCGACTGGGTGGGGATCCAGAGGTGTTCCAGCGATTGCTTGCGTAGCGCTTCCTGGGTCGGGGTGGTCATCGGAGGTCCTGTCGTGCCATGGGTTGTCCCGACAGGATAGGTGCAATGGCGGAAGCGTGGGGGCGGGCGGGCGCCTGTGAGGACAGCGCAGCATCAGCGCGTGTTGGTGTGCCCCCCTCTGCCTTCGGCATCTCCCCCCGCTGCGCGGGGGGAGAGGGGAACGGGGAGGTCGGCGAAACGCCCGCTGCGCAGGGAGAGCGGCAGCGACAAGCTTCAGCGTTGGGCGGAGGTGGGAGCGCCTCGGGCGCGGAGGTCGTAGGCCATGACGACGAGGTCGCGGAGACGGCCGCTGCGGTCCATGACCCAGCCGGGCAGGGTCGCGACGGCCTGGAAGCCGAGAGACTCGAACACGGCCTGCGCGCTGAGCTGATCGTGGGTCATGCGGGCGGAGATGCGCTCGAGGCCGATGGAGTCGGCGATGGCGAAGATCTCCTCGGCCAGGAATCGGCCGAGACCCTGGCCGCGGATCTGGGAGTTGACGGTGACGCGGATTTCTCCGATGTGGTCGGTCCAGCCCGCTTCGTTGTGGACCAACGACGCCTCGCCGACGATGTCTCCGGAGTCCACGGCAAGGACGGTAGTGGTGCGATGTTCGGCGATGTTCTCCAGCCAGCGGTCAACCACGCCTTCGTCGGTGATGTCCCAGGGCAGGTAGAGCAAGTCGTCGCGTGAGAGCGAGCGGGCGAAGGCGAGGAAGCGGGCCTTGTCGGCGGGGGCCATCAGGCGCATGTCGATCTCGCGGCCGCCGCGTAGGGTGGCGCGACTGGGGTATCGCCGTGCGATCAGGGCGGCCTGGCGGGCGGATGCTTCGGTGGTCATCGTTCTGCTCCCGTTCCAAAGACCTGGCGAGTCGCGTTCTCTCGATTGGACATTCGTATTCGCGTGCGCGCAGAGTATCACTGCGCAGGCGCCATTGATTGCAACGGCGCTACGGATTCCGGGGGGAGGAAATCAGCTCGAGGGCGGACGCCAACGTGTGGTTTTGGGTTGTAGTCGAGCGCCTCGGTCGGCGGCCGAGTCAGCCTCGATTGTGACGTCGTCGCCCGGGTACATGGTCCCCTGCCGGACGACGCGTGCGTAGAGGCGGGAACGTCCTGGATGCGTGGCCTGGTTGATGCGGTTGAAGTCGCCGTCGCGGAAGCAGTGGGCGATGATCCGGCAGGGGGCGGCGTAGGAGGTGACCTCCACGATGACCTGTTCGCCGAGGTGAACGCGCGAGCCGGGGACGAGCTTTTTCCAGTCGATGCCGCGTATGGTCACATTCTCGCCGGTTGTGCCGGGGCCGATCTGATGGCCGTCGGCGCGGAGACTGTCGAGGATTTCGGCAGAGAACAGGCAGACGGCGCGCTCGGTGCCGCCGTGGTGGCGGCGGTCGCGCTGTCGGTCCTGGGTGAGGCCGTACTCGTTGACGACGGCTTCGGGGACGGCACGCTTGGGCACGCCGCCAGGTGAGACGTTGAGTTGTTCGATTCGGCCCGAAGTCCGGGATTTGGCTGTGGTCATGTCGCTGCCCGCCTTACAACCGAGGTTGGCACGATTCTAAGGGTTGGCGCGCGGCGTGCCCCCCTCTGTCCCTACGGGACATCTCCCCCCGCCTGCGGCGGGGGGAGAGGGGATTGGCCCTCACTCTCGGGGGGAGGAAGGTACTTGAGGGTCTTGCGCAGGAGTCCAACGTGCGATCATTCCGTCGACGTAGAGGACGCGGAGGGCGGTGAGGAGGCCGGGGAGGAGTTGGGCTCGCTGGCGGGGTTCGACTCCTTCGAGGAGGTCGTCGAGGAGAACACGGACCGGCCGCTGGCCGTCGATTCGGGTGGCGAGGGCGGCGATCAGCGTCGAGATTGGGGCTCCCTGGGGGCGCGTCGACGAGGAGATCACGGCTCCCCACTCGAACTGTCCATCGCCGACGACGGGCTTGCGGGCCAGCGTGACGCCCGGAGCGAGCGCGGGGACGGCGTCGAGCATTGGGCTGCGATCGGGCCAGGCAGAATCGATTAATTTGGTCATTTCGGCGTCGCGCTCGGCGCGCTCGGTTTCGACGGCGGCGACCCCTTCGACGAAGTCGGGGGGCGCTTCGCCTCGTTCGAGGACGACGCGCTCGTAGCCTTGGGGCGGTTGTCCGGCGACGGCGGCGATAAAGGCTTCGCGCGGTGAGACATCGTCCGCGCTTTGCGTGATGCGCCGGGCCTCCCAGAAGTAGGAGTCGGAGGTGCGATTGGACGCGTAGAAGAGGGCGGCCATCTCGCGGAACTGGTGGTACTGCTGCATGTAGAGCTGGGTGTAGACCTCGGCGGCGGGCTCGCGCATTTCGGGATCTCTCAGGGCCGACGTCACGTAGGCCGAGGCGAGGACCGCCGAAGACAGCGCCAGGTGGACGCCGGAGGAGAAGAGCGGGTCGATAAAGCAGGCGGCGTCGCCGACGAGGATGTAGCCGTCGCCGACGAGGCGTTGCGAGGTGTACGACCAGTCGCGGATGACGCGCGGGTCGTCGATCATCCGGGACGGCCTGAGCATCGCGGCGGTGCGCTGGGTCATCGAGAGCTGCCGGCGGTAGAACTCCTCGGTCGGCGCTTCGTTGAGTTTGGAGCCTCCCCAGGCCGCGTCGACGACGACTCCGACGGACATGACGTCGTCGGGCAGGGGGATGGCCCAGGACCAGCCGTGTTCGTAGGCCTCGATGAAGATGTTGCCCGTGTCGGGTTCAGGGAGGCGATCGGCGCCGCGGAAGTAGCTGTAGACGGCCAGGTTGCGAAAGAACTCGTCGTTGACGCGTAGGTCGAGTCGGCGAGCGAGGAAGCCGTTCTGGCCGCTGGCGTCGACGATCCATTCGGCTTCGTGGGCTTGAGTCTCTCCGTTTGCTGATTCCACCGTCACCGATGAGGGGTCGGTCTCATCGAGGCTGACATCGACGACTCGGCAACCCTCGTGGACCGATACGCCGTTGCGCTCGGCATTGCGGAGGAGCATCTGGTCGAAGGTCGGGCGCCAGACCTGGTAGGCGTGGGGATAGCTGGCGTTGGTCTCGGCGAAATGCCAGGACCAGGGCTCCGGTTCTCGCCCCCAGACCATCGTCGCTCCGTACTTGGGAGTGAAACCGGCGGCCTCGATCTCGTCGATGACGCCGAGGGTTTCGAGGATGGGGATCGAGGCGGGCAGGAGTGACTCACCGACGTGTTCGCGGGGGAAGACTTCGCGCTCGAAGAGGGTGACATCGAAGCCCTGTCGGGCGAGGAGGGTGGCGGCGGTGGAGCCCCCGGGTCCGCCACCGATGACGATGATCCGCTGGGTCATGGTGGGATCGTAGATGGTGATGGCTCCTGCGGCAGAGCGTAGGGGCGAGCGGGACGCCGACGCTGCGCTCGAACATCGAGGTCTGGGCCCCGCATCGAGTGCGGGGCATCGGGAATCAGGTGCGGGGCGGGCTTCGCGGGACCCTCACCCCCCGCCTTCGCGGGGGCAGGCTCTAACCCTCTCCCAGAGGGAGAGGGGACCGGAAGGAGCGGGAACCAGAAGAGAGGGGCCTTTGGGGGCCTAGCCGGCGGCCTCGGCGTAGACAGCGGGCTCCGATGCTTCGGGATCAGTGAGTTGGTCGAGGAAGGCGAGGATTTGCTCGGTTGACTGGCCTCTGAGGTGGGGGAATTCGTTGAAGACCTCCTCGATCAGAGGGTCATACTCGGGCTGATCGGGCAGGTGGGCGGTTTCCGCGGGAATTTTTTCTTGCTGGGGCTTAGATTCGACGATCTTCTGCTCTGGACTGGAGATCGTGCGATCGGGGTGGTCAGTTTTGACTAGTTCTGGAGTGTTTTCGCCTGGTTCTTGCGGTACATCGTCGTAGAGGTCGGGTTGGTCGGCGCGCTGTGCGGCTCGTCGGTGGACGTCCTGGGCGGTGCGGCGGATTTCGCGGGCGAGGTTGTTGAGCCCGGTTTCCTGGGCATCGCGTGCACGGAGGTACTCGACCGGGGTGAGGCGTTCGGCGTTGTTGGAGACATCGTCGTTCTTGATGGCGAGCGAGAGCCTGATCCTGAGGAGCTGCAGCGATTCGAGCAGAAGGTCGTCGGCAGCCGCGGCGGCGATCGAGCTCCAATGGGTTTCGACGAGCTTGAGGTCGGAGCGGACGATGTCGGGGCAGAGGTTCTGCTGTTCGGCGATCTGGCGCAGCGAGTGGCCGCGTTGGCGGAGGTAGTGGCCCTGGATGGCGCGTCGACGTTGGTTGGGTGGGATGTGCATGGTCGGACCCTCTCTGAGCGTGAACGTACGTTCTGGTCACTATACAGAAAGGGTGTTCGTGGTTGGTGTATCGTGGTTGTCGGAAGGGGCGGCCCTCACCCCAACCCTCTCCCAGAGGGAGAGGGAGCCCGAAAGGGAGTTGAATGAAGGTCGGTGCGGACCAAGGCGAGATTCCCGCGGCAAGCGCGGGAATGACTGAGGGATGGGATTGGGCTCTGGTGGGAGGTGCCGTTCGCTGCGGCGGTATGGGTTCCCGCTTTCGCGGGAATGACGGGGAGAGGGCGGGAATGAAGAGGAGAAGGCGGGAGTGACGGGAGAAGGGGGGAATGACGGAGGGGTTAACGCAGAAGACCCGCGCCCCAGTGCAGGGGGCGCGGGTCTCTGTTGGTCGAACCGGGTGCGAGATTAGTCGCCGGACATTGGGTCTCCGGTGAGGGTGTTGACCTCGAAGGCTCCCTTGAGATCGAGTTCCTTGCCCATTTCGCGGACGGCGGGGATGACTTCCTCGCCGAAGAGGCGGAGGGAGCGCATCGCGTCGTCGTGGTTCATGGCGCCGTCGCCGTCCCAGAAGAAGATGTTGCCGGGGCGCAGCTCTTCAAGGACGTGGCGGATCTTGGGGATCACGGTCTTGGGGGTACCCGTGATGATGGAGTACTTGTTGACCTGTTCCTCGTAGGTGCCGAAGGCGTCGGCGTCGCGCTTGTCGGTTTCGGCTTCCTTCTCTGCGAGGGCCGCCTTCTGTTCCTCCTGGCGTCCACGCGCGGCGGCAGCGAAGGTGCTGACGGTCGGCAGGAGCTGGGTGCGCGAAGTCAGACCGGGCAGGTTCTGCAGGTTGCTGCGGACGGTGCCCTGGTTGCCCTCGAGGAACGGGTTGGCCGGTCCGGAGATGTACTTGCGGCCGGCTTCCTCGGCCAGTTCTTCGGTCTCGTCGACGTGGACCTTGAAGAGGTAGCCGTGGTGCTCGGTCGAGGCCTCGTAGCCGTTTTCCTGCGCGACCTCATCGTAGTAGTCGAACGACTTCTTGGTCGGCTCGATCTCGGTGGCGAGCATGACGTAGGGGTAGCGATGCTCGGCGCACCACTTGACCGTGTTACGCGACATCACGCCAGGGATCCAGATCTGGGGGTGCGGCTCCTGGTAGGGGCGCGCCCAGGGGTTGACGTAGCGGTACTGGTAGTGCTCGCCTTCCCAGCGGAAGGGGCCGGGGGTCGACCAGGCCTTGACGACGAAGTCGTGGGCTTCCTGGAAGCGCTCCCAGTTGAAGGGCGCCTGCGAGTTGTGGGCAACCGATTCGCGGCCGGTGCCGCGGACCCAACCCGTAACCAGGCGGCCCCGGGAGATCATGTCGATCTCGGCCAGTTCCTCGGCCAGCCACAGAGGGTCTTCCCAGATCGGGAGGACGTTGCCGAGCAGCACGATCTTGGCGCGCTTGGTGATCCGGGCGAGGATCGCGGCTTCGACGTTCATCACGCCGCCCATGCAGAACGGGGTGGAGTGATGCTCGTTGAGCATCAGGCCGTCAAAGCCCATCTCCTCGGCGTAGACCTTCTCGTCGAGGTAGCGGTTGTAGAGCTCGGCGCCGATCCGGGGGTCGTAATCCCCATTGGTCATCCCGAGGTCCTCGATTTCGCGGCCGGTCGCTCCGACCCAGCCCGATTCGAAGTCCTGGTAGGGACGTTCCGTGAAGTAGCCAATGAACATGGTTTCGGTTCCTGTTCCTCCGGCTCAGGGTGCGGTTGCGCGAGCCGGTTGTACGTTCCTCAAGATGATACGTGACGGCGAAGCGTCACGCCTCTATCGTCTGCCTCGCTACGAGCTGATGTGCGCGATCACGGCGTCGGCCGTGGCCTGGGCGTCTTCGAGTTCGACGAGATGGCCGAGCCCTTCGAGCACCTGGAGCCTGCTGTTGGGCAGGCTGGCGTCGTAGACCTCGGCGACACCGTGTGGGACGACTCGGTCGTTTTCACCCCAGAGCAGCAGGGTCGGCGTCTCGAGCTCGGTGAGCAGATGCGGGAGCTGGCGGTTGAACATCCAGGGCTTCCAGGTCAGACGCGCGGTCATCTCGCGCGAGAAGTCCCAGAGCTCCTTCAGTTCGGGGGCGGCCTCGTCGCCGAAGATGTCGGCGTAGGCCTCGTCGGAGGAGAAGCCGAGCTTCACGTACTCCTCGAACTCGTAGAAGATCACGTCGGCGATTTCGCCCTCGTCGGGTTGGACGCCGGCTGCGCCAATCAGGGTGAGGCTGTCGAGACCATGCAGATGCATGCAGGCGAGCTCGGCCGCGACCCAGCCGCCGAAGCCCATGCCGACGAGGTTGGCGTCAGTGTCGATGCCCATCTTGTGGATGGCGCTGTGCAGCATGATGGCGATGTCGCGCGGGTGACGAGCCCAGACCGGGCGCTCGGACTGCCCGTAGCCGGGCATGTCGATAGCGGTGACGGTGTGATTCTGGGCCAGGAGGTCGTAGAACGGGATCCAGCCGGGGCCGGTGGAGTGGTGCAGGACGACGATGTTGGGTCCGCTGCCGTCCTGGAGCGCGTTGACCTTGAGGCCGGAGACCTCGACGGCGATCTGTGAGTGCGTTTCTGTCTGTGTCGTCATACACGTGCTCCTGACGGTGGTTCCGGCGATGTTGATTCGGCTCGGAAGGGGTGTGCGGGCGTTCCGCCCAACGACCGAGCGGACGAACTAGTTAGGTGCAGGCTAAGCGCCCATCGGCTCAGCGGCAACCGAAGGGCAGACCGAGGAGCCGGAGGCGTTCAACAGTACGGCCAGTCGTAGCATTGCAGCATCATGCTTGGACTTTTCCGCCTACTCAGGCTCGCCGCCCTACGCGAACTGCGGGGCGGTTGGCTATTGATGTTCGGGGCTGCGTCGCTGCTGATCATCGCCGCCGCGCTCGTGGCGTTGCCGCTCGTCTTTCGAGCGGCGTCGGCCGACCTCGCGCTTCGCGAGTTGATCGAGCAATCGCCGCGGGGGACCACGTTCGCGGACCATTCGCGGGCCTTCCGTCCGGCGAGCGCTGAGGACTTCGATCGCATCGAGCGAGAAGCGGCGGAAGCCCGCGAGCGGCATCTGGAGCGGTTCCCAGGTCTGGCCAGCGACACACGGCGGATCATGGAGACTCCCGAGACGTTCGCCGGGTTTACGCGCCTCGACAACGGTCTGAACGAGTCCCTGCTGGCGTATCTGATGTCGTTCGAGCAACTGCGGACGAACGCGCGGCTGGTGCGGGGCGATTGGGCCGGTTCGGCGGACGAGGTGGTGATCGGCGCGCGGCTCGCCGAGCAGCTCAGCATCGATGTCGGCAGCGTGGTCAGTTTCAGCGAGGCGATGCAGTTCGAAATCAGCGGGATCATCGAACCGGTCGTGGACGATGTCACGCGGGTGCTGGCGTTCCACTACACGGACGTCTGGTTCGAGTTGCAGTTCGATATCACGCTGGGCGGCGCGGAGGTGCCGTATTTCGGCATGTTCGCCGAGCCCGACGCGCTGGAGCGACTCGGAGCTCCGGTGACGCATCGGATGCGGACGGAACTGGACACCGGAGCGATTAACTCCGACCAGGTTGAGGCCGTGATCGAGTCGCTGGGCGCGTGGCAACAACAGCTGAGTCGCCTGGAGGGTGGCTCGGCGGGCACGCTCCTGGTGGGCACGCTGCAGACGTTCGTACGCCAGGCGCAGTTTTCGGCAGGGCAGTCGCTGTTGGCCGGTTTGCAGATCGCCGCGGTGGCGATGTTCGGCGTGGCGCTGGTCGGACGCGTGATGGCGCAGCGGACTCGGGTCGATCGCGAACGGCTCGCGGCTCGCGGAGCGAAACCATGGCAGCAGGCCGGGGCGCAGGCGATGCTCGGCGGGGTCGCGGCTCTACCGGCGGCGATTCTCGGCGCGCCGCTGGCGGCTTTTGCGTTGAGTCATGCCGGTCGATTGGAGGCAGTGGCTCGGGTCTCGGGCGGCGAGCCGTTCGATACGCGGCTGACGGCGGAGGCGTGGGGGCTGGCAGTTGCGGGCGCGGTGATCGCCTGGATCGCGTTTGCGGCGCCGGCCTGGTTCGATGCGCGGCAGCGGACGAACGAGCGCGTGGCGCAGGGGCGCCCGCAGCGGCAGTCGTTGGTGCAACGGGCGTGGCTCGACGTGGCATTGCTGGCGCTGGCAACGGTGCTGTTTCTTCAGTTCGAGACCGAAGCGTCGGGCGGGGCGCTGGCCGCGTTTGAGTCGGGCGGGATCAATCCGGTGCTGATGCTGAGCCCCGGACTGCTTCTGCTGGGCGCGGCACTGACGATCATGCGGGTCGCCCCGCGGGTGTGGGGCTTCGCGGCGGCACTGCTCTCGAGATCACCGATTCCGTCGTGGTTGTACCTCGGGGTGCTCAGCGTGGCTCGGAATCCGACGGGCCCGATGTTGCTGACGGCCCTGGTTGCGTTCATCACGGCCGTGGGACTGATCTCGGCGACGTATGCGTCGACGATTCGGACCGTCGAGCGGTCGCGGATTGAATATGAGGTCGGTTCGGACCTGCGCGGGGTGTCAATCGGCGGCAACCTGTCGAACTCGACGGTGGGCCGGGTGACGGAGCCGCTGCAGAGCCGTCAGGGAATCAGCGCGGCAGCGGCGTATCGCGGGATCGGCGCGATCGGCGGCGATCGGGAAGGCAGCCGCGTCGTGCTGCTGGGGCTGCAGACGAGTCGGCTGTCCGAGATCGTGGCGCTGGACGAGGACTTGCTGGGCACGCCGCCGGACGAGCTGTTGGCGGCGATCGAGCGTGAGCCGGGGCGAGCCGGGCAGGAGTTGCCGGACGGGGCGGAGGCGTTGACGGTTCGCGTGCGCAGCAATCCGGGGAACAGCAATCTTGAACTGGCGGCGCGGGTGCTCGACGCCCGTGGACAGGTGCACATGCGCCCGTTTCGGACGAATACGGCTTCCGTGGTTGACGGGGACTGGAACACGTTTCGCGCGCCTCTGGGCGGGCTCGAGCAACCACTGCGGATCGCGGCGATCATTCTGCGTCCGCAGGCGCGGGTGGTTCGAGCGCCGACCGGGACGTTGTACATGGACGACTTGAACGCGCAGGTCGGGGAGCAATCCGTCGCGGTGGATGCGTTTGACGAGGCTGGACCGTGGCTGCCGGCCTCAGGCGGCGCGGGCGAAGACCGGATTTCGTTCGAGGGCGGAGGTCTGCGCTACCACTGGTCGCAGCTTGCGGCCAGCGATGAGCGAATCATCGTGCGCGAATCGCCGAACCTGCCGGTCAATGCGGCGATGGATCGAACGTCGATGGAGACCGCCAACCTCAGTGTCGGCGACATCGTCCCGATCGGTGTCAGCAATGCGACCATCCCGGTCCGGATTCAGTCGGCCGTTGACTACTTTCCCACGCTCAATCCGGCGCAGGGCGGGTTCCTGATCGTGGATCTCCTAGCGCTGCGGGGGGCGGCGCTGGTCGCGGCGGTTCAGGCGGTGCTGCCGATCACGGAGGTGTGGACTGCGACAGAAAGCAATGCGGGACGCCTGATTGCCGCCGAGCTGCTGGACGATGTGTATCTGTCCAGCACAGTGTTCGACGCGGAGGCGAAGATCGTGGCGGCGGAGGAGGATCCGTTTCGCTCGGGCGGGGCGGCGGCGTTGTTCGTGGTCGGGTTCATCGGACTCTTGATCGTGGGATCGGCGGCGCTGATCTTCACACTCGCGGCGGCCGGCGGCGAGCGGGCTCGCGAGTTTGCGCTGATGCGGACCGTCGGCTCAGGTCGGGCCGGGTTGACCGCGCAAGCCGCGGTGGAAGTCGGCCTCGTGTTGGCGGCCGGTGTGGCGCTGGGGTTCGGCCTGGGGCGGGCAGTGGCGGGCGCGCTGTTGGCGTTCCTCGACGTCACGGCTGAAGGGGTGGCGGCTGCGCCGCCGACGGTGCTGTCGATCGACTGGGTCCTGGCCGGTATCGGTGTCGGGGTGATCGTGTTATGTGCGGTGCTGGGCACGACCGCGATCTCACGCTGGGCGACGGGCCGTGAAGCGGCTCCTCTGCTGCGGGAGGGCGCCGACTGATGTCGCAGCAGATTCCGACTCGACGCGGTGAAACGGCCCGAGAGCTCGGCAGACTGGCGCTGCGGCGTATCGCTTCGGCGCCCAGGCTCTCGACGGTGCTGCTGATCGGGGCGCTGCTGGCGGTGGGCCTGGCGAGCAGCGCGCCGATCTTCATCGAAGCGGTGCGTGATCTGGGACTGCGGCAGACGCTCGCGGATGCCGATCCGGCAACGCTGGACCTGCGATTCAATCAGACCAACGTGACCGCGGACTCAGCGTCAGTTGACGACGTTGAGTCGCTGATCCATGACGAAGTCTCGGCGGCGGCCTCGTCGCTCACGGTTGGCCGAATGACGGCGCTCCGTACCGGTGGATACATCCTGCGAACCGAGGAGCAGCCGTTCGATCCGCCGGACGCCGATCACGCCACGTTCGTTGCGCAGAGCGATGTGGCGGACCTCTCAGAAGTCGTGGCCGGCCGTAGACCGGAGGCAACGACTGATCTGTTGGAGGTGATGGTCGAGCGGAGGCAGGCGCAGGACTTTGGACTCGACGTTGGAGACGAACGACTGGCGCAACCGTTTTGGCTGGGCACCGAGCATGAGACTCGCGTGCGGATTGTCGGGATCATCGAGCCGTCGACCGACGAGCGGCGTTGGTCAACGCTCGATCCGCTGTTCCTGCCGATCGCGGCGCTGGACACGGAACTGCGGTTCTGGACCACGCGGGAGGGGATTCTCGGCATTCTGGCCGAGCAGTCGCCCACGTTGCGTCTGTCGTTGCTGCAGCGGTTCCGGACCGACTTGCACGGCGCGTCGGCGGCGGAAGCGTCTGCGGCGGCCGATTCGCTGGAGCAGATGACTCGGCGAATCTCGCAGTCCGTGGACGGTATCCAGCAGGAGACGGAACTGGTCGACACGCTGGTCGGGTTCAGCCAACGCTTCCAGTTTGCCCAGTCGACGCTATTGATGATCGTGCTGCAGCTCGTGGGCGCGGTGTTGGTCTATGCGGTGGTGGCATCGGCGATGCTCGCCGAGCAACGCACCGAGGACACGGCCTGGCTACGTTCGCGAGGCGCCCGGCAGCGCGATGTCGCCGTGATGCACATCGTCGAGGCTGCGATTCTGACCGCTCCGGCGATATTGCTGGGGCCGCTGATCGGCATGGGGCTGGTCAGTCTGTTGGGGTTCGTGCCGCCCTTCGATGAGGCGCTGGCCGCTACCGGCGCGGGTCCGTTCCTGCCGGTCTCGCTGCCGGTCGAGTCGTGGTACCTGGCCGTGGGCGCAGGGGTGCTGGCGCTGCTGGCTCAGGCAGTGCCGACGTACCGGGCGACTCGCCAGACGATGGTCACGACCCGCCGGGAGCGCGGTCGGCCGCCCGCATCATGGACGCAGCGCGCCCTGATCGACGCGGCTGTAGCAGCGCTGGGCGCTCTGCTGATCTTCGAACTGCAATGGGCCGGCGATCCGATCGATTCGCCGTTGGTCGGTGAGACGCGGCTGGACTGGCTGGCGGTCGCGACGCCGACCGTGTTGCTGTTCGTGGTTGGGCTAATCGTGCTGCGCTTGTTCCCACCGACGATGCGGCTGCTGGCCCGGCTTGCGTCGCCCTGGCGCTCGCTGACGCTGCTGATGGGCGCCTGGTATCTGGGTCGCACACCGACGCACTACGCGCGGACGGTGCTGTTGCTGACGATCGCGGGTGCGCTGGCGGTGTTTGCGGCCTCGTTCCGGACGACGCTCGACACGTCTTACAACGATCGTTCGCTGCACGCGGTGGGCGCGTCGGTACGGCTGACCGAGCCGGTCTCGGACATTGTTCAATATGAGGCGATTGAGGACGCCAGCGGTGCATCGGTGGCACAGATCAAGCGGATCGTGGGGGCGTTCGAAGGGGATGAAGACTCGGGTCATCTGCAGATCGCTGCGTTGGACTCCGAGGTGGTTGCCGATCAGCTGGCCGAACAAGGGGCTGACTGGGCGTTGCCGCCGGCGGACCTGCAGCAGATTGCGGTACCGCTTAACGAAGTCCAGGGAGCGGTGATCGACGATTTTGGGGGCCTGCTGGAGCTACGGATTGCGGTTGTGCAGCTCGAGCAGGAGACCGTGATCGGCATCAAGGTGCTGGACGCGATCGGACGTTACTGGTGGTATGCGATTGACACGCTCAGTCCCACTCAGGTTCAAGAAGATCCGGAGTGGATCACGATCTCGAACCGCTTAACGGAGGAACCGGCGGCCTATCTGCCTCTGGAGGGCGCTCGGCTGATCCAGGGGCAAAGCAGGTTCAGCCCCACGGTGGCTGAGCGTCCAGTCGCGCCACTGACACTGGTGTCGCTTGACCTGGCGCTCACACGCGCCGGGGGAGAAATCTTGCTTGGCGATCTGAGCTACGCCCGGCGTGGCGAGAGCTACCTGTTGGCCGATTTCAGCTCAGGACGCTGGGAGGCGACGCCCCTGGAGGTCGGCGAGGAGCCGCTCGACTTCTTCGTCGTCACCGAAACAGAGGCGCGCTATCGCTGGAATGCGATCCCATCGTCGCTGCGCGGGGTGCGCTACATCGCGGATCGGGGCCCGTTGCCGGCGTTGTTTTCGGCGGAGGCCATCGCACAGGGACGGCTCAACATCGGCGAGACGGTCAAACTGCGGATCGGGCCATCCTCGATGACGTTCCTCGTCGGCGGGCAGTTTGAGACGTTCCCGAGCTACGACCCGCAGCGCGATGATCCGCTCGTGTTGATCGATCGCGCGGCATTCATCGATCGGCTGTATGGCAGCGCCGCGGCCGGCGTGGCGCTGGCCGTGAGCAACGAACTGTGGGCGTCGGCGTCGCTGCAGCGCTGGGGCGGTCTATTGGCCAGGTACGAGCTGCCGATCGAGAGCGATGGCATCGCCACGATCGAGAGCGCCCGGGAGGAACTGGCGGCCGACCCGCTGATCGTCGCTTCGTGGAATGGGGTCTTCATCGGCGCGCTGGCGGCGGTGGCGATCGCGTCGGCGTTCGGTCTGGTGGTGCTGACCGCAGTGACAGCGCAGGCGCGACGGGTGGAGTTTGCCGTGTGTCAGAGCGTCGGGATGAGCATGCGCCAGATTCTGGGATTGATCGCGCTGGAGCAACTGATCATCATCGCGATTGGACTGGGAGCGGGACTGATCGTGGGGACGCAGGCGGGCGCGGTGCTGTTGGACTTCTTCGCGCTCACGCCGGATGGTCGGGATGTGGTGCCGGCGCTGCAGTTCATCATCGACTGGCCGGGGGTTGGCATCCTGTTTGGCGCGTTGTCAGCGCTGTTTGCGCTCAATCTGGGCGCGTTCCTGTGGTTCCTGCGGCGGATCGAGCTGCACGGTGCGCTCAGACTGGCGGCGTAGCTGCTAGCCGAGGCGGAAGGGTGGGTAGCGGTCGGTGATCAGGAGGAAGGCGTAGGCCTCGACGCGGAGGACCCAGCGCTCGACGTTGAGCATGAAGGTGAACAGCGGTCGCGGATAGGTTCCGCTGAACAGGATCGCGAACCAGGCGATCAACACGACGATGTTCTGGATGCCGACCAGCACCCAGATGATGATGTAGTGCGGAATCGCCAGGAACCACTTGAACAACGGCAGCCATCGGTTGAGCTGGGCGGCGTCGGGGTAGTCGAGGTCAAGCCGCACCGACTGTTCTTCGTCCGTCGATGGATACCGGTCGGTCATCAGATTGAGATAGGCATAGACGCGGTTGTGGAAGCGGGTGGCTTCGAGATTGAAGTCGAACCACCAGCGCGGATACTTGCGACGCACCACGAGCACCAGGGCGACCGGCGTACAGAGCATCGGCGGGATGAACCAGAGCAGGACGACGACGGGGATTGCGAGGATCGGTCGGAGCAGGGTCGAGATGCGATCGAGCGATTGCGGGTACTCGATGTCGAGACGGGCCGGGTACTCGTCGGCGGTGCGTTGCATTGCGAAGCTCCCTGAATGAGCGGAGTGCGCGGGGCCGGTGCGCGCAGGCTATCGATTATGGCAAGCGTGGGCGGATGGCGATCAGGGTGCGATGCCGAGCGTCCGTTGAATCTGGCGGACATGGAAGAGCTGGTGATCGGCGGCGGTGAGCGCGATGGTTCGCAGGGACATATCGAGCACATCGCCGTCGAGTTCGATGTTGGCCGGTTCGCGGAGCTGATCGGATGACAGGTCGGAGAGCAGACGCTCGGTGTCTTCGCGCACGCTGGTCAGTGCCCATCGCAGTTCCGGCAGCGATGCCTCGGACTCCGTGTCGGGCAGGTTGACGCCGCCGACGGGCGGGATCGGGAGTTGCGGCGCGACCTCGCGGCGCAGCAGCATGAGCTGAGGATGCAGCCAACGCTCGGAGTGGACGACGTGCAGCAGGATTTCGCGAACGGACCACTCGACGGGCCCGAGGCGTTCGTCGAGGCGGTCATCGGCGCAGGCGTCGAGCAACGATCGCAGTTCTTCGAAGTTCTGGGCGAGCGCTGCCTGGACGTTTACAGAATCAGCGATGATGTTTACCTCAACCTGTATCCAACGCGTGGGGCGTCGCGCACAGTGTCGATGAACGACGGCGGCGGGACAACTCACTGCTCAGCGAACGCAGAAGGCGGCCGGCCTGATGGCCCGAGTTCGTGAGATCCCGTCCCGAGCGGAACAACTCGCGCTTGAACCGACAGTGTCGACAGCGCATCGCGCCGAACTCGCGAAGGGCGCAGCGGAGTGGGACGCGAAGCAGTTCTTTGATGCGCATGAGACGTGGGAAGAGATCTGGCAGGTCGAGCGTCGACCAATCCGCAGCTTCTACCAGGGCCTGATCCTGCTGGCAGCCGGCCTGCATCACTGGACCGGCACGCACCGGCCTCGCGGGGTGCGAATCAAACTGTCGTCCGGAATTGAACGCCTGGCGCCGTATGCGCCGTCGTACCTGGGAGTGGACGTGTCGACGACGGTCGGCGACGCGGCGGCTCTGCTGCGTCAGGCGCCCGACGATCCAGCCGTGTTGGCGGACACACCGCTGGACAACTTCCCGCCGTTCCGTTGGGCTGTGACGGAGGGCGGCAGGCTCGGAGCCCTGCGCGTGCGGCGATTGCGCGCGGCGGCGCAGTTGCCCACGCGCGGCTCCGAGCTGTCTTCCGGCCTCGATCTGTACGCCGACCTTTCGGAGTTGGGCGGTTGGCTCAACCTCTCGCAGATGCCGCAACCGGTACCGACCGGCATTGCCTGCGCGCCACCGCCGGGCTATGAGATACAGATTCGACCGCGTTCGGGACTGACGCGGCGGGGCGTGGAGATCGGCTGGGGCACGGTCGATGCGGACTATCGCGGTGAGCTGTTGGTGTCGATGTCGCTGCGCGGGCCGTCGGGTCGTGGCTACCGCGTCAATCACGGTGATCGGATTGCGCAGCTCGTCGTGGCGCCGGTGGCGCTGACTGCGGTGGAAGAGGTTGACGACCTCGACGACACGGCGCGCGGCTCCGGCGGGTTCGGATCGACGGGCCGCTGATCGATGACGGTTGCGGCGATCGCTTCGATTGCGCTCGGCGGCGCGGCCGGCTCCGTGCTGCGCTACCTCCTCAATCGCTGGGTTGGTCAGCCCGACGGCTTGCCGCTGGGCATCCTGGTGGTCAACCTCAGCGGGACGCTGGTGCTGGGACTCGTGGCGACGCTGTTCCTGGAGCGACTCGGCGTCTCGGACAACATGCGCCTGGCGATCACGGTGGGATTGCTGGGCGGATTCACCACGTTTTCGACCGTCTGGTTGGACACGCTGCATCTGCTCAACGGCGGCCGCTGGGTCTGGGCGTTGACCAATCTGCTCGTGTCCGCGGTCGGCGGATTGGCGGCCGCGTGGCTGGGTCAACAGCTCGCGCGCTTGTAGCTTCGACACGTAGCTTAGACGCGGTTTCGCGCTTCGCCCCCAAGTTGGGAATGTGTATAGAGTGGCTACAGGCGACGGGGCGGTTGTGCCACTGATGTCCCAAACACGTACGCATACTCGACGGCGTGGCGTCGGGTTCGTCGCTCTCTTTGCCATCTTGCTGATTTGCTCATTCATCCTTTCTGCGTGTGGATTGTTCGGCGGCGACGACGAGCAGCCCGATGTCGTCGAGCGTCCCGACACGGCAGCCGAGACGACGCAAACAAGCGAGCCCACGGCCGCGGCGGCGACGACACAGTCCGAGGCCCAGGAGCAACAGACCGCTCAACCGACCGAGACCGTGCGGGTGACGACCTCGTCGTCGCAGGACGATGCCGCGCAGCGGGAACAGACGGCTGCTGAGGTCGAGGAGCCAGAGACCGACCCCAGCATCTACATCGTGCAGCCGGGCGACACGCTGGCCCAGATCGCAAATCGGTTCAACGTGCGTATCGATGATTTGATCACATTGAATGGCATTCAGGACCCCGACGTTCTGCATGTGGGGCAGGAGCTGAGGATTCCGGGCCAGGAACCGGCCAGCACTGAATCGGACGATGGGGAAGAGGATCAGGCGGCTGAAGATGAGCAGCAAGAGGGAGAGGATGAGCAGATCGAGCCGCCGAGCGTCGAGCTGCCGACGGTTGCGGTTCCGGCAGCCACGCCAACACAGGTCTCGTACACGCAGTTCCCGCAGCCGGGGCCCGATCAGACGACCGACACGATTCCAGATCCGCCGGCCAACTTCCTGCAGTACGGAGCAGCGGCATTGCCCTGGTTGCACGGGATCAACGAGGTGGAGCCGATCATCGAGCTGTTCAAGGCCTGGCCGATGCCTCCGCTGGCCGTCGGGCACGATCGCATCGTGCTGGTCGACACCACCGACGACGGCCAGTTCTCCGCCTCGATCATCTACACGGACCCGAACTCGTTCGGCGCTGCCGTGCCGTATTCGAACCTGGTCGTCTATGACCCGGTACCCGGCAATCCGTCGAAGTATCGGATCGCGTACGACCACGCGTTGAGCTACGCACGGGAAGTTCAGGGCTTGCAGCAGCTCGTCGATGTCGATCTCACCGGTGACGCTGTCCGCGACCTTGCGTTCCGCGAGATCACGTGCGACGAGTCGGGCTGCGTGAGCAGCTTCTATGTGCTCTCGTCGACGGGTGACGGCTACCGGACGGTGACGAGCACGGCTGCGCAGGTCGGCGCCGTTTCAGGGATTGAGATCCTGGATCGCACCGGCGATGGGGTGCCCGACATCGTGGTCAACGGTCTGGCGATGGATGAGTCGGTGGCCTCGCGTTACACGTTCGTGTTCACGGTCCAGGGCGACAGCCTAGTGGAGGCGCTGAGGATCTCGCTGGACGGCGGTTCAGGGAACGATGCGAATTCGGGCGACGCCGCGGATGCCGACGAACAGGAAGAAGACGCGCTGGAGGAGGAGTAGGCGCAACCTGCGGCGATCCGCGGGGTTCGCAGAGGCTGATTGCCCGCTGCCATCGGGAGGCATAGCCTCAGACGGGTAGCTCCCGCAGCCCGAGCATGGTTCGAGTCGTGTTGGCCGGCTGCGTCGAGCGGGTGATGTAGTCGATGTCCCTCGTCAGCCGTCCGTCCAGGCGATTCGGCACCCGGTCGGCGCATCTCTTCTGGCGCCTGCCGCTGGTCGGCCGGGTTCGCGTCCCGCGCAACCTCGCGCCGCTGTTGCTTGCGGTGGCGGTCGGTCTGGCAGCGGGATTCGCGGCCGTGGCGCTGAGCGCCCTGGTCGACGGTCTGACCATGGTCTTCGACGAGCTCACGTCGCTGCTCGATGGTCTCGCGGGCGGCTGGACCCTGATGCTGGTTCCGGCGATCGCGGCGATTCCGGTTGCGTTCGTCGTCTCGCGGGTCGCGTCCGAATCGCAGGGCGCGGGCGTGCCGTACGTGATGGTCGCGGTCGAACGCGCCGGCGGATTCGTGCGACCGATCATTGCGCCGGCCAAGCTGGTCGCGACCGGATTCACGCTGGGCGGCGGCGGCGCGGCCGGACGTGAGGGTCCGATCGTCCTGATCGCCGCGTCGCTGGCCTCGACGATTGGCCGCGTGACGAAGCAACCGTCCGACATGCTGGTCCTGACGGTGGCGGCGGCTGCGGCGGGCGGCATCTCGGCCACGTTCAACACGCCAATCGCCGGCACGTTCTTCGCGCTCGAGGTGGTGCTGCGTCGATTCAACGTGCGCAACTTCACGATCGTGGTCGTGGCTGCGGTGGTCGCGAACATCGTCGCCGTGGCTTTCTACGGCGACTCGGCGGGGCTCGACCTGCCCGACTTCGACATCAACAGCAGCTGGGAGTTGTTCCTGCATGCGATCGTCGGCATCTCGGCGGCGATTGCCGGGATTCTCTTCGTCCGAACGCGCTTCTTCACCGAGGACGTGTTCGAGTTCCTCGGCGTGTCGATGTCGGTTCGACCGATTCTGGGTCTGTTCGGCGTCGGTGTGCTGGCGCTGATCGAATCGAACATTCTCGGGTCCGGGCTGGATCAGATCAGAATCTTCGCCGAGGGTGGGACGGCCGTCTCAACGCTGGCGATCTTGATGGTGCTCAAGCTGATCGCGGCGTCGCTGACGATTGGCTCGGGCGCTTCGGGCGGGGCGTTTGCGCCGTTGCTGTTCGTGGGCGCGACGTTGGGCGCCTTGATGGGTGCGGGATTCGAGTCGGCGCTGCCGAGCATCGTGGGGCCGACCGGCACGTATGTCGTGGTGGGCATGGCGGCGGTCTTTGCCGCGGCGGCGCGGGCGCCGTTGACGTCGCTGTTCATCGTGTTCGAGCTCAGCGGATACTCGCTGATCCTGCCGTTGATGACCGCGGTGGCGCTGGCCGCGGCGCTGGCCCAGCTGCTGACCCGGGACACGATTTACAACGTCCGCCTGCGCCGAGCCGGCCTGGACGTCCAGGAGGAGTCCGCACCGTCTCCGCTCGACGATCTCACGGTGGCGGCGACGATGCGCACTGACACGCCAATCGTGTCGAGAATGGCAACAATCGCGGACCTGGCCAACGCGATGAGCCAATCGCGCGGGAACGTGGTGGCGGTGGCCGACCAGCAGAACCGCTTCATCGGCCTGGTGACGGCGACCGACGTGGCATCGGCGGTTGAGCGCGGCGAGATGGATCGACGGGCGTTTGACCTGGCGGTCGTCGCGCCGGTCTTCGTTCACCCCGACGACAACCTGCGCTACGCGCTGTCGGTGCTGGTCGATCACGATGTGCGCCAGTTGCCGGTCGTCGCCCGCGAGGACGAGTCACGCTTGATGGGCATGCTGACGCAGCGCGACGTCCTGCGAGAGGTTGCCCAGCCGAGCGACCGTGACTCGGGTCAGCGGGCGGCGCCGGCGCCAGTGCGGCGATTGGTCGGTGCGATCGAAATCGAGGCGCGGGTGGAGCCGGGTTCCCAGGCCGAGTCGAGCATGGTCTCGCAACTGCCGCTGCCCGAGGCATCGGTGATCACGGCGATTCACCGGCGTGGCGAAATCGTAATCCCGCGAGGGAACGTGAAACTGCTGGCGAATGACCTGGCGATCGTGCTGTCGGTGCCGCCTGAGGAGGCGACCGTGCGGTCGCTGTTCATCAACCACTCCGCGCAATCGCGGAACAATTGGTGGTTCTTGCCGCACGCTCCTCCGTCGCCCAACGACGAGTCGCAGCGTTGAGCATCGACCTCCGGTGAGCGCGAATCAGCGGGCAGCCTAGAATCCGTGGCATGGCGCGGCTGTTCACGCTTTCGCAGGCTCGGCGGTCCCTGCCGGAGATCGCCGCGGTGGTGACCGTGATGCGCAAACGAGCGCTCCGACTCGACGAACTCTCGGCGCTCTCATCGTCGATGAGCCGCACGATGAGCGCGGACGGCGATCCGGTCGTCAACGAGGACTCTGCGATCCGGGCGGAAATCGCCAAACTTGAAGGGCAGATCGCAGAGCTGATCGAGCACATTCAGCGGCAGGGGGTGGAGGTCAAGGACATCAGACGGGGCCTGATCGACTGGCGCGCGGAGCGGGACGGACGCGAGGTCTACCTGTGCTGGCAATACGGCGAGCGGACGGTGAGCTGGTGGCACGAGTTGGCCGACGGGTTCGCGGGGCGGCAGCCGATCATCGCGTCCGAGTGGGCCTGAGGCGCCGGTCGTGCCGCACCATCGAACGCTGGCGCCGCCGTTGCGCCCGGGCGGCGAACTCCCGGTCATTCACCAGGAGTTGCAGCGACACTACGACTCGCTCTACGACCTGCTGCTGAATGGGCGTGCGCCGCGCGACGCCCGGCCGGTCCTGGATGTCGGAACGGGCGATGGACTCGCGTTGGCGGCGATCACGATGGGCACGCCGCTACATGGCGTCGCGATCGACGCGGCCTCACCAGGGCACTGGTTGGGGCCGGCGGATTGGGGCGTCGTCCGCGCCGACGCGCAACGGTTGCCGTTCGCCGATCAGAGCTTCAATTCGGCGTTGTTGGTCGACGTCTTCGAATGGTTGCGGCATCCGACCGTGACACTGGCCGAGATTGCGCGGGTGAACAGCGGTCCGATCCTGCTGGTTCAGACCGATTGGGAAGGGCTCTGGTTCCAGGTGGACGAGGCTGAGCATGGCCGCGACCTGGTGAGCGCCTATACGAAGGGCGCGCCTGAGAACTTGCGCCGCAGGATTCGATCACGCGGCGCTGAGGCTGGTCTCTCGGTCGACGCGATTTCGAACGTGACGATCAGTACCGACACGCTCCAGCCCGGCTCCCTGGCCTGGGACACCCTGGAATCGATTCGGCGCTATCTGGTGCTGGAATCGGCTCAGATCCGGGCGCGGCGGTTCGACGACTGGCGTCGCGAGCTTCAGCACGCGGAGTCGGAGGGTCAGTTCACGATGTCGGTACGGAGAGTGGTCGCCCTGCTGAGTCGCAACGGTGGTGACGTCGCTTAATCACGCTCACGTGATGCGCCGTGGACATGGCCGGCGCGATGCTCGTGCTCGTCCATGTGAAGCTGCAGCTCGTCGGCGAGGCGCAATGTGTGATGTTCGCGAGGCTCTGATTCGTCCAGGTGCATGTCACCACGGGAGAAGATCGCCAGTTCGCGCCCGAAGGTGCGGCGCAGGACTTCCTCCGTGAGGACCTCCGTGGGCGGGCCCTGGGCAACGATACCGCCTCCGGTCGCGTTCACGCAGATCACCTCGGCGTAGTGCTCAATCACGGTCGACAGATCGTGGGTGGTCATGATCACAGAGGTGCCGAGGTCGGTCAGCTCGCAGAGCACATCGAAGAGCTGATCGTCGGAGACTGCGTCGAGCGCGGCGGAGGGCTCGTCGAGCAACAGGATTCGCGGCTGCCTGGCCAGCGCCCTCGCGATCAGCGCGCGCTTGCGTTGGCCGCCGGAGAGTTCGTTGATCTGGCGATCGTGCAGATCCTGGACGTCCATCATCGCCATCGCGCGATCAACGGCGATGCGATCCTCCTGGGAACGGATGAGTCGGCCGATGCGGCGCTTCCAGCTGAACTGGTAGCGCCCCATCGCGACGAGTTCACGAACCGTCAGCGGGAACCGCCAGTCGACGTTGCTGACCTGGGGCATGTAGCCGAGGTATGCGCGCGCGGCGGTGGGCGAATCGCCGCCAACCGTTACGTCGCCCTGGGACGGGGACAGCAGTCCGGCGATGGTCTTGAGCAGCGTGCTCTTGCCCGAGCCGTTGCCTCCGATGATGCCGGTGAAGACGCCGCCGGGGATGTTCAGGGTGAGGTGTTCGAAGACTCGATGCCCGCCGTAGCCGACGGTCACATCGCGGAGCGCGACTTCGGCGCCGGAGACCGGTGCGATCGTCATTTGAATTCCCGACCAGGAGCGCCGCTGACGAGCACGGCGCGCTGATAGCCTCAGCAGTATGCCAAGCGTAGTTGATGCGACCGACACCGAGCTCGATCTGGAGCGTCCGGCGCGCGAGATCGTTTCGCTCGTGCCGTCGTTCACCGAGCTGATCTGCTCGATGCGGCTCGGCAATCGGCTGGTCGGGGTGACGAGGTTCTGCGTCGAGCCGGCAGAGGTCACGAATGCGATCCGCAAGGTCGGGGGAACGAAGAATCCCGACGTCGAGCGAATCATTGGGCTCAACCCACAGCTGGTGCTCGCTAATCGCGAGGAGAACAACGAGGAGGATGTCGTCGCGCTGCGCAAGGCCGGGCTGAACGTCTATGTCGGGGACGTGCGGACTGCCGAGGAGGCGAAGGCCGAGATTGAGAATGTGGCTCGCCTGGTCGGCGGCATCACTCTGAAGATCAGCGATGGGCTGGAGGAAGCGCTCGAAGAGCAGCGTCACATCCAGCGGCTGCGACCTCGGGTTCGAGCGGCGGCGTTGATCTGGCGCAACCCGTACATGGCCGCGTCGGGCGACACATACATCGGCGACCTGCTCCGCGTATGCGGGGCGATCAACGTTTGCGAGGAATCGACCCGCGGGCGCTACCCGCGGCTACAGCTCACCGAGTTGATCGAGCTGGATCCCGACGTGATCCTGCTGCCGTCGGAGCCGTATCGATTTCGCGAACGTCACGCCGAGGAGCTGCTGGCCCAGCAGCGGCTGTCTGCCGCGCGCGAGGGGCACGTGTACCTCTGCGACGGTCAGAATCTGACCTGGTGGGGAGTGAGGACGGCGGCGGCCATCGCGGAGGTGTCGGGATTGCTGGACCGGGCTCGAGCCGGCTGGCAGGCGGAGGCGGCGATGGTCTCGGAGTTGCCGCCAGGGTTGAATCTGAACGTGACCCAGCAGGACGTCGTGGAGTAGACCAGGACGGCACGATCCGCTCGGAGCCCCCCTCTGCCTTCGGCATCTCCTACCGCTTCGCGGGGGGAGAGGGGAAGTGCGAACCGCAGCTCGTCGCGAGGAGCGAACTGCCTACAACGGTCGGCCGCTGTCGAGCATCAGGGCTCGGGCTGCGATCTGGGCGGCGAGGACTGCTGCGGTCGTGAGGTAGAGCAGACCCGTGGCGGCCATCATCGAGCGCATGCGCGCGGTAGTCCAGGCCATCCAGCCGAACACGAGTGGCAGGGCGAATCCGACGACGATACGCAGCCAGAAGGTGGGGTCGCCGGTGAGCGACTGATCGCGTCCGCCGACGGGATCTTCGATCGAGATGGCCAGCGCGACCCCGAAGAGCACGGCCTGAACCACGACGACGATCAGAAATGCCGACGTGATCTCGACCAGCGGTCGGGCCGGCAATCGCGGCGTGACGAGATACCAGTGTCCGAGCGCCAATCCGACCGCGGAGAGGCCCAGCGCCAGCGCGCCGAAGCTGAGGCTGAACGCGGTGAGGGCCTCGGGCGATCCGGCGAGCGTCACGGCCATGAGCCCGAGGGCGGCCAGTGAGAGTCCGCTGAGCGCCCACCCAAGTCGACGCGCCCATGCGTCGCGGTCGGTGTAGAGCGCCAGGTTGTGCAGCACCGAGACGGCGGTTAGCGTCGCGAGCACCCAGACCAGTGCATCTCGCGGAGCGGAGCGGACGGGGAAGCCCTCGACCACGTCGCCGTCGAGCGTGAACGCGGTCCAAAAGGCGAGTCCGAGGACGATGGGGACCATGATCGTGGTGGCGCGGACGAAGCCCGGCGTGGCCTGTCCGCGGAGATGGACGGCGTGCATGACCAGCGCGCCACCGACGCCCAATTCGAGGAGCAGGAGCAGGAGCGTGTAGGGCAATGCTCCCGACACAGCCACGGAATCTGCCACCGTCGACTACGACCCCAGTTTCAACAGCAAGACCGTGCGTCGCAGCCCCTCGTCGCCGATTTCCACCTGCACGCTGAGCACGCGATAGCGATCATCTCGTCCGCCGCGGCGGAAGCGCAGGATGTCGCCCTTGTTCCAGGGGTAGTCCGTCTCCAGCGTGTCGAGCAGCACTTCGCGCCGCTCGGTGAAGGTGTCAGACTCCCAGAACTCCGTCAGCATCGGATCCCTCCCGCGACAGACGTACCGGACTATCGTAGCCCACCGATCGGGGGGCTCCGTATGTCAGAATGACGGGCATGAGCGACACGGAGACCTCGCGACGCTGGCTGATGAAGGCCCTGCGCGAGGCGTCGGGCGAGATGCACGAGTTGATGATGCGCGCGCTGCGAGGCTCGATGCCGGAGGCGGAGGCGTTGATCGAGCGCGCCTGGCGGCACGAGACGATCGCCGCCTGGCAACTGGGCCATTTGCTGTTCCAGGATGTCGACGATCTGCCGCTGCACGACTACGAGTGGCTGGAACAGGCAATGGTTCCGGACTGCTATGAGCAGCTCCGCGAGTGGTATCACACGCGCGAGCAGATCTCGGGCGTGCTCTACATGATGTCTCCGTTCGAATGGGAGCAGACCGCGAATCACCGGTTCCAGGGCGAGTTGAGCGTGGAGTCGATCGCGCGCTCAATGCATCAGACGGATCTGGAGATTCTGAACACGCTGCGGGCTCAGCTGCAGCCGACGTAGTCAGTCGGCCGTCCAGCCCAACGCGGCGGCGACTTCGGAGGCGGCGCGGGCGAAGTTCATCGTGTAGATGTGCAGGCCGGGAGCTCCGAGTTCCAGGAGTTCGCGTCCGAGATGGGCCGCGACCTCCACGCCGATCTCGCGCCTTTGGGCCGCACCGGAGGCGGCCTCCAGCCGGTCGCGAATGTCGGTCGGGAACTCCGTGCCGTTGAGCGCCGACATGCGCTCGATGCCGGCGACGTTGGTCGGCGGCATGATGCCGGGAATGACCGGCGTTTCGACGCCTCGCGCATCGAGTTGATTGACGAACTGCTCGTAGTACTCGGCGCGATAGCCGAACTGGGTGATGGCGAAGTCAGCCTGGCGCAGCTTGGCGGTCTGGTGGGCGAGGTCTGCTTCAACCGAGGCAGCCATCGGGTGGCCCTCGGGATGGGCGGCGACGCCGATGTCCCAGTCGGCTCGTTGTCGGATAAAGTCGACGAGTTGTGCGGCGGTGTCGAAGGCCTGGGTGCTGGACTGGGCTCCGTGCGGGAGATCTCCGCGGAGGGCGAGGATGTTCTCGATCCGGTCAGACTGGTAGCTCTTGATGATGTCGGCAACCTCGTCGCGGCTGTGGGCCACGCAGGTGAGGTGAGGCATGGCCTCGACCTGGAAGTCGTCTCGGATGGTCTGGACCCAGTCCCGTGTGGGGCCTCGGGTGGTGCCTCCGGCTCCGTAGGTGACGGACATGAAGTGGGGTCGGTGCGTCGAGAGGCGGGCCAGCGTTCGCCTCAGACGCTCGGCGCCTTCCTCGTCGCGGGGTGCGGAGAATTCAAAGGACAGTGTTGGGCCCGCATCAAGCAGCTGCGTGATGCGGGCCATGATCTGATTCCATCTATGGGAACTGGGGAGCCCTCACCCTAACCCTCTCCCAGAGGGAGAGGAAACCGGAAGGGGAAGGAACGGGCGACTAGATGCAGGAGCGGGCCTGTGAGGCACCGCCGGCATCGGCGGTGTCGAAGCTGGAACCGCAGGCGCAGGAGTGTGATGCGTTCGGGTTCGAGATCGAGAAACCCTGCTTCATCACGTCGTCGATGTAGTCGACGCGGGAGCCAGCGATCAGCGGAGCGGACTCCTCGTCGACCAGGAAGCGGACGCCGTTCTTCTCGACGACCTGGTCGCCGGTCTCGGCATCCATGGCGAGGGCCATGCCGTACTGATAGCCGGAGCAGCCGCCGCCGACCACGAAGACGCGCAGCGCGCCCTCGGCGAAGCCCTTGTCCTCGAGCAGCGACTTGGCCTTCTCAGCGGCCAGGTCGGAAACGTCCAGCATGTCAGTCATTTGAAAGACCATCGCAACAGTCCTCTCATCGCCTCGTTGTCGGGAGGTTGGAGCCAGTGTAGCAGGCGCGGTGGGCCGATCGGGTGTTCGGGGTTGACGGCTATGCGATCTGTGATTTGCGATTTGCGACTTGCGAGCAGTGCGGAACGCCCCGGGTTCGGCGATGGACTGTCCACAGATTGTCACAACGTAGTACTGTTGTGCCCCTACAGAACTCCCGTTCTGTATAATGTTCTTCAACTCTGAGTGGAGCCAGATATGCCACCAGTTTCCTCCGTGCAAGTCACTCACTTCCGGGCGCGGGTGGAGTTAGTCCGACGGCCCGAGTTGACGGATTGCGCCGGTCTGATCGTCGATCGTTCGGGGCGCAAGGCCGTCGTGGTCGATTGCCTGCCGGCGGTTTCCGGGTCATTGCTGGGGATGCCCTTGGAGCGTGCGCGCTCGCTTACGCCGGACGCGGTGGTGATCGAAGCGGACGAGCCGCATTACCGGCGCGAGTTCGAGCGGATGCTGTGCGCGCTTGAGCAGGTCAGCGAGCAGGTGGAAGGAGCGGAGCTGGGCGTCGCCTACGTGGGAGTGGATGGCACGTCGGCGATGAGCGAGGAACTGCTTGGCGCGATGCCCGAACACTACCAGCCGCGCATCGGGATCGGCGCGAACAAGTTTGGCGCGTTCGTCGCTGCGTACACGCGTCGTTCGTCGGGCGTGAGTCACGTCCCGCCCGACGCGGCAGCGTTTCTCGCGCCACACCCGATTGATCTGCTGCCCTGCTCAACCGCTCTGACCGACGAGCTACGTCTGCTTGACCTGCGCACGCTAGGCGAGGTCGCGGCGCAGGATGTCAACGCGTTGCTGGATCGCTTCGGGCACGAGGGACGGCGGGCCTGGGAACTCTCGCGCGGGATCGACGACCGTCCGCTTGTTCCTCGCACGCACGAGGAATCGATCACGGAGACGATCGCGCTGCCGGCTGAGGCGACCACGCTGGAACTGTTGCGGGCGGCGGTGGACCGGCTGTTGCAACGGGCCTTCGCGCAGCCGCGGATGCAAGGCCGTTACGCCAACACAGCCAGGCTGAACTGCTCGCTCGACGACGCGCCGGACTGGGAGCAGACATTTCATTTCAAAAGCGGCGTGGGCGGGTGGCAGCGAGCCGCAGAGATCATCAAGGGACGGTTGGAGACGGAGCATCCGCCGGCTCCGGTCGAAGCGATGACGATCACGCTGGCAAACCTCGGCGGGGCGACAGGCGAGCAGGGTTCGCTCTTCCCCGATCTGCGGCACGATCGGGAGCGGCGCCTGCTGGAGACCGAACGGCAGCTCCGGGTGCGGCTGAACGGCCAGCGCTCGCTCAGCCGCCTGGTCGAGGTCGCGCCCTGGCATCCGGTCCCGGAACTGCGCACGGCGCAGGTCTCGATCGACCCGTCGAGCGACGACGGCATGCGGCCGTTGAGCACACCTGAGATCGTCGCGGTGCGCGCGGGGCCGGCGCAAGAACCGCTCGCGGTTCAGATCGGCGAGCGCTGGCGAGAGGTGACGGGAATCGAAGAGCAGTGGAGTTTCGATCTCTGGTGGAGAGCCAGGTCAACGACCCGGACGTACTACCGGGTGAGCCAGGCGAACGACCAGCAGCTCGTCCTGTTCCGCGATCAACACGAAGACCGCTGGTATCGGCAGGGCGGGGTCGGATGAGCTACGTCGAACTTCATGCCAAGAGCTTTTGCTCCTTCGGCCTGGGCTCGTCTCACGTCCACGAGCTGCTGGCGCAAGCCGCCGAGTTCGGGATGCCCGCGCTGGCCCTGACCGATACCAACCTCTGCGGCGCGCTGGAGTTCGCGCGGCTGGCGACCAGCCTCAAGATCCAGCCGATCACGGGCGGCGAGCTGACTCTGACGGACGGCTCTCGCCTCGCCTTGCTGACCAAGACACGCACGGGCTACGCCAACCTCTCGCGCCTGTTCACGCTGGCCAACGAGGTCGACCGGCGCGAGCCCAGACTCGATCCGGCGCTCCTGGCCGAGCACGCCGAGGGCCTGGTGCTGCTCAGCGGCGGACGCAATGGACCACTCTCGCGGCTCGCTCTGGCGGGCGATCGAGCCGCAGCGCGCGAGCTGCTGGGTAGTTATCTGGAGTGGTACGGAGCCGATTCGGTCTACATCGAGTTGCAGCGGAACTTCCTGCACGGCGACCGCGAGCGCAACCGCGAACTCGTTTCGCTGGCCCGCGAGCTTGACGCGCGGCTGGTCGCCACAAACGACGTGCATTACCACGCACCCGAGCGTCACCGCCTGCAGCAGGCGCTGGTCGCGGCGAAACACAACACGACGCTGGACCAGGCGCTGCGCCATCTGCATCCGAATTGCCACTTGCACCTCAAGTCCGAGGCGGAGATGACGCAGCTGTTCGCCGATCTGCCCGAAGCGCTCGACAACAGTCAACGAATCGCCGCGCAGTGCAGCTTCCGGCTCGACGCCGACCTCGGCTACACGCTGCCGCAGCCATTGGTGCCGGAGGGTTACACGACGGAGAGCTACCTCAGGCGGCTCTGCGACGAAGCCGCCGTCCGACGCTATGGCTCGCTCAACCGGCAGGTCGCGGCGCGGTTGGACGAAGAGTTCGGCCTGATCAACCGGCACAACCTGGCCGGCTTCCTCTTGCTCTACCACGAGATCGTGCGTCTGGCCCGGCGGATCATGGAGGAGCGCGGCCTGGTCGAGCCGGAGACGCCGCTCGAGCAGCAGCCGCCCGGACGCGGGCGCGGCTCGTCCGTGGCGTTCCTGGTCGGGTACCTGATCGGGATCAGCCACATCGATCCGCTGCGCTGGGACCTCACGCTCGAACGCTTCCTGCCCGAGGACATGACCGCGCTGCCCGATATCGATCTCGACTTCCCGCGCGGTCTGCGCGAGGAGCTGATCGAGCGCGTGCATGAACATTTTGGCCGCGACTATGCCGTCCTGGCGGGGGCGATCTCGACCTACTCGATCAAGGGCATCATCCAGGACCTGGGCAAAGCGCTGGATTTGCCGCCGGACGAGCTGCGCTCGTTGTCGGAGCAACTGCACTCGCGCGGAGGAGGCGGGCTGCGCGAGCAGATGGAACAACTGCCCACGTTCAGAGACAAGGTGGACGCCCACGGCTGGCGCACCCTCGCCGAACTGGCGCCGCAGTTGATCGGCGCGCCGCGCGGACTGAGCCAGCATGTCGGCGGGATGATCCTGAGCAGTTCGCCAATCCCGGAGATGGTTCCGGTGCGAGCCGGCGCGATCGCGGGCCGTCACATCATGGACTGGGACAAGGACAGCGTGGCCGACGCCAACTTCGCCAAGATCGATCTGCTCTCACTGCCCGTCCTGGATCAACTCGATGAGGCATTGGATCTGGTCGAGCAGCGGGAGGGCGAGCGTCCCGACCTGAGCCGGATCAGTCCCGAGGACGACGGCGTCTACGACCTGATCAACGACGGCCGGTCGAAGGGCGTCTTTCTGCTCCAGTCGCCGGCCCAACTCAAGATGGCGCAACGGCTCAAGTCACGCAATCTGCGCGATCTGGCGTACCAGATCGCTCTGATCCGGCCGGGCGTCGGCACCCAGGGCAGCGCGGTGAGCCAGTTCGTCGAGCGCTATCGCCATGGTGCGGAATGGGAATACGATCATCCGCTTGAGCAACGCGCGCTGGAGCGTGGCTACGGCGTGATCGTCTGGCAGGAACAGGTCGTGCAGCTGATCATGGACGTCGCCGGGATGACCAGCGCCGAGGCCGATCAGGTGCGGCGCGCGTTTGCGAAAACGAACAACGAGCATCTGATCAAGATGCACCGTGAGCGCTTTCTCGAGGGTGCGCGAGCAAACGGCGTCGCGAGCGATGTCGCGCAACGCATCTTCGCCAAGATCAACGGACACTACATGTTCCCCGAGTCGCACTCGCACGCGTTCGCGATCACCGCCTTCCAGGCCGCCTGGCTGAAGCGCTACCACCCGTTGGAGTTCTTCGTCGCGTTGATCAATAACCAGCCGATGGGCTTCTACCCGGTCGAGACGCTGAAAGAGGACGCACGCAGGTTCGGCGTGTTTTTCCTCAACCCCTGCGTCAACCGCAGCCAAGTGCGCTGCGCGCCCGAGGACGGCGCGGCCAGGCTGGGATTGGGCATGATCAAGGACATCGGCCCCGAGTCGGCCAAACTGATCGTGAAGGAGCGCGAGCTACACGGACCCTATTCGGACGCCGGCGAGCTCGTGCGCCGCACCGGGCTCAAGCCGCAGTCCGTCCGCTCGCTGGTCGAGGCGGGTGCGTTCGACGCGCTGACGCCCAACCGCCGCGAGGCGCTCTGGGATGCTGGGCTCTCGATCCGGCCGGCGCGCCACGGCCAGCGCGCCTTCCCCGTCGCTACGGCAGAGCCGCCACCAACGTTCAACGACTTCACGGACTTCGAGAAGATGGCCGGCGAGTACCGCGTGCTCGGCATTTATCCCCGCGGTCACGTGATGGAGTTCATCCGCCCCAGCCTGGACGCCAGCGTGCGCACGACCGCGGAGACGTATCAGGCTGAAGACGGCGAGCGGATCCAGGTCGCGGGTTGGCCGATCGCTCGGCAGCATCCACGCGGCGCAGACGGGATCGTGTTCGTCACGATCGAGGATGAGACCGGCGACGTGCAGGCGTTCATCTCGCCCGAGGTGTTCGCTCGCAGCCGGCGGGCGCTGGCGAACCAGATCATCCTGCTCACTGGCCGGATCGATCGCTGGGACGGCACCACCAATATCTTCGCCGAGCGGGTCGACGTGGTCGGCGCCGAGGTCCGTCTGCCGTCCGCTCACGACTGGCACTGATGCGATCGTCGATGGGGTCGTGGGACAACGCCCGATTCGGGACAGTGAATCAGACGAATCGTTACGCTAACCCCATGGAACGCGCATATTTCGACCATGCAGCGACGACACCATTGGAGCCTCGGGTGTTGGAGGCGATGGTTCCGGCGCTCCAGTACGGATGGGGGAATCCTTCAGGGATCTATCGGGAGGCTCAGTACGCGGCTGGGCTATTGGATCAGGCGCGCGATGACATTGCGGGGGTTCTCGAGTGTTCCGCCTCGGAGGTGGTGCTGACATCGGGCGGGACGGAGTCGGACAACCTGGCGATACGCGGAGCGGCTCTGGCGCGTCAGGCGGCGGGTCGGCACTTGATTACCCAGGCGACCGAGCATCATGCGGTGCTGCATGTGATGGAGCAGCTTGAGCATGAAGGCTTCGAGCTGACGGTGCTGGGCGCGGACGGCGAGGGCTTCGTCGAACCGGACGACGTCGCCTCAGTAGTGCGGGATGACACGACGGTGGTCAGCATCATGCTGGCCAACAACGAGATCGGGGCGCTGCAGCCGGTCGGCGAAATCGCGCGCGCGGTGAAGGCTCGGAATCGGCGGACGATCGTGCATACGGACGCGGTGCAGGCGGCAGGCGCGGTCGATATCCGTCCCGACGTACTGGGCGTCGACCTGATGTCACTGACAGCGCACAAGATCTATGGGCCGAAGGGTGCAGGGGCGCTCTACGTGCGGCGTCGGACGCCGCTGCAGCCGCTGCAATTGGGCGGCGGCCAGGAAGAGGAGCGCCGGGCAGGCACGGAGTCGGTGGCGCAGGCCGTGGGACTGGCAAAGGCGCTGCAGTTGGCGGAGCAGGAACGGCTTCAGCGGACGGGACATACATCGGACTTGCGTAATCGTCTGTGGCGCGAGCTGAACGAGCGCGTGCATCCGATCCGCCTGAACGGGCCGTCGGACTGGTCGCGTCGGCTGGCGAACAACCTGAATGTGAGTTTCCCGGGAGTCGAGGGCGAGAGCATCCTGCTGCAGCTCGATCTGGAGGGCTTCGCAGCGTCGTCGGGCTCGGCGTGCAGTACGGGGAGCACTGAGCCGAGTCACGTGTTGACAGCGATCGGACTGGATCCGGACACGGCGCACAGCACGCTGCGGTTAAGCCTGGGCCAGTCGAACACCGAGGAGCAGATCGACGGGATTGCGCGGACGATCGAGGAGATCACGGCGCGCCTCCGCGCGTTGTCGCCGGTGTAGGCGCTTGCGGATCACCCGGTTGAGTCGAGTTGCAGAGACCAGCTGATATCGGTTTCCAGGAACCTCGCGATTTCCGTGAACTCGTTTTCGAGTTGTGTTTGGGCGTCGGCCGACAGTTCCTCGAAGCATGTGACGCGGACGGTCAGTCCGTGGGCTCGGCGTTTGCGGTCCCAGGTGGCGACGAGGCGGCCGTCCAGGAGGACGCAGGGGCGGAGCATGCCGCCGCCGGCGTTGACCCGCTTGAGGAGATGGTCGGGGACGTCGAGGTCTCGTTTCGCGTAGCCGACGATGTACGGGTCGAACGGTCCCAGGACTCGCAAGACGCCCTGTGGGGCGTTCAGCACATCGTTGAGCCGTTCTGCGGCGTCGCGCGACACCCACATCGTCTGTCCGTCAACGTTAACTTCGGTCAGATCGTCCGTGGCCGCCTGGAGACATCGACGGGTGTCGGCAGCGGGCAGACCGGACCACCAGCGGAAGTCCGACTGCGAGGCGGGGCCGTAGGCGGCGAAGTAGCGTCGGGCGAGCTCGGCGCCAGGGTCTGGCGGTGGATCGGCGTGGGGCAGCCAGTCGTCGATCAGGACGTGGGTCGTTTCGCCGTCGCGTTCGGGTCCGAAGCAGGTGACGCCTAGCAAGGACGTGGTGCGGAGCAGGTGCGGGGTTGCCTGGCCGTCGGAGGGCAGTCCGGCGGTGCGGAAGGCGTCGCCAATCTCAGCTCGGGTCATCGGTCCGTTGGTCGCGAGTTCGTCGCGCAGGAACTTGAGCACTTTGGCGTGATCGTCGTCGGAGATGCCGAGGTCGGCTCGTCGCTTGAGGGCCTTGGCGTCCATGGCTTCGCCGAGCAGGTCAAGCATCCAGCGGAGATCCTCGGACGGGACGAGATGCAGGGTGCCGCGCATGAGCCAGTTGCGGACGATCGAGCGGTCGACGAGGCGGGCGTGGTCGACGTCGGCGGCGGTGAGACCGGTCGAGCGGACTCCGACGCCAAGCTGTTCGCCGAGGCGGTCCTGGGCCTGGATGGCGGCGGCTGACCGGACTGTGTCGGCGACGCCTGCGCCGCGTTGGGCGCCGAGTAGTTGGGCGTGGAGGCGCAGGCGGTGCGCGTCGCGGCGGCTGAGCGTGATTTCGGCGGGCATGGGTATCAGCGTAGGTAGGCTGAATTGGTAGGCTCACGGTCGTGACGAGTCCACCCAGTCCACGCGGCGATGGATGGCAGCCGGACCAGTACGCCCGCTTCAAGGCGGAGCGGGAGCAGCCGTTCTACGACCTGCTGGACCTGGTCGAGCCGGTCCTCGCCGGGCGCGTGGTTGACCTCGGTTGCGGTACGGGCGCGCTGACAGTCGTGTTGCATTCGAAGACGTTGGCGGACGAGACGGTTGGGCTTGACCGCTCGGAGGCGATGCTGGAGCAGAGCGCACAGCACGCGGGCGGCGGGGTGCGGTTCGAGCAGGGCGACATTGCGGAGTTCTCGGCGTCCGGTTTGGATGTCGTGTTCGCGAACGCGTCGATCCAGTGGGTGCCGGACCATGCATCGCTGTTTCCTCGGCTGGCGGCGACGCTTGGGCGGGGCGGGCAACTGGCGGTGCAGATGCCGGCCAATGAGGATCATCCCTCGCACGCGGTGGCACGCGCGGTGGCGCAGGAGTCGCCGCACGCCGAGGCGCTGGGCGGCTTCGTCTACCGCCACTCGATCGAGTCGGCGGAGTGGTACGCCGAGCAGCTCGCGCGGCTCGGGTTCGTCGAGCAGCACGTGCGCGTGCAGGTCTACCTGCATCGCCTGCCCGGGCCCGAGGACGTGATCGAGTGGGTCAAGGGGTCGCTGCTGACGGGCTATCGGAATCGGATGTCGGCGGAGGACTACGAGGCGTTCCTGGCCGACTATCGGACGCGGTTGTTGTCGGTGCTGCCCGACGAGCGTCCGTTCCTGTACCCGTTCAAGCGGCTGCTGCTCTGGGGGCGGATGGGGTAGGCGGTGGTCAGGGTGGTCGGCTTTGGTCAGGTTCGGTAAGGGTGTTATGTCGAGTGGGTTTGCGAATTCCCTGTGTTTTGCTGGGTTTTGTGATCGGTGGTAGGTGGTCAGGTGAGAATTTTTCCTGGGGCGCCGGGAAACGAAAAAACGCGTTCGGGTGTCCAGATTTGTCCAGATCTGTCCAGATTGGTCCAGATGGGGCTCGATTTTGCCAGCTTTGATCCAGGCGAATCCGGGTGAGTACAGGAGCGTCCGGGATTGTGGCTGGGTGTTGACGGGGCACCGTGATAGATCTCCTGTTCTGGTGTCACTATAGCGGAGATTGGAAGGGGTGGCGGAGGTCGGCGGCATGTGCACTACCTTGTTTGCTCGCGGAGGTCTGCCGTACCCTCCTCCACAGCAAGAAAGGATGGCTCGCTGTGCCGACGCTGGAATTCAAGGGCAAGCAGCACATCTACGCCCACCACCTGACGGTGCCCTACAGCCCCCTGGTGGTTGACCCGCTAAAGAGCCACCCGCCGTCCGCACACGCCACCGATTCCGATCTCGTTCCCAACGACAATCTGATTATCCACGGGGACAACCTTTACGCCCTCAAGGCGCTACTGCCGCGCTACGCCGGCAAAGTTAACTGCATCTACATCGATCCGCCCTATAACACCGGCAACGAAGGATGGACCTACAACGACAACGTCAACAGCCCGATGATGCAGGAGTGGCTAAAGGACAACGGGCCGGTTGACAACGAAGATCTCGAGCGCCACGACAAGTGGCTCTGTATGATGTGGCCTCGCCTGCAGCTGCTGAGAGAGTTGCTAGCTGACGATGGTGTAATCTTTGTCTCCATCGACGAGAATGAAGAGCACCACCTACGCATGCTTATGGACAGCGTCTTCGGTGAGGCCAACTTCTTGAATTCCTTCGCTTGGGTGAACAACCTCAAAGGCAGGCAACTGACCGGTCGTGGCGCGGCACGAACCCATGAGCCGATTTTCGCTTATGCGAAGGACACGAGGTTCATCGATTGGCCGTTTCAAATCGACATTGGCCTTGCGACGGGCGTTATGCCTGATGCTTATCGCATCAAGACCTATGAGGAACAATATGACGACATCGGGCCATATGTCATTAAGAACCAACTGTACAACACCAACTCAAAGTTCAACGAAGAAACAGCACCGACGCTGGTATTCAACATTCACTATTCGCCACATGAAGGTGCAGTGCGCTTCACCGAGGTAGACTCAGAAGAGACATTCGATGGGTTCACGTTGATCCGACCTAGGGACTGTCGCGACGGGGTCCACAGCTGGCACGCCTGGCGTTGGAGTCAGAGGAAGATATCTGAGGAGCTCCACGACCTTCATTTTGAAGAGCACAAGAACAGCTATCGCATCTACACGAAGATTAGAGATTATCGTGTCACCGCGATGAAAGACTTGATCACAAACCTCTCGAACGGGAACGATGAACTGAAACAGCTTGGCGTGAGCTTCCCCTCTCCGAAGCCATCTGCGCTGGTTCAGGCTCTCATCGGTACCGTTGTGAGTGACCGAGCAATCATCCTCGATTCATTTGCCGGCAGTGGTACCACGGCTCACGCCACTCTTTCGCTCAACGCGAGGGAAGGCGGAAATCGCCGCTTCATTCTTGTGGAGTGCGAAGACTACGCCGATTCGATCACCGCACAGCGCGTGCGATATGTGATCGACGGCATACCCGAGGCCAAGGACGAAGCACTAAAGGACGGATTGGGTGGGTCCTTCACCTACTGCACGCTTGGCGATCCATTCGATGCCGAGAGCCTACTCAATGGCGAGGGCTTGCCCAACTACGAAACGCTGGCCGTCTTCCTGATTCACACGGCAGCGGGTCTTTCGCTCGACGCCGACGCGCTGCGCACGGCCCGCAACGACCAGCGCTTCTACCAAGCCGAGACGACCGACTATTACCTGTACTACGAACCGGACATCGAGTGGCTCAAGAGCGACGAGGCGATGTTGACTCCGGAGCGCGCGAAGCAGATCGAAGCAGTTGGCAGGGATGCGGTCGTCTTCGGGGCGGGTAAGTACCTGAGCCAGCGCGAGCTGACCGATATGGGCATCACCTTCTGCCAGCTTCCCTACGAATTGTTCAGGGGCGGATAGGTGATGCAGCTCAAAGAGTACCAGGCCGAGGCGCTGAATAAGTTCGCACTGTGGCTGCGCGCGCTGGAGCAAGCGCAGACCAGTCTCGCGCCGGCAGTCGCCGCGCTGCGCGATGTCGGCGCCAAAGTACCCGACGATATATCCAACTATCCGAAGAAAGCCTGGGCAACCTTGCAGGAGGATGGCGAATTGCCGTCCGGCGTCGGCGCCTACGTGTCGCGCACCGATGAGGCTGAGCGACCGATTCCACACGCATGCTTTAAGGTCCCCACAGGCGGTGGCAAGACGCTGCTCGCCGCCGGCGCGTTGGATCGAGTCGGACGCGATACGGGTTTCACCCTTTGGATCGTCCCGACCCGCGCAATCTACGACCAGACGAAACGAGCACTGTGGGATCGGGAACACCCGTATCGTCAGATGCTCGAACGCGCCAGCGGCGGCAAGGTGAAGCTGCTTGAGAAAGACGACCACTTCACAGCTGATGACATCGAACACTACCTGTGCATCATGCTGCTGATGCTGCCCGCCGCGAATCGGCAAAAGGGGCGCGACTTCCTGAGGATGTTCCGCGACAGCGGCCGCTACCCGTCCTTCTTCCCGGAGCGAGACATGCTGCTGGCGGATCAGCAGCTGCTCAACCACTTTCCTGATCTGGAACGGACGACGAGAGACGGTCCGGTCAAAGAGAGCCTGTTCAACGTCTTCAAGATGCTGAGGCCGGTGGTCGTGCTGGACGAAGCGCACAAGGCATACGGCAAGAAGCGCGAGGCGAATGAGGAGTTTGTGCAATCGGTCAACCGACTCGACCCGAAGCTCGTAATCGAGCTCTCTGCGACACCCAACCGTGGAATCAGCAATCTGCTAGTCGACATCGACGGCCCGACACTCCACAAAGAGGAAATGATCAAGCTGCCGGTCCAAGTGGAGGCTACGGACAAGAGTGACTGGACCGATGTATTGCAACGTTCGCATGCCAAGCTGGAAGACCTGGAAGCGGCGGCGCGCGAACTCGAAGAAAACGAGGATCGCTACATCCGACCGATTGCGGTCGTGCGTGTCGAACGCACCGGCAAGGATCAACGCGACGGAGAGCGGATTCACGCCGAAGACGTGCGTGAGGCGTTGCAAGAGCTCGGCGTGCCGGCTGACCAGATTGCTATCCAGGCAAGCGGTCAGCACGATCTCAAGGATGTCGACCTGCTTTCGCCTTTAGAGTCGATCCGCTGGATCATCACCAAAGCGGCGCTGATGGAAGGCTGGGACTGCTCCTTCGCGTCGCTCCTTGTGCTGCTCGACAACACGCGCGCCCAGACCGCGATCACGCAGTTGATTGGTCGGGTGATGCGCCAGCCGCACGCCAAGCGCACCAATCGAGCCGAACTCGATCAGTGTTACGTACATTGCTTCAATACTGATGTCGGCGACGCTGTTACTAGCGTCAAGCTCGGGCTTGAGAACGAAGGCTTGACCGGTCTGTCGGGCCTCGTGTTGACTGATAGCGGGGAGTTACAGACAACTACAATCGAGCGCCGATCGCAGTTCCGCAATGAGATGATCTACCTGCCGCTGGTCACGCATGCAGATGGCGCAGATTGGCGCCATCTGAGCTACACGCGTGACCTGCTTCGGGAAGTCGATTGGAATCTGATCGATCCTCCCGACATCCAGGCGGCGAGCGGCGAAGGAGCGTCCGTGTCACGCGCCACCGTCATGCTCGGCGAGCACGGCCTCACTCCGCACTATGACCAGCCGCGCCGCATCGAGGTCGACACAAGCGTGAAGATCGCCTGGTACACGCGCCGTTTGGCAGATGTCGTCCCAAATCCCTGGCAGGCCGGGCGGATCGTCGAAGACATGATCGAGCGGCTGCGCGAGGCCGACCAGTCGGACGACGACATCTACGGCCAGCGCTCGCATCTCGCCGCCGTCTTGCGCGAACACGTCACCAACGAGATCTACAAGCAAACCGAGCAGATCTTCAAGCGCAAACTGCGAGAGGAAGAAGTGCGCTTCGACCTGACCACATCGCTCAGGCATCGGCTGCGCGAAGAGTCGTACGAAGTCCACTACAACGAGGACACCGACTCCTCGCTCGAGCGTCGGCCCGGTCAACCGCTGCAACTCAGCCTGTTCACGCCGCAGTTGCGCAGCCAGTATGACACTGAGTTGGAGCGTCGCTTCGCCCGCTACCTGGACGAAAAGCGGGCGATTGAGTGGTGGCACCGCATCGCCGTGCGTCAGCGTGGCGAGTACGCCATTCGCGGCTGGAAGCCGTATCGCATCTGGCCAGACTTCATCGCGATCGCAACACCCGCCGACAACGGAAAGCGCCTGCTCGTCTTCGAGACGAAGGGTGACCACCTCAAAGACGCCGAAGACACCAAGTACAAACAGAAGGTGTTCGAGGTGTTGCAGCAAGCCTTCAATCGGAGTCCCCGGGCCGTCGGTGATGAACCGCTGACGAGCTACGGTGCGGTCCGCGTGACTGACGGGCCTGTCACAGGCTCGTTCCAGCTAATCTTCGATGAGAACGAGTTTCCCGTGGCGTCCAACGCCATTGACGGCTCATAGCGTCCTGAGGCGATCGCGTCGCTCAGCGGGTTGAGAACTGCAAGCCCCCTGTCTCAATGGGACATCCGCCCGCTGGCGCGGGGGAGAGGGGAAGGGGCTGGTCCCCGATCGAGTCGGGGAACGGAGCGGGTCGGGGAGTGGGAGGGCTCGTGTATCCTGAGGCGGATGGGTGAATGGAGTTGGGATGGTTTCTCCGACGTTTGACACTGGGGGGGCTCCGATCCCCCTGTTGGACCCGGTGACGGATGTTGAGGACGAGCTTCGGTCTCAGCTTCTGGTCTCGACGGTGGACAAGGTGTTTGGCTGGGCTCGGCGGTCTTCTCTGTGGCCGGCGATGTTCGGGCTGGCCTGCTGCGCGATTGAGATGATCGCGACGGCGAATGCTCGGTACGACCTGGCCCGGTTTGGGGCCGAGGTGTTTCGGGCGTCGCCTCGGCAGGCGGATTTGATGATCGTGGCCGGCACGGTGACCTGGAAGATGGCGCCTCCGGTTCGGCGGATCTACCTGCAGATGGCCGAGCCCAAGTGGGTGATCTCGATGGGCTCATGCTCGAACATCGGCGGTCCGTTCGCGCACGGCTACTCGACGCTGCCGGGTGTGAACAACATCGTCCCGGTCGACGTCTACGTGCCGGGCTGTCCGCCGCGGCCGGAGTCGCTGCTGGCCGGTCTGATGCTGCTGCAGCAGGTGATCGACGAGGAGCACGCGAACGGCCATCGCAAGCGTCGGCCGGAGCCGACGGGCGACTTCTCGCGGATGCTGCCCGAGGGCGACCCGATCCGGCAGGAGCTGGAATCGCTGTTCCCGCCGTACCTGAGCGCGGACGGTCAGCCTCGGGACAAGTGGACGGGCGCGCTGCCGCACGACCAGAACTTCTTCACGAGCCGCTAATCGGTTGAGCGGGCAAAGCCGCTAGAGAGACGGGTACATGGTCTTCGGCAAGGGCATCGCCAAGGGACTGATGACCGTGGTCAAGCACGTGCGCAAGGAACCGGTGACGGTGCAGTTCCCGGAGGAGGAGCGCAACATCCCGCCGCGGGCGCGGACGAACCTGGTCTGGTTCGTGGAGCGCTGCACGGGCTGCTCGACCTGCGCGCAGGCCTGTCCCGACGGCTGCATCCTGGTCGACACGGAGCCTCGCGAGGACGGCTCGTTCCTGGTCAATCGGTACGAGATCGATTTCCGGCTGTGCATGTACTGCGGGCTGTGCGCGGAGGCGTGTCCGTATGAGGCGATCCAGGTCGGCGGGTCGTACACGAACGTGGTGACGAATCCGAATCGTCTGTACAAGGACAAGGACGACCTGATCGAGCTGGCCAACGAGTATCTGGAGCAGCACGACTGGGTTTACCCGAACGGTCAGCAGGCGGTGCAGCAGACGGTACATCCCGAGGAGCGTCGGCAGCACCATTAGGGGAGCGTGTTGGGCGGGGATGTCGGGGGCTGCGGGCTATTCGCTGCAAGTGCGATCGGGCAAGGTCAGTTTGAGTTCCTGGCCGTCCAGTTGGTCGGCATCGATGTGTGTCTCGGTGTCGTAGTCGACGAGCGATTGGCCGTCGTAGGTGAGCCAGCAGCCTCTGGCGTACATGTACATGCGATAGCGGCCGGTCGTGGGCAGGCGCACGGCGAAGTGGCCGTCAACGTCCGAACGTAAGGAGGCGCCGCCGGTGTCGATGTCGGCGGATGGCTCGCGCAGGACGGCGATCCCTACGCGCACGGGATTGCCGTCGCTATCGACGATGGTCCCGCTGAAACGCTGGCGGCACACGTCTTCGGGAAGGTGGACGTTGATCTCGATTCCGTTCTCGGCGAGGGCGATGAGCTGAGCGTCGCCTTTGGCGATCGTAAGTCCGTCGGCGTGGTAGAACAGCGGGCAGTGCTCCCAGCGGAAGCTGAGTCGGTACTCGCCGGGCAGGATGAAGCGGGCGAAGCGGCCGTCGCTCCAGAGGGAGTACTCGCTGATGCTCCCGGTCTGGCCGGGAGTCGCGGTGTCCTGCTGTCGCTCTAGGCGGACTCGAGCGCCTGGGACGGGGGCACCGTCGGCAGTGAGCAGGGCTCCCTGCACAAGGTGCTTGCGGGTCGCGCCCTGTAGCGGCGCCTCGGCGGGTTGGCAGGTGGCATCAACTCGGATCTCGCCGACGGTTGACGTGATCAGTTCGGCCACGTCGGGTGCGTACCGCTCGAGATCGTTGGCGGTTCTGATATGCAATCTGAGTGATCGGTCCAGACCCAGCCAGGTGCCGAGCGAGACGGCCCAGAACTCTCGCACGTTGCGCGCGGCGTAGGTTCCCTTCCAGCGCTCAGTCTCGACCAGGGATCGGTAGGCGGAGGCCAGCGAGGCCTGAAAGCTGCCGGCCTCGCGTCCGTGCCTGAGTGCGTAGTCGATCGCGTGGGCGAACTCGTGGACCGTGACGTCGTGCCCTCGGTAGGCGTCGTCGGCCAGACAGAGGAGGTTTTCCTCGGGAATCAGCGTGGGCGTGAAGTCGTTTGGTCCCAGGCCTCGAGGTCCGCCCTCGCCCCACGGTCGCAGCTCAATCCGATCCCGATATTGCCGGTACGGGGCGAGGTCGAAGGTTTGCTCGGATTGACCCACGATGACGGTGTGCACGCGACGCCGGACGAGCGCTTCGCGGAGGTCGGGGCGATTGACGAGCATCTCGTCGAAGATGGCGGCGGCGCGGAAGAGTGCTTCGTCGGCGACGTTCTCGGTGGCGATGAAGGCGATGCCGTCGGCGTCGAGGTACTTGTCGAATGATGCCGACCAGCGGACCTCGTCGGGCGGCGGGCCGAGGGGATGGAGCGCGCGATCGCCGCTGGGCTGGAGCCAGTTCGTTTCCGCGGCGTTGAACACCCAGAGGCCGTCGCCGCGGCGCAGTTGATGTTGAGGCTCGGGGCCTGGACGGGAGCCGGGCTGAAAGAGGGCGAGTTCGCTGCTGTCGGGTGTGGAGTAGAAGGCGTGCGTGAGTGACTCACCGATGGACCGGACAGCCAGATCGATCGGCGTGCCGCTGGGTCCGGTCCAAGCGACGAGGTTCGGTCCGGGTTTGAGAGACACCCATTCGCCGTCGGCGACGGTTGGTTGATGCCACACGATCGGGTCCTCGCCGGCGATGCGCACAATCACGCCCATTCCGGGCTCGATCGAGTGGAGGGTCGCAGGGAACCCTGGCGCGGCGAAGCGGTAACGGGAGTCATCGGCGTCCCACGTGTAGATCAGCTTCGCTTCGGGAATCTGGTCGAACAGTGCTTGGGGCGTGGTCGCAAAGCCGACCCAGCCGATCAGATTGTCGCCGGGATAGAGCGTTCTGCTTGCCGGGGGCGCGTCCTGCTCGGCAGAGATCGAGTGGACCAACAGCAGGCAGAGCGCGAGAGCAAGGAGGGCCCCCGCCATTCTTGCGAACCGCGATGAGCGAGACATTGCTTCAATCTACGCGAGAAATGGAGGCTTGAATCCATTCGACTGGTAGACTGCGCTGTGGTTCTGCGTGCCTGTGGCTGGCTGGAATCCGGGAGACGTTATGGCGACGATCACGATCAATGGACGGTCGGTTGAGGCCGAGGTTGGCGCTCCGCTGGTCGAGGTGATCAAGAACGCCGGTTTCGCGATCTCCAATCTTTGCTACCTCGACGGCCTGCCCCCGTACGCCGGTTGCCGCACCTGTGCGGTCGAGGTCGAAGGGATGCGCGGACTGCCGCTGTCCTGCACGACCACCGTGATGGACGGCATGGTCGTGCGCACCGACACGCCCGAGGTGACCGAGATGCGCCAGGAGGTCCTGGCGGTGATCCTCGCGAACCACTCAGACCGTTGCCTGACCTGTCACCGGATCGAACATTGCCGCACCGGTGAGATTTGCCTGCGCGACAACGAGGTTACGCACCGCTGCGTGACCTGCTCGAAGAACTACCGCTGCGAACTGCAGACCACGTGCGATGCCGCCGACGTGGGCCGCGCCAACGTCGAGCCATACATCGACGAGGCGCGCACCTACTACCGCTTCCAGCAGCCGGAGCCCGACCGGGCGAACCCGTTCTTCGAGTTTGACCCGCAGATGTGCATCATCTGCACGCGCTGCGTGCGTGCTTGCGACGATCTGAGGCACACGACGGCGATCACGCTGGCGGGGCGCGGATTCTCGACGCGGATCGCATTCGGCGCGGGCGGCCAGATCGACGAATCGAACTGCGACTTCTGCGGCGCCTGTATCGACGTCTGCCCGACGGCGACGCTGATGGAAGCGCCGAACAAGTGGGTCGCGCGGCCGGATCGCTGGGTGACGACGACCTGCACCGAGTGCTCGATGGGCTGCACGATCCAGATGGGCGTGCGCGACGGGCGCGGGATCCAGGTGCGGCCGGGCAACGGCAACGATGTCTCGCGCTCGCAGATCTGCGTGCGGGGACGCTTCGGCTACGACCAGACCCGAGACAAGGATCGCGTGCGCGCTGCGTCGATCGGTCGCGGCGAGGACGCGTTCGAGCAGCACGGCGACGCCGTGGTCGAGCATGCGGCTGCCGCGATTTCGGCCGTCCTTGATGCGCACGGGCCGGAGGCGGTGGGCGTCCTCGGTTCGGGGCAGATGACGCTCGAAGAGCTCTACTCGCTGAAGACTTTGGCGACTCGCCTCGGCGTGACGAATCTCGATTCGTCGCTGGGGCCGGTGACGGCGGCGATCGGCGACGCGTTGAATGACGCGTTCGGCTCGGAGCACTTGCCCTCACGCCTGACTTCGGTTGAGACAGCCGATTTGGTGATTGCAATCGGCGACGACATTTCGGCCTCGAACAATGTGCTCGGCGTACGGATCAAAGACGCCGTGGCCAACAACGGCGCATCGTTGATCAGCATTTCGTCGCGACGTAACCCGCTGGCCGAATACGCAGTGGACGACGACCACGTACTTCATCCCGCCGACGGCGATCTCGCCGGGGTCGCCCAGGCGCTGGCGACCGGCGTGGTCAAGGACCTCGACGTACGGACGGCGCTGACTGAGATCGACGGCCTGTCGGATGTGAGCGGCTCGGTTGAGGGCGTCGACGCTGCCTCAGCAACCGTGCTGCGTCGACGCGGCGGTTCCGTCGCAGTGGTGGTGGCGCCGTCGCGCACGAACTCTGCTCAGGCGGGCGCCCAGGTTCGGGCGGCGGCCAACCTGGCGATCGCGCTGGCCGGCCCGGCCGACGCTCCGGCTTCGCTGCATGTGCTTCCACCGGAATCGAACTCCGTCGGGCTTCGAGACCTCGGTATCGCCCCCGGCGAGGGCGGACTGGGCGTCTCCGGGATGCTCGAGGCGGCGCGCGACGGCAGCCTCAAGGCGCTGGTCGTCGCCCGCGACAACCCGGTGCTGTTGCACCCGGATCGCGCCGGTACGATCGCCGCGCTGGAGAACCTGGACGCACTGGTCGTGATCGACGAGGTTTCGACGGAGACGGTGGAGCGCGCCACCCACGTGCTGCCTGATATCTCGGCGTTCGGCAAGGACGGCCATATCACCAACGCCGACCGTCAGATCCTTCGTCTGCGGAGCGCCACGGTCGAGCAACGCAACGCGCGGGCGCTCGGCGACTGGCTGCATGCGCTGGCCGAGCGGCTTCCGGCGGTCGAGACTCCGACGACCAACGAGGACGGCGAACCGGGCGATCCGATCCCAGCGCCGAGCCAGCCGCAGGACGTGCGCGAAGCACGAACGGCGTTGGCGGCAGCCGACAGCCGCTATGCGTCGTTGGCCGAGCCCGGCGCGACACAGACACGGATGCCAGTCAACGGCGCAGCCACGCAGCGCTTCCTGTCGGTTCCTCCGACCGGCGCGACGAATGGCGACGATTCGCTGACGCTGCTTATGGGCCGCGACCTCTACACCGATCGCCTCAGCGCGGCTCGGGGCGATGTCAATGCCGATCTGCTGCATCGCTCCGAGGGCGTGCAGATCAATCCGGCAGACGCTGCCGCGCGCGGGATCGAAGAGGGCTCGGCGGTGAGTCTGTCCGGCAACGGAACGCAGATCATCCTGGCAGCCGAGATCACCGAAGACGTGCCCGCGGGCGCCGTCTGGACTTCCAGCCTGGCGCAACGCGGCGCGGTGCAGTCGGTTCAGGCGGTCAACGCCGAACGCCTCGCATCTGTTGCTGTTGCGCAGGCGGAGTAGGATGCTGCTCCCGCACGGCGCCCTCATCGCGCCTGGCCACGTCACGCCGACATTAATCGATCTACCCTAGTCTTAACGCCCTGCTGACCCCCGTAGTGAGGCCAGGAGATCAGGGGCCAGTCAGCCAGTAGCCATCGTTCGCATATCTCATTCCCGAATCGAATCCGCCATGACGTTGCACCATCCCGATCCTCCCTTCGCGCCACCTCGCGGCCACCACGTGTTCATCGACGGACCGTCGATCGACGGCACGCTCGGCCGCGTCATCGGTCAGCCACCGGGACCGGACACACGGCCCGACTGGCGCCGGCTCGAATCATTCGTCAAGCAGAACTGCGGTCCGGCTCCATACACCGCCACGTTCGTCTTCTGGGCTCCGGGGCAGCAGGGATTCATGCACTTCCTGCAATCCTCCGGATTCATGATCGCGCTCGGGGATCGTTTCGTCCCCGGCCAGAGTTGCGCCGATCTGATCCGTGAGCGGGTCACTCGTCTCAACGATGCCGCTCTGCCCGACCAGGAGTGGCAGATCATCGTCGGCACACACAACGAGGAGCTGATTGGCGACCTGCCTCGACTCGCCGACCAGGCGGACCGGGTCAGCGTGTTCGGGTTCACGGAGTTCTTCCCCGATGCGCCGGAGCTTGAGGACCAGATCGACTTCTACGACATCGAGGACGACGCCCAGCTCTTTCGGACTCCCTTGCCGCGGGTCGAGTTCGACGACGATGCCGATTCCTTCTTCGAGGCTGACCCCTCCGCGCCGTATCAGCCGGCGCTGGTCGAGCCGCAGGCGCTGGAGCAGCCGGTTGCTCCGCCGACGTTCCAACGCCTGGAGAGTGATGGGGTTCGCGACTTCTACCTGATCGTCGACGGTCGGAGCATCGAGAAGGAACTGGGGGAGATACTCGGCGAGAAGCCGAATCCGGGCACGCGTCCCGACTGGGGCACGGTGCTCGACTTTGCGCGCAGCCGCTCACAGGCCGCCGACGGCGACGTCAGAGCGCTGTTCGCGCACATCGCTCCGGGCCATGCGGGATTTCGGCGCGCGCTGAAAGACCTTGGCTACACCTCGAGTCCGGTACGGCCCGACGACTCGCAGCCGATGCGCCCGGTCGTGGAGGAGTTCATCTGTGGACTCCTCGGGGCCAAGACATTAAGCGGCGAGGCGGCTCCTGAGGACGACGCGCCCGACATCATGGTGCTGGGCCACGGACCGGCCATCTTCGAGGCGCTGAGCAGCATCCCGGACCGCGGCCAACGGCTCTGCGCGCTGGGGTTTCCGGAGCGTATGCCGCCGCTGGAGTTCTACCCGCGGATCGAGCAGCTCGATATCGAACGCGACGCGCAGGCGTTCGGCGCGGAATTGCCGCGCGAGTTCGGTGTCGACGTAGACGACTTCGATCCGGACGAAGAGCTTGCCCGGCTGTTCTAGTGGCGCTGTGCGGGGGCTGGTTGGCTAGAGGTCGAAGGGCAGGGCGCTGCCGATTGCGAATGTGATTCCCGCAAACACGACGCCGACGAAGACGGATCGAGCGGCGGAGTAGAGCGGGTTGCGGCTGGTGACCAGCGAGGTGAACAGACCAGCGACGGCGAGGGTGACGACACTGGCCACGACGCCGGCGACGAGCGCCCAGTAGTTGACCGTCCAGTCGGCCGCGTGCCAGAGCAGAAACGGCACGAGTGGAATTAATGCGCCGAACGAGAACGACAGGAACGAACTCGCGGCCGCCTTCCAGGGATTGGCGAGACCTTCCGGATCGAGCCCAAGTTCTTCGCGGACCATCGTGTCGACCAGGGCGTCAGGCTTCTGCGACAGTTCGGCCGCGACCTGTTCGGCCAGTTCCTGGGAGAGTCCCTTGGCTCGATAGATGCTGATCAGCTCGCGCCGTTCTTCGCCGGGATCGAGCAGCACTTCGTCGCGCTCCATGGCGATCTGGCGCTGCAGAACCTCGGACTGGCTGCGGACGGAGATGTACTCACCGCCCGCCATGGAGAATGCGCCGGCGAGCCAGCCGCCGATGCCGGCGACCATTACGGCTTCGGAGCCGATGGCAACGCCGGCGACGCCGGCAATCAGCGCGAGATTGGAGACGATGCCGTCGTTGAGACCGAAGAGCGCCGCGCGAAAGGTGGAGGCGCCCTTGGCGCCGACGCCGGCATGACCCTCGCCGATCGCACCCTCGGCGCCGAACTGCGGGGCCAGCTCCGCGAGCGTCGCTCGGTGCTCCCGTTCCTCCTCGGCGAGACCGCCTGAATCGGGGTCGGCGACGTAGCGCTGGATGTCGGTGAGCTCTTCGCGACGCAGCTGCGAGATGATGTAACCGAGGCCGAAGACGCGAGCCTCGAAGGCCATCAGCCGAACCCGCAGAGACGGATGATGGGCGTCGACGTAGGCGACGGGTTCTTCGTCGCCCAGCAGCGAGACCCAGTGGGCGGCGTGCTCGCGCTCCGACTCGGCCATGCTGCGCAGGACCGTGGCCGGCTGCGGGTCGCTCATGCCGGCCAGGCGGTCGTAGAGCCAGGCCGCGTCGAGCTCGTCACTGATCATCTCGTGCAGACGCTCGATGCGTTCATCGGTGAGCGGCACGTGCGTCTGAGGCTGATCCATCGTCGCCATGCGGCCAGTGTATCCCGCTACACCGGGCATTCCTGCGAATGCGCGATGATCAGCACGTAGCCACAGGAACGACACAGACCTACTTCGGAGCCGGCGTCATGCTCAAGCTGGGATTGCCCAAGGGATCGCTCGAAGCATCCACGTTCGATCTGTTTCGGCGCGCCGGGTTTCATGTGTCGGTGAACTCGCGCTCGTACTTCCCGGAGATCGACGACGAGAGCATCAGTTGCACGATGTTCCGCGCGCAGGAGATGGCGCGCTACGTCGAGGACGGCGTGGTGGATGTGGGCATCACGGGTCACGACTGGGTCGTCGAGACAGGGGCGGACGTCGTCGAGGTCGCGGAGATGACCTACAGCAAGGCCACCAGCCGACCGGCTCGCTGGGTGCTGGCGGTGCCGGCCGAGTCACATGTCAGGGAGATTGAGCAGCTCGAAGGCGGCGTGATTGCGACGGAACTGGTACGCACCACGCGCCAGTACTTCGAACAGCGCGGCATTGACGTGCGAGTCGAGTTCAGCTGGGGGGCGACGGAGGTCAAGGCGCGGATTATCGACGCGATCGTCGACGTGACGGAGACCGGGTCGTCGTTGCGGGCCAACAACCTGCGCGTGATCGCGGAGGTGCTTCAGAGCACGGCCCGCTTGATCGCGAACAAGGACGCCTGGGCCGATCCTGAGCGTCGGGAGAAGATTGAGGCGATCAACACGCTGCTGCAGGGCGCGATCGCGGCGACGACCAAGGTGGGGCTCAAGCTCAACACGCCGCAGGAGCGGCTGGAGGACGTGCTCGCCATCATCGGCAAATTCGGCGAGCACGCCCCCACGATCAGCCCGCTAATCGACAGCTCATGGGTTGCGCTGGAGATTATTCTCGATGAGCGCCAGGAGCGAGAGATGATCCCCGAACTGCGCCGCGCCGGTGCCAGCGGCCTGGTCAGCTACCCGCTGAACAAGGTCATCTCTTAGACCTGGACCTCGCTCGAGTTCCGCACTGCCCAGCCAGGCGTTGACCGGAGCGTCGGCCGGTACGACCCAGCGCGATGTCGAATCCATGTCCGCGCCGTCGGGTACGTAGGTGGCCTGGACGAGGCCGTTGCTCAGGCGTCGTGCGTAGATCCGACCGAGCTCCTCGCCGTCGTGAGCCACGGGCCCGGTGCGCAACCATTGGTCGGCGGGAGCGCCGACGGGCAATCTCCGCTGGATCGGAAGCGATCGGGCGCCGTTCGAGAGATCGGCTGCGAACTCGACCCGTCCATCCGGGAGGACGCGGGCGAGCAGGCGGGTGGCGGTGACGACGGGGGGAGCCGGAGGCTGTACGTCGACTTCCGGTTCGGGAATGACCGGGTTCGAGTCCAGATCGAGGCCGGTGAGCAACAAATCGTGATCGTCACTCGCGGTTGAGGCTCCGCAGTATGCGCGATCCAGCATGAGGCGATAGATCGGCGATTGCAGCCGCAGCGCGCCGTCGGAGAAGGACAGCGCACCGGCGTCGACGCGGCAGTCGATGCCGGCGGCAAACGCGCGGAGCGTGGCAGCCACCTCCGGATTGTTCCATCCGCTGTCGGCGTCACGCTTCGCCAACACCAGGAGGGCGGCTTCGACCAGTGGCGCATCGACATGTTGGGCAAACGCGAGTTGGGCCTGCGCGTCCAGCGCCTCTTCCGGTGAAATCACTCGGTCCGCGTCCAGCAATGTCGCCCAGTCACTGGTGAACTGTTCGATTCGTCGCGCCGCGGCCTCGCCGGCGAGAATGACGATCTCCTCGGCCGCGTCCGCGCTCTGGAAATGTTGTGCGTCGAATCGGGCGTTCACAAGCGTTTCGCTATGCGCTGCGTTGAGTGTCGCGAGCAGCGCCTCGAGCGTCGGCGCCGACGGCGTCGCGACCTCGGACAACGGCAATCCGCCTCGTCCGACGATCGAGAAGAGCGATTCTGCTTGCGCGTTGAGAGATTCGAGGGTCGAACCGAAGTCTGCCAGCGCTTGTGTCCGCACGCCGGCGGCGTAGATGGCAAGGGCTGTGATTTCGGGATCCAGGCCCTCGTCCTCGCCGGGTTCGGAGTCGTCCGAACCTTTCTCAGTCGGGTCGGCTGTGTCGGTGGTTTCTTGTCCGACCTCATCCGCCGGGATGACCGTCGTTTCGACTTCGCCATCGTTGGCGGCGATCGCGGAGACCTGATACCCGACGCCGTCGACGTTTACGTTGACCGGGTCGAACTCGAAGCCGGTGAGCACCATGATCGGCCGCGTCAGCCAGTGGCTCGCGAGGGAGTCGAAGTCGTCGTTGATGACGACGACCTCAAGCATCACGTCGGTGGGGCCCGTACGCCACGTGAACAATCCCTCGAACGGATGCAACTGAGTCAGGGGCTGGCTTGCGAACGCCTGCACGGTCTCGTCAGAGTGATAGGACGTGCCCACGGGCAAGAGTTCCGCATCCCCGTCCAGGACGTCGATCCAGGAGGTTCGCCAGTCGGCGATGTAAGGCCAGCGGACTTGCACCCGCACTCTGGCATCGGGGTCGAGCGTGGAGAGTGGCTCGTCGCCCAGGTTGCCCACCCGGTAGTTGATGGTGAAGGGCAAACCACGGACGACGCGATCGGGCGCGTCGATCGCCTCCAGTTTGACGATCGGTCCGTCTCCAGCTGTGGCGATGGTGAGCTCGAACTCGGCTGCGATCAGCCCCTTGAGGTCGCGATCGCCCCAGTTCGTCGCCTCAACCATGTACGTGCCCGCGCCAAGGAATCGCTCGATCCGTGAGTTGCGTCCGACCCCGCCGTCGTCGTCGGCCTCGAGCAACGCCCCGCTCTCGCTCAAGAGATACACGTAGGCGTCGGCCAGCTCCGACGTCAGATCGATTCGAATGCGACGATTATCGGCCAGCTCGAAGCGGTAGCGCTGCCCGGCGCGATCGGACCGGTAGTCGGACTCACAGCCGAAGTGAGACCACGCGCCCTTGGCGCTGAGTGTGTGTACGAGTACTCCGAGATGGACCAGGTCAAGACAGCCTTCGACGACACGAATGCTCAGATCGAAGGAGCCGCCCTCGCGACCGGACCAGCCCAGCGCGCTGACCTCGAGCTGATAGGTCCCCGCTGCGAGCTCGCGCTCGATGCGCGCGTCATTGCCACCGCCCGTGTCGTCGTCGGCCTCAATCAACCGGCCGTCCTCGGCGAGTAGGTATAGCAGGGCGTCCCGATCGGGCGAACTCAGGTCGATCCGGACTTCGGATTCCTCCGCGAGGGAAAAGCTGAACAACTGACCGGAGCGATTGTCGAGGAACTTCGATCGGTCGCATTGGTCGGTTGACCACGCGCCGCTGATGTTCAGCACATCGGTCAACTCGCCCAGGGCAGTCGGCGCGGGGCAGTCGGGTGATTCTTCCTGCGCACGAGCTGACCCCCCGCCGGCGACCACGGCATAGACCAACACCAACGCCAGCGCAGCCAGGAGTGTTCGCATCCTCGGATCCAATCGGTATGTCTTATGTCCGCAACACATGGTATCCCCAGGTCACGGTCAGGAGGACACGGCTGCGGAGATCAGAATCGGTGTCGAAGACCCTGGCCTTTATTGATCGTCCTCGGCAGGATCTGCGGGTTCGTCCGCGGGAGGTTCGGGATCCTCACTCGGCGGCAGCGGACGGAAACGCTCGGGCACGTTGTGACGGGGGTCGTCCTGGAAATCGCTCCAGCAATCGATATGGCCTTCAGTGGTGATCGCGCAGGCGGCCTGATCGCCGAACAGCTTGACGTAGGAACGCGAAGCGGTGGTGTCCTCGTCGGGGCCGCCCTCGAAGAGGATGGTGAACGGGATGGCCCAGTACTGGAACCGGATCAGGTCCGGCGGGCAGAAGTCAATCTCGGGAGCGATCAGGTCCAGACACTGGTGGAATATCTGGCGGCATTGAATCGAGCCGTCGTCGAGGATCGCACAGCCTTGCGAGCCGAGTACGTGGACATTGCGGAACAACTGGGTGTACGGCTGGGGCGGACCCGGAGCGGCGCGAGCCTGGGCCGTGCGGCAGCGCACGTCTCCATCGGCGGTTATCCCGCAGAGGCCGTTGCCGCTGGGCGCGACCGAGACGAACGGACCGGCGTCGGAGACGAACCGATCGATGGTCAGATCGCCCCAGCAGGTTGTGCTGCCTTCGGCATCGAGAGCACAGAATTCGCGGCCGGTGTTGATCAGCTCGACGAAGTTGTCGGATTCCGGAGCGGCTCGGGGAGGTTGCAGCAGCCCCCAGCAGTCGATATCGCCCTGAGTCGTGAGCGCACAGGCGTAGTGTCGCCAGGGATGCACCACGATCTGGACGAGATCGGTGCGCTCGGGAGGAACGAGTTGGGCGAGACCAACGAAGTCGAGGTCGGCTTCGGGGTCGCGGGCCAGGAGTCCGTCGATCTTGGCTTGCACGGACGCATAGGTGACGCCCCAGCAAACGGCAGCCCCGTCTGTGGAGATGGCGCAGGCGTCATTCGGTCCGATGCTGAGGTCCGTAAAGGCGCCCTCGGGTACGTCATGGACGAGGGGGATATCAAAGCCCCAGCAATCGATCTCGCCGGTGTCGAGCAGGGCGCAGGCAGCAGTCGGGCTGAGGTCGATCTGGACGGGTGTCTCGGCGCGGGCCGGTGCAATGAAGAGCAAGACGAGAAGCAACAGGGCAGCGAGCGGTATCAGGACGCGGATGACGTAACGGAGCGGCGGCATGAGCAGCATCTTCAAGGTGGTTGCGAGCAAGATAGAGGAGCGCGAACGGGTTGTTGTGGGCGACAGGTGCGCCAGCAGGCGTCGGCTACGATCGCGGCACGATACTGCGTGATTGGAATACGAGATGGCACTTCGAACCGCTGCCGAATACGTTGAGTCACTGCGCGACGGGCGAGAGATCTGGTACCGCGGGGAGCGCGTTGACGATGTGACGACCCACCCGACGATCAGCAAGGCGGTCAAACACGCCTGCATTGACTACGAGATGGCCGAGTCGGACGAGTATCGCGACCTTGCGACCTACGAGGAAAACGGCGAGAGCTACTCGGCCTACTACCGGATCCCCCGCAGTACGGAAGATCTGCTCAATCGCTCGAAGCTGATCGAGGCAGCGACGGCCGAGGGCGACACTCTGGTGGTGCTGATCAAAGAGATCGGGACGGACGCACTGTTTGCGTTGCTCGCGGTGACCTCCGAGTTTGAAGATCCGGTCTACTTCGAACGCGCCAGCGCGTTCTATGAGCACTGCCGCTCAAACGATCTCTCGCTGGCTGTGGCGCAAACCGACGTGAAGGGCGATCGGGTCCGCCGACCGTCGCAGCAATCCGATCCGGACATGTATCTGCGCGTGGTGGAGCGCCGACCCGACGGAGTCGTCGTGCGTGGAGCCAAGGCGCACACCTCAGTCGTGACCAACACCAACGAGGTGATCGTGCTCCCGACTCGGGCAATGGGGCCGGAGGAAGAGGACTGGGCGATCGCCTTCGCGCTTCCGGTCGACACGCCGAACCTGCGCTTCATCGCATCGCCATTTGGCGACAACGCTCAACACGAGGGCGAGCGTCCGATCTCCGCGGTGCGCAAGATGATGGAAACGATCACGATCTTCGACGATGTCTTCGTGCCGAACGATCGAATCTTCCTCGACGGCGATACGGAGGCCGCGGGCAGTCTGGCGCTGACCTTTGTTGAGTACCACCGCTTCACCGCCGTCTCGTACAAGCTGCCGCTGATTGACGCGCTCGGCGGCTGCGCGGCGCTGGCAGCGGACTACAACGGGATCATCGGCGTATCGCACGTGCGCGAGAAGTTTGTCGATTTAATCTCGTACGCAGAGACGACTCGCGCGTTGATCGAGAAGTCGGCCGAGCGTTGCATCCCCAAGCCAAACGGCCAGGTGGCGCCGGACCCGATGACGGTCAACCTGGCCAAGTCGCACTTCGCCCACGGCTATCACGAGGCCGTGCAGCATGTTCAGGAGATCGCGGGCGGGATCCTGGTGACCGGTCCCGGGGACGAGGACTGGGAGACGGAAGAACTGCGTCCGTTCTTGCAGAAGTATCTGGCGGGACGCGATGGCGTGGACGGCGAACAACGGATGAAACTGCTCAACTTCATTCGCGATCTGACATCGTCCGATTACGGCGCCTACCAAGAGGTGCTGGCGATCCACGCCGAGGGATCGCTGCAGGCCGAGCGGCTGCAGGTGTTCCGCGCGTTCAATGAGAACGGCAACGCGCGTCGGGTGATGCGCCTCGCCGGTAGAATGGCAGGCGTCAGGTAGCGCCTCGCCGCGCGACTCGGAAATCAGGAGTATGCCGGAACTGCCGCTCTTTCCGCTGCAGATTGTCGTGTTTCCCGGCGAGTCGGTGCCGCTGCACATTTTCGAGCCGCGCTACCGGCAACTGGTCAAAGACACGCTCGAGACGGGCGATCCGTTTGGCATTGTCCTGACCCGCCGCACCCGCCAACAGACGAGCGCCGAGGAGCGCGAACCAACGCACGAGGTCGGCTGCACGGTGCGAATGGAGTCGAATGAGGCGTTCCCCGACGGGCGATTCAACATCGGCTGCCTCGGCGAGCGCCGCTTCCGGATCATCGAGAAGTTAGGCGAGCGTCCATATTGGGTGGCCGAGGTGGAGTATCTCGACGATCCGGCGGACGCAGAGTCGTCCGAGGCCTACCTCGCGTACGACACGTCGGCCTCTCTGTACCGCGACCACCTCGGTTTCGCATTGGCACTCCAGAATTCGTGGCAGAGAACGTATCGCCTACCGAGACAGCCGTACCCGCTCGTCAATCACATCGCCTCGAGCATCGAAGCGCCGGCATCCGTCAAGCAGGAGATCCTGAAGTCGGAATCGACGGTGGAGCAGCTCAATCTACTGAGTCGGATCCTGCGGGCTTCGAATCGCCAACTGATGGATCGGGTGAGCCTGCATCACCAGCAGCGATACGAAGGTCTCGGTGTCGGGAACTAGCCGCGGCCCTACTCGGTGAGCGGCGTCAATATCTCTACCAGTTCCGCGACACTCTCGATGTCGGCGGCAATCGCCTGGGCATTCAGAAACCGTGCCCGCCGGTAGTAGTTGCCGTGTAGGTCGTTTGCGATCGCGCGCAGCGGGCGGATCTGGTCGTTTCCTGTCAGCTCCCAGGCGTTGTTCAAGACGTGGCTGAAGTCTCGGTGCTTGTCATACTCCCAGCCCTGCGCTGCTGCGACGGCTTTGGCCATGTGCGCAGCCGCGCCCCAGGCCTTCTCCGAGGCCTGGTGCAGATCCCCAGCAGCCGCATACTCCCGCGCTCGCTGCAAGAACCGCTGCGACTGCCGTGCGAAGTCTTCGACTTCAGCTCGATCTGCCGTCGTCATCGAAGCACCTCTCGCGTCTTCACAGCATTCCCATGGTATCGAAGCCGACTCACAGGGCTTCGACGCCGTTTTGGCGTACGTGACGGGTCACGGTCAGGCGGAGGAGCTCGGTCGGGCCCTCGGCGATTCTCGATGAACGGCTGGTGCGATATAGGCGTTCCAGTGGATGTCCTCTGAGCAGGGCCTGGGCGCCGTGGAGCTGGATCGCCCGATCGACCGTTCGGTGCAGGCACTCGGAGGCGAGCCACTTGGCCGCGGCGACCTGGGTACCGGCGGTTGGCTTGTCGGCCTCGCGCGCCTCGGCGGCCTGGTAGAGCGCCGTCCGTGCCGCGAACGTGTCCGCCACCATGTCGGCGAAGATCGCCTGGACCTGTTGTTGCTCGGCGAGCGGCTGCCCGCTGCGGTGCGGGCCCTCGATTCGTTCGAGCGTGGTACGCAACACCCAGCGCGACCAGCCCACGCAGTCCGCGGCGACGCCGAGGCGCATGCGATCGATGTTCTGCAGAGCGCGGGGGAGACCGTCGCCGACGCTACCCAGCAGCCTCGAAGCGGGAACCTCGACCGACTCGAAGTTGAACGGGGAGTGCGTGCTGCCGTCAATCGATGCGCCCAGCTCTCCCTCGGTCACTCCGTCGGCGTCGCGGTCGATGACGAGCAGGGCCGTTCCTTCGTCGGGCACATTGGCAACGACCACGAGCCAGTCTGAAGTCGATCCTCCCGTCACGAAGCCCTTCGTGCCGGTGACCAGGAATCCGTCCGATCCGTCCCCGATTGTGGCTCGCACCGCCTGCGTCGGCTGGCGTGACCCGTCGGGTCGCAGCGCTTCAGTGAAGGCGAAGGCGGCAGTGCGCTCGCCGCGGACGACGGGGCGGTACAGCTCCTCTCGCTGCGCGTCGTTGTCCGCGAGGCGCATGATCCCGGGGCCCGAGCCAAGCGCGCGCGAGGCGAAGGGATTGCCGCTCAACGCCAGCGCCTCGTGGGCGGCGGTGATGACCCGGGGTCCCGCGCCGAGACCGCCGTCGGACTCAGGCACCGCCAGCTGGTAGAAGCCGGACGCATCCGATCTCCTGGCGATCTCGCGGCGCAGCTCTTGCGACGGGGACTCGGGGTCTGCGCCGGCCGTGATTGGGTCGATCTCGTCGCGGGCGAAGGTGAGCAGTCGAGACTGTAGGTCCGCGAGGTCGTCGGACAGTTCAAAGTGCATCAGTGCGGCTCCGATATCCGGGAAGCATGGACATGCTCTTCTGTGGATACCGCTAATCGGCCATCTGCGCCAGTTCGAATTCGCGCAGTTCGGGGGTTCGCGCCTGAGTCAACGCGACACCCAACAAGCGGGCAGAGCCCAGCATCACTCGGGCGTGGACCAGTTCCGCGTCCGATGCATCGGCCCGGGCGAGCAGGATCACTCCGGCCGCGGACTCCAGCACGTCAAGGGTGGCCTCGTCGTTGAGCGAGTCGGTCAGCAGAAGAACGTAGCCGTTGGGGCGTTGAACCTCCGTCGCCGCGCGCAGCATTAGCTCTGATCGGCGCAGCGGCGTCCATGTCCCGCCGCCCAGCCAGGCCGGCGGCGCCCGGTATGAGAGCTCGAATGCTGGTCGCCGACCGTCCAACCAGATCACTGGGCGACCCCGGGCTGCGAGCGTGCGAGCGGTCCGGACCAGCGTGGCGGTCACGCCGGACGCATCATCCAGCGGTACCAGCGCAACGACTCCGGAGACATCGTTGATCGCGTTGGCGAGCATGACCGCCTCATCCTTGCGCTCCCGCTCCTCCGTTGGCCTGACGACCATGCCGGATACCTGCCCGGCTGCCTCGCCGGCCCGATGGTCCGCTTCGGCGGGTATCACTGCCAGGGGACGGAAGCCGATTCGACCGAGCCGACCGAGGGCCGAGGTTGGACCGCTCGACCTCCTGGCAGTGCCCCAGGCCAATGCAAGACCGCCGGCCAGGCCGATCGCCGAGGCCCAGGCCGCCGCCCATTCCGTCGCCGGCGCGACTTTCCTCGCGCCCGGCCGAACCAGTCCCAGGACATCGAGGCCAGCGTCGTCGCCGTAACGGACGTAGGCTTCGTTGACGGCTGCGTGAGCGAGTGAGATCGCCAGGGCTTCGGCATCAGCCTGACGCGGGGCACGCACCGTGACGCGGATCAACGAATCGTTCAGTTCGATTGCGACCCCGTCGAGTTCCGGCGGTCCGTGCTCGGTCGCCATCATGCCGGACGTGGCGGCATCCTGAACTGCTGGGTCCAGTACCAGTTCCGCATACTCGGCAGCGCTGGGCCCTTCGCGGGCCCAGAGATGCACGTCGGCATCCCAGGCCGCGGCGACCGTCTGCGAGGCGAGGACCGCAATCACCGCAGCCAGGGCCGCCATCACAAGCGGCAGCCACCAGGCGAACCCGTCCCGTAGTCCTCGCGTTGTGGACACAGTTCGAGTGTATCTGTGCCAGTGAAGTCCACATGCGGCTGGGCGGTCGATTTACGTACGGTTGCAACGGGACACCAAGGCCGGGTTCGCGCATACAGGTTCTGCCGGATGCCTTGATGCCAGGCCGGGTTACGTCGGTATGGGGGACCACTCGCTCAAGTAATCTCGGGCCATGCGACGCGCCTTACCTCTCCTGTGCCTCGCGGTTCTCCTGACGGCGATCGGTGGCCTGCTTTCCCAACAAGCACGGGCGGCTGAGGTCCGTGTACACCTCGATGTGCGAGTCGAACAATCCGGACCGCAGACCGAGCGTCTCCTGACTGAGGCGGGCCTGGAGATCGAGCTCGTGGTTCCGGAGCTCGGTCGGTGGCAAGGCTGGCTGGACGCGAGCCGAATCGACGAGCTGTTGGAGATCGATGGTGTCGTCGCGGTCCAGCGCCCGCTCTATGCGAGCTTCGCCGCTGGCAGCGCACTGACGGAGGGCGATGAGGCGCTCAACGCCTCACTGGCCCGCACGCGATTCAATGTCGACGGATCCGGGATTCGGGTCGCGGTGATTTCGGATGGCATCAAGGGACTCGAACAGGCGCAGCGCGCCGGGGAGGCTCCCAAACTGGTCGACGCGAGGGCGTTCGGCGCTGGCGATCTCAACCGAGGCCAGGAGGGCACCGTGATGATCGAGATCGTCCACGATCTTGCACCGGGCGCCGAAATCTCCTTCGCGGCTGTCACAACCGATCTCGATCACATCGCCGCCGTCAACCACTACGCGCGATATGTGGACATCATTGTCGACGACGTGTCGTATGCCTTCCCCGCCGATCAGCGCAGCGACGTCTCAGTGAATACCACGCGCGCCCTGGAACATCCCAACTGGCCGTTGCGACTCTACGTGACCGCGGCGGGCAACTGGGCAGAATCGCACTGGGCCGGACCCTGGCGCGCCGGTGTGAGCGCGTCCGACCTCGGACTGCCACAGCCTGGGACGGTGCATGCGTTCAGCGCCGCAGGCGGGCCGGAGCCTCTGTTCGGGGCCGGCAACGGCATCCGCGTTGAACCGGGCGCTCACATCCGTCTGGCGTTGTTCTGGGACGATCAATGGGGCGGATCGACCAACGACTACGACCTCTACCTCATGTCGGGCGTCGGCATCATCCTGGCCTCGAGCGAGACGCGCCAGGGCATCGGCATCCTCAATCACTATCCACGTGAGCACCTGGAGTACGTGCATGAGGGCGAGGCAATCTACGTCTACGTCGTCATCCAGAACCACAACGACGATGCCGCTTCGGTAAACTTCGACCTCTTCGCCTTCCATCTCGGCGGGGTCCAGCTTCGCCTGCACCACCGTACGGCCGAGGGCAGCATCCTCGCCCAATCCGATGCCGACGGCGCGCTCACGGTCGGCGCCGTGAACGTCGGCGAGCAGAGGGTGGCGCCTTACTCGAGCCGAGGACCGACAGTCAACGGAGACCGTAAGCCTGAGATCAGCGCCGTCGACCGCGTGACAGTTTCCGACACGACGCGCTTTGCGCCACGCTTCTCGGGCTCATCGGCGGCGGCACCTCACGTCGCCGGTGTGGCGGCGTTGTTGCTCGAGGCTCAACCGGCGCTGCTCTCGCTCGACGGCGGGGACGCCATCCTTGAGCGACGACTGATCCGCGAGATCCTGATCGACACGGCCGTCGATGTTCCCCCGCTGGGTCGTGACATGGCCTCAGGCGCAGGACTGATTGATGCCGATGCAGCGCTTGACCTTGCCAGGGACGGCGCGGCGGTCGTCACATCCGAGGCGGACAACGGTCCCGGGACGCTCAGGCAGGCCCTGTCGAGCGGCGCCAGGTTCATCCTCTTCCAGAGCGACCGATCAGCACCAACCATCGTGTTGGAGTCTCCACTTCCTGTCGTCGCGGCGGACACCATCCTTGACGGCACCGATTGGAGCATCGATGCGTCCGCTGTTGACGTGGGTCTTGAACTTGGGGACGGCGCTGAAGTGTGGGGGCTGACCGTGTACGGCGCGAACGACGCTGCCATCCGACTCAGCGGTGACAATACGCGAGTCTCGAACGTCGAGACCCGATACAACCAGATCGGCATCGTGGTGGCCGGCTCAAACGCGCGAATCGATGCTGCCCGCATCGTCAACAGCGCCGCGGACGGCATCGTCGTGGGACCGGCCGCGTCCGCCTCCATTTCGGCCAGCATGATTGAACGGAACCGCGCCGCCGGCGTGAGTATCGACCCCGCCGCGGGCGATGTGCTCATCGGGCCATTCGAGGATCCGCCGGTGCTGGCCTCGGCCAGTCTGTCCTGGCCGCCGATTGGCCCGATCGATTCGGCCGCTATCGAGCCTCGAACCGGCCGCTCGCACCGCGTTGCGGGAACGGTCAGCATCGACGGTCTGCCGGCGCCGACAGGCACATCGGTGGACATCTATCTGGATCGGCGGCTCGCTGCATCGGTGAGCGTTGACGATTTCGCCGGGTTCAGCGCGACGGTCATCGGTCCAGGCACCGAGTTGCGGTTTGCGGTCAACAATGCTGCGATCGCTGAGCGGCTCAACTTCGCCGCCGGCGCCGACTCGATAGTCACCCTGCGGACGACGACGGCGTCAATGCTGGCCCCGGCGAACGGCAGGACCGACTTCACCGATGCGGCCAACCTGATCCGTGACAACCAGGTGGGAATCGATATTCGTACCGCGGCACCGACCCCAGCGGCGCACTCGGGCAGGCGGGTCATCTGGGGCAATCGGCTCCAGGGCAATCGCTCGAACATTGCCTCGACGCTGAGCGCGCCGGTGATTGAGGACTACCGCTGGAGCGCGGCCGGTCTCGACGTCGCCGGTTTGGCGCCGCACGCGACGACCATTCACCTCTACGCCGGTCCCCGCAACGATCGCCGGTTCGTCGCTGCGGTTCCGGTCGTCGACGGCCAGTTCCGCTTCGAGGACATCGGCGTCGATGCACTGACCTCGGAGTTTTCCGTGATCGGTCACAGCGGGTCGGGCTATGCCACGTCCGAGAGCGAAGCGTGGCCCGTTTCTCCGCAGGGCAACATCACCAGCATTACCCCGGCTCGCGGATACGTCGAAGGAGGCGAATCCGTCCAGATTTGCGGCGCCGGCCTGGCCACCGACGCGATGGCGCCAAGGGTCTGGTTCGGAAATCAGCAGGCGCGGGTCGCGTTCTGGTCGGAGCAATGCGTGACGGTCACGACGCCGCCTGCGGCCGCCGGTCGAACGGACGTCGCGCTGCTGCTGACCGGCGAGCGCCCGATCCTGGTCGAAAACGGCTTCGAGTACCGGGCGGAGCGACTCGTCCGGTTACGGCAGGGGTGGAACTTCGTCACCTGGAGCGGACCGACGACGCGGGTAACCAATGCGCTCGCCCCGCTCGCCGGCGCAACGCTCCGCGTCTACTCCTGGGACGCGAATCAGCAGCAATGGCGACTGTTCTCGACCAGTCTGCCTCCGCACCTCAACTCCCTGCGGACGATCAGTCACGACCAGCCGCTCTGGATCTTCCTCGACTCTCCTGACGTCGACTGGCTGCAGCCGTCCTCCGGCTAGGATCAGCCGACCACTCGTTATCATCGATTCGAGCCAGATTCAGCAACCTTCCGAACTCGAGAGGACTCACGCGTGGCCATCACCAAGTTTGAAGATCCGCAAGCCGGCGTCGACCTCGGATCCGCAACCGTCGTCATCGACGAGACCGCTCTAAGCGACTATTTCGAGGGCCTCGAGCTCGAGCGGCCGGGCGAACTTGAGAGCGCGCCCTCGATGGTCGCCGCCAACGCCGACCTCTCAACCCGTATGCACTACGCGAACGACTTCGGCAATCTCTGGCTGCGCCAGGAGTGGGATTTCCGCAAGCCGCTCAAGCCCGGAGGAAGCTACGAGGCTTCGGCCAGGTCGATCGACATCTACGAGCGCCGTGACCGCAGCGTGATTCTGACCGAAACCGTGGTCAAGGACGATGTCGGCGACATCGCCGTGGCCATGCGACACCACCAGTCGTTCGTGCTCTACCAGAGCGAGGGTCACGTGACGCTGCGCGACCCGTCGAAGAAAGAGGGCGCGAGAAGCTACGCGCTGCCGGAGGGCGAGGCGTTCGGACCGCTGGTACGAAGCATTTCGCTTGAGATGTGCGGCTCCTTCTTCCATGGCGACCGCAACTACCACACCGACAAGCAAGCCTCCGAGGAACTCGGCTTCACCGATGTCGTGGTCGGTGGCAAAATGACGATGTCGCTGATCGGCGAGTTGTTGGATCAACGCTTCGGCGACGCCTGGAAGTCGTCCGGCAAGCTGCTGGTCAAGTTCGCGAACATCGTCTGGCCGAACGAGACCGTCGCGGTGAAGGGCGTCCTGCAGGGCGTCAACGAGGACGATCCGCAGCGCCGCAACATCGCCTGCTGGGTCGAGAAGGACAACGGTGTAATCGCGGTGGTCGCCGAGGGCAGTCTCAAGCTCTAGTCCGTTCGCGGCAGCGAAGCAGCGATGACTGCCGATATCACCGTCTTCGTACCGATCGGCATGAGGCCGTTGACCGACGGTCTGCGAACTGTGCCTGCCTCTGGGCGCACGATCGCTGAGGTAGTTGACAGCCTAGAAGCGAACTACCCGGGATTTCACGAGTCGCTGGTCGAAGGCAACCGCCTCAAGCGGGGTCTGACGATCGCCGTCAATAGCGTCGAACAGCCGCTCGGTCTGCTGGCCAAGGTGCCGCCCAACGCCGAAGTCCACATCCTCCCAGCGATGGCCGGCGGTCAAGATTGTCGGGCAACGATTCCCTGCCGATATCATGCCGATGTCCCCGCCAGTGCCCAGCCAACGTTAGAGCCAGAGAAGTGGAGCCGCCGATGACCACCGAGACGAAGCCCGCGTACAACGTCGTCGGAAGCCGACCGCTTCGCCCCGACGGGGTCGACAAGGTCACCGGGCGGGCGCGCTATGGCGCCGACATCAATCTGCCCGACATGCTTTACGGCCGCCTCCTGCGCTCGCCGCATGCCCACGCCCGGATCGTCAGCATCGACACATCCCGTGCGAAGGCCCTGGACGGCGTCAAGTGCGTCATCACACACGAAGACCTGCCCGGCGCGACCGACGAGATCGTTGACCTGGGCGAGAGCGTGTCGCCGTACAAATGGGTCCTCCAGAACGTGCTCGCCTCGGACAAGGCGCTCTATCAGGGACACGCCGTGGCGGCGGTCTGCGCCACCGATCCGCACATCGCCGAAGACGCGCTTGGTTTGATCGATGTCGAGTACGATGTGCTGCCGCCCGTGCTCTCGGTACACGACGCGATGGCTGAAGGCGCGCCGATTCTGCACGATGGGATGAAGACCGTCGAGATGGTCGCCCGATTCGTCCCCGGCGAGGGACGCGGCGAACGAGAGACCAATATCGCTTCGCAGTTGGAGTTCGAGCACGGCGATCCGGCGGCGGGTTTCGAAGAAGCGGATATCGTCCTCGAAGGCGAGTTCGAGACCGCGGCCGCGCACCAGGGCTACATCGAGCCACAGAATGGAACCGCGCACTGGAACTCAGACGGCACCCTGACGGTCTGGGTCTCCACCCAGGGACCGTTCGCCGTTCGCGCAACGGTCAGCAAGATGCTCGATATCCCGCTCGCCAACGTGAAGGTGATCCCGATGGAGATCGGCGGCGGCTTCGGCGGCAAGCTGCCCGCCTACATGGAGCCGACGGCAGCCGTCATGTCGAGGCTCACCGGCCGTCCGGTGAAGATGTACATGAATCGCGAAGAGGTACTGATCGGCACCGGTCCGACTTCGGCGACGTACGTGCGCTGCAAGATCGGCGCAAAGAATGACGGCACGATCATCGCGGCCGAGGCCACCCTCGCCTACGAGGCGGGCGCGTTCCCAGGCTCTCCGGTGGGCGCCGGCGCGACCTGCATGTTCTCGTCCTACGACATCCCCAACATCTATGTCGATGCGCTGGATGTCGTCACCAACAAGCCAAAGTGCCAGGCCTACCGAGCGCCCGGTTCGCCGCAGGGGACGTTCGCCGTCGAGTCGCTGATCGATCAGCTCGCCGAGCGCCTCGAGCGCGACCCAATGGAACTGCGTGCGCAGAATTCTGCGCACGAGGGCACGCGCCGCGCTGACGGCGTCGTGCTGCCGAAGATCGGCGCCGAGGAGACGATGCAGGCCGCGATCGACTCGCCGCACTATCGCTCTGAGATCGGAATCGACGAGGATGGCCGCTTGCTTGGTCGCGGTGTCTCGATGGGCTTCTGGACCAACGCCGGCATGGAATCGGCCGCTTACGCGTCGGTGAACGAGGACGGAACGGTCAATCTCTCCGTCGGCTCGGTCGACATCGGCGGGCAGCGGGCCGGTCTGGCGATGCAGTTCGCCGAGACGATGGGGATCGAATACGACCTCGTGCGCCCGCAGGTCGTCGACACGGACTCGATCGGCTTCACCCACGTGACCGGCGGCTCGCGCGTCGCCTACGCCACCGGCATCGCCGTACACGAGGCGGCGCTGGACGTCCGCGAGCAGATGGAGGCGCGCGCAGCCATGATCTGGGACGTCGATGCCGGCGCGGTCTCCTACGAGAACGGCATAATCAGCGGGCCCGACGGTCAGCAGTTCACATTCAAGGAGCTGTGCGGACGAATGCCGGGAACCGGCGGTCAGATCCAGGGCCAGGCCGACGTTCTGCCGACCCAACCCGGTCCCGCCTACGGCTGCCACATCGTTGATGTCGCGGTCGACCGCGACACGGGCAAAGTCGACATCCTCCGCTACTCGGCCGTCCAGGACGTCGGCACGGCGATTCACCCGTCCTACGTTGAAGGCCAGGTCCAGGGCGGCGTCGCTCAAGGCGCCGGCATGGCGCTGACCGAAGAGTACGTCTATTCGCCCGAGGGTCGAATGACGAACGCCAGCCTCCTCGACTACCGCATGCCCACGTCGCTGGATCTGCCGGAAATCGAGACGATCCTGGTCGAAGTGCCCAATCCGAGCCATCCCTACGGAGTCCGAGGTGTCGGCGAAGTGCCAATCGTCCCGCCCCTGGCGGCAATCGCCAACGCGATCTACGACGCCACCGGCATCAGGATGAACTCACTCCCCGCCAGCCCGACAAAACTCCTGGATCGGCTGTTGGACGACTAAGGGCTTCGGCGTCGAAATGTCCTACAGGGGCGGTCCTTGTGATCGCCCCTGGTTGTTGGGGATCGCCTACGCGGCGTGTTCGCGGGCGAGGCTGTCGAGCAGGTCGATCATCAGGTTCGGAGCCGAGAAGAAGGGCGAGTGGTCGGTGGCCCACTCGACCACTCGGTCGGCGCGGCGGGCGAGGGTTCGCTGACCCTCGGCTAGCAGCGCCTGATCCTCGGTGCAAACGACGTAGGTCGTGGTGATCTTGTTCCACGCCGTGTCTCGAGGAACATCGCCGAGCGGGATCGCGGCCTCGTCACGGACCAACTCACTCATCGCCCGCTCATAGTCTTCATCCGAACACTGTCCGTAGAAGATTGGGCGAATCAGGTCTTCCTGCACGGTGGTTGATCCGTCTTCGCCGGCCTGAATCGCTCCGACCAGCTCGGGGTTGGCGAAGTTGTCAGGTATCGAGCCATCGGTGTCGGGCATGATCGCGGTCAGGTAGACAAGATGCTTGACGTTGTCGTTGCCGAGCGGAGCAGTCGTGATTGGCACGCCCCCGAAGGAGTGTCCCAACAGCACCACGGGGCCTTCGACTTGATCAAGCGCCGCTCGGACGATCGACTCGTTTTCGGCGGAGGCGGTGACGCCGCGGAGCGTGCCGCTCGGTTCGTGTACGCGTCGACGCTCGACATTGACGACAGGCACACCGCGGGCCTCAAGCCCGGCTACGACCTTGTCGAAGCACCAGGGTCCGTGCCAGGCGCCGTGCACGAGTACGACAGTTGCGGGAGTCGTTGCAGTAGTCATGTCATGTTCCTTGCGTCATGGTCGGAGCGGCCGGATTTGAACCGGCGACCTCTTGACCCCCAGTCAAGTGCGCTACCAGACTGCGCCACGCTCCGACGGTGGTCAGCCTAGCATCGTGTCGGCCGAGCGACGCGGTAGGATGCATCCACGGCGCTCAACAGACTCCGACTTCACAACATCCTGGTCCAAGAGATGGACGCACCTTCAGACGCAGCCACCGAGGTCGCCGAGGTAATCGACGATGGGATCAAGGGATCGACCGACGGGCTTGCAACCAAGAAGGATGTTGAGCACGCCATCACGAAGGAAGTGAATCGATTGCTGCGCTGGCTCATGGCGGCCAGCATCACAATCGGAGGCGCCATTATTCCGCTAGTGATTGCCCTCATCGTGCGAGGAAGCTAATCATTCCTCGTCGGGGCGCTTGAGCATCATCCCCGTCCGCCGACACTTGACCACCAACTCGCCCCGCTGATTGATTCCACGGTGCTCAAAGACCACGATCCCTCGATCAGGGCGGCTTCTCGATTCGCGTCGTTCAACCACCTCGGTCTCGCATGTGATCGTGTCTCCGATGAAGACGGGATTCGGGAACGTCGTTTCGTCGAACCCGAGATTGCCCAGCGTCGTGCCGAGCGTCGTGTCGGCGACGCTCAGGCCGACTGCGAGGCCGAGCGTGAAGATGCTGTTGACGATCCGCTGACCGAACTGGGTGCTGCCCGCGAACTCGGCATCGAGATGCAGCGGTTGCGAGTTGTGGGTCAGCGCCGTGAACAGCAGATTGTCTGCTTCGGTCACGGTGCGCGAGGGCTCGTGCTGGATAACGAGCCCGGGCTCAAGCTCCTCGAACCATAGGCCAGGCATCGAATGCCTCCGAACTAGGCGAAGCGGGCCATGTCGTCCGCCGCGTATTGCGCGACCGCTCGGTCGGCCACAGCCGTTTCGCTGAGCCGCTCCAGCAAACCCTCGAGCTGGGACGCCGGAATGGCGCAGGTCACCTCGGCGTTCGGCATCTGGGTCCGCACTCTCGAGAGCTGGCAACCGACCGACGCCGCCATCTCGCCGGCCTTCGCGATGGCGATGATGTGGCACTGTGGCTTGCCCTCGATCCGCAGCGACGGAAAGGCATCGTGCAGAACCATGAGCTGTCGGCCGGTGATGCGCAGGAGTACCACGTCGGGGTCGCTCGGCGAATCGCCCAGCGGTCCGTAGACAACCTCCTCCGGCTTCTCCTCAACGACCGGTATGCCCATCGCGGCCTCAGCCGTTACCCAGCCCGACTCGAGCAGTGCGCCGACATCGCCGCTCTCGAGCACGTCACCCAGTTCGAGGAACCCGTGTGTGACCGATCCGACCGAGCAATTGCGGTGATCGGCGGCGACGGTCGAGAAGGTGCGATCGGCGGCGTGCATCCAGAAGACGCAGCCGGCGGGAACGCGACCGGTGCGTCCGTCGTCAGTCGGTTCCGGCATCGGGGCATCGAATCCGGCGACCCCGGATGCAGCGTCGTGGAAGGTAATCGCCAACGGCTTGTTTGCCAGTCCCAACGCGCCCTGGAGTTGATCTGAGAGGTCGGTCCAGTCCGTCATTCGTCCTTGCCTTCTGTTTCTAGATCTGACGTTGCGTCATCGCCATGGGTGTGAAGCGCCGCCGCTGCAGCGGGCGAGCGGAACGCTTCGCGCAACGTCGGCATGATGCTACGCCAGTGCTGGGTGGCCATCAATGCCGTGATGGCGAGATAGATGATGCCAAACACGATTCGAGGCGTGTTGTCTTCCTGGAAGAAGAACTGGGTGATCAGTTGAGCGAGGAACAGACTGATCAGAGCGAAGCCCGCGCGCGCCGTGAGCCGCCGGTCGATGATCAACATCACCCCGAATGCGGATTGCGCCGCCGTGATGAAGACCTCCGCCCGTTGCACGCTGCTGGAGGCAATCCCTTCGATGATGCCGCCGCCGGCGATGAAGGCGATCGGAATGGAGGCGATCAGCAGCGTCCACTGGTTGACCTTGCTCGAGATCAGCATGTTGACGCCCATGCCGGCCGAGCCTCGCCAGACGAGATAGAGCGCCGCCAGGAACTCAGGCGACTCCGAGGCCAGCGGTGCGATCCACTGGATCACAAAGAACTCACCGATGCCCACGTCGCGACCGATCTGTTCGAGACCATGCACGAAAGGCTCGGCGGACAGTGCGATCACGGCAGCCGAGTAACCGATCAGGAAGGCCACCGCGATTCGCCGTTGGACGGTCGGGAGACTCCCGACCCTGGCCGCCGGACCCTCAAGCTCCGGCTCCTCAACCGGCGAGCGGGTCAACCGGAGTACGTACCAGAAGAAGAGCACGCCCAGGACAATCGTGTCTTCGATCGCGAGTCGCCCCTTGACGACGATGATGAACGAATAGATCGTCGCCACAGCGAGGATGCCAATATCGAGGCCGATCCCGCCCGGCAGCCTCAGCAGCGGCTCGTCGGGATCGGGGGCGCGGCGGCGCAGGTAGCGCCAGGAGCTTCTTGCGGCGGTGACCACAATCCTGCGCGGTCCCCCGCGCTTCCATGCAAAGAGGAAAATCACGGTCGCCCAGCCGACGCCGAGCAGGAGCCGGTTGGCGCCGGTCATGTTGGCCAACGCCAGTTCGCGCTTGCATTCCGGCTGACCGGCCGCGCCGCACAATGCCAGGTCTTCACCCCCCGCCTCGAAGGCAAGCAGCAGGTCGACGGCGTACTCGGGCAATACCGCGATGAACGCGATCAAGGCGACCGAAAGCGCCGCCGGGATGTCGTGCTGCGCCGCCTCCGCGCCGGTCGAGATCAGAAACGCGGCCGAGAGTATGCCCAGCCCGAAGATCGTGACCTCGAGCTCGGTGCTGACGTGAATCCCGCCGATGCGAAAGATTAGCGCCGGCAATCCAACGAGCGTGGCGCCAATCAGCAGGGTCCAGGCAGAGCGAAGTTGCACCAGGTCAGCCTACCCAGCGTCCCGACAACGATCAGCGACTGGCATTACTCGACCTGTCGCTCGCAGATTGGTGAGAGAGGGTGGAGATTGTGCAGTCGAACATGCTGGCGAACGCCTGAGGCCATTGTTCGACATTGTTACGTCGCGGACAGCTGCTGCAGCACGCCGGTCAGCACTTCCTCCCAGTTCGCCTCGACCAGCCTCCTTGATGGGGCGTACCGGAGCTGGGTTGAGCCGATCTGTATCTGGCGCGGAACCCTGATCTTCCGTTGTTCCGGGCTGAACCTCAGCCCTGGCGCGAGCCTGAGAATGACCTGCTCACCTTCGGACTGGATCGCTTCGGCCCCGATCCTTGAAGCGAGCACCTTGAGCTTGACCGCGCCAAGCAGGTTGATTGTCGGGACGGGCAACGGTCCGAAGCGGTCAACGAGTTCTCGGGCGAAGTCCTCGACCGCTTCGGGCGACTCAGCGGCCGCAAGGCGCTGGTAGAGCGTCATTCTCAGGCCAAGGTCCTCGACGTACGTTTCCGGCAGGAATCGGGGCAACGCCAGGTCAACATTGACCCTCGTGCCTTGCCTGCGACTGACCGAGCGCTCTCCGCTTCGCCTGGACCGTGCACGGTCAACCGCTTCGGCGAGAAGCTGGGTGAACAGGGTGAAGCCAACCGCACCAATGTGTCCCGACTGCTGAGCGCCGAGCAGGTTTCCCGCTCCCCGGATTTCGAGGTCTTTGAGCGCGATCTGGAAGCCCGCGCCAAGATCATCGGCCTCCATGATCGTCGCCAACCGCCGCTGCGCGACCTCTGTGAGCGACCGGTACGGCTCGGTCATCAGGTAGGCAAAGGCCCGCACACTAGAACGTCCGACCCGGCCTCGCAGCTGGTACATCTGAGCCAGCCCCAGGCGCTCCGCGCGGTCGAGAATGATCGTGTTCACGCGCGGGATATCGACACCGGACTCGATGATCGTCGAGCACACAAGCACATCGGCGTCGCCGTTGATGAAGCGCTCCATGTGATCGCGCAGGACGTTGGCGGGCATCTGGCCGTGGGCGATCAGGAAGCGGGCCTCCGGCACCAGACGGCGCAGTTCGATCGTTTCGCTGTCAATCGAGCGGACCTCGTTGTGCAGGAAGTAGACCTGTCCGCCGCGATCCATCTCACGCAGGATTGCCTCGCGGATCACGCTGTCGTCCCGCTCCATGACGTAGGTGCTGATCGGCAGGCGTTCCTCCGGCGGCGTGGCGATCGTCGACATGTCGCGGATCCCGGTGACGGCCTGGTGCAGCGACCTCGGAATCGGCGTTGCCGACAGCGTGAGCACGTCGACTTCGCGCCGCAACTTCTTGAGGCGTTCCTTGTGCTCGACCCCGAAGCGCTGCTCCTCATCGATCACAACGAGTCCAAGGCTCTTGAACGCGATGTCCTTCTGCAGCAGCCGATGCGTGCCGATCACGATGTCGACCGCGCCCGCGCGCAGACCCCCGAGCGTGACCTGCTGCTCGGCCGACGTGCGAAGTCGCGACAACAGATCGACTTCCACATGCATCGCAGCGAGGCGTTGACGGAACGTGTCGAAGTGCTGCTGCGCGAGCACCGTCGTCGGCACAAGCACGGCGACCTGGTGCCCCGACATCACCGCTTTGAACGCGGCTCGCACGGCCACCTCCGTCTTGCCGTAGCCGACATCGCCGACGACCAGGCGGTCCATCGGCTTGGTCGCCTCCTGGTCCTGCCTCACCTCTTCAATCGCTCGGTGTTGATCGAGCGTTTCGACGTATGGGAACGACGCCTCGAGTTCGATCTGCCAGGGCGTATCCGGTTCGATCGCGATGCCCGGCTCGGTCTCCCGGGCGGCATGGACTTCGAGCAGTTCGTCAGCGATCTCGGCGACGGCGCCACGTACGCGGGCCTTGGCGCGCTGCCATTGACCGCCGCCCAGGCGGGTCAGCGTGGGCGGCGCGTCGGACGGTCCCACGTACGGCTGCACGCGGTCGAGCTTGTCGGTGGGAACCAGCAGTCGATCCCCTTTGGCATAGCGCAGGTCGAGATACTCGCCCTCTCGCCCGCCGAGACGTTCATGCACGATGCCGTGGAATCGCCCGATACCACTGTCGATGTGGACGACGAAATCGCCGGGCTTGAGCGTTTCCAGCAGGTGCGGATCGGCGGCCTGCCCGCCCCGCGCTCGCAGCGGACGACGCTGGCGTTGCCGCTCGAAGCCGAAGATCTCGGTGTCGCTGATCAGCGTCAGCAGTCGCCGGTCGGTAGCCGGATCGTCGAGCTGCCAGCCCTCGGCGATCGCCGCGCGGCCCACCGAGATCGCGCCAGGCAGGGGAGCGGCTTCAGCGGCGAGCGTCGCCAACGGCAGTCCGAGATCGGCCATCAGCTCCGATAGCCGAGCCTCCTGCAGCGAGACCATCACGCGAGCACCGGAGTCGGGCTGGGCGCGGAGCGACTCAAACAGTTGGGCGAGCTTGCCCGCGAGCCGCGGAGTAGAGCGGAACGGCAACCGTTGGTCTCCGCTGGCGAGTCGTGAGAGCGACCGCACCGCTTGCGGCGCCCCCTTCAGCCGCGTTTGCATCGCTTCCTCATCGAGCCACGGATGCGGAAGGCCCCGCGGGATCCGGCCGCCGCGCTCCAACTCATCGCGAGCGTGCCGGGCGCGTTCGTCGCGCTCCTCCATCCTCGCAGCGAGGTCGTGCGGCTCGTCAATGAGGATCAGGGCATCGTCTGGCAGGTGGTCGAAGATCGAGCTGGACGCCAGGAACTGTGTCCAGAAGTCGGGACGGGATGCAGGAGTGCCGCTGCGCAGGTGCTCGATGTCGAGCGCCAGGACCGCGGCTTCGTCATTCAGTTCCGTTGCCGTCACATCGCTCTGCGCAGCGTCGACCGCGCAGACCAGGTCCCGGACGCGTTGACCGGATCCGTCGTCCTGGCTCCACTCTCGCGCGGGCCTGACGCCCACCCGCTCGACGGACTCGGTCGAGCGCTGGGTCATCGGGTCAAACCGGCGCATCGATTCGACTTCGTCGCCGAACAGTTCGACACGCACCGGCGCGTCGTCTGCCGGCGGCCAGAGATCGATGATCCCGCCGCGGACGGCGAAGCAGGCCGGCTCCACCACGATCCGGCTTCGCTGATAACCGCTCGCGTCGAGCGCGCGCACGAGTTCGTCGAGGCGAAGCTCCGCGCCCCGGCACACGTCGAACGGCGCCGACGCGATGGAGACGGTGCGCTGCGCAACGGCGTCAATGTAGGCAACGACGATCGGCGATCGTCTCCGCAACGCTTCGACTGCGCTGAGGCGTGCCTCAACAAGGTCAGGCGCAGGACTTTGCCGTTCGTACGGCGCGCTCTCCCGAGCGGGGAACGACAGCAATCGGTCTCGATCCTCGCGGCCGAGCCAGAGCGGCAGAGCGTCCAGCAGGTCGGCGGCCGAGGCGGGCGTTGCGGTCAGAACCAGCACCGGAGGTCGATGTCGGGCGGCGAGCGCCGCGATCACGGCCGGCTTCGCAGCGTCAATGACCCCGAGCGTCTCCCGGTCGTCGAAGGGCTCAACGGCGTTGAGCACAGTGGGACTGAGCCCGGCGAGCAGGCCCACTGGTTGATCGTGCGGGTCGGCGGCGCTCACGCGCGCAGTCTCCGTCCGCTGATGCCTGGGCTCAGCTTACGTGAGCCGGAGGCAGCGAACGTGATGCGCGCCTCAACGTTGGACTCAACTCTGGCTGTTCTCGGCGACCCGGTTGTACTCGTTCATCGCCGATTCGACCCCGTGCTCAAGCAGGTGGATGACGGCTTCGGCGGCGCGTTTCTCCGCGGCGAACAGCAACTGCCGCTCGCTCGGGGTCGGATCGCTGAGCAGCCAGTCGGCGACATCGTCGGGATGGTGCGACGGCTTGCCGTCGACCAGCGGCCGCCCGACGCCGATCCGCACGCGAGGAAAGTCCAGTTCGCCGATTGTGGCGCGGATTGAGCGCATCCCGCGCTGTCCGGCGTCGGAGCCCGACGGTCGGACGCGGATCCGACCGGGCTCGAGGTCAAGTTCGTCAACCAGCAGGATGAGGTCGGACGGGTCGGCGCGGTACCTGTCGAGCAGCGATTGCACCGCCTTGCCCGACTCGTTCATGAACGTGCGCGGGATCACGACCGCGATCGGGCCATGCTTCGTCTCGCCCTGCGAGACGCGGAACCGCGACTCGCGCTGTGGTTGAGGCAGACCCAACGATCGCCTGATGTGTTCGGCCGAACGCGCCCCGGCGTTATGTCGGTTCTGCGAGTAGTCCGGGCCTGGATTCCCCAGACCCACGATCAGGCGTGCGCCCTGCAGCGGCTTGAGTCCGCGACGTCGGAGCTTGGGCAGTCGGACCATGCCTCAAGTGTCGCACGAGGTCGGCGGGCGGGCTATGAAGAGTCGCCGACGTATTTCTCGCCCAGCGCCGTCTCCCAGCGGAGATAGTGCTGCATGTCGGCGTAGCCGCGCTGCGGCCCGAACGTGAGAATGTCACTCGGCGGCGACATCACACCGGTCAGCCCAATCTCCAGCGGCAGCCCTGCTTCCCGATAGGCGACCATGCCGCCCGCGAGCGCAGAGGAGTTGGGCCGCCCGAGTTCGAGTAGGGTCTGAGCGGCCAGGAGCGACTGCAGCCCTGTTTCGCAGACGGTGATCAACGCCGTCGTATCGTCTGGAGCCAGAGACTCGATGTCACGCTCCAGCGATCCTCGTGGTGCCCATCGAGCGCCCGGCGGGTGCGCCTGGGCGAACTCCTCACTGGTGCCGACGTGTAGGACGACCGCGTCCGGCTGGTCGAACGTCTGGGCGGGCTCGATGGTGATCACCGTCTGGCGCGCCTGCGAGACCAACCCCGGTTCGGGCACTCTCATTCCCGGCTCGAGGTTGCGGCCGGCTGCGACCCAGGCACCGATACCGCCGTCGAGCGCGTAGATGTGTCGATGTCCCATCTGCCGGTACCACGACGCAGTCAGCGCCGCCCGAGCGACGCCGTCGCAGGCGAAGACGATTGGCGCATGATGCACGACCGCGACATCGTCGCTGCGCTGCACCGCCTGTCCGCCGGCGAACCAGCGGAATCCGGGAATGTGACCCGCCTCATGCTCGACGTCGGTGCGGACGTCGATGAAGTACACGCTCTCCCACTGGCTGCGCTCGCGTAGCTCGTCCAACTGCTCGACGCTGATCAGTTGCACACCGTCCTCTTCGGCACAGCGGCGGGCGTACGCCTCGGCGGCGGCCTGACCATCCCGTGTGACATCGGGGAGCGCATCGCGGTCGGCCCCGAATTCGAGCTCGTGCCCCGCCAGCATCCAACCGGCGGTACCGTTCTTCAGGCCCACGACCTCGCGATCGAGCGCCATCCGCTGCAACACGCGTGTGCCGATGATGCTGCGCGTGCGACCGGCGCAGTTAATCACGACCGTCGCATCGTCGGGCGCGTCATCAAGCACATCGGTGATCCGGAAAGCCAGTTCGCCGCCCGGCATGCTCTGTCCGCCGGGGATGCAGGAGCGGCGGTACTCCTCCGGCGTACGCGTGTCGAGAATGACCAGCGGGTCGCCGCGCTCAATCCGAGCATGCAGGTCGTCCGCGTCGATCTCCGGCACGTGATGAACGACCTCAACCCGCTCGCCGAAGTCTTTGCTGGGCACATTCACGCCCCACTCCGTCGGCAGGTCCAGGAACGCCCAGCGGTTGGTCCCGCCCGAGAGCGTCGATACATCGGAGTACCCCATCCGCTCAACCGTCGCCGCCGCGAAGTGAACCAGCCGCTCATCCTCATCGCAGAGCACAATCGGAGTGTCGCGATGAGGCACGGCCTCAGACAGCTCAAACTCCAGCATCCGCCGAGGAATCAAACTCGCCCCGACGATGTGCGACGCGTTGTACTCGGGTGGATCGCGCACGTCAATGAGCGCAATCGGCGCGTCATCGGCGAGTCTTCGGTGGAGCTCGTGAGGAGTAATCGGCGTTGGCATGATGTCAGCCTAGAACTTATCGGGGCCTGGCCAGATCTCAAGCGCGAGCTCAGCGAGACGTTCCGACCGCTCTTCGATGTCGGCCATTGTCCAAGAGTCCCCGCCTTGCTCCAAAACGTCCTTGTTGAGAAACAGAACGCTATGTCTGTCAAACGCTTTGCGCTTCCGCTTCCAAGGCCCATTCGAGACCGAGCTATTGAGCTTGCCTGTGACAAGCGTGAGGTTACCCAGACAGTTGAGCACATAGTCTCTGTACTCTTCTTCGCTGGTGAAGCCTTCACCTACCTCGCCCTGCAATGGCCAGTGCTTCTGCCATTTCCGAGGCATCACGTGTTCGATTTGAATGTTGCTGAGCCACGAGACGTCCTCGGCTCGACTGGTCCTTAGGTGAGCCTCCAGCCGAGACAGGAGATACAAGACGCGAGCCCGGCTGAGCCGGCCATAGGACTTCACTCCGGCCAAAGTCCGGAAGAACTCTTCGTCATCGGTCCAACTCATTCGATCGGCTTCCTGGTTCTTGAAGAAGTCGATGACGATGTCCGCAGTAGCCTCGTCGTGTGCTGACCGGGCCAACCGCGTAAGGAGACCCATCAGGACACGGTTGTCGCTTGTCAAAAGGCGACCCCACAGGATTCGCCGCACATACCAGCTCTCGAATGCAGACATGACTCGCTCAAGCGTCGCCTCGGGCAACTTCTGTGCGAACAACCACAGCATCACTGGCGTATCCACACTGATGTCAAGACGTTGTCGGGTGCTCAGGTACGGATACCACCGACCCGATCTGTTGGCGGAATCACGACTCTCGAGCCACTCGAACACCTCCGCGGATTGCTTGATCTCAGCTGCCACACCCTCGATCGAATCGACCTCGTCATCGACGTACCTCTGGAAGCCGCGAAAGACATCATCAACCCTGATGTCCTTGGCGGTGCGCATCATAATCCAGTAGTACAGAAACTGCTCGAAGCGCGCCCGAACATAGCGCCCAAATCGAACTTGCTCTTGCCACCATTGCGTGTTGAACGGAAGCAACCACTCTCGATTGAACGCATCCTCGTTGAGCCCTTCTGCTTTCGCCTTGAGTATCATGTAGTTCCGAACCAGATCAGCTTGTAGAAGCGGTGTTCCGCGAGCGTTGAGCGTCTCGAAAATCACTTGAGGTTCGGCATCCGCATCGAGGTCAATCACGACGAGTTGAAGCATCCGAGCCAGCACAACGCTCAGCCCGGCGACTGCGGTTTCCAGATCTGTTTGCTCTGTTAACCAGCGTGAGACCTGTTCCCTAAAGTAGTCGTGCGCGTCGACTATGAGCGAGTCCTCGGGCCTAGGGCCTGTTCACAGTAGCGCGTAGACATGTCAGAGTGAGGGTGCGCGGCGGCG
>JAPPJZ010000028.1 GCA_028874365.1 Chloroflexota bacterium | reverse complement strand
GTGAAGTAGACAGCGCCGGCTTCCCCGCGCGCGACCGCGCCCGCGACCGCCGCCGCGACGTCGCGCACGTCGCACCACCAGTAGCCGCCCCTTACCAGGCAGGGCAACCGGCCGCAGGCGATGCCGAGCAGCATGCCGCCCACCGGGGTGGGGCGCCGGTCGCCGGGCCCCAGGAGCCCGGACGGGCAGACCAGAGATGCATCGAGCTGCCCGTCGCGGGCGGCCTCCAGCACCGCGGCGTGGGCTCGCGCCTTGGTTGCGCCGTAGGGGACGCGCGACGCCGAGTCGAGTGGCGAATCCGCGCCGAGCCTTGTGCCGCGCAACGGCCCGAAGGCATGGATGGAGCTGACGTGCACAAGCCTGCGCAGTCCCCCGGCGATGCAGGCGGCAACCACGTTGCGGGTGCCGCCCAGGTTTACAGCGTCTGCCTCTCCTTCACGGTCGCTGTCGACGCGCACCACGGCGGCGGTGTGGACGACCGCATCGACGCCCCGCAGCGCCGTCTCCACCGAGTCGGGATCGCGGATTTCCGCCGGGTACTCCTCGATCCGCGCCCCAACAGACTCGGGCGCCCTGTCGTCGCCGCCGGCATGAGTAACGGCGCGCACCCGGCAGCCGCGCTCCAGCAGCACCCGGCACACGTGGCTGCCCAGGAAGCCGCCGGCCCCGGTCACCGCCACCGTGGCGGCGGCCTGCACGGAGGATGGTCGCGGCGGACTCGCGGAACTCACGGTGGCATGAACCTGACGTGCATGACTGGTCTGAGCATTGGATCGGCGTTCCAGAAAGATCGGCTGGCAGTGACCCTATGCGGTTCTCTCGGCGGGCGTCAACGAACGGAGGGGTGGGTGAGCGAACCGGCAGGTCCTCAGACTTGACCGTATCGCCCATGACGGAATACCTGAACCTACTGTACTGTTCGTTGTGCTCCCATGTGGGAGCGTCGCCAGGTAGGGACAGGAACCGTCTGTTGTCGTCTTGGCACGGTTAAGGCTGATGCTGCGAATTACGGAAGAAATCCTCCTGCTCATCATCGACAGCGAGAAAGGCGGCATCCATACGTCCCTCTCGGACCATTCCCGTGACGTCGTCATCGCCGGTGCGGTATTGATGGATCTGGCGTTGGAACGGCGCATCGACACGGATCTTCAGCAACTGATTCCGGTCGATCCCACGCCCCTGGGAGACGACCTGCTCGATCCCACTCTGGCGGACATCTGCCGGGAAACGGACTACCACGATACCGCGTACTGGGTCACTCGCACCGCGGCACGGAGCGACGAAACCCGACAGAAGGCCCTCCACCGCCTGGTCGCGCACGGCATTCTCGAGAGCCACGACAACGGCATACACTTGCTGTCGCGGCTGGTTTCGCGCGTCCGGCGCTACCCTCACACCAGCACGACAGCCACGGAGGATGTCAAAATCCGGATCATGCGAGTGATCTTCAGTCAGGACATCCCCGACCGGCGGGATGCCCTGATCATCGAGCTCGCGGCGGCGTGTGGCGTGTTCGAAAGCCTGCTCTCGCAGACAGAGCTCGCGGAGGCCCAGGCCCGGATCGATCAGATCGCTCAGCTCGATCTCGTCGGACGAACGGTGACGGAGGCTCTTCGGCAGGCCGAGCCTCCGGCAACGCGCAGCAGGCCGATTCGGCCCTTCGCAGAGGTGCCGGAGGCATCAGGATGGCCGATCCTGGGCAATGCGTTGGAGATGGCGGGTGATCTGCGCGCATTCCTCACCCGGCAGTACCTGCAGCACGGACCCATCTTTCGTGTCCGGGCGTTCGATCGCCGCTATGTCGCGCTCGTCGGTGCGGAGGCGAACCTGTTCGTCACCAACTCGGGGCAGAATCACCTTCGTTCGTTCGAAACCTGGCGCGAATTCAACAGCGTCAACGGCAGTCTTCATGTCCTGATGAGCATGGACGGCCCGGAGCACCTGCGCATGCGCAAGGTGCAGGCCGACGGGTACTCGCCCAAGCTCATCGAGGGCCGGCTGAACGATGTCGTCGACCTCACCCGCCGCGCGATCGCCGGATGGCCGTAGACCAGTCCGTGAGCGTGCACGGCGCGTTGCAGAGCATCGTCGCCGAGCAGCTTGGCGTGCTGCTCACCGGCGTGCCACCACGAGACTACCTCGAAGATGTGGCCGTCTATCTCGAGGTCCTGTTGAAAACGCAGGTTACCCGGCAGTGGCCCGGCGTGTTCGTCCGCCTGCCGCGATTCCGGCGCGCGCAGGCACGCGCCAGGGAGCTGTACGCCGAACTCCTCAGAATCCACGATCCGGAGGCGCGCGCAGACGGTGACGCCGACTATGTCGACACCCTTGTCGACCTGCACCGCACCGACCCGCAGTTCTTTCCGGAGACCGACATGATGATGGCGTTCCTGGGTCCCTATTTCGCCGGACTCGATACCACGGCAAGCGTCTGCGCGTTCATGCTCCATGCCCTCCTGACCCATCCCGAGTTGCATGCGCACATGACCGCCGAAGTAGATGCCTGGTTCGACCGCGGAGCGCTCACGGCACGGAGTCTGCGCGAGCTCGATGTCACCCATCGCATCGCTCTGGAGACGCTGCGCATGTATCCCATCATCCCCGCCATTCCACGCGTCGTGACGAACGCGTTCGAGTTCGGAGGTTACGAGGTGCCGGCCGGTTCGCGCGTGCTCATCGGCAACACCGTCGCGCATCACCTGCCCGAGTACTTTCCGGACCCGGGACGCTTCGACATCGAGCGCTACGGCCGCAAACGCGCCGAGCATCGGCAGCCGGGGGCCTTTGCGCCGTTCGGCGTCGGCCGCCATCGCTGCCTGGGATTCGGCTTCGCGGAGGTGCAGATCGCGGTAACGGTGGCCACCATCGTGCGCGAGACGGAGCTGACCCTGGTGCGCGCCGAGCGTCCGCTCAAGATCAAGCACGCACCGCTTCCGCATCCCGCCGGTTCGTTCCGGGTTCGGATCGCCCGCCGGCGCAGCGGCGCAGCGCAGGACCGGTCCCGGTGACCGGCCAGTCGCTCATATGCCGGGATGCGGCCGGCGTCACCGCGGACTGGCTGCGACGCGCGCTGCGTGCGGGCGGCGCCACCGACCCACCGGAGCTCAAGGAGATCGTGGTGGACAACCTGGGAGCTGCAACGAATGCGCTCGGCAGTCTCCTGCGTTGCCATCTGATCGCGCAGGACGGCTCTCCTGCCGTGCCACGAAGCGTGATCGTGAAGCTCCCCACCGCCAACGCGCTGGCGATGAGGTTCGCCAAGTGGCTGGAGATTCACCAGCGTGAATACGAATTCTATCGCCACGTGGCGGCCCATGCACCGATGCGATCTCCTGCCCTCCTGTACGGTGAATTCGACGTGCACAGCCACCGCTTCGTCCTGGTCCTCGAAGATCTCCACCCGATGGCGGCGACGCCCCAGGCACGAGGCGTGGCAACCGAACGTGCACGGGTTGCCGTTCGGGAGCTTGCCAATCTGCATGGCGCGTTCTTGGAAGCCGGCGATCGGCCGCCCGTAGCCGGCAGTTACGACTGTCTCGGCTCTCGCTACGGGCGGCGCATGCAGAGTGCCTACCTGCTGTGCCTGCCGTTCGTCCTGCAGCGCTTCGGCGACCACTTTTCGACGGAGACGCGGCGTGTCGTCGAAGCCCTCGGGACCCGGATCGTCGCGCACTTCGCGAATGTAGCAGCGGCCGATCCGACGACCTTCATCCATGGGGACTACCGTGGCGAGAACCTGCTGTTCGACGCGAGTGACACAGCCAGGCCGGCGGCCGTTGATTGGCAAGGCTGCGGCCTCGGCAGCGGCCTGTACGACGTCGCGTACTTCCTGGGAACCAGCGTTTCCGTCGACGACCGGCGGCGCATCGAGCGGCAGGTGTTGCATGAATACCACGACATCATGTGCCGGCACGGGGCCGAGAGCTTCTCGTTGGACGACTGCTGGCGCAGCTACCGGCAGAACATGCTCAGCGCGGTCGTTCCCTGCATTCTGGGGTGTGGAGGGCTGGAGATGGCCGACCCGCGAATGCTGGATCTGGCCACGGTAGGCCTGCGCAGGATACTGACCGCGGTCGAAGACCTGGACGCCGGCGCATTCCTGCCCGCGACCGCGGGGTCTCTGTTCTCGACGCTCTCCCTGTGCGGCTACCAGGCGTACAAGCTCGTTCACCGTCTGCGACGGAAGACGAGCCGTTGACGGCCGTTGACGGCTGCTGACGGCGCGGAACTTGACAGCCGCTCACGGTCTACTCACCATCCGGGAGCGGCGAATCAGCGTGGAGCAGCAGTCCGGCGGCAGCACATTCAAGGGATACGTCGTCAGGAGGCTGGCGCTGTCGCTGGTTACCATCCTGGTGGCCAGCTTCCTGGTGTTCATGCTGCAGCGCCTGACGCCGGGCACGATCGTCGATGCGATGGTCGGCCAGTACATGGGGATGAACCCGGACGAGATAGACATAGCCGCGGCGCGTGCCGAGATCGAGCGGGCGCTGGGGCTGGAGCGGCCGCTGTTCGAGCAGTACGCGAGCTGGCTGGGCGGCATCGTGCTGCGCGGCGACCTCGGCGCGTCGCTGTGGCGGCGCACGCCGGTGCTGGAGGAGATCGCCGCGCGCTGGCCGGTCACCGCCGAGTTGGGTCTGCTCGGGTTCATCTTCAGCCAGCTCATTGCGCTGCCGATCGGCATCTACTCGGCGGTGCGGCAGGACTCGCTCGGCGACTACGCCGGGCGCAGCTTCGCCATCTTCTGGGTCGCCGTGCCGGGCTTCTGGAT
>JAPPJZ010000063.1 GCA_028874365.1 Chloroflexota bacterium | reverse complement strand
CAGAGGCGAACACGCCTTGAGCCTCAAACTCACGCTGACCGCAATGGTCGTCGGCTCAGCGCTCGCCTGCGCGCTGCTGGGTCTGCAGGCGCCGTCCGCGGGCATATTCGCAGGGCGACCAATAGAACACGGTGTGTTTCAGCAGCCAGAGCCAGCTGGCGTTCTTCCCCAACAACACAAGGAGGCGACCTTGGACGCGAGCGACGCTCCGGTGGTCGTCCCCCACTGCCGGACGGGCCCCTTCGACCTCCTGCTGCTCCTGTCCAGCGGAGGCACGATCGGTCTCGTGCGCCAGGGACCGATGCTGACTAACGCCAGCCTGCGCTACAGCATCCGCACCATACGAGCGGATGGATGCAACCGAGCGGCCGCTGCTCACCCTGGTGCTGACTGAGTAGGAGCAGAACATGCGCCGCGTCTGCGCGCCATCGCCGACCCCTCCGCGCTCCTCGAGACGCTCGTTGCGGTCACGGGAGATATGATCGCCGTCCGCGGCGAGGGCCGGGTCTGGCAGCAGGGCGATTACGGGTTCGCCTCGACGCCGACGCTTGAGCCGGACATCCCGCTCTCTGCCATCGTCGCCCACGCGCGACGGCTCGCCGTTCTGCTCGCCCGCGCTGCTGGCTGGACTGATGCACGGGTCGGCGAGTGTCGCGCCAACCATGTCCCCCACGCCTTGCGCGAGCACGGGCTGGTCCAGCGCGAGGAACTGGGCTACCTGCTCTCAGGCGCCGGTCTGACCACTCTCGCCCGCCGCGACCGCGCCGTCGACAACCACGATCCAGTCGCTACCGTCAACGAACACTCGAGGGCGTTGGGCGCGAAAACAGTTGGGTTCGGCAAGCTGAGCACTCGATGGCGCGTGACCACACAGATCAATCGGTTGGCAAGCTGCCTACGTGCTCAAAGACGTACCCTCGAACCTGCTCGGTCTCGGCTTCCTGCATGTGAATCAGATACAGGTTGGGATTGCCAGCCAGCCGAATCGTGTGGGAATTCAGGAGACCGATGATCAACGCAATCCAGAGCGGTACGTCGCGCTCGTAGGCGCTGTAGTCCAGTGTGCGACCCAGCGGATTCTCCGCATGGAGAACTGCGTGGCATCGGGCATACGCTTCTGCGAACTGCGCTTCTGTTAGGAAGCCATCCGGCTTGTTCTCCCAGTGACTCTTGATCGCCCCACTGCCGGGCAACTCGACGATCGGCCTGGGATAGAAGTCGGGATTGACACCGCGGACGCGTCTGAGGATCTGTTGGCCGCTCCAGAGCTTGCCCAAGCCGCATCGGGCCGTGGAGAGCGCCTCCTCGTTCGCGACCAGCGAGCCCATGGCGATCAACTCGAGGATCTTCCGAACCTGGAGACACATCGATTCGACCGCGGTTGCTTTGAACATGAGTCGACCGGGTTCGGCCACAATCAGATTGACCACGGAAGTGCGTCGCTTGATCTCTTGCATGAGCTGACAGTAGGCATCGAGATCGAGGTCTGACATTGGGCCTCCGTTCCAACTGTGTTGTCCTGTGAACAGCGACTGCAGGCGAGGCTGCCATCAGGCCACGACTCGCCGAGCACATCCCTGTGCACGAGGGGCAATGGACCAGCTTGATGGATGATCCAGTGAGCCACTTATCGTCCACTTTAGTCGGTTAGGTCGAGCGCCAAGATCTGCATGACACAGCGTCGAACTCCCTCGCGACAGAACACCCAATACGCCTCGTCCAGTCGTGCGATGCACTGACGTTTCAGCTACTCTAGCCGCCGCAACGCGAGGGAGGTTGTCGGGGCGCACCCTCAACTTGCAACCTCTGTCCCGTTCGCACTTGAGTTCGATCGCGCGAATCTACACAGTGCAACTCGGAGAACATAGCGCTGAGGAACCATCCACATCTGGTCACTCTTCGTCCTTTAGGTAGTCCCATTCCTCGCGCTTCTTCGGCTTGGTGTTGAGCACGGACCAGGCGACGCGACGCGGGTCGTCGTCAATCTGCTCTGGAATCGGCTTCGGCGGTCGGCCCGGCTTCTTCTTCTCAGGCACGCGTCGTCTCCCGTGAGAATGGCTTGCTGCATCGAGCGCAGGTGGGTCTCGAAGTCGGAACGGCCGATGGTGCGGGCACCTAGCAGGCGCTCGCCGGGTTCTTCAAGGGTGAGCACTCCCCAGTACCTACGTCGAAGCTCTCCGTCCTGCAGTTCTGACACGAGCCAGATCACGTCTCCCGGAGGGCCGGGGCGACCCGCTCGGGCAGCGTGTCGAGCACCCGGTCCAACTTGGGTCGCTTGAGCAGCGGCGAGAGTTCGGCGGCGGTGACGGTCATGATGATGCTCCATCGTGGTCTGGACGGAGCTGGGCGAAGGCGGTACCGGGGCGGAGGAAGCGCCCGCGCGGCAAGGGCGGCCGCTGTGCCGGGGTGGTCACCTGTTCGAGCGCTTCGGTGAGGATGCGTTCGACCCGGCGGATGTCGATCAGGTCGACCTCCAGGGCGAGCCAGCAGGGGGCCTCGAGCCGTTCGGCCGAGTAGCGCTCGCCCAGGCGCGGGAGCTTGTGGCTCTGTCTCAGCTTGGACCAGGGCGCGGGACCCTCGAACAGCCGCTCGGCGAAGATGGCCACGGCCGGCGCTAGAGCGGCCGCGCGGCGCTGGACCTGGTCGGGCGCACGGGCGGTGTAGGCGCTCAGTTCGGCCGGGTAGTCGTTGGGGTCGGTCGAGCGGCCGCCGTGGCCCTGGCGCGGATGGATCTTGATCAGCTGGCTGCCCTGGTAGATGTAGACCAGCTTGCCTGCCCCTGGCTTGACCAGGGGGCGCCCAGGCGGACCTCGACCCGCTGGCCGGGCGGAAAGAGCGCGGCCGGCACCGAGTAGAGCGCGTACTGGCAGGCGACGTGGTGGTCGGGATGGACCTTGGCCGTGCGCCAGTCGATCCGCTCATAGGGCTCGCCATCCCAGGCCGCCAGGGCCAAGCGCTCCTCCTGCTCGAAGACCTCCAGCGGCCGTCGGCGGGTGGTGCCGTGGATCCGCTGGCCGGCCACCTCCAGGCACCAGCGCCGGGCCGCATGACGCATCTCCCGAGGTCGCGGAACCGGGCGCCCTTGAAGAAGCGCTCGCGCACCTAGGGCACGCTGTGTTCAACCCTGGGCTTGTCTCGCGGCTGGCGCGGACGCGTCGGGTCGGCGATCAGGCCGCGCTGCTGGGCGTACTCGAGGAAGCCCCCGGGTCAGTCGGGGATGCAGCCGGTCCGCTCCCGCCACTGCGGCCGGGAAAATGTCCAAGACCAGGTGGCGAGGCACGCCCTCGAAGAACGCCCAGGCCGCCTCCAGACCCTCCAGCACCGCGTCCAGCTTCTGGCTCGTGGTTGGCCAGACGAAGCAGCGGCGCGAGTAACGCAAGACCACGATCAGCGCCCAGACCGTACGCCGTCGCTCGCTCTCGGGATCCGGCACGAGGCCGAGCCGGCCGAAGTCGAGCTCCGCCACCTCGCCCGGCGCGCTCTCGGCCAGCCGCATCGTGACCAGACGCCGGCGCCAGCCGCGCCGCTGGATGAAGCGCCGCAGCGAGTTGTACGAGACCTGACAGCCGCGCTCTCCGAGCAGCTCGTGGATCCGCGTGATCTGCAGCCGTTCGGCTCTCAGCCAGACCTGGGTCTGCTCCGCCCAGGGCGTCAGCTGCTCCTCGCTCGGTGCATCCGTCCGACGCGGTCCGGCCAGACTCAGCGCCGCCAACCGGGCCAGCTGCGACTCATCGGGCTCGGGACCGTCGGCCGACAGCCCCAGTTCCACTGCCGCCGCTAGATATCGTCGCACCGTCGGACGGGACAGCCCCGTGCCGCGAGCGATCTGGCGCTGGCTCGGGCCCAGCTGCCAACGCCGAATGACTTCGTTGATCTCCACGCAGGACACCTCCCGATAGGCCATCGCTGCTCCTTTCCGATGCAGCGATCGTCCTCTGGCCGGCAGCTGACCTGGTCAAGCGTCCGTCGATCTGGTCATGACCCTGGAGCACTGGTCACGACCTGGGCGATCTGGTCACGACCTTGGCGAAGTGGTCAATAGTTCTTGGCGATCTCGCCGATCGGTGGTCAATAGTTCCTGGCGATTCACACAGATCGTCATCGACGGCGAAAGCTACCGACAGTGACTCTCGCCCCACCGAGCCCTGCTCGAACAGCAGGAGGTGCTTGACGCGCCAACCGCACACTGATGCCAACCATCTACCGGCCGCTCACCTGGTCAAATGACCCTGGCTATCAACACGTAGTCGAACAGGTCTTGTCTGTAGCAGCCGATCTACAGGCGCCTGAGTTACAACCAGATCAGACGTCGGCAGTTGTCCCGCCTCTTGAGTATCCTCGCGGGGTTCGCTCTGCGGTCGATGAGTCGAACAACGACATCAAGAGACATCCAGTCTCGTGCCAGTTCCGCGAACTGCGATTCGTCCGACTCCACATAGAGATCAACGTTGCCACCTTCGCTTGGTTTCGAGTTGCAGTATCGGAGTACTTCGTGTGCGAGTTTGGCCTGAGTCACATGGATCGACTGCCCACTTGGATAGGGAGGGTTCTGGCCAGGCCAGCATCGCTGATCGTCGGGGCGATAGGCGACCCAAGACCAGACACGGCTGGACTTCGAATACGGATCGACATCGTACGCGACGAATGCGCGCCATGCGCCTTCTCGTGGGTGCTGTGCGTGTCTGATGTCGATCATCTCTTGATCCCTTGTAGGCGTATTGACCATTGGTCGTTCGCGGCCGCCAAGTGAAGTCGATAGACCGCATGGCTCACTTGAAACTGCTCGCTTCCGCTCAGTGTGGTCGACCCTCTTGGACGCTGTCGATGGATGCAAGTGTCCTCAATCAGCAATCCGATTGAGATATCCGGTAGCAGGGAGGTTACGGCTCGAGCCACACGCGCTTCAACTGATCGGGAGC
>JAPPJZ010000018.1 GCA_028874365.1 Chloroflexota bacterium | reverse complement strand
GGGGAGAGGGGAAATGGGGCGGGGGGAGAGGGGCAGGGGAGCGGGGGGAGATGGACAAGGGAGGGGGGGGAGAGGGGATGGGAGCGGGGGAGGTGTGGCGTAGGGAGAGAGGGGGCGCGGTCAGGGTGTGGTGTAGTCTGCTCTGAGTGTGAGCTTTGTTTCTAGAGGAGATTTGTCGTGGCTGAACTGAGTGGGGCGCAGATTGTTGCCAAGTCGTTGGCGACTCAGGGTGTTGAAGAGATGTTTGGGCTGGTCGGGGTGCCGGTGGTCCCGATTTCGATTGCCTGGCAGCAGGAGGGGAAGCCGTTTATCAGCGTGCGGCACGAGCAGGCGGCGGGCTATGCGGCGCAGGCGGCGTCGTACATGCACGGTCACCTGTCGGCGGCGTTGGTAGTGTCGGGCCCGGGGATGACGAACGTGATCTCGGCGCTGGGCAACGCGCAGGCGAACTGCTGGCCGATGATCCTGCTCGGCGGCGCGGCGAACATCGGGCTCTCACAGATGGGCGATTTCCAGGACGCTCCGCAGGTTGAGGCGGCGAGGCCGTTCGTGAAGTGGTCGGACCAGGCTCGCGACGTGCGGCTGATCCCGCGACTGATCGCGCAGGCGACGCGTGCGGCGGTTAACGGTCGGCCGGGTCCGGTGTACCTGGATCTGCCGGGCGACATCATCGATGCGGTGGTGGACGAGTCGGAGGTGCAGTGGGCGCCGCGGATCGAGGAGCCGCAGCGGCCGACGGTCTCGCAGGAGTCGGTGACGGACGCGATCGAGGCGCTGAAGACGGCGTCGAACCCGCTGGTCATCGTGGGTAAGGGCATGGCCTGGTCGAAGGCTGAGCAGGAGGTCCAGGAGTTCGTCGACAAGACGGGGATTCCCTGGCTGGCGACGCCGATGGGCGCGGGCGTGGTGCCGGCGGACGCGCCGAACAACGCGGCGGCGGCTCGGACGCACGTGCTCAAGAACGCGGACCTGGTGGTCCTGCTGGGCGCGCGTCTGAACTGGATTCTGCACTTCGGTCGACCGCCGCGCTTCAAGGAGGACGTGCGGATCATCCAGCTCGATATCGAGCCGGAGGAGATTGGCACGAACGTCCCGACGGAGGTGGCGCTGGTCGGCGACGGCAAGGCCGTGATGGGTCAGTTGAACTCGTACCTGGATGAGAATCCGTGGCAGTTCGAGGACACGACCGAGTGGATCGCGTCGATCAACGCGGAGCTGGAGCGGAAGGCGGCGGAGCAGGCCGAGTGGGCGTCGTCGGACGAGTCGCCGATGAACTACTACCGGCCGCTGAAGGAGATCAACGACCGGATGCCGCGGGACGCGGTGTTCGTCACCGAGGGTGAGAACACGATGGCGATCGCGCGCCAGGTGATCCAGTCGTACGAGCCGCGCAAGCGTCTCGATGCGGGCACGTGGGGCACGATGGGCGTCGGTCCGGGCTTTGCGCTGGCGGCGCAGGTCGTGAATCCGGGCAAGCGCGTGATTGCGCTCGAGGGTGACGCGGCGTTCGGTTTCGGTCCGACGGAGGTCGAGACGGCCGTTCGGCAGAAGCTGCCGATCACGTGGATCATTTTCAACAACAACGGCATCGGCGGCGGCGCGCCGGAGCTCCCGGAGGATTACGGCACGGGCGAGCTCTCGCCGGGCCAGCTCACTCCGCTGGCGCACTACGAGATGATCATCGAAGCGTTCGGCGGCAAGGGCTACTACTGCCGATCGCCAGAAGAGCTCGAGGCGGCGCTGGACGACTCGTTCCAGCAGGAGGGCTCGACGTTGATCAACGTGGAGATTGCTCCGGGCGCGCAGCGTCGCAAGCAGCAGTTCGGCTGGCTGCAGCGCTAGGGCTCACAGGGTCTCGTACCGGGACTCAGGGCAACTGAGTCCAGATCGATCCGACACGGACCACGATGTAGAGGGCGTCGCCGCTCTTGAGTTCGGTCAGCGTGTTGAGGAAGTCGGGCGCGTCGGGCGACCAGAGCTGCCAGGTGTCGGTGTAGGGGTCGTAGCGATAGGCGCGGCTGAAGTGCGCGACGTTGCGCAGCGCGTCGTCGATGTCGCGGTCGGGTCCCTGCCACGAGATCAGGTTGGCGCCCGTCCGCAGGCGGATCGTGACCTGACGCGGCTCGGTCGGTGGGGCTGGCAGCCAGGGCACGTAGGGATCGACGAGGGCCCAGACCGCCTCGCCCGCGCTGAGCGAGCGAACGGCGACGTCGGCGGAGGCGGGATCGTTGGGGTCGAAGCGGTGGTAGGTGTTGCGCTGGGAGTCGTGGAAGACCAGTTCGCTCAGCGGCGCCTCGAGCAATGAGTAGAGGCCGGCCACAGAGGTGTTGCGTTGCACGCCGACCGTGCGCCAGCCGCCGATGGGCGCGTCGGCCGGGATCGTCCAGGCCGGAGCGGGCTCGGGCTCGGTGACCGTGACCGGCTCCTGGTCGCTCTCGGGCGGATCCCCCGCGGTGGGGTCGTCCGCCGGAGTTGTGACGGTCGGCGGAGTCCAGTTGTGGGTATTGGTGGAGGTGAATTCGACGCCGGCATGCAGGTTGTAGGCGTCGCCCTCGTGGAGCTCGCGGCCCTCGATTGCGTACTCGCCGGTGAACGGCACACTTGGCCCGAGATATCCACCCCCCTGAGACCGGTGGACCGCATAGTGGATGTGCGCCAGTCCGTTGTTTCTGCATTCGTACGCCCTGCAAACTGTCGCCACCTGTTCGCCGACTTGCACGCGAACACCGCGTTGGATGTGGTCAAGTGGGGCTACATGGGCGAGCACATGGTCGAAACCGGCTGCATCGGTGATCGACAGCCCGTCCCAGCCGCGCCAGGCCACCGTTCCGTTGACCGGGGCAAGTACCGACGTGAAGGCAGTCTCTTCGCGAGGGACGCGCACGAGGTCGATGGCATGAGGGTCGTTGCCGTCGCTGACCGAATGAGTGCTGGTGTTGTAGCCAGCGACAATGCTCCACATGGTGCCGGCGGGAGCGGGGATTGGGACGCCGCCCTCGGCGCGAGCCGGCGACGTCAACGCCAGCGAGGCAGCAATCGCAATCGAGGCGATGGCCGCCCAGGCGACGGCGCGGCATCCGGTCAACGCCCTTCGGATCATGGTCTCGATATCGTCCCGACCCTCGCCTCTTGTTGACTCTACAGTTCAGCGAGTGCTGAGGCGGGTCCGTGGACGTAGCTGGCGCCGCCATGCTTGTGGCGGCGCCAGCTTGCCTTGCGATTGCCGCTGGCACGATTACTCCGCGTTGAGCGCTACCAGCAGTAGACCGGCGGGATGCAGGCGCCCGACGCTTCTCCGTTGAGCGGAATCTGGTCGAATGGCAAGACGGTCTGGTCGATCATGTCGCCTTCGCCGTAGTAGGGGGCATACGGATCGATGGAACCGTTGGCTTCGGTGAACGACTCGAAGCCGTGCAGTTCGGCACTCTCCTGGCTGTGCGTATGGGACGAGGCCTCCGCCTCGTTGCCGGTAGCCAGGGCGAACGTGGTGATTGCCGCCACGAGGGCAACGGTGAGAAGCAAGTAGGTCGCGCGCTCGGGGATGCGAAGGCGGCTGGCGACGTAACAGGTGAGATAGATGGCGTTCATCATTCCTTCCTCGACTTTCCTTTGTTGGGCCTCGCTGGCTTGTTGCGTGGTCCGATATCTGAGCTAATCCAAACGTATGCCTGCGCGTACCATCAATTCGCTCCGAGGTGCTCTAATCGAAGCAGCGGTTGTCCGGGGTGTTCGACTGGAACCGTTGAGTAGTGAACCATTGAGCAATCGGGACCGATCTGTAAACGAGGGGACGAGGAAATGAAACACAGGCGACTGGGGAACTCTGGGCTGCAGGTCTCTCTTGCCGGTCTGGGGACGAACAACTTCGGCATGCGGCTGGACTACGAGGGCTCGAAGTCTGTCGTCGACGCAGCGCTGAACGCGGGAATCAACTTCTTCGATACCGCGGACATCTACGGCGGCGGCCTATCCGAGGAGTTTCTCGGCCGCGCTCTGGGAGCTCGTCGCGAGGACGTGCTGATTGCGACGAAGTTTGCCATGCCCGTGGGCGAAGGACCGTTCACACGGGGCGGATCGCGGCACTACATCGAGAAGGCGGTGGAACGTTCGCTGAAGCGCCTGGGCACTGACTACATCGACGTCTACCAGATGCATCAGCCGGACCCGGAGACTCCGATCGAGGAGACGCTCGATGCGCTGTCCGACCTCGTGCATCGAGGGATCGTGCGCTATATCGGGCACTCGAACTTCAGCGGCTGGCAGATCGCCGACGCGGACTGGGCGGCACGCTCGAAGGGATACGTGCGGTTCGTCTCGGCTCAGAACGAGTGGAGCCTGTTGGAGCGCAAGGTCGAGCCGGAGATCATGCCGGCCTGCCGAGAGTTCGGCCTGGGACAACTTCCGTTCTTCCCGCTGGCGTCGGGTTTCCTTACGGGCAAGTACTCCCGGGGAGCCGACCTGCCGGAAGGCACTCGGCTGGCCGCCTGGCAACAGGCGATGCCGGCGCGGATCGACGCGCTGACCTCGGACGCGAACTGGAACAAGCTCGATGCACTGACCTCGTTCGCCGAGGACAACGGCCACACGATCCTCGACCTGGCGTTGAGTTGGCTGGCATCGGATCCTGCCGTCTCGTCGGTGATTGCGGGTGCGACGAAGCCGGAGCAGATCGAGGCCAATGTCGCCGCGACGATGAGCTGGGAACTGAGCGCGGATGACTTTGCGGCGGTTGACGAGATCCTGGGCTGAAGTCGTTGAACCTGCCGAAGCTGGCGGCCTGGGGGAGTGTCATCGGCGCCGGGGCGGCGCTCTACGCGTGGTGGGAGTCGACCGCGGTTCAGGTGACCGAGCATCGACTGGCGATCCCCGACCTGCCACCGGGTCTTGACGGGCTGCGCATCCTGCATGTCTCGGACACGCACTTTCCCGCCGACGGTGACTCGGTCGGTCGGTTCCTCGATTTGGTCTGGGATCTCGACTACCACCTGGTCTGCTGTACCGGCGACTACGTCGAGACGTCTGCCGGATGGGAGGCCGCCGCCGATGCGCTGACGCAGCTTCGAGCGCCGTTCGGCGTGTACGCGACGCTGGGCGCGCACGATTACTGCCCGCCGGTACGCACAATCGATGAATGGATCTCGTTCAACCTGGATCGCGCGCTGCGGTCGCCGCGCAGGTTTGTCGACCCTCAGCCATTCGTCGATCACCTGGAGGCGGCGGGGATTGTGGTGCTGCGCAATGAATGGCGCTCGCTGGAGGTCGGGGGAGAGCTGGTGCGGTTGGGCGGCGCCGGTGACGATTCGGCGAGAATGGCCAGGTTGGAGTCGGCGGTGCCGGCTCCTGGGGGATTCTCGATGTTGCTGACCCACGCACCAGATGCCGCGCTGCGGCTCGCCGGGCCGGAGCGGGGTGGGCCATCGCTGGTGCTGTGCGGGCACACTCACGGCGGCCAGATTCGGGTGCCGGGCTGGGGCGCGCCGCTGCGACACTCCCGGTTGGTCAATCGGAAGCAGGCGGCTGGCGTGTTCGGGCGTGATGGAATGAAGGTGGTCGTGAGTCGGGGATTCGGCACGGCGCACGTGCCGTTTCGCTTTGCCTGTCGGCCAGAGATTGGCCTGCTGACGCTAAGTCGCGGTGACGCTGCACAATCGAGACGGTCCGCTTACCTCGCGTGAAATCGTTGGGTTCGCTGTTTCGATAGAATGTGGACTGAGCGAATATGACAAGTATTGGACGGCGCGCGCTGTAGGCGGTCGCAGAAGCGTGTCGCTGTCGAAACGGAGAGTTCGTATGGTCAGCAAGCAATACGACGTGGTGAACATGGAATCGCAGGACTTTGGCTCGGAGGCCTATCAGGCGATCAACCTGCACAATTTTGAACAACTTGAGCAGATCCAGGCGCTGCCCGACGAGGTGGTCTACAACATCAACGTTGTCGGACGTGTGCTGCCGTTCAAGTCGAACCGCTACGTCGTTGACCACCTGATCGACTGGAGCGATGCGCTGAACGACGGCATGTTCCGGTTGACGTTCCCGCAGAAGGACATGCTGGCGCCGGCCGATTTCGACAAGATGGCGGCGGCGATTGACTCGGGCAAGAACTCGCGCGAGCTCAAGGTGGTGGCGGACGAGATTCGGATGACGCTGAATCCGCATCCGGCGGGTCAGATGGAACACAACATGCCGCAGTACCAGAACGAGCCGCTGCCCGGCATGCAGCACAAGTATCGCGAGACGACGCTGTTCTTCCCCTCGCAGGGCCAGACCTGCCACGCGTACTGCACGTTCTGCTTCCGCTGGCCGCAGTTCGTGGGACTCGAGGGCAAGAAGTTCGCGATGCGTGAGGGCGAGTTGCTGCGTGGGTACCTGTCCGAGCACCATGAGGTCTCGGATGTGCTCTTCACCGGCGGCGACCCGCTGATCATGAAGACCAAGACGCTGCGCGAGTACATTGAGCCGCTGACCAAGCCTGACGCGGGACACAATCTGCGTACGGTGCGGATCGGCTCGAAGGCGATCGCGTACTGGCCGCACCGCTTCGTCTACGACGACGACGCGGAGGACCTGCTCGACCTGTTCCGTGAGGTGACCGACGCGGGTATGCAGCTGGCGCTGATGGCGCACTTCAACCACCCGGCTGAGCTGCGCACGTCGGTGTCGCTGGAGGCGGTCAGGAGAATCCGCGAGACCGGGGCACAGATCCGGACGCAGACTCCGCTGCTGAACCACATCAACGCCGACTCGCAGTTGCTGGCCGATATGTGGGCCGAGCAGACCCAGGCCGGCTGCGTGCCGTACTACCTGTTTGTCGCCCGTGACACCGGCGCCAAGCGTTACTTCGAGCTGCCGTTGGTCGACTGCCAGGAAATCTTCCGCGGCGCCTACCAGCGCGTCTCGGGGGTCGCCCGGACGGTCCGCGGGCCGTCGATGTCGGCTGGTCCCGGCAAGGTGCAGATCCTGGGCGTCTCGGAGTTCCGCGGCGAGAAGCTGATCGTGCTGCGCTTCCTGCAGGGGCGAGACCCGGAGTGGGTGGGCAAGCCTTTCTTCGCCAAGTACTCCGATACCGCGAGCTGGCTGGACGAACTGGAACCGGCCGAGGGCGAGGAGTTCTTCTTCGAGGAGCGTCTGCGCGAGCTTCTGGCAGAGGAAGGCTCGCCCTGGTCGCGCGAGGAGACGCGGATCCAGCTGATGGACGCCGCCGCCGCCGGCGGGCTCTAGGCGTTCGACTTCCATGACCGAAGATGCACGACAGGACGACGATCCTGTCGTGCGTCCCGGCACGCCGTCGTTCCGCTGCCTGGCGGACGAGTGCGGAGCGATGTGCTGCCGCAATCCCTACCGCGTCGATCTCGGCGAGGATGAGGTCACACGCCTTGCGAGCCGGGTCGACGTCTGGGAGGTCGTGGAAGAGCGGGCGGCGATGATCCTGATGCGACAGGCCGACGACGCCTGCGTGTTGCTCAACGAGGATCTGCGTTGCAGCGCCTATGAGGTCAGGCCGAAGGGCTGTCGGGACTACCCGTTCCGGCTGGAGATTGAGGAGGGCCGTCCGCCGAGGGTCGAGCGGGACCTGGCCTGTCCTGGCTTCGTCGGACCGCCGATGACGGGGTCGGAGTACGAAGCGCTTGTGGCATCGTTGAGCAGGCAGATAGGCGAGTAGCCGCTGGAGCGAAGCTGCGGTGAGACGAGCTCAATGAACCGTCGGACTGCGACCAGTGCTTTGCGGACGTTGTCAGGAGTGTCCCAGTTCTCGTAGAAGTTCTTGTGCAATTGATTGGCGACCTGGAACAACAGGTAGATATCCTCGTCTCCCGTTTCGGTGCAAATGAGATCTACGGCGGCGTATAGGGCGCCGTGCGAGTGATGTTCCCAGCCTCGCTCCTCCGCGAGCGCCTTGACAATCTGAGCCGTCGCCCCCCATCCCTTCTCGGAGGCTTGGCGGACGTCACCGACGGCGAGTTCCGCCTCAGCCTGTGCGAGCAGGAGGCTGCTTGCCTCGAAGTATGCCTGAGTGGTCATAGACTCATCCTACCTGAGCCCCCGGCCCGGGCATTCGTATACTCGACCCAGAGTGAGCGGTTTCAGGTGGGAGTTGGCGATGCTTGATTCGGCGACCATTGATGCTCTGCGGAAATCGCGGTCGGAGTGGGATGCTCGCGTGGACGCGGAGGGGCGCGAACGGCCGGGACCGTTTATGACCGTGTCGTCGAGGCCGATCGATCGGCTGTACGACGCGACGACGCTGGATGACGCAGGCTGGGACGTGGAAACGGACCTCGGACTGCCGGGCGAGTATCCTTTCACGCGCGGCGTCCATCCGACCGGATATCGCGGGCGGCCGTGGACGATCCGCATGTTCGCTGGTTTCGGCTCGGCCGAGGAGACGAACTCTCGATTCAAGCGTCTGCTCGACGACGGCCAGACTGGCCTCTCAATCGCGTTCGACATGCCCACATTGATGGGCTACGACCACGACGATGAGCTGGCGGCAGGCGAATTCGGCAAGTGCGGCGTCGGCGTGTCTTCGCTGGCCGACATGGAGATCCTGCTGGACCAACTGCCGCTGGATCAGATCACGACATCGATGACGATCAACTCACCGGCGGCGCCGATCTGGGCGATGTACATCGCCGCGGCCGAGCAACGCGGGATCGACCGGTCGAAACTGGGCGGCACACTGCAGAACGACATCCTGAAGGAATACATCGCTCAGAATGAGTTCGTCTTCCCGCCGAGACCGTCGATGCGATTGGTGACCGACACGGTTGAGTTCGCGTCGGAGTACATGCCGCGCTGGAACTCGATCTCGGTATCGGGGTATCACATCCGCGAGGCGGGCTCCACGGCTGCGCAGGAGCTGGCGTTCACGCTCGCGGATGGGCTTGAGTACGTTCGCTGGGCGCAGGAGCGCGGCCTACACGTGGACGAGTTTGCCCCGCGTCTGTCGTTCTTCTTCAACTCGCACAATGACTTCTTCGAGGAGATCGCCAAGTTCCGCGCCGCGCGGCGCATCTGGGCTCGTGAGATGCGCGAGACATTCGGGGCTGAGAATCCGCGCTCGTGGTGGATGCGGTTCCACACACAGACGGCCGGCGTCTCGCTGACAGATGTGCAGCCGGAAGTCAACCTGTTGCGCGTGACGATCCAGGCGCTGGCCGCTGTACTGGGTGGGACCCAGTCGCTGCATACCGATGCGATGGACGAGGCGCTGGCGCTTCCGTCGGAGAAGGCCGCGCGGCTTGCCGTGCGGACGCAGCAGGTGATCATGCACGAGTCGGGTGCGATCAACACGGTTGATCCGCTGGGCGGCTCCTACTTCGTTGAGCAGTTGACGAACGATCTCGAGAGAGAGGTCTACCAGTACTTCGAGCAGATCGATGCGCTCGGTGGAGTGATTGCCTCGATTGAGACCGGCTATTTCCAGAAGGAGATCGCCGACGCGTCGGCTCGGTTCCAGCGAGAGATTGAGCGCGGCGAACGGACAATTGTGGGCGTCAACGACTTCGAGATCGAGGAGCCGCTTGATATCCCGATTCTGAAGATGGACCCGCAGGGCGAGGCGCGACACCTGGAACGCCTGCGCCGGACGCGGGCCGAACGCGACCAGGACCGGGCAGACTCGGCGCTCGCGGCGCTGGCGAATGTCTGCCGCGACCCTCGGGCCAACTCGATGCCGCAGATGCTTGACGCCGTGCGCAGCTACTGCACGCTGGGCGAGATTATGAACACGATGCGCGACGTCTTCGGCGAACACCAGGAGCACGTGGTGCTCTAGTCGCTGAACAAATCAGCGATTCGATGAAAGGGACACACCATGGCCGGTCCGCTTGATGGGATCAAGGTGTTGGAGTGCTCGACCTGGGGATTCGGGCCGATCGGCGGGATGATGCTCGGCGACCTCGGGGCCGACGTGATCAAGATCGAATCGCCGTCCCGGCCCGACGCGGCGCGGTTCGTCGAATCGGTGGCGGGGATACCCAACATGATGCCCGACGGGCACTCGGCGTTGTTCGAGGCGGTCAACAGAAACAAGCGATCGCTGGCTCTGGATCTGAAGTCTGAGCGCGGTCAGGAGTTGTTCCGCGATCTGATCGCCGATACCGACGTGTTCATCGAGAATTACCGTCCGGGGACATTCGAGAAGCTGGGACTCTCGACCGAGGCGCTCTCTGAAATCAACCCAGGTCTAGTTCACGCCGCGACGGCAGGCTATGGATTTAAGGGCGACGAGGCGCATTTGCCGGCGCTGGATGCCGTCGGCCAGGCGCGAGGCGGGTTCATGTATTCCGGTGGCGGTCCGGATAGCCCGCCCAACTGGAACACGCTTGGCATCGCGGACGTGATGGGAGCCACCTGTCTCGCCTACGGCGTATTGGCGGCGATTGCCGGTCGCGAGTTGAATGGCGGAAAAGGGCAACGGATTGAGGTGTCGCACATCATGGCGACGATGTGGCTGCAGTTCTGGGGGATCAGCGTCGCGATGATCCAGGGTCTGGATCTGTGGCCGCGGTTCGATCGGACGAAGGCGGCCAATCCGCTCTGGAACCTGTACCGCTGCGGCGACGACAAGTGGCTGATGCTGGGGATTCTCGAGGCCGAACGGGACTGGGCCTCATTTTGTCGGGCGATCGGTCTGGAGGAAATCGTTGATGACGAGCGATTCACGACGTTGTCGGCGATGGGTCGGCACTGCGAGGAGCTGATTGCAATCCTCGAGGAACGTTTCGCCTCGGCGCCGCGCGCGGAGTGGGAACAACGGCTACTCCGTGAGCCGAACCTGATCTTCACTCGGGTGCAGCAGATCCATGAGCTTCCCACAGATCCAGCCGTCATCGCTAATGATTACCTGATCAGCCATGACCATCGGCATTTTGGTCCGACGCAGACGTTGACCCATCCGGTGCTGCTGCATGGACAACCTGCGTCGCTGCGACGCGACGCGCCGGAGCTTGGGGAGCATTCGGGCGAAGTGTTGCAGGAGCGGCTGGGCTTGTCCGACGACGACCTGGCGGCGCTGTCGGCCGAGGGGGTCATCGGGTAGGGAGGCAGGCCTCCTCGCGAGGAGGAGGCCTGCGCAGCTACGTGCCAATCACCAGCGAGACCGACGTGGTGCCGGAGCCGCCGATGTTGAGCGTTGCTGCTCGTTCGGCTCCTTCTACCTGGTAGTCGCCAGCTTTGCCGGTGACCTGCTTCCAGGCGTCGAGCGCCTGGCGCACGCCGGTCGCGCCGACCGGGTGGCCGCCACCGATTAGACCGCCGGATGGGTTCATCGGGATCTCACCGTTGAAGTCGATGCGGCCGTCTTCGATCGCCTCGAAGCATTTGCCCGGCTCGGTGATGCCGAAGTGGTCGATCGCCATGTAGTGGCTGGTCGTGAAGCAGTCGTGCGTCTCAATCACATCGAGGTCCGAGGGCCCGTCGATGCCGGCGCGGTCGTAGGCGTCGGTGATGGCGCGGCGGGTGTGCGGTAGGACGTACTCGTCGCCCTGAGCCTGGGCGATCTTCTCGTCGAAGGTCAGGGCGGCGGTGTGGTGTCCCCAGCCCTGGATCGTCGGGACGTCAGCCAGGTCGATGCCGCGAGCCTCGGCCCACTCGCCTGCGCGCTCCTCGTTGGCGAGGACGAGCGCGGCGGCGCCGTCGGTGATCTGCGAGCAGTCGCGAAGCAGCAGGCGACCGGTGATCGGCGCGACGTACTTGCCTTCGGAGAGGTCGGAGGGCACGTCGCCGAGCCACTTGCGGGTCTGGGCGACCGGGTTGCGCTGTGCGTTCTCGTAGTTGAGCTCGGCCAGGCGCTGAAGGTGTGCCGGGTCGAGGCCATAGCGGTCGTCGTAGACGTCGCCGAGTCGTCCGAACAGTTTGGGGAAGGGCAGCTCGACGCCTTCGGCTTCAAGTTCGTACCAGCCGGCGGTGCCGAGGAAGTCGCCGCCCTCGACCGGGCTGACGGTCTTCATCTGCTCAACGCCGAGGATCAGAGCGGTGCCGTAGCGCTCCGCCTCAAGCTCGGCCGAAGCCATCAGGATGGAGATGCTGCCCGAGGCGCAGGCGGCTTCGTGGCGGGAGGTGGGCAGACCACCGAAGTCGGGGCTGATCTCGGCGAAGAAGCCGCCCATCTGGCCCTGCTTGGAGTAGAGCTCGCCGGCGAAGTTGCCGACATGCGCGGTATCGATGTCGCCCGGCTCCATCGAAACGGCGTCGAGCGCGCCGTGGACAGCCTCGGCCATCACATCGCGCAGGTTGTGCTCTTCCTTGCGCCAGTTGCGGGCGAAGTCGGACTGGTATCCGCCGAGAATGTAGGTCTTGGGCATTGTTGCTCCTGGGTCACTCCTGGTTGGTGATGTTTGCGAGGCAGGATATCAGGGCAGGGCCCGCAGGCTGTCAATCAAGAGTCGAGCATTTGTGCCCGGAATGTTCCTCAGATACTGATTTATCTGTGTGTGGTGTTGTAGAATCGGAGAACTGAACATGATGGTTGGATATCGGAGGAGCAATGATGGAGTTCTTGGGCAAGCAGAATCGAGACGGTAGTTTCAGCATCGGCGTCAAAGCCAGAGAGCTGGTGGATGGGGGTTGGGTTGACTTCTACGAGGAACGCTCCGGAAGGGGGTATCAGAGGATGGAGACGATGCGTGAGACACGGGCTGCTGACATCGAGAAGTACTTCAGCCGATGCCTTCAGGAAGACCAAAAGCCGCGTCTGTTTGAGATGACTGGCAGCGCACGCTGCGAGGTTGATGGCGATGCGGTGCGAGTCGACTTCGATCCGCTTGACGATGACGAGCACCTTGGAATCATCAAGGTGTCCGCCGACAGTCAGCATTGGATGTCGATGGTTGATGGTGGGACACGGCTCCGAGGGATAGAGAGGGCACTTGAGGCCGGTGTCATCGCTCCCGAAACGTTCTTCGACGTCCGGCTCTTTCGAGGGCTGTCAGTTCCTGAAGAGATCGCACTCTTCCTCCTCATCAACGAGAACCAGAAGCGCGTCCGCACGGATCTGAGCTTGCGGGTTGTTCAACGTTCTCTCGACGAGGGAAACCTGTCGGATGGACAACTTCGGATTCTACGGACGGTTGTCCCGGACACCGAGCAGTGGAGATATGAGGCAAGCCGCGTGGCCGCCCGATTGAATGGCGATCCCGATTCGCCGTTTAGAGATCTTGTGCAGATGCCGGGGCAAAAGGCGACTGGCAAATCGATTGCTTTGCAAGCTCTGCTGACTAGCCTCAAACACATGCTCGATGACTCGGATCTTGCAGCGCGTCTCTCCTCGGTTGATGTCCATCAGTCCAGCACGGAATTCTGGGTCAGGGTTCTCAAGAACTTCTGGTCGGCAGTTGCGGACGTCAATCCAAGGTCGAAGCAGGAGCCGAAGACGAGCGTCTTATGGGGGAGCATTGGGGTGAACGGCTGTCATAGGGCTTTGGCCGAGATCGTGAGAACTGAGTTCAGCTCCGAATCAATCAACCTCAGTTCGAATCGGTTCAAGTCGATGGTCGCCAATACTTGGGTCGAGGACTACGACATCTGGTACTCCCGCAGAGGCAAAAGGCCGGTCGAGGAGTATCCGACCGAAAAGGGAGCCGCGACGCAAATGACTGGGAACTCGGGATACATACGCCTTGCCTCGACGCTCGAGAAGCAGTGGCGAGCTCGGCTCCACGCGTCCGAGTCGCCGAGAACCGTAACTCTGTAGTGCAGCAACGACTCGAGATCACCGAAGGTCAGTAGCCGCGGAAGACGGAGGGGCGCTTTTCTCGCCAGCTTCGACGGCCCTCGTCGGCGTCTTCGGTGTGGCGGTAGCGGTCAGAGACCTGGACTTCGTGGGCGAGGCTGTCCTTGAGCGAGTGCTCGGCGGAGTAGTCGATCATCTCCTTGAACGCGGAGATGTTGAGCGTTGGCAGTTTGGTCAGGTTGTCGATGTAGTCGGCTGCCTCGCGGTCGAAGTCCTCGAGCGGCCAGACGCGGTTGGCCCAGCCGGACTGGAGCGCCTCCTCGGCGAACATATGACGACCGGTCATCAGCAGTTCGAGTGCGCGTCCGCGGCCCATGATCCTCGGCGCGAACCAGGTGGTGCCGCCGTTCATGCCGATGGCGCGCTGGGCGCGGTGGTCGCCGACCTCGATGTTGTCGGCGCAGAGGCGGATGTCGCAGGCGCAGGCGATCTCCCAGCCGTGACCCAGGGCCCAACCGTTGACCAGCGCCACCACCGGCTTCTTCAGCTCGCGCAGCGAGATCAGGAACGGGTGGTGGACGGTGATCGAGGAGTCAATGCCTGGTGTCGGTTCCATCCCGTACAGGTCATCGCCGGAGCAGAACGACTGTTGACCGGCCCCGCGCAGCGTGACGACGCGAATGTCGGGCCGAGCGGCGGCGAAGTCGACCAGCGCCTGCAGTTCCCGCAGGAGCCGGAACGAGAGGGCATTCAATCGCTCGGGTCGGTTGAGCATGATCGACAGGACACCGCTGTCGGAGACGTCCCAGATTGTCACTTGCCACTCGCCGTCAGCCAACGGCGCCGGAGTGTCGGGCCAGGATTCGTGAGTCGACATAGAGGGACCTTTCTGGAGGGCGCCGCGTTGCACTGTGAAGTGGTCGATGGCAAGTGTAGGACGGCGCGTGAAGGGACCGTAAAACCGGTCGGGATCGGGCGAGGCGTAACCGGGGTACGACGGTGTCGCTCCGGGCGGTGCATACACTGAACTCGTGATGATCCGGCCGAATTGCCGATTCCACGTGCGGATGACCGCACGATCAGGCGTCCTGTTTGCCGCTGCGCTCTTCGCGACGCTCGCGACGCTGGCGTGGCCGGCAAGCATCGAGTCGTCGTCACAACGCGTACTGTCAGTTACCGCCTATCCGACCGCGATACCGGCGAGCGACGGCGAGTCGGAGGTCACGGTTCGGATTCCGGCCGCGGCTGCCGGCGAGGAGTCGCAGGTCAATCTATCGACCGACCGAGGGGCCTTCACCGGAGCGAGCGGTCCGACAGAGATCAACGCTCCTCTCTTTGACGTTGGCAACAACACGCTTGGTACCCAGGTCAAGCTGGTCGCCGACGGGCGGACGGGCGATGTGGTTGTGATCGCGCGTGTCGGCTCGCTGGTGGACAAGGTCACGATTCGCTTTGTCGGGGAGCCGGCTGCTCTGCGGGTTGCGCAGCCGGCGGAACAGGCGCGCTTGAGAGCGTCCGACCAGCACATCATCAGGGTCGCCGCCAGCGACGAAACGGGATTCAGGACCCCATCGGCGGCGGTGTCGTTTGAGTTTCTGGATTCACCGTCAGGAGCGCTGCTACGCAGCGGCGCGGAATCGTCGACGACCGGTGTGTCGGTCTCGACATCTCAGAGTGGGGAAGCGAGAGCGTGGCTGTCTTCGGAACCGGGTGAGGTGCGCATCCAGATATCGAGCGGAACCGCCACGGTCACGTTGGAGCTGCTGCTCTACGGCGACCCGACCACTCTCAGGCTGGTGCCCCTGGCCGGCTCGGCGATGGAAGCTGGGACGGTAGGAGATCCAGGCTCGCTGCAGGCCCTCCTGTTGGATGCTCGGGGGCAGGGCGTACCGAACGAGCGGATCAGGTTCTTGCCGGAGGGCGGGCTGGTGGTGGCATCGGACGGAGACGGCGAGACGCTGGTCACGGACGACTCGGGGCGGGCTCTCGCGCACCTCGACGCAGGGGCGGCTCGGCTTGGTGTGAGGACGCTGACCGCGACCTGGAGGCGGGGCGATCAGGCGCTAAGCGATGACCTGGAGATTCGAGTAACCGGTCCACCGATTGCGATGTACCTTCGCGCCCGACCGGCTCTGTCGGAACTGGAGGACGTGCTGATCGAGGAGTTCGCGGCCTCAACTCGGTACCGGTTGGAGGCTGAGGTTGTCGATGAGCTGGGACAGCCGGTGGCCGGGTCGTACAAGGTTCGCTGGCGTCCGTTGATCCTGGAAGCGTCGGCGCAGGCGTATCCGGACGTGAGCGAGACGCAGGATGGCATTGCGCATGCGATCTTCGACCTTCAGCACGTGGATGGTGTTCCTCAGACCAGGTCGACACGCGCACAGGCGTGGCTGATCGCCAAGGCACAGGTCAACTCGAACGGCATCATCGCCGACCTGCTCGGCGACGGGGTATCGCTGCGCGCGAGTTGGAACAACCTGATCTGGCGTGGGCCGGCTACGACAGTGCGGGCAGCAGTCGCCGATATCGAACACGTCGTGTCGGCGGCCTGGAAGCGCAATCCCAACGGTGGTTGGCAGGCCTGGTTCACTGCGGATGTCCCGGGCGCCGTGGACTTCCCGCTGGAGCCGGGAGAGAACTTCCTGCTCGTGCTGCGTTCCGGCGCCTTGCTTGAGCACGTTGAACGTCGATAGCCAGTTCCCGCCCTAGAGTGAATCTGTGAGACGTTGGACAGCCGTCGGCGTTGCGCTTGCCGCGTGCGTAGTCGTGTGGATGACGGCGTCGGCGCAAGCCACGTCAGAATGGGTCGTCTCATCCGATCGAGACGACGGTGCGGGCACACTGCGTGTGGCCATCCTCAAGGCCAATGAGTCGGATGGTGACGACCGCATCCGTTTTGCCTCGGCCATGACGATCCGCCCCGAGTCTCCGCTGCCGCCATTGGAGGACGACGGAATCACGATCGATGGTTCCTTCGGGAACGCATCGCCCGATGTCGTGCCGGCCGTCTGGATCGACGGCTCCGCCACCGGCGACTCGGCAGGTTTGGAAGTCTTCTCCCCGCGCGGTGTCGTTCGAGGGCTCGGGATCATCGGATTCCAGCGATACGGGATCGGTGTGATCGGCGCGGAGGCCAGCGATGCGGTGATCGAGGGCAATTGGGTCGGGCTACGGGCCAATGGTCTGCCCGCAGCCAATCGGTTGAGCGGGGTTGCCGTGATCGGCGGAGCAGCCGGCGCCGCGATCCGGGACAACAGGATCGGCGGCAACAGTGACGCGCGTCGGACCGGGCACGGGATTGTGGTCGGAGGCGGGGGATCTGTCGATGTGCGGATCGAAGGCAATGTGATCGGCATCGCGCTGGATGGCTCCGCGGCGCCGAACGACGACGGCATCCTGATTGTCGACTCTGCGCAGGCGACGATTCGAGACAACGCCATCGGTTACAGCAAGGTCGCCGGGGTCGAGTTGCGCGAGACACGGCAGGAGGTTCGGGTCGAGAGCAATCGAATTGGAGTCCGGCGGGACGGCGCGGCCGCGCCGAACGATGTCGGAGTGTTCCTGGGTCCCGGTTCCGCGGAGGCCAAGATCGGTGGTTGGGGGGTCAACATCATTGCGGCCAATCGCGTCGGGATTGCGGTGGAGCAAGGCGCGCGTGATGCGTCGATTGCGAACAACTGGATTGGACTGGTTCCGCTGCCTGGCGTCTCGACTCCGCGCGCTGCAGATCTGCCCAGGGCTCTGGTCCGTCCGAATGTTGAGCGCGGCATCTCGATCATCGCCGGCGCGGCGGTGATCCGGGTTCAGAACAACTACGTCGCGGCCGGTGAGTACGGGCTCTTGGTAGACGATGCCGTAACCACGCAAATCAGTATGACGCGCAATGTGATCGCCGGTTCGCGTCAGGGTCCGACCACGGCCGCGATCGATGTGAGAGCCGGTGCTGAGATCGTTATCGGAGGCAACGATGAGCCACTCGGCAATCACCTCTGCGGCGCCGAGTTCGGGATTCGCCTAGCCAACACAGAAGAGCCATTGGTGGGATACAACGCGATCGGCGCCGGCGCGGCAACGCGAGTGACCTTCGATAGCGACGAGCAGATGGGATGGGGCGTCCGCGTGGGAGATGGGACCATCAGCGCCCGTGTGCAGTGGAACCACGTCGCTGACGCAAGCGAAGCAGCCATCTCCGTGGTCAGCGATTCCGCACAGGACAACCTGCTGTCGCGTAACCGCTACGCAAGGAACGGTCTCGACATCGACCTCGGCGCGGACGGCAGGACCGAGAATGACTCGCGGGACCGAGACCGGGGTCCCAACGGGTTGCTGAACGCCCCGACGATCGACGACCACGAGGTTCGGCAAGTCAGCGCGAGCATCTTCAGCTCCACGTTCAGCGGCACTGCGACGCCAGGTTCGTACGTTGATGTGTATGAGTTGAACGAGACACGTTGGGACCGGATCGCGCGAAGCCAGCGCGCAGACCATCGGGGCCGATGGAGCGCCCGCACGCTGGAACTGCCCAACGCTCCGATTCGCGCGCTCGCGATGACGGCGGCGGGTTCCACATCGGAGTTCTCGCTCCTCTTCCTGCCGTCGCAGCGAGTGCGTCTGGAGTCGGGGACGAACTACGTCGCATGGACAGGTCCGGATGTGGCGATCGACGAAGCGATGTCGCCAATCCTGCGCTGGGTAGAGACGGTCTGGCGGTGGAACGCCCGCGAGAGGAAGTGGGAAGGCTGGTCGCCGCGGATTCCGGCCGACGCGGCCGGCCGCAGTGGCTCGCTTGCACAGGTGCGGACGGGGGACGTGCTGCGTCTGACCGTGTCGGATCGGCCGGGTCGAACGTATTTCGTCCCAGCAGGCGGAGAGATCACGGGGCCAATCAGCTTCGACCTGGCGCAGGGATTCAACCAGATCGCCTGGCTGGGCGGGAAGGTCGGTGCGCTGGAGATGATCTCGGAGCTCGACCAACGACACCCCGGCCTGATCGCTTCGGTCTGGCAATGGGATGACCGGGGCTGGGCGCTGATCTGGCCTCGGTTGCGAGGCGCCTGGGATCCCGGCGTGTGGGAGTTCTCAACCCTGTGGATACGGGCGACCGACGGCGGAGCGTTGACCCTGCCCTAGGCTCCGTCGTCGCCCGAGAGCGTCTCCACGGCGACGAGCACGATGATGGCCCGATCGCCTTCCTGGGCGATGCGCAGTTCTCCCCGAAATGCGGGGTTATCGGCGTCGCGGAAGGTGATGAAATCGACGCCGGCGCGCTGAGGATCGGCCGTCACGCGCCACGGGTCGGTGTCGAGCTTCGAGCGGAACCAGTTGTACAGGTCGTCGGCACGCTCGTCGGTGCTCTGCCAGCCGACGATCAGCTCTCGTCGAGTTTCGGTATCGGTGAAGGCCGATCCCAGCAGATCGAGCGCGTCGTGTTCGGGGAAGCTCGGCGGCAGCTCATCGACCATCGCCTGGACGCGAACGTCAGAGATCGCCGTGCGGTCGGACTGGATCAGATAGTTGCGAAAGAGCCGCTGCGCGGCGAGGCGCTCCTCGTCGTCATCTCCGCCGCAGGCGACGGTCATCAGCATCGCGCCGAACGCGAACAGCAAGAGGCTGAGTGCGAGGAACGGTCGTAAGGCTGGGTGTTGACGCATCTCGCCTGGACTTCGTTGAGTATGGGGTGGACGGTGGGATTCGAACCCACGAATACCAGGGCCACAACCTGGCGCCTTAGGCCTCTAGGCGACGCCCACCGCGCAGAACAAGCGCACCGAGTCGACCCACAGGGTTCGAATCCGCGCCAAGTCAGAGTACCATCGCCCCCTCGCGCCGGATGTCAACCAGGTCAAGCAATGCGCTCGATCAGCAGGGCGGCGAGTCCGAGGAAGAACAGGAAGCCAAGCATGTCCGTCGCGGTGGTGACGAAGATGCTCGCCGCGAGGGCCGGATCGGCGCGGAGCGCCCGCAGGATCAGTGGGATCAGCAGTCCGAACAGACCCGCGACGATCATGGTGCCCAGCATCGCTGCGCCGACCGCCACGCCGAGCCAGGGATTGTCCTGCCAGACCCAGCCGACCGCACCGACGAGGAGGCCGAACGCGATCCCGGAGGCGATCCCGATGATCACTTCTCGCGGCAAGACGAGCCGCGTGAAATGGCGGTCGAACTCGCCGAGTGCCATCGCGCGCACGGCGAGCGTGGTCACCTGCATGCCGGCGTTGCCGCCCTGTCCGGCGATGATCGGCAGGAAGATCGCCAGCGCGGCGACCTGAGCCAGCGTGTTCTCGAAGGCGGCGACCACCGCGGCGGCAGCGAATGCGGTGGCGAGGTTGAGCATGAGCCACGGCAAACGACGCCTGAGCGCCGTGGCGACCGGCGCGGTCAGAGCCTCGTCGTCAACCAGACCGACGAGACGATACATATCCTCGGTCGCCTCTTGCTGAGCGATGTCCAGCAAGTCGTCGGATGTCGTGACACCGACGAGGTGGCCATCGGCGTCGAGCACCGGCAGCGCATGCAGTCCAAAGCGTTGGAGGATCTGTAGGGCGTCTTCCTGGTCCATGTCGGTGGTGACCGTCGGCCCGATCGGTTCCATCAAATCTCGCAGAGCAGTCATTGGAGGCGCGAAGACCAGCGAGTGCAGTCCAATCGAGCCGAGCAGAACGCCCTCGGTGTCGACGATGTAGACCGTGTCGCGCACGGTCGGCGCCGGTGCGGTCGCACGCAGGAGGGTGAGCGCTTGCTCGGCGGCGAGATGCGGGCCGAGGACCATCAACTCGGGCGCCATGATGCCCCCGGCGGAGTCGTCATCGTGTTGCAGCAGCGGTTCGACCAGACCGGCCTTGGGCAGGCGGTCTAGGACGACCTCGGCATCGCCTTCGGGAATCGCGTGTAAGACATCGGCGCCGAGCTGCGCGGTGGTCTGGCCAAGCGCCGCCGTCAACTGGGGGAGGGCGACATCGGGCGCGACGTGCTCCAGCTCCTCGGGCGTGAGAAACGGGAGCAGCTCTGCCAGGGTGTGCGAGTCAATCCGGTCCAGCAGTCGACGGCGTTCACTGTGGTCGAGCGCGGCCAGCGCGTCGGCCTGGTCGGCGGGATGCAGGTTGTGCAGCAGCGCAGCGGCGGTCGCCAGTTCGCCGGCGTCGACGCGGGCGACGACGTCCCAGACGGCGGAAGAGGGCTCGGTGCCGAGGTTGTCGCCGCGAGAGGATCGGGCGTGCTGGCTGGGCGTGCGTTGAGCCATCGTCGAATCCGCAACAGGCAGGCTGGTCGGGACGGGCGTAAGCTGAGGCCGTGCGCCCGTAGCTCAGCGGATAGAGCACCAGGCTTCGGACCTGGGGGTCGGGGGTTCGAGTCCCTCCGGGCGTGCCAGACCGCAGAACTCCCAGTCAGCCTCAGACTACAATCGCGTTCCCGCGCTCGCGGTGTTCATCATCGCGGTTGTGTTGCCGCTCGCCGCCGCGCCAACTCACGCCCTCTGTCGGGCATAGTCGGCGGTGGTTCGCGCCGTCGTGCGGTACCTTGCAGGACATCTGCGTTGCTGTTCGGCGTTGGGAGCGGACAATGTTCATTTCCTGGTTCACGGAGCGGCCGTATCAGGATCCGCAGGCCTCCTGGTGGGGTCGCACCGGACGCCGACTGACCGACCTGGACTCGTCCAACGATGAGTATGATCCGGTGCTCGGCGCCAACCTGTATCACCGCTACCTCGACGAGGCGGTGGCGGCTGAAGAGGCCGGCTTCGACGGCATCGTCCTGAATGAGCATCACTCGACGCCGTTTTGCATGGGTTCTGTGATCAACGTCGAGGCGGCCATCCTGGCAAGGATCACGCAGCGGGCGAAGATCTGCCTGCTCGGCAACATCCTGCCGATCTGGGACGATCCGCTGTGGCTGGCCGAGACGCTGGCTCAGATCGACATGATCTCCGGCGGACGGCTGATCACGGGTTGGGTGCGCGGGACCGGCCGAGAGTCGTTGGCGCACAACTCGCAGTCGCCGTACAACTGGGAGCGATACCAGGAGGCGCACGACCTGGTCGTCAAGGCCTGGACCGACGCCGGACCGTTCCGCTGGGAGGGCGAGCACTACGACTATCGCTACGTGAACCCGTGGTCGAAGCCGCTGCAGAAGCCGCATCCGCCGATCTGGATTCCCGGCGCGGTCTCGCAACGAACGGTGGCCTGGGCGGCGGAGCGACGCTATCCCTACGTGATGCTGGCGACACGGCTTGCGCCGACGCGAGACTCGTTCGCGTACTACGACAAGATCGCGGCCGAGTTTGGCTACGAGGCGGGACCTCAGCACCGCGGCTACCTGTGGAAGGTCCATGTGGACGAGACCGAGGAGTTGGCCGAAGAGGTCGGGCGCAAGTACCTGACCGGTCCGGGCAACATCTTCCTCGAAGGCTCCCGTGGCGACGTGAAGCGGCACATCCAGAATCTGCCGGGCATGATCGACCGCCGACGACTGTTGCCCACTGCCGGGGTGCGGCATGTAGAGCAGTCACGCGGCGCGGGTGAGGTCAATCCGGAGGACTACAAGCGGCTGACGCTCGATGCCGCCGAAGGATTCGCCGAGACCGAGGACACGTATCGTGGCCTGGAGGAGTCCTACAGCATCATCTCGGGTACGCCGAAGACGGTGATTCCCAAGATTCGACGCGTGCTTGAGTTCATCCGACCGGGCAGCATCTGCTTCTGGGACGGGGACGGCTCGATGTCGCACGAGGACTCGATGCGCTCGCTGCGACTGATGGGCGAAGAAGTGCTGCCCGCGGTCCGCGAGATCGCCAAGGAACTTGACCTGCCAGGTCCGTTCGATCTGCCGGACGATGCCGAGCCGGTCGGCATATCGCCGGCCGCGCTCTCCACGGTCGGCCACGGCGCCTGAACGCGCTTCCCTGACCTCGGCAGGCTGACCTGGCTGGCCTCACCCGAGGCGATTGTTGTACCTGGGTAAACCCCCTGCTCGACCCGTAATGCGCGGGTTGCTTGCGCACGTGCGCACAGCGCAAAGTGCAAGCAGTGCGTGTCGAGAGGACGGGTTGATGCAGGTCGCGATGGCTCGGCGACGACTGGCCGCGGTGTTGGTGGCGCTGTCGATCGTCGCGGTCGGTTGGTCCTCGGTTGGGGCGCAGGACCCGGAGGTTCATCGATTCTTCGGCTTTCTTGGGGACATAACGATCGACGGGGAGCCGGTTGGGCCAGGCTCGACGATCGCGGCCCTCGTGGACGGCGAAGCAGTGGCCGAGACGGTTGTCAACTCGGCCGGCGCCTGGATCCTCGATGTCGAAACCGCAGTGTTCGGCGACGGCGACTGCAACCTCACCTTCGTGGTCAACGACCTTCAAGCCGAAGAAGCCTGGGATACGTGCGCGATGCGGGTACGTCTGGCGCTCATGAGTCCCGGCGGAGCGACCACAACGGAGCCTGAGTCCGATGCGCCGGTGAGCGCGACGGCCGACCAATCGGATGACTCGTCCACGGAATCTGCTGCGGACGCGGAGTCCGAGGTCGCGGAGGTTGAGCTCGAGGAAGAGACCGTCGAACAGGAAGGCGACGGCGGGGTGGCTCAGTCCGAGGAGATCGTGCGGCCGAGGACGCCCCTGACCGGGAGCGGCGGCATCCTCGAGGAAGGCGGAAGCACGGACTGGCCTCGCACCGCGGCAGTCACGGCGGCTCTGACACTGATCGCCGCCCTGGCCGCGCTGCTGATCAGTCGACGGACCGACGGTCGGACGTAGGACAATCGTGAGATTCAGAGCGTATGGCTGCAAGAGGACGCGCGATTCGGTCGTGACCGGTACCGGCCCGTGGCGGGTGCGGTTGCTGTTGGCCATGATGGCGATGTGCCTGGTCATGGCGTTCGGAGCGGCGAGCGTCGAGGCGAACCAACCCCAGCGTGAGTTCAGCTTCACCGGACGGGCCACGATCAACGGCGAGCCTGCTCCGCGAGGCACGACGATCGAAATCGAGGTCAACGGCAAGATCATCGGCGAGGGTGAGGTGTCCGGGGAGGATGGCAAATGGATCGTTCAGATCGACGCGGCGCTGATCCAGGAAGGCGTCTGCGAGGCGGTCTTCTATGTCAACGGCCAACCGGCCGATCGGCAATGGAACCGGTGCGCGGTCGATATTCGGCTCGAGGTCGGTCCGGAAGGGGCGGACGAGGCCGAAAGCCAGGATGCTCCCGAGGTTCAGGTCGATCCAGACGAACCCGATGAAGCGGAGAGCGCGGACGAACTCGAAGAACGGGAAGAACCGACAAGCGAGTCGGCGGCCGATGATCCGGATGCCGCTACGACGAAGGTTCAGCCGCGCTCGCCCAGGACGGGCACGGGTGGCCTGACGCCGGCGGAACGCGAAACCAGCTGGCCGGTTGCCGCGTTCCTCGCCCTGGGCGCGTTGGCGCTGTCCTCGCTCGCGGTCGTACTGGTCAGACGACGCTCCGTTTAGTCGCGCCGATCGGGTGATGTTGAGCGAGTCTATTGGCCGCACACCGCCCGAAGCCTCGCTTCGACAGACGACAAGTCCTGCTACGCTGGATCGCGAGTTTGCTAGCAACCGACGAGAGTATCGACCAGAGGAACTGAGCGCCCATGCTACTGGTGAGCCGCAAGGAACAGGAGAGCCCGGAGGCTCTCATCCGCCGCTTCAACAAGATGGTGCAACGCGACGGCGTGTTGCAGGAAGCGCGTCGGCGACGCCGGTTCATCAGCAACCGTGAGAAGCAGCGACAGGCCGAGCGCCGTGCCGCGCGTCGGCGCCGACGCGCGATGGTCAAGACGCGCCGACCGCGCATGAGCCGCTAATCCGAACCACGCGTTGATTCCGCTTTACTGAACGCTCACAAGGGCCTGACCCGGGCCTGATGTCGCTGCGTACGCTCGACCTTGAGACTGTGAAGCGTAATGAAGGGATCGAGCGTCGTGGCTCCAGTCGACAGCAGCGGCCGGACTGTTCTCGTCGTTGATGACGAAGCGAACATCCTCGAGCTTTGCTCGCTCTACCTTGAGCGCGACGGGTTCAGCGTGATCACCGCCGCCGACGGCGAAGCGGCGTTGACTGCGGCTCGGGAACAACAGCCGGACCTGATCGTCCTGGACCTGATGTTGCCGAAGAAGTCCGGCTACGAGGTCACTCGCGAGCTGCGCGCCGATCGCGGTCAGATTCGAGACGTGCCGATCTTGATGCTGACGGCGCGCTCCGAGGACGTCGACCGCATCGTCGGTCTGGAGCTCGGCGCCGACGATTACCTGGGCAAGCCATTTCACCCGCGCGAGTTGACGGCTCGAGTGAAGGCGATTCTGCGCCGAGCAGCGAAGTCGCCCGGCCGTGTGCACGACCACCGTGCCGCTCGCGGGCAGATCGCAGTTGGTCCGTTGCAGGTTGACTGGGATCGGCGCGAGGCGACGCTCAACGGATCGCAGTTGACGTTGCGCAATAAGGAGTTCGAACTGCTCAAGCAACTGGCCGAGTACGACGGCATCGTCCTGACTCGGGAACAGCTACTTGAGCAAGTCTGGGGCTACGAGTATTTCGGAGAAACGAGAACGGTCGATGTGCATGTCAACCAGCTCCGACGCAAGCTCTCGCCCGACGGCCGCGACCCGGGCGTCATGATCGAGACGGTGCGCGGGGTCGGATACAAACTCGTGGCGACAGGCGGATCTTCCCAACAGTGACGGGCGGGTACGGACTGAGGCTCTTTGCCGGGTTCGCCGGCATTGTGCTGGTCATGGTGATCGTGTCCGCCGTCGTCTTTTTCTCTCTCTTCGGCGGCTATCGAGACGATATTGACCGCTCGGAGCTGCGCACCGCCGGAAATGCCCTGAGCGTCGAGATCGTGCGCATCTTGCGTCGGGCGGCCGACTACGACCGCGAGCAGTTGATCACGCTGATCCGTGAACAGGCCGAGCACGCGGGGTTGATCGTGATCCTGACCGACGGCGACGGACGTGTAATCCAGGGGTTCGAGCCGGCCCGGGGCCTCCATGACGACCACATTGGGATCGGATACACCGCCATTGCGAATAAGGGCGACACCGCAGGCTGGTACGACACCAAGCTGCGCCTTGCCGACGAGTGGCGACCCTCGCTGGTCCGGGTGCTGATCCCGCCGAACGTCTCCAGTCGACGGGACAGCGGCGTGTTGATGGCCGTCACTTTCGGAAGCGAGCACAGCTTCGGCTCGCTTGACGAACTGGTCGGCCGGCTGATCGTCTCCGGCCTGGCCGGGTTGGCGGCTGCGGTCGTCATCGCGATGGTGCTCTCAAGACAACTGATGCGCCCGCTGGAGGCGTTGACCGGCGTCGTGAGACGCTTCGGCCCGGACCGCTACGACATGCGCGCGGCCGAAAGCGGTCCGACACAGGTGCGTGAGCTCGCGTCGGCCTTCAATGCGATGGCTGAGCGCGTCGCCGACAATGAGCGCGCGATGCGCGGATTCATCGCCGACATCTCGCATGAACTGCGCACCCCGCTGACGTCGATCCGCGGATTCGTCGAGGCCCTGCGAGACGGCACCGTCACCGACCCGGAACGACAGGCGTCATCGCTCGAGGTCGTGCATGAGGAAACCCAGCGCATGCTGAGGACGATCGAGCAGTTGCTCGATCTATCCAGGCTGGAGGCGGGCCAGGCACGACTCCAGCGATCGACGATCGATTTGCAGGAATTGTTCGCATACGTCGAGGCGATGTTCGGGTCGCGAGCCGCAGAGCAGGGTGTCGAGCTCAATCTCGAGATTGCCTCGGACGCGCCGCAGGTCGAGGGTGACTACGACCGTCTGGTCCAGGTGCTCAACAACCTGGTCGACAATGCGTTGCGTCACACGTCGGACGGTTCAGTCTCAATCAGAGCGAGACGTGCGGAAGACGGGCTCGAAATCGCGGTGGTGGACTCCGGGGAAGGCATCCCGGCCGCCGATCTCGATCGGCTCTTCGATCGTTTCTGGCAACCCGAGTCAAGGACCGGGCCGGGAGCAGGTCTGGGTCTGGCGATCTCGAGGGAGATCGTCAGGGCGCACAACGGTCGTATCGCTGCCGAGAGCGAAGTGGGTCGAGGGACGACGATCACCGTCTGGTTGCCGGTCAGCTGAATCTCTCCGCGGATGAGGCGTCGGGGGATGCTGCGCTAGATTACGGAGCGCTGCGCTCGTCGCGGCGAGCAACGGGTTCCAGGCAGCGTTGAGATCGACAATCCATGCTCTACTTCCAGGCGGTGCTCGGGATCGTCCTGATCATCGCCGTGGCCTGGGCGTTGAGCGAGAACCGCCGTGCCTTTCCCGTGCGGACGGCGGCCGCGGGACTGGTTGTTCAGGTTGCGCTCGCTGCGCTGCTGATCAAGGTGCCCGGCTCACAGATCGTCTTCGAATGGATCGGCGATGGTGTCGATGCGCTGGTGCGCTCGACCGAAGCCGGCACGACGCTGGTATTCGGCTACCTCGGCGGCGCGCCCCTGCCGTTCGAGGAGTCCTACCCGGGCGCGGCGTTCGTGTTCGCGTTCCGCTCGCTGCCGCTGGTCGTCTTCGTCGGCGCGTTGTCGGCTGTCCTCTATCACTACAGGGTGTTGCCGCTGATTGTCCGGGGCTTCGCCTTCGTCCTAAGCAAGACGCTCAACATCAGTGGAGCGGCCAGTTTCTCGACCGCGGCCAATGTGTTCCTCGGCATGGTCGAGGCGCCGCTGCTGGTCCGTCCGTACCTGCAGACGATGAGCCGCTCCGACCTGTTCATCGTCATGACGGGCGGCATGGCGACGATCGCCGGCACCGTCTACGTGCTGTTTTCGGTCATTCTCGACGGGATCATCCCTGATCCCGCGGGCCATCTGCTGACGGCGTCGATCATCAGCGCGCCCGCTGCCGTGGTGATCGCGCTGATCCTGATCCCGCGCGGGGACGACGCCGTGGACGAGACGAAGGTCGAGTTTGCCCAGCTTTACGACAACGGGATCGATGCGCTGACCCGCGGGGCGATTGATGGGCTGCGCCTGCTGGCCTACATCATCGGGATGTTGATCGTGTTCGTGGCGCTGGTCGAGCTGGCCAACATCATCCTCGGGGCATTCTCCGATGTCGACGGCGCCGAGTTGACCCTGCAACGACTCTTCGGCTGGGTGCTGGCGCCGGTTGTATGGGTGCTGGGAATCCCCTGGTCCGACGCCGTTGACGCCGGGCAACTCCTGGGCACGAAAGTGGTCCTAAACGAGTTGGTCGCCTACTTCGATATGGCCGCGCTGCCCGACGGCGCGCTCTCGGAGAAGAGCGCCCTGATCATGACCTATGCCATCTGCGGCTTCGCCAACTTCGGCAGCGTTGGCATCATGCTGGGCGGACTTGCGGCGATCGTCCCGGAACGCCGCGGCGAGCTGGCGCAACTTGGTCTCAAGTCGATCATGGCCGGAACCATGGCGACCTGCATGACCGGCGCGATCGCGGGTCTGCTCTTCTGGTAGTCGGCAGCTGACCGATCGGCCCTGCGATACGCTGCGGGCCATGGATCCCCGGCAGCAGCTGACCTTGCTCGCGGCGACGATGACGCGCGACGCGTTGATCGCGAACGGTGCGTCGGACGTGCGGTTCGAACCGCCGACGCCGAGTTCCCTGACCACCAAGATCCGGGCGAATGACGCGGACGGCTCGATCGCCGCGTGCCCGTTGTTTGACCTGCCGGCGCTACAGGCCGATGGGGCAACGCTGGCACGCAAGGTCGATCTCGAGGAACGGCTGCACGCCTATGGCGCGCGCGACATCGCGCTCTGGGTTCCTCCGGGCGCACCGCTGCCCGAGGACTCCGACCATGCCGCCGGTCTGGTCGCCGAGGCTGCCCGCGAGTTGGATGTCGGTGCAAAGGGAGAGGTCACGTTCAAGGTCGATGTTGCGGTGCGCAAGACCGGCAGCGAGGGCTCCTACATGAGCGTCCTCGGCGGGTTGTCGCAACAGTGGGCGCGGTTCACCAACCAGGTGATGGGCGAGTACCAGCTCGATTCGTCGAACATCCACCGACTGCCCGAGGACGAGCAACAGATCACCCAGATGGTCGACTTCCTTGTTCTCGTGGCCAACGGGATCCGCAAGGACGGCGTCGCGACCACGGTCAAGGGCGAGGATACGTGGCGCATTCAGCGTCTCGACGGGATCGAGGACCCGATCGTGATCTGCGCGCCGTCGACATCGGTCGTCGACGGCCGGACGGTTCGGCGGTTGATGCGGCGCTCGCTGCGTGAGGCGGAGGAGGCGATTGGCGGCACGAGTGGTTTTCGTATCGCCTCGATGATCACGTTGGCCAACAGCCTGGACCGCGAGTTGGTGACGACCGCGCTGCGAGGCATCGATCCAATCTTGCTCGCCGGCTGGGATTACATGCCGCTATTGGTCGACGGCCAGAGCAGGTCACTCCTCGAGCCTGCACCGCCGCTGATCTGAGCGCCTAGGCCCGCTCGACGATGGTGACCTGGCCGCTGGCGCCGTCGACTCGGAGCAAGTCTCCGGAGCGAATCTGCTGCGTGGCCTTTTGCACGTTGACGACTGCGGGGATGCCGAACTCCCTCGCGACGATGGCGCCGTGGCTGAGGACGCCGCCGATTTCAGTGACGACGGCGGCGGCGAGCGGGAAGATCGGCGTCCAACCCGGGTCGGTAAAGCGGGCGACCAAAATCTGCCCCGGAGTCAACGCTCGACCTGTGACCGCGGAATCGGCGACGTGTGCTCGACCTTCTGCCTCGCCGGTCGACGCAGCGATGCCACGCAGAGTCAGCGGTAGCTCGAGGTCGGGTTCTGGCGTTGATTCCGCATCATCCACGAGGACCGTGGCTGGCGGCTGCTCCCCAGGCGCTGGTGCAGCGCTACCGATCGGGTCGCCGAACCGGTCGCGCAGCGGCGGTGCTTGCGACTTCTGCCACTCCACGAACTGCAGCCGTCGCCGTCGAATCCGGCTTCGCATCCGGGCAGCAATGGTCGCGTCGTCGGAACGCCGGGTGAGCGTCGCGAGCTCGTCGAAGAGCAGGAAGTAGACATCGTCGGGATCGTCGAGCAGGTCGCGCTCGATCCAGCGCGTCGCCAGCGTCTTCCACAGGCGCCGCTGTTGCAGCGAGAGCTCCAGCAGGCTGAACTTCGGATTCTCACGCAACGGCTGCAGTCGGCGGGCCTGCCTGATCTGAGCGTTGAACAGCATCCAACGGAAGCGGCCGAGCGGGTGTTGACTGAGGTGCTCGCGGATTTGGGCCTCTGCTTCCACGCGAGTTGTCCGCTGCCGCTCGAGCAATTCGTCAGGGTTGTTGCGTTCCGGATGAAGCACGTAGTCGCGGAATGTGTCGAGGATCAGTTCCGGCTGTTCGACCCAGCGAGGCTCGGCAGCCTCGAGCTCGCCGGCGGCGCGGTGTCCGTACTCCGCCATGAAGGCGTCAAGTTCATCGCGCAGCCAGGAGATCGAGGCGGGTAGCAGGTTGCTGTGGACCGCTGGCCAGAGATTGGCCGCGTCTTCACGTCGGACGAAATCGGTGGCTTCCGGACTCGCAGCGGTTCGCTGTGCGACGCGCCGCAAGGCAATGTTGCCCTCCTGAGTGCGTACGCCCGGCAGGCCCTGCAATACCGACAGCACCAAATCCCGTCGGTTCGAGCCCAGCCATCGATCGGTTGCCCAGAGCAGGCCCTGCGCGGCGCTGAAGACTGCAGCCTGCGCCCGCATCAAGAACACGGTCTGTCGGTCGCTCTCCGCGCTCGATCGCGAGAGTTCGCGGAAAATCTCTCGATCGGACAACGCTTCGATATCCAGTCCCTTCAGCCGGTCGCGCTCGTCTTCGCAGGACTGACGCTCGTCCGGCCAGCGCTTGGGGAGCTGGTCCTGATCGCGCAGCCAGCGGATCATGTACGGGATCTCCCGGGTCATGGTGAGCCAACGGATCTTGGTTGAGCGCTCACCGTTACCGCCGGGCCGGACCACTTCGGCCGCTTCCGGGCCACCCACGGCTTCAAGGAAGTGCGCGCCCGTGAGGCCGAGTCGCTCCTGAATGATCTCCATCATCAGGCCGATGTTGAAGTAGGCGTAGCCGTCGTACAGCGCAACGAATCGGCGACCCTCGCTCCACTCGCCCCAGGGCGCGTGGAATCCGCGGTCAAGCGCGTCGGCGATGACCGACCAGCTCAGCGGGGTCATGACATTGGGGATCACTTCGCCTGCGTTGGCCCGTGACCAACGGTCGGTCGGCTGCGGAGCGTGAGGCAAGCCGCGGCCCGGACCACCGCCCCAGGGCAGCGGTTCGTCAATCAGTCGCGCGTCGGAGGCATCGATGTTGCCCGCGCCGTAGGCTTTCCAGCGAACGACGGCGGGGCCGCCCAAGGTGCGCTCGGCTTCCAGCAGTTCTTCGCGGACGGCGCCGAGCGTGTCGGCGTCGCCGTGATCTGCGAGGCTGACCGGCCCGCGCCGGGGAAGTGAGATTGACCTCGGCGCTGCCCCCTCGAAGTCGATGCGCAGAGCGCTAAGCTCGCGTCCGAGCGGGTCCTCAGACCAGGCCAGCCCGCCGATGTGCTCGGTTAGCGTCGCGTTCATAACCTCAGCATATGCTTCTGCGGTCGGTGGGTATGGCCGATGTTGCGCCAACTCGAAGGAGTTCTCGCAGCGAGTGCAATAGTGCAAGCATGACTACATGACCGAACAATCGTTGTTCGCCGGCAAGGCGCCGCCCGAGGTGCTGGCAGCGCTCGACGCGATCAATACCGCGGACGTCATCCAGGGTCCCGGCGTGGGGCGCGATGCTGCGATCGTCGAGTTCGGCGGGCAAGCGCTGGTCACGACATCGGATCCGATCACGTTTGTCGATGCAGATGCCGGCAAGCTCGCGGTGACCGTCAACGCCAACGACATTCACGCGGTGGGTGCTGAACCGCTCTGGCTGCTGGCCACGATCCTCGCTCCCGTCGGCACGACACCGTCAGCGCTGGAGGCGCTGCTCCGCGATCTGCAGTCAGCCTGCGCTGGGGAAGGCATTGCCCTGGTTGGTGGCCACACGGAGGTCACCGACGCGGTCACGCGCACGGTCGTGTCATGCACGTTGATCGGGCGGGCCGCGATCGACTCAGTCATCCCTTCAGACGGCGCGCTCGACGGCGACGTGATCGTCCAGGCGGGGGCGGCCGCCGTGGAAGGGACCGCGATTCTCGGATATCCGGACTTGCTCCAGACACCGGGCATCAGCATCGCCACTGCCGCGCGAACGCTGCGCGAGGTAGCGGGGGTGCATGCGATGCACGATGTGACCGAGGGCGGAATCGCAACGGCAGCGCTCGAACTGGCTGAAGCGGCCGGACTCGCGCCGGAGCTGCAACTCGATGACATCATCTGGCTGCCGGATACGTTGCATGTCTGTGAAGCTCACGGGCTGGACCCGATCGGACTGCTCGGCTCCGGTACGTTGCTGGCTGCCGTGTCGCCCGACGCACTTGACGAGGCGCTTTCGGAGTTGTCCCAGGGGGGTGTGCAAGCATCGGCGATCGGGCGGGTGGGGTCAGGGATACGCGCTACACTCAGTCACGGCGGCCAGATGAAGCCGCTTCCGCGCTTCGCGCGCGATGAAGCGCTGCGGGCACTTGACGATGCCCGGCGTTCAACATAGTGATGGGGCGCCGACCGCATTCGAGCGAGTCGGTCGGCAGCGGACAGGAGTCGATGTGAGCGCAAACGCGAACGGGAAAGCGGCCACCGTCGGACAATTGAAGGACTCCGGGTACCAACCGCGAACCGTCCGAGCAGAGATCCGTGAGAACCTGATCAAGCGGCTAGAGGCGGGCGGACCGCTGTTCCCCGAGATCCACGGCTACGAAGACACGGTCGTGCCGGCGCTCGAGAATGCACTGCTTGCCGAGCAGGACGTGATCTTCCTGGGCGAACGCGGACAGGCCAAGAGCCGCATGATCCGCGCGCTGACCGGGTTGCTCGACGATGAGATCCCAGTACTCGAAGGCGTCGAAATCTACGAGGAGCCGTTGGCGCCCATCTCACTCGAGGGACGGCAGACGGCCGATGAGCTCGGCGACGACGCCCCGATCCGCTGGATCTCTCGCGGAGATCGCTACGGCGAGAAGCTGGCCACTCCCGACATCACGATCGCCGACCTGATCGGCGAGGTCGACCCGATCAAGGTGGCCGAGGGCCGCTACCTCTCGGACGAGATGACCATTCACTTCGGGTTGATTCCGCGCACCAACCGCGGCATTTTCTGCATCAACGAGTTGCCCGACCTGGCCGAACGGATCCAGGTCGGTCTACTCAACATCATGGAAGAGCGCGACGTTCAGATCCGTGGTTTCCGCGTGCGGCTGCCGCTGGACGTGTTGATCGTGGCATCTGCCAACCCCGAGGACTACACAAACCGCGGGCGAATCATCACGCCGCTCAAGGACCGCTACGGCGCGCAGATCCGGACGCACTACCCGTCGGAACTCGAGACCGAGCTTGAGATCGTCTCCCAGGAAGCCGCGCCGATGGCGGCCGCGGGACGCAACATCAACACCCCGGACTACATGGCCGAGATCGTGGCCGAGATCGTCCGACTCGCTCGTCGCAGTCCCGACGTCTCGCAACGCTCCGGTGTGTCGGTGCGAGCCTCGATATCCGGCTATGAGACGTTGACCGCAAATGCCATGCGCCGCGGCATCCTCGGCGGCGAAGATCAGATCGCTCCGCGCATCTGCGACCTGTGGCACCTGGCTCCGGCGCTGCAGGGAAAGATGGAGCTGGAGACGGTTGACGAGGGCGCCGACGAGAAAGTGATTGAGAAACTGATTGCAGGCGCAATCGCCGTCGTGTTTGGACGATACTTCGAGCTCGGCGAGCTGGAACCCGTGATCGCGCAGTTCAAGTCGGGCCTCGCGGTCGAGGTCGGCGAAGCGCTCAAAGCGGGCGACTACGCCGCCATCGTCGGCCGCGTGGAGGGACTCGACGAAGCCCTCCAGCCGCTCAACGTGGGCGAGGACGCCGCCTCGCTGGCCGCCGCGGTCGAGTTCCTGCTCGAAGGCCTCCACCTGAACAAGCGGCTGAACAAGGACATCGTTGGAGGCAGCATCTTCTATCGCGCCTAGACTGCGCGCAACTCGCCGCCAACCTCATTGATGGAGTGAGCCATGCCCACCCGATTTCGATACTCGCAGTGGGATGGCACGCAGGACATTCCCGCGCTTGACGCCGACGATGTCCTGCAATCGCTCTCCGACGATCTGCTCTCCTTCGGCGATCTCCAGCAGGCGCTGCGCAATATGATGCAGCGCGGTGTCCGCATGCCCAACGGCGATCGCACCGACGGCATGCGCGATCTGCTTCAGCGGCTTCGGCAGCAGCGCCGCCAACAGCTTGAGCGCTTCGACCTGTCCTCGGTCTTCGACGACATCCAGCGGCAACTGGACGAGATCCTCGATCTTGAACGAGACGCGCTGGACGACCGGCTGGACGAGGTCGGTCCGAGGCCGGAGCCTGCGCAGCCGACCGACGAGCAGATGCCTGGCGAGCCCCAGCAACAGGGTCAGCCGCAGGGCCAGATGGGCGAACCGCAAGAGGGGCAGGAATCCGGCCAACCGAGCGGCCAACAACAGGCCTCGCCCCTCACTGACGATGAAATGGAACGGCTGAAGGAGGCCTTGCGACAGCGGCTGGAGCGCAAGCAGGAGCAGATCGACCGTCTGCCGGAGGACGCGGCGGGCCAGGTGAAGGAGTTGCAGGAGTACGAGTTCGAGGACGACGAGGCGCGCCAGAGGTACGAGGAACTGCTGGAGCAACTCAAACAGGCGATGATGAATCGCTTCTTCCAGGACATGAGCCAGATGATGTCCGACATGTCGCCCGAGGACATGGAGCAGATGCGCGAGATGATGCGCGACCTCAACGAGATGCTGGAGCGACAGCGTCGGGGCGAGGACCCGCGCTTCGACGAGTTCATGGACAAGTGGGGCGACATGTTCGGCGACGACCCGCCGCAGTCGCTCGATGAACTGGTCGAGCAGATGCAGCGCCAGGCCGCGCAGATGCAAAACCTGATGTCGTCGCTTCCGGGCGACATGCGTCAGCAACTCGGCGACATGATGCAGCAGCTGATGGGCGACATGGGCATGGAACAGGAACTGGCGCAGCTCGCGCAGAACCTGGAATCGCTCTATCCGATGCGCGACCTGCTCAACCAGTACCCATTCCGCGGCCAAGAAGAGATCGACCTGCAGGCCGCAATGTCGCTGATGGGCGATATGCAGCAACTCGACGAACTCGAGCGGGCGCTAGAGCGTGTGCAGTACGGCGGCAACATCGACGACATCGATCCGGACCAGCTCGAAGAGCTGATGGGCGAGGAGGCCCGCGAAATCCTCGAACAGCTCAAGCAACTGCTTGAGCTACTCGAAGAAGCCGGGTACCTCGAGAAGAAGGGCAATGCCTGGGAGTTGACGCCGCGCGGTAACCGGCGCATCGGCGAGAAGGCGCTGGCCGAGATCTACGCCAATCTCAAGCGGCAGAACTTCGGCAAGCACAACGTCGCCGAAACGGGTCGCTACGGCGATCGCGCCGACGACACCAAGCTCTACGAGTTCGGCGACCCGTTCCATCTCAACCTCAAGGACACCATTTCCAATGCGATCCTGCGCACCGCGCCGGAAGGCGGACCGCAGGTGCCCGTCAACCTGGTGCCGGATGATTTCCAGGTCTTCCGCTCCGAGACGCTGACCCAGACGGCAACCGTCGTGATGCTCGACCTCTCCTGGTCAATGGCGCTGCGCGGGTCGTTCCAGGCGGCCAAGAAGGTCGCGATGGCGCTGAACAACCTGATCCGCATGCAGTATCCGCGCGACTCGCTCTACCTGATCGGGTTCAGCGCGTACGCCCGCGAGCTCAAGGCCGACCAGCTTCCCTACGTCCGCTGGGACGAGACGGTGCTGGGCACGAACATGCACCACGCCCTGCTGATCGCTCAGCAGCTGTTGGCCAAGCACAAGGTCGGCACGCGGCAGATCATCATGATCACCGACGGCGAACCGACCGCGCACCTCGAACAGGGACGTTCCTACTTCGCCTATCCGCCCTCGCCGATCACGATTCGCGAGACGCTCAAGGAAGTACGCCACTGCACGAAGAAGGACATTGTGATTAATGTCTTCATGCTCGACCGCAGCTACTACCTGAAGGAATTCGTCGACCGCGTGGCGCGGATTAATGGCGGCCGAGTCTTCTACAGCCAGCCCGACGAGCTAGGCGAGTACGTGCTCCACGACTTCGTTACCCACCGGCGAAAGACGCTCACGCGCGCCTGATCCGTGAGCCCGTGTCATCGCCGCGTGGGCGCAACGCCTACGCGTCGGACAACCCCAGCACCAGGTCGCGCAGCGTGACCAGACCCAGCGGGTTGCCATCGTCGTCGATCACGAGCGCGCGGGACACGCCAAACTGGACCAGCAGCCGCACCGCGTAGCGCGCGAGCATCCCCGAGCGCACCGTCAGAGCGGGCTTCGACATGATCTCGTAGACATTGACCCGCTCGGGAGCGCGATCCTGCGTGATCACGTCTCGGGCCAGGTCGCTGACGGTGATGACTCCCAGTTCGTCGTTGCCGTGCCGCCGGTTGACGACCAGCGAACTGATCTGCAGCCGCTTCATCGACGCCATTGCCTCGGCCGCCGTCGCCAGCCCGTCGATCGTGTGCAGCTCCGTGCCCATCACATCGGACACGCGGAGCACCGGTTGGTCGTGCCGATCGGTCATATGGCTTCTTCCAACTCTTCCATCAGCCTGGGCAACTGGGTCGAGAGGCCGACCGCGTCTGCGATCGTGAGCTGAAAGGCCACGCCGTCGCCATGCTCGCGATCCATACCGCCGGCCTCCGCGATGCGCTCGAGGATGTCTCGCGCCCGCGACTCCGCCACCAGGAACAGGATCAAGTCCCGCCGTGCTGTCAGGTCCAGCCCCAGAAAGGTCTTTTCCGGCCGTAGTCCCTCGCCGCGCGCACCGCTGATGATCGTGTCGCCAGTCGCGCCGCCCGCCCGCGCCGCATCGATTACATCGGTGGTCTTGTCGTCGCTGACCAGGGCGACTACCAGCGATAACTTCATTGCTCGACCTCCTGCCGTGCTTTCCGCCTACGCCAGCGTTCCACCCAGTCCGCACTGATTGCATAGCCTAGTACCGTCATGATCGGGAAGACACTGGCGAACGCGATTAAGCCGAATCCGTCAATCAGCGGGCTGCGTCCCGGTATGTTCGCGGCCAGTCCCAACCCCAGGGCCGCTACCACCGGTACCGTCACGGTCGAGGTCGTGACGCCCCCGCTGTCGTAGGCCAGCGGGACAATCGTGCGACTGGCCAGGTACGTCTGCACGATGACGATCACGTAAGCCCCCACGATGTACCACGGCAGCGGCGTGCCCGTCACGATCCGGAAGCAGCCCAGCGCCACGCCCACAGCCACTCCCACCGCGACGGCGATGCGCAGCCCCCAGGCTTTCACTGCCCCGCCAGATACCTCCTGGGCCTTGAGCCCCACCGCGATCAACGACGGCTCGGCCACGGTCGTCGCAAAGCCGATCGCTCCGGCGAAGAGATAGACGAGCCAGTAGTCCTCCCAGCGCACCGCGCTCCCCAGCGTCCGTGCTTCCTCCGTGAGCTGCCGCGCCATCGTCTCGCCGATTGGGAACAGCGCCTGATCGAGTCCGATCAGGAACAGCGCGAGCCCGAGCAACACCATGATCGATCCGGTGATGATGCCCCCAATGTTGAGCGGCTTGCGCCGCAGCACGACCGCCTGGAACACCACGAGGATCGCGATGATCGGCGACACATCGCGAAGCGTGTAGAGCAGGGTTTCGCCGAACAGCGCGAGAGCATCCAGCATCAGGACACCATCCCGTAGCCCAGGACGCAGATCATCGGTGTGAGGCTCGCGAACGCGATCAGGCCGAAACCGTCGACCATCGGGTTGCGCCCGCGGATCGCTGAAGCTAGCCCCACGCCCAGCGCGGTGATCAGCGGCACGGTGATCGTGCTGGTTGTCACCCCGCCCGAGTCGTAGGCCACGCCCACGATCTCCTCGGGAGCGAACACCGTCATCACCATGACCAGGATGTAGCCGGCAATAATGAACCGGTGAATCGGCCAACCCTTCAGGATGCGCAGCACTCCGAGGACGATGGCGAGGCCGACGGCGACCGCCACGACCATGCGCAACTCAAGCGCGTAGCGGTCCTGGGCAGCCTCGCTGCGGCCAATGAAGCGTGCCTCCGCCGCCACCTCAGCCGCCTCGGACGCCACCGCGATCAGCGCCGGCTCGGCGACGGTCGTGCCGAATCCAAGACTGAAGGCCAGCGCCAGCAGCGCGGGCGTGCTTCCCTTCTGCGCCATCCCCTGAGCCAGCGCCTCGCCCAGCGGGAAGAGGCCGCTCTCCAGGCCCTGAACGAACAGCGCCAGCCCGACGATCACGCACACCAGCCCGATCGCCACGTCGACCACATCGGGAAACGGCTGGCGTATGACGACCACCTGGAACAGGACGATCACCGCGAAGATCGGAAACAGATCTCGAACGGCGGCCAGATGCCGCTTGGCCATGACCAGCGCGAAGTTCAGCAACTCTGACTCCTCCGGCCTGGTTGAAGCGGATTGCCACGCCCGCGCAGCGCAGCTGCACAACACGCAGAGACAAGAAACAGGTTATGGGTCAATCGGAGTGGCGAATCGACCAGCCCGGGACACAGGAGTGCGCTGGTCAGCTTGCGCTCCGCGCTGCGCCGCTCGATGCTCGCCACTGTGCCCATCGCCTGGCAAACATCTTCAGGCCCGCCCGGTACGCAAACCCCTGGATCAACACGTTGCCAAAAAACACGCCGGCGAAGTACCCGCCGAGCACCAGGAAGATTACGGCGAACACCTTGGTCCAACCGGGCAGAAAGAGAATCATCAGGATCGACAGTCCAGTCGCGAGCAGGATGCCCGTCCAGGCGGCGAGGTGGACGTAGAGGCCCTCGCGCTTCCGCTTGGCGTGATAGATCTGGGCCAGCTCGCGATCGATCTTGTCCACCGCTGGCGTCCGGTCCGTCGTCTCGCCACAGACGCCGCAGGAGTCTTCCTTGCCGAGCGGCGCCGAGCAATAGCCGCAAAAGCGGCCGATGTTTGGCGCGTTGCCGGCCCGTATCTCGGCGATCATCTCGTCGAGCTCGGAAGAGAACGGCACCTCCCGCGTCGGTACGAAATCGCCGTCACGAAACGTGGGCTGTGCAATCGACGGCGCGGATTGCGAAGACATTGAACCTACTGCGGCCAGTCGGCCGGGCGGCGGCCCGGTAGCCAGGAGTAAATCTGGACCAGCACGCCGCCGGTGTCGCGCGGATGGATGAAGAACTGGTTCCACTCGAAGTCGGTGTATGGCTCGCTCAATGGCTCGATGCCCATCTCCTCGCGGACATATGCGCACGCGGCGTCGGCATCCTCGACCTCGACGGTGATGTGGTGCATGCCCGGGCCGCGCTGCTCAATGAACTTCTGCACGAATGACGATTCGTCGAACGGCCCGATGATCTCGAGCCCGACCTGACGCCTCGGGAAGTGGAACTGGGAAACACGGAAACCACCCTCGTTGGAAACGGTCCAGTGATCGAGCTCGAGTCCGAAGAGTTGACCCCAGAACTTTGATGCGGCCTTCGGATCTTCGGCCGCGATCGCGAGGTGGTCGAGCCGCACCCAGCCGAGACCCTTCTGGTCAGCCATCGATCGCTCGCTCCAATCGAGACCAGCTTAGACGACGGCCTGTCGATTCCCCCTGTGCTGGAATGACGAGATTGGGACTTCCAAGTATGTTGCACAGATGCAAGCGAACGACATCGCCTTCGTCGTCAACCCGAACTCGGGACATGCTCTCCATCCACGGACGTTGATGGCGCTGTGCCGCGCGGCGTGCGACCAGCGTGGCCACACGGCTGAGGTGATCGCGACTCGCACGCCGGAAGAGGCGACCGAAACGGCACGGCAGGCCCACGAATCCGGAGCGGCGGCGATCTTCGGTTGCGGCGGGGACGGCACGCTGTCGTCGATTCTGCAGGGCCTGCCGGTCGGCTCGTCGACCGCGCTGGGCGCGGTCCCCCTGGGCACCGCCAACGTCTGGGCCTACGAAACGAATCTGCCCATGACCCCCATGGCTGCGATCTCGTCGCAACTGGCGGCGCTGGAGGGCCGAGAGGGCAGCTCGATCTGGATCGACACCGGGCGGGTCTGGTCAACAAATGCGGACGGCTCGGTCGCCTCGCAGCGATTCCTGCTGATGGCGAGCTGGGGTCTCGATGCGGCTGCCGTGAACGGGATCGCCGGCAGCGACCGGCGACGGGGCATGAAGCGGATGCTCGGAGAGCCCGCCTATTTCCTGTCCGCGGTACAGGAAGCAATCGGTCGCAAGGCTTGGCCGATCGCATTCAGCCTCGACGGCGCACCTCCGCGGACCGTTGAAGTTGGCCTCATGACCGTCGGTAACACTCGGATGCTCGGAACCTGGCTGGAGGTCAACCCGAAGGCCACCGTCGTCGATGGCGAACTCGACCTGTTGATGTTCAAGGGCGCGCCCTGGCGGGCGCTTGCGCTCTCACCCTTCGCTCGCCACGGTTGGCTGCCGCATGGGCCGGGTGTGTCCAACCACAGGTTCCGTCGCCTCGAAATGACCCCGCTCAAGGAGACGCCGCCGATGCAGATCGACGGCGAAATTGGCCCGGCCACTGCCTACGCGATTGACATCGAACCGCAAGCGCTCAAGGCACTCTGCCCGGTGCCAACCTCGGAAGTCCTGGGCGGTTAGGCGTAGTTCTGCGCCTAGTTCTGGGCGACGGCCCTGACGGCGACGATCCCGCCTTCGAGCGGATCCTTGACCTGGCCGACCAGCCCGGGATGCACCGTCGGACGGTCGAAGTTGATCGAAGCCAGGTTCTCGATGTAGGCGTCGTACTGCCGCTGGCGCAGCGTCTTCAGCTTGTCGACCCCGGCCTGCAGGTTCTCGACGCCGCCGGCGAGCAACACGATCAGCGCCTCGCGCTCGGTCGTCGACAGGCGCATTTCCTGAACCAACGATGCCTCGGCGCGCAGGAACTGGATCCCCAGGCGCTTGTCCGCCTCCGGCTTGAACCGCTCGTACCACTCAAGGTGGCCGAGCCCGTAGTCGAGGTGCCTGCGTGAGTCCGCGGCGATCTTCGCGAACATGTCGCGCTCGACCTCGGTCTGCGCCCATTCCGACGCCGATTCAAACAGCGTCACCTCGTAGCTCTTGTAGACCACGTCGAGCGCGATCACGAGGTCGGTGAACGTCAGGCCCTGGTACCAGCCTCGGTAGATCTGCCCCAGCGGCGCCTGTCCCAGTCCGCCGCCATTGATCAGCGCTCGCTTGCGCAAGACCTCGACCTTGCGGCCGGCGTCGAATGCCTGCGTCGCCAGGAACAGCTTGACCTCGTGGAAACCGTACGAGATCTCTTCCAGCCAGCGACCTATGATCTTCTGCTCGACGAGGCCGTTGTTCGAGTAGATCGTGCAGATCTGCCCAATCGCCCGCTCGAGTTCCTCCGGTAGCTCTTCGAGACCGTTCTCCCAGTCGAGCTCGGTCGCCGGGGTCCAGCGAGCCTTGATTGCGTCCTCGTACAGGTCGACGGCGTTCTCCGACCAGACCTCGGCCTTGTCGAAGATCGAGTAGCCGGCGGCCATAATCTGGCCGGTGGTCTCGGTTCCGCGCGGGGCGTCGTTGGGCAAGTCCCACTTGTCGGGCACAATGCCGTAGCTGCCGATGTTGATATCGCGTAGACGCAGCCCGTCCGGGCCGGGCGTCGCCTTGAGCCCCGTCTCGGCCGGCGAGTTGAAGATGTTGAACGGCGCGTTGCTGAACGGGTTGTCGGGATGGTCCTCGAGGAAGTCGAGCCAGCCGTTGACCTTCTCTTCGCTGAGCTCGCCGCGAGCCAGGTTCTCGACCTGCTTGTCCGTCGCGGCCGATCCTTCGATTCGCTCGATCAGCTCCGCAGACCAGCCGGCCTTCTTGGCGCGCACCTTGGTCGTCGTCGACAGTTCCATCGCGGTCTCCCAGTGTTCCTGCGAACCAGCATCTCGTCAAACAACACTCCCCCCGAAAAGCGGGGGGAGATGTCGCGGAGTGACAGCGGGGGCATCCGCAGCCAACTGCTTGCCTAGTTGTTCTCCGCCACCAGTTCGCGTACCTCGGCCCCGAAGCGATCGGAGCGATCCAGCCCGATCACTTCCAGCCGGTGCGCATACTCGACGAACTGCTTCTTGCGCATCAGCATGACCATGTTGTAGCCCTCATCGAGGTGCTCGATCCCGCCCCCGGAGAGGATGGCCAGCGCTTCGCCGGTCAACGGGTTCGTGGTCAGCGAGGTCTGCTGCGATTGAGTGAGCAGCGCTTCTTGCATGTCGAGGATGTGGTGGAGTTCTTCCTTGCGCCACGGTTCGGTCTCGACGGTGTACTTGAGGTGCGTCACGCCGAACGCCAGGTGTCGTGACTCGTCCTGCGCGGAGAGTCGGAAGATGCGCTTCTCAGCCTCGTTCTGGGCGATCAGCTCGCCCATGCGGAAGAGGGTCTGGACGAATCCCTCGCCGACGAGGTGAAGCAGGGCCGTCATCTCGGTGAAGTCATCGGAGCTGAGCAGCTGCACCGCGCCGATGCCGGCTCCGGACATGCCGCCGCCGTTGATCAGGATGCGCTTGCGGAACACGTCGAGATGGCGCGCTTCGTCCATCAGTTGGGTGCCGAGGAACAGCTGCGACTCGAAGAACTCGGGGTGAATCTGCTCGAGGAAGCGGCCCGGCACGTCACCTGCGATGAACTCGACCTGGGTCAGGAATGTGCAAAGCGTGCACATCGCGCGCTCGAGATCCGGCGACAGTTCATCGATCGTGTCCCAGGGAATGTCGCGCGCTGAGGACCACTGGCGTTGCAGCGCTTCCTCGTAGAGCAGCATCGCCGACTCGGTCCAGACGTCCGCCTTGTTCAGGTGCTGGACGCTGTTCGAGGGAGAACGCGGGTCGGCGGCGGAGCCGCGCGGCGCCCACTGACGCTGGCGCGCCTCGTCTCGGTCGTCAACGCCGTAGGACATCTGGTTGATGGTCTCCAGCGTGAGGCCCTTTCGGCCGGTCTCGATCTCCATGCCCTGGTCTGTATCGACGTTGAGCCAGTCAAGGTTGATACCGGGGACATCGTGCTGAGTCGTGGCCATGGAAGCGCTCCAGTGGGATAGCGGGGTACGCCGCGTGTACGTTGAGCGCATGGTACATCAGACCGGTGGTCGGTGCAGTCTTGGAGGCCTCTGCCGAGGTGTACCATGCCCACACGGCGTTCAATCCCTTGGCTGCCTTCGACAACCTTCGAAACGCCGGTTTCGGAGATGAGCAGGCTCGAGCGATCACTCAGACATCCGAAATGGCTCGTGAGGGCCTCGCTGACGCCACCGACCTCTTCGCGCTCGAGGCCCGCCTCAAGGAGCACATCTGGCGCGTTGGGATCGCCACGTCGGCGATCGTGATTGGCGTTGTGGCGATCTTGATCGTCGTGCTCTAGCCGACGCATACACTCCAACGTGTGCATCTGACTCGGCTGCAACTCTCCAACTTTCGATCCTGGACCGAGCTTGAGCTTGACCTGGATCCCGGCATCACGCTGATTAGCGGCGCCAACGCCGCCGGCAAATCCAACCTGGTCGAGGCGATCTACATGCTCGCCTCGCTTCGCTCGACGCGCGCCCAGACCGAGGGCGAACTGCTCAGTTGGGACGCGCCCCAGCCGCAGGTGATGCGTGTTGCGGGGACGGCACAGCGAGACGGGGAATCGGTCGAAGTGGAGATCGCGCTCGCCGCCCGGGAGGGCGGCAACGCTGGCGATGCCAGACGGCGCAGCGGCGCGCCGTTGACGTCGAAACGAATTCGACTCAACGGCGTCGCGCGGCGAGCCTCGGACGTGCTCGGCGCGATTCGCGCCGCTCAGTTCACGACGCTGGACATCGAGCTGCTGACCGGCGCGTCGGCGTTGCGCCGCCGCTACCTCGATGTGGTGGTTGGGCAGTTACAACCGTCGCATGCCGCGAACCTCAGTCGTTACCAGCGAGCGCTTTCGCAGCGCAACGCCTTACTCAAACGCATCGCGGAACACCAGGCAGCCGAGTCCGAACTTGCGCAGTGGGATGATCTGCTCACGACGGCCGCCGAACCAATCTGGCAGGCGCGCGCGGAGGCGTCGCAAGCGCTCTCGCGGCTTGCCTTCCACCGGCACGAGGCGTTGCGGGCGCCAGACGATCCGGCTGAGGCGCTGAGTCTCACCTACGTGCCTGCCGACCGGCAACCGCTGCGCGAGTCTCGAACCCGCGATCTGGCCCGAGGCTCGACCAGCGTGGGGCCGCACCGGGACGAGCTGGAGATCAATCTCGGAGCACGACCGGCGGCTAACTTCGCTTCGCGGGCGCAACAGCGAGCCGTCGCGCTCAGCATGAGATTGGCCGAGGCGGACTATCTCGCTGCGGAGTCCGCGGACTCGCCGATCCTCCTGCTCGACGATGTCTTCAGCGAGCTCGATCGGCCTCGCCGGGAACGAACGGCAGAGGCGGTGTCCGTCGTGGAACAGGTCATACTGACTACTGCCGACCGCTCGGCGATTCCGTTCGAAGCCTCCGGCCTGGCCGCATCCCTCGTGATAGCCGACGGCCAAATCGAGCAGGAACGGCCGCAGCACTAGGGCTGCATCACTACGGTCTCGGCAACGGTGTGCGTTGGCCGCGCTTGCAGCGCCGGCACCTCCAGACGATCGTCACGTGTTCGGAGTGTTCCTCGACTTTGCAGGCCAGCGCCCCTCTCTGGGTATGCGTGCGGCTTGGACACTTCGGGTTCGTGCAACGGATCTCATGCTCGTTCACCATGCGCATCTCCACTCCTTCGTTTCGCGTCTTCGCCTACGGATTCGCGGTACGGTCGTCATCGATCGATGTCAGCCGGCCCAGCGGCGTCAAGTGACCCCGCAGCCGGCTGGACGCGGGTACCTGCTGATCGCCGTTCCGCCGAGCCTCGTCGTCTCCGTCACCTCGCAGAGCGGCGAGTTCGTGGTCGAATCGCGCCTGCTCCACGCGCCACTGACGGTGTCGCGAGAGCACCTGCTCCGCGTGCTCCTCGCCGATGTACTGCTCCAGATACGCGCGCTGATCGAGCGGATCGAGCGGGTCGTTGAGCCGCGCGCGTCCGTGTTCCTGCACCGCGATTCGCTGCGCGGAGGAGTACGGGTCGATCCAGACATCGATGTCGAGCGAGGGAATCTGGGCCGGTTCCACGCAGACGGTCTCCCGACGCTGGACGCGCCCATTCGTCCCCTTGGCGAAGACCCAGATCGGGGCGCCGAACCCGCCCTCGGTCAGTGGCTTCGACATCACCAACGCCATGTTGCGCAGCATCGTGCGGACGGCGCCGATTTGCGCCCGCTTCAACTGCTGGACCTGGAGGTTCCTTGAGCCCAACAACAGGTTGAGCGTGTGCGGCTGCGTGTTCGGGCCGATCTCACCGCGTTCGATCGCGCCTGAGTCCGGCGCGGCCGCGAGTAACTCGTCGTGCGACATGCGCATGAACTCAACGAACGCCGGATCGACGCGGAACTCGACCCGATGCAGCGACGCGCCGGCGGGCAATGACTGCGCCGAAGCCGAGCCCGGGGCGACTTCCACCCGGTTCCCGTCGTCGTCCGTCTGCCAGTCGCCGTTCGCGAGTTGAATCCAGTAGAGCGGAATCGCCGTCTGCTCGGCCAGAAACATCCCCAGCGAGCGCTCGTAGTCGTAGCTCGGCTTCGCGCGATAGATGCCCTCCATTGTCGGCTCCCAGCGGCGGACCATATCTGGATGGTCGTTCACGTCGGCCTCGGCAATCGCGAATGGCGGCATCTCGTATGGATGCGGGTGCGACTTGATCAGGGTCCACTCGTGGCGCGGCTGCTCGCCCGCCCGCCGGGCTCGAGGCGTGTGGCCCGCAAGCGCCGCCAGTTCGTAGTACTCGTTTCGAGTCCAGACCGAGACGACGCGCAAGCGTTCGCCCCAGCCGGCGCCCGATGGTTCTTCCGGCAGCGGTCCATCGACCCCGCTGGCGATGCCCAGCGTCGGGTCGCCGGCGATGGCCGTCATGCGAAGCTCGAGACCGTCCTGCTCACGCAGCCGACTGCGATACTCGAACAGCCCAATCTCGCGTACGACCGCCGCGATGCCGAGCCCGTTGCCGCTGCCATAGTCCTCCACAAACGCGAACTGGTCGGGGCGGATGACCTCGACGTTCCAGGGGAATCCGGATGCCGCCCGCCGCCGGCGGTCGCGGTCGCGGCGGCTCTCTTCCGTCTCGATCCAGGGCAGCGAGGGGCCGTCCTCGGAACGCGAGCGGCGGAAGCGCCGCCGATCCTCCGGATCCTGTGGCCGCGAGCCGCGCTGCTCTCTGGCGGGCAACGCCGGCAGATGCTGCGGAGACATCTGCCAGTGCAACACGCCGAAACAGAGGCAGACCTGTCCGTAACCGAGGTCTGCCTGCAGCGAGAGGTGCGACCGCTCCTCGACCTGGCGCAGGCCTTGTTCCAACACGTGCTCGAGGTTGTCGGCCGCCTGCCGGGCCGAGGGTGAGTCGTCGGGCGGCTCCACGTGTACCCGCAGCGGATGCTCGGTCACGCGCTGCCGCAACTGGGAACAGGTTCGGCGCAGCAGATCGGTTTGCCGGGGCTGAGCCTGCAGATGCGGCGCCTGGAACTTCGGATCGACTTCGCCAGCGTTGTACAGGTGAGACTCGCGGTGCCGGATGCGCTCATGCAGCGCCGAAAACCGGCTCAGCACGCCGTGCGACGCGGATCGTCCGCCACCGAGCTGCCCCAGGATGTGGTTGAGGTCGGCCTCCGACAGCGTGGTCGCCAGGATCGCTCCCGTCGCTTGCGCCTCAGCCGACGACTTCTCGTGCAAGGTTGTCATCATTCGGACCCTTTCCAGCCATCAACGCCGTTCGCATCAGAGCGCGCGAACAGTACGGATGTTCTTGAAGAAGTCCGATTATGAGCACCTATGAGCGGATTTGTCAAGCCGCGGGTCGCTTATCCACAACCCTGCCGATGCCACTGGGTAACGCAGATCGCACACCACGCCGAGAATCGCCCGGCCGAGTTGGGCTTCGCTAGCCCTCGGCCTCCAGTTCGGCGGCCAGCGCCATCACCTGGTCGATCAGCGCGTCGGCCACGACCGCCGCGCCCTCGCCGTTGATCCGCACCGTCGGCGTACGACTCACGCCCGCCTCGGCCGCGGCGCGATGCTGCCCTTCGACCAGTTCGAGGTGTGTTTGGTCATCGAAGCACTGGGCGAACTGATCGGTGTCCAGTGACAGCGAGGCGGCCAGTGCCACGGCCCCCTCGCGGCTGAAGTCCTGCGTCGTCATGTAGTGGTCGTGGAAGTCCCACCACTTGCCCTGGTCGCCGCCGCACTCCGTTGCCAGCGCGGCCGCCACCGAAGGCGGGCCGTGGTTGAGAATGTGCCGATACTCGAATCGCGCCAGACCGGTGCGAACCAACTCTTCGATCACGCGCGGCTCAACCTGAGCCGCGAAGCGGCGACAGTTTCCTCAAAGAAAATCGGAATACTCGGTGATCACGATCGGTGCGTTCGGATCACCGATCACGTTGCGGTCAGCGACCAGGCCGGCCCGATGACCAGATTCGATGATCTGAGCGACCATCGCCTGCTGTTCCGGCTCTTCGCTCTCGGCCTGCTCAGCCACAGACTGGTCGGTGGCCGGCTGCGCCTGCTGCGTCGTCTGCTGATCGGCTTCCTGTCCGACAGCTTGCCCGGCCTGGGCCTGAGCCGTGGGCTGGTCGGCCTGAGGCGACGCCTGGGCTTGAGCCTGATCCTGTGTCGATTCGCTCTGGCCGGCCGCGTACGCCGTCGCCGATTGCTCCGTTTGCTCTTGCTGCTGCGCTTGGACGCTCGCGGCCGTTTGCGGCTGTGATGCCGGTGCGTCACCACCACCGGAGCCACAGCCCGCGACCAGGAGCGCCAGGGCCGCCGCGATCAGTCCGATCCTGACCATCGTTAGCCTCCCTCTTGCCCTTCTGCGGCCTCGGCTGCCTCCGCAGCCTGGTGGACCTTGTCAAGAATTGCGCTCAGCGAACGCCCGCCCGGCTCGCCGTTCACTCGGAACGTCGGCGTGCCATTGACGCCTTCAGCGAAGCCTTGCTGTTGCATCTGCAGGATGCGATCACGGTGCTCTTCGTTATCGATGCACTGCGTGAACTGGGCGATGTTGAGGCCCTCACGCTCTGCGATTTCAATCGCCCCAGCGCGGGTGAACGTCCGCGCGCGGCCTTCGAACAGGTACTCGTCGTGGAATTCCCACCAGGCCCCCTGATCGCCCGCGCATTCCGTCGCCATTGCAGCAAACTCCGAGGCCGCGCCGAAGATGATGAAATGCCGGTACTCGTACCGCGCCAGACCGGTGCGAATCACTTCTTCCATGATTTGCGGCTCGAACCGAGACGCGAAACTTCGACAGCTCGGTCACTGGAAGTCCGAATACTCGACAATCACCACCGGCGCGTCAGGATCACCGACAACGTTCCGGGCGAACGGCAAACCCTCGCGGTGGCCGAAGTCGATCACCCCGCTCGCTGCTGCCTCGTCCTCGACCTCGCCCGCCCCTGACTCGATCGGAGTATCCGGGACCGGCTCATCCTGCGCGGTCTGACCGGCGACTTGCTGGGCCTGCTGCTCCATGATCGTGGCTTCGCGCTCGGCTCGTTCGCTGCGCGGGGTCTCGGTGGACACCGGTTGCCCGTCCTGGTCGACCGGTCCTCCGCCCGAACCGCAGGCCGCGACCGCCATCCCCATCCCCAGCGCCAGGACAACGAGCCACCGGTAGCGTCCCATGATCCGAGAGTACTCGAACTGCTCTCGCGTCGAAGTGACGAACCCGATTACTGGTTGGCTCCGGTCAGCGCTTGCTCGACGGCCGCTTCGATCGCTTCAAACGTCGCATCGACGTGCTCACCATTGACGAAGACCGTGGGTGTGCCCGCGACGCCGCGCGACTCCCCCTCGGCGCGCGAGGCCATCACCGTCGGTACGGTGTGACCCTCGGTCATGCATGTCACGAACTCGGCATAGTCGAGTCCTTCGAACGTGATTTGCCGGCGCAGCCCCGCCTCTGTGAACAGCGTCTCATCGCCGGCCATATAGCGGTCGTGCAGCGGCCAGAACGCGCCCTGATTGGCTGCGCACTCGACGACATAGGCTGCAAAGTCCGCCGCGTCGCCGCGAACGGGAAAGTGACGGAAGACGAAGCGGGCCTTGCCGGTCGCGACCAGTCGCTCGACGATCAGCGGCTCAACCTGAGCCGCGAACCACTGACAGCCGCCTCAAGTGAAGTCGCCGAAGTAGCGGATCTCCACCGGCGCATCCGGCTCGCCGAGCACATTCCGCTCCGAGCGCACACCTTTGTGCACGCCCACGATTTCGGAAGGCAGTTCGTCGACCTGTTCCTCGCCTTCCGTCTCTTCCTGCGTCGGCTGAATTTGGTGCTGCTGTTCAACCTCGACAGCGGACTGTTGCTGCTGCTGCACCTGCTGAATCGATTGAGTCTCCTGGCCAGCCTCGACAGCCTCCGCGTCCTCCTGGACTGCAGCCTCCTGCTGCTGAGCGACCGTCGCCTGACGTTCGGCCCGCTCCGACGTTGCGGTGCCCGTGTTGGGCCGCGCTTCGTCGCCCGAGCCGCAGGCGACCGCAAGCAACACGAGGGTCAGCGGAACCAGCAGCAGACGCCTCACGACATCAACCTCGCAGCCGAGACATCTCATCGCGAAGCTGCTGCAGACCCATCGGTCCCAGATCCAGCGCCGCCTTGTGGAAGCTCTTCAGATCGAACGCGTCGCCTAGCGCCTCGCGGGCCGCCTCCCGAGCGGCCAGCCATTCGCGCTCGCCGACCTTGTACGAGATCGCCTGACCCGGCCAGCCCAGGTAACGATCGACCTCGCTGGCCAGCATCTTCTCGGGGAAGAACGAGCGCTCGATCAGGAACGGCAGCGCCAGCTCCGGCGTCCAGGTCTCGCCGCCGTGATACTCCTCCTGCTCCGGGATCGGCAACTCCAGGTGCATGCCGATATCGATCACCACCCGCACCGCCCGAAGCGCCTGACTGCTCAGCAGACCCATGTAGTAGGCCGGATCTTCCAGGTAGCCCAGCTCGGCCATCAGACGCTCGGCGTACAGCGCCCAGCCTTCGACATAACCCGACGTCCCCGCCAGCAGGCGCTGATAGCGAGTTAGCTCTTCGCCGAGGTAGCGCGTCGTGCCAATCTGCAGATGGTGCCCCGGCACGCCCTCGTGGTAGCAGACCGACAGTTCGCGCCAGAGTGGGAAGCGCGTCTCGCCGCCGGTCGGATACCACGTCCGACCGGGACGTGAGAAATCCTCCGACGGCCCCGTGTAGTACATCGCCAGCGCCCCGCCCGGTGGCGCGATCATCGCCTCGATCCGCTGCACCGGCTCGGCGATATCGAAGTGCGTGCCCAGAAGCGCCTGCATCGTCTCGTCCTGCGTCTGCTGCATCCAGTCTCGGAAGGCGTCTTCACCCACAATTGCGCGCGCATCGTCCGACTCCAGGATCGCAATCGCCTCCGCCGCCGACGCGCCCGGCGAGATCCGCTCCGCCGTCGCCGCCATCTCCGACTGGATGCGCCAGACCTCCTCCCAGCCCCACTGGTAGGTCTCATCGAGGTCAAGCTCGATCCCGTTGAACCCCCGCGACGCCGCCTGGTAGCGCTCCCGACCCACCGGATCGCGAGGATTCGCATTGGACAGATACTCCCGCTCCAGCCAGTCGCCCATCGCGGCATAGCCCTGCTCCGCCGCCGTCACGTTGTCGCCGCCTTCGATCCCGAGCGAGTCGCACAGCCCGCGGAAGAACGATGCGCCCTCGCCCGCGCCCGACCACACCCGGCACTGCTCCACCGCGCCACGCACCTGGCGCTGCGCCACCACGATCCCCTGCGCCATCCCCGACGCCAGCGACGACCGATACCGCTCCAGCGCCTCCGGCACCGCCCCCATCCGCGCCACGATGTTCGCTTGGTCCTCCTCCGTCTCCCGAGGCATCAGGTCGAACACCTGTCGAGTGTTCTGCAGCGGCGAGGCCAGGATGTTCAGCGAGCGCAAATGCTCCTGCTGATCCTCCAGCTCGGCCTCGTAAGCGAACCGTTCCAGCATCACATCCCGAGCCACGCGATCCCGCTCGGTCTCGATGTTCAGCAGCCGCAGCGCCGCCTCCGCCTGCCGCCGAATCCCTGTCCGCTCCGCGTGACCGTCCGGCGAATAGTCGGTCAGCTCCGTCTCTCGACCCGGAATCCCCAGCGCCGTCGCCATGTTCGGACTCGCCGCCGCGAGTGCGTCGACGTACCAGTCAGAAACCGCGGAAACGCTGTCGAGTGCCGTGGTCATCAAGAGCCTCTTTCCAGGAGCTCCCCGTTGTGATGGAGCTGCCGCGCAGATGTCTGTTCCCAGCCTGGGCGCGGGACCAACAGCGATTCGTGCCCGTCACCATCATGCTACGTTCGCCTCGGTGGTGAAGCATGTGCTCGCACACCAGCGGTGGCAGTCCGGGATGGTACGGAAGCCGCTCGCGCAAGGGCTCTTGATTCGGCGCGATCTCAGCGGGAGCCGCAACGCAGTCGTAGCCGGGCCAGCCTTCTACGCCAGAACCGCAAGAATGACGCCCACAGCGATGCTCACGATCACGATCATCTCCAGGAGCAACTGCCGGCGGTGGTCTGCAAGCATCCTGCCGATCCGGTCTTCGAACTGTTCCCGACTGACGTAGATCTCGTCGATCGCGCTTGCAAACTCGTCGGCCTGATCGGCGCTGGCGCCGACCGAGCGCAACGCCCTGCGGATACGCAGGATCGGATTCGTCGTAACCATGCGGCCAGCATAGACCCGCTATCGATGATCCGTTCTATATTGCAAGCGCACGTTGTTCGCTAGGGAGAACGGGCGAGACCGTCTCAGATCGAGGATCGAAGTACTCGACTGCCGTCGTTGTGTGTGCCCCTACACTCCGACTCATGCCCGACCCAACCGGCCCGCTCGATGGCATCACCGTCCTCGACATCACCGAGCACATCGCCGGCCCCTATTGCACCAAGCTGTTTGCCGACTTCGGCGCGGATGTCGTCAAGGTCGAGCCCCCCGGCGGAGACCCGTCGCGGTCCGTCGGCCCGTGGTACCAGGACATCAGTGGACCCGAGCGCTCCGGGACGTTCTTCTACTTCAACACCAACAAGCGCTCGCTCGTACTCGACCTGGAACGGGCCGAGGCGCGGCCGGTGATGGAGCGGCTGATCGCAAAGGCGGACATCGTCGTCGAGTCGCAGCCGCCCGGTCGGCTCGACGCGCTCGGCTACGGCTGGGAGCAGGTCAAGTCGCGGCGCAGCGATCTGCCGATGGTCTCGATCACACCGTTCGGCCACGACTCGCCCTACCGCGACTACCGCGTCTCGGACCTGGTGCTGTATGGATTCGCGGGCGAGATGTACTCGATCGGCGTGCAGGATCGCGAGCCGGTCAAGATGTACGGCACGGCTTCACTGGTCGAGTGCGGATCGGCGGCGGCAACGGCCGCGATGGGCGCGCTGACCTCGGCCGAGCTGCAGGGCATCGCCCAACACGTCGACTTCGCCATGGCCGACGCGCAGTTCAACGGCGTCGACCGTCGCCACGCCGCAACCATGGGCTGGGAGTATGCCGGCCGCAAGTCGCTGCGGCCCCCCGGTCCGGCAGCGGGCATGCTCTCGGGCGTCTATCCGTGCGCCGACGGCTACGTCGAGTTCTCGGGCGCGGCGATCCGCATCCCGCGCCTGGACGACATGCTCGGCAGCCCCGAGTGGCTGCAGGACGAGAAGTGGTGGCGCCCGGGAGCCGGCGTCAATCCGGAGCTGGTCGAGGAGTTCAACGCCCACTTCCTGCCCTGGTCTCTGGAGCGCACCAAGCGAGAAATCTGGTCCGAGGCACGCGAAGCCAAGGTCCTCTGCGGCCCGCTCTTCTCGGTCGACGAGCTGTTCGAGGACACGCACTTCAGCGATCGAGGCTTCTGGGCGACCGCAACTCACGATGAGCTGGGCGATGTCCAGATCCCCGGCCGACCGTTCATGATGTCGGCGTCACCGTGGTCGCTGAGGCGTCCGCCGCCGATGCTCGGCGAGCATACGGACGAGGTTCTGTCTGAGTGCGGGATTGGGGTCGGGGAGGTTGCCGAACTGCGGCGCTCAGGAGTGGTAGGATGAATCGGAACGGAACACTCGTTCTTGAGAAGCCTGTGGAGATCGTATGGCGCACGAGCTAATCGGAATCCTCTACGACGACGGCGAGCCGCCTCCGGGCTATCTCGTCTATTGCCCGCAGTTGGATGTGCTCACCCAGGGAGACTCAGTCGAACACGCACGCGAGATGATCCAGGACGCGGTGGAAGGTGTGTTGGAGACCCTGCCGGCAGATGAGATCGGTCGGCGATTGAGTGGAGCATGGTCATCCCTGGACGACGTCTTCGCGGAAGAAGAGGACTACTCCATCATTGAAGTGGGCCGATTCTCATTTGCCGTAGACGCGCCTGTATCCGAGACCACCGTTGGCTAGACTGCGGGTGCTGTCGGGTTGGCAGGTGTGTGAGATTCTCTCGCGGAACGGGATCGAAGAACTGAGTCAACGCGGCAGCCATGTGAATTTCATGCCGCCCGATGGCGACCTCAACAGGCCGCTCACTGTTCCGTTGCACCGCGTGGTGCGTCCCGGCACCCTCGTGGCCATTATCCGCCGCTCGGGCCTGCCACGTGAGCTGTTCGAGTAGCAGGTAGCATTCCGACCATGCCATTGCCGCTTCAGGGCGTCCGCATCATCGACCTGACCGTCGTCTGGGCGGGGACGTTCGGCACCACGCTGCTGGCCGACCTCGGCGCTGAGGTGATCAAGGTTGAGAACGTCCACGTCTGGCAACCGATGACCCGCGGCGGTCAGGCTCGTCCCTCGGCCGAGATGGTCAAAGCGGGGGCGGGATGGGCAGCGGGTTACCCGAATGCGGAACCCGGTCCGCGGCCCTGGAACTACTCCCCAACCTTCGTGCAGCAGTTTCGCAACAAACACTCGATGACCGTCGACCTGATCTCCGACGAAGGCCGCGAGATCTTTGCCAACCTGGTCGAGAAATCCGATGCCCTCGTCGAGAACAACGCCTCAGGCACGCTGGAGAAGTTGGGCATCGGCCCCGACTTCCTGCGTGACGCCCGCGAGGACATCGTCGTGCTCCGGATGCCCGCCTATGGCTCAGACGGTCCCTACCGATTCGCCAGGGCGCTCGGCGTGCATCTCGAGTCCGTGATGGGCCACACGCTGCTCCGCGGCTATCCCGACCTCGACCCGTCCTACATCTCCCCGATCTTCTCCGGCGACTACGTCGCCGGCGCGCACGCTGCCTTCGCGATCATGGCGGCGCTGCGCCATCGTCGGCGGACCGGTGAGGGACAGTTCATCGAGTTGGCCCAGGCCGAATGCGCCGGCGGCATGCTCGCCCAGGCGTTCATGGACTACTCGCTCAATGACGTGGTTCAGCAACGCATCGGCAACCGATCCGTGAACGGTCACGCGCCCTACAGCCTGTACCCGGCCAAATCGAACGGCGACGGCTCCGACGGTGGCGACCGCTGGATCTCGATCTCGGTGATGGACGACGACCACTGGCTCGGGTTGCGAGCGGCGATGGGCGACCCCGAGTGGGCCCGCGGTCCCGAACTGCGGCGCGAAGCGGGAAGGCTCGAGCGCCACGACGAGTTGGACGCGCGAATCGGCGAGTGGACATCGACTCAGGACGACTACGAGCTGATGCATCTGTTGCAATCGCACGGCGTGCCGGCGGCGCCGGTGCTGGATTCGTCCCGCATCTACGACGATCGCCATGTGCAGCATCGACGCCTCAACGAAGCACACCATCTCTTCGATGACATCGGCTCGTTCCGATACAACACGCCGTTCATGAGATTCTCCGAGACGCCGCTCAGCATTCGCAAGCCCGCGGTCGCGCTGGGCGAAGACAACGAATACGTGTACCGCAAGGTGCTGGGCTACTCCGAGTCGGAGATCGAAGGCCTCCGCGAGCGCGGACACATCGGGATGGACTACGACCCCGACATTCCCTAGGCGCCGCCAGAGTTCACCATTCCCTGACCGGCCGCATACAACTCCGGGACCGCCTGCTTACATCGCGTCCATAGCGTTCTCGCATCGGGGACGGGCACCGCATGCAAGAGAGGAATTGGTGGTGGAATCAACTTCGAATCGATGGGTCCGATTGGCCTACAGGTGGTTGCTGCCGCTGGCATTGGCCGCGGCGATCGGCGTGGCGGCAATCACGGTGATCTCTGCCCGGTCGGGCGACGGCGACTGCGATGGCGCCTACGGCCACGGCAAGTTCGAGGCCAGACTCTCGGCGCTGGGTGGGTTGGTCGGAACCGACGCCGACGGGTTGAAGGCCGCGCTCGGCGACGGCAAAACGCTGGCCGAGATCGCCCAAGAGAACGGCATCGAAGCGCAGTCGGTGATCGACGCGCTGGTCGAGAAGGCCAACGAGCGAATCGATGCGGCCGTCGAGGCCGGCAAACTGACCGCCGAGAAAGGCGAGACCAGGAAGTCGGAGGCGGTGACCAGGATCGAGGATCTGGTCAACAACGGCTTCGACAAGGAGAACTTCCGAGGCCGGAGCAAGGGCCGCTGGCGCGGCTAGCCAAGCGTTCCAGCCGCGGCCAGGCGAGTCATGTCCTCGTCGCTGTAGCCCAACAGGCCTTTGAGCACGTCCTCGGTGTGCTCGCTCCAGATCGGCGCGCGGACGGCGGGCAGACGCTCCCCGTCCCAGAGGATCGGCTCCTGCTGGATCTGGAACGTACAGCCCTCGGGCGAATCGGCCGGGTTGTAGTTGTCGCGCATTGCCCGGTCCTGGCCGTCGAAGAAGTCTTCCAGCCGCTCGATCGGGCTGGCCGGGACACCGGCGTTGATCAGCAGTCGGTACGAGGTCCAGTCGTCCTGGGTTCGGGTCCAGTTGGCTATCGCAGCTTCTAGTTCGTCCTCGTTGGCCTGACGGCCGGCAAGCGAGTCCAGTTCCGGCCTCGACGCGAGGTCGGCGCGGCCGATCACCCGGCAGAGGTTGCGCCAGTCCGACTCGTCGCGGCAGGCGATCGCGATCCAGCGTTCATCGCCGGAGGCAGGGAAGACGCCATGCGGTGACATGAAGGGCGATCGATTGCCCATCCGCGGACGCTCGCCGCCGCCGTTGAGGGCTTCGATCAGCTCCGTGTCGAGCAGCTGCACGGCCGTCTCGTACTGGGCGATCTCGAGATAGCGGCCCTCGCCGGTGGTCTCACGGTGGTCGAGCGCCGCCATCACCGAGGTCGCCAGGTAGTAGGGCACCGTGAAGTCGGTGTGCAGCGTGCCCAGCCCGATCGGCGCTTTGCCCGGGAAGCCGGAGCGCTGCGCGAGTCCGCACATGGCGACGATCCCGTTGCCGTACGAGCGCCACTCAGCCCGCGGACCCTCGATGCCCATCACCGCCACGTTACAGACGATGATGTCGGGCTTGATCTCGCGCAGGTCGTCGTAGCCGATGCCCCAGCGGTCGAGCCGATAGGGCGTGTAGTTCGACGTCACGAGATCGGCATGCCTGGCCAGCTCGCGGACGGCCTCAATGCCCTCCTCCGTCTTCAGGTTGAGCGTGACCGATTTCTTGCCGCCGGAGCAGTCATTGAACGTGCCGTTGGTGTTGATCGAGAAGTGGTCAGGAGGCTGCACGCCGCGGTAGCGAATCGGGTCGATCCGCGATTCCGACTCAATCTTCAACACCTCTGCGCCGAGGTCGGCCAGCAGCCGCGTACCAAGCGATCCGGCGATCGCCCAGGTGAAGTCGAGCACGCGGACGCCGTCGAGCGGGCGCCTCGGTGGTGGCGCTGCGCCGTTGAACAGGACTGACGCGCGGCTGGGAACGGACTCCCTCCGCCGCACCGCGGAGGGGGAGGTCTGAAGAATCTCGTCGGTGTGTTCGCCGAGGGTGGGGGCTCGTCTGGCTCGGGGCTGTTCGCCGCGGGTTCGGATCGGAGAGCGCGGAAGGATCAGGCTGGTTCCGAGTTGGGGATGGTCGACCGACTGGTAGTACCCGCGAGCGATCAGGTGCGGATCGTTGGCGACTTCCTCGACCGTATTGATCGGCAACACGAGCAGGCCGAGTTCCTGGCCTGTGTCGTGCAGCTCCGTGACGGTGAGCGCTTTGCAAAGCCGATCGATCCACGGCACGATCTCGGGCTGGTGCTGTTCGCGCCAGAACTCATCGTCCCAATCCTCGCCGCGCAACTCGTCCTCCGCGAGCCCCAGCACCTCGTCGACCCAGTTGACGAAGCGGTACCAGTGCGGCGGATGGATGGTGAACGACAGCCAGTGACCGTCCCTGGCCTGAAATGTGACGCCCGAACCAATCGGGATGTGCCGGCTCGGCGATGTGCCGTGCCAGGTCCACCAGTTGCCACTCGCCGTCTGCAGCGTGGTGAACGTGACCGCCTCCTGCATGCCGACCGTAATCCGGCCGACGCCGCCGCCCCGGCGGCGCTGCATGATCAGCGCCATCGCCGCCTCGGCCATCGCGATCGAGCCCTGCTTGTGCGACAGGTTGCCGGCCGGCCAGACCGGCGGATCCTCGGGATGTCCGTTAAGCACCACATGTCCGCCTGCCGCCATCGCAGTCAGGTCGGTCATCGGTTCATTCGCGGCTCGGCGGAACTCCGCATCGACGACCGGTATCTCGGAAGACCACTCGCCGTTGCGTCCGCCCTCCAGCCATGCAGACAGCGCCCCCGATGGCTCCAGCGGCGCAAGCACCGCGTCGAACTGCGGCAGCATCGCCTCGATACGGGTCCACGTTGCCGGGTCATCCACATCCACCGCGACCGAGCGTTTGCCCGCGTTGTACAACAGGTGCGCCCAGCCGCGTTCGACCCGTGGAGCGTCTCCGCCGATCGCCGGCTCGCGCATCCGCAGATCGTCTCCGCGCACGTCTTCGACGCGAACGACGTCCGCCCCGATGTCCGCCAGCATCCGAGCGCCGAGCGCGAGTGGTTCGTCGGTCAGGTCGAGAATCCGGGTGTCGTTGAGCATTCGCACAGGATATAGGCAGGCTCTGCGACCTCCTGCCGTCGTCCTAATGCAGGTATGCGATCCGCTAACTGTATTCGGCGCAACATATCGAGAACTTGTGTTCTTGCCGACTAGCACGTAGATTCGACATATCAACGCCACGGACCGCGCGCCTCCGAGCGCCGAACGGACATTGTTCGTCGGCGCTCGTTTTGTTTGGAGGCACGTATGGACAATTCTCAACTCACCGCGACGCAGGAGCCGGAGCCGCCGCCCGACCGCGAGATCGGGGCGTCGAACGACGCCGACGGCAACGCCCTGCGCGAGGCGATGCTGCACGCGATCGGCGAACTCTCCGACACGGAGCGCGACCGCTTGTCGGCAGCGGACCAGCCGGACGAGGTCGCCAATACATGGCGCGATCTAATCGCCGAACGTGCGGCTCGCGAGCGCGAGGCCACGGTCCGCGAAGAGCTCGCCCGCGAGGCTGAATCGCTGTCGCTCGCAACCAGGCAGCGTCCCACCGCCGGCCTGCAAGGCGGCCCGCCGCCAGCGTTGCCTGGCACCGTCACGGACTGGGCCGACTACATCCGCGGCAGTGACGACCAATCACAGATGCAGCAACGTCGCGCCCAGTTCGCCGACTGGCTCGCGGCGCATCCCGAGGCGTGACGTTCACGCCTGGGAATCGAGAATCCCGCACTGGCGGGAACGAAGAAGTGAAGAAGGGAACCAGGAATGGCTGACACTCTTTCGACCAATATTTCGGCATCGTTTGGCGCGATGGTCGAGCGCACCATCGCTCAAATGCCACAGTCCGCGCCGATGCTGTCGCTCGCACGCAAGCTCATCGTGCCCAAGGGCTCGAGCACCGCGCAGATCCCGCGGGTCTCCAGCGTCTCCAACGTGCAGACGCCCACCGAGAGCGAGGAGTTGAGCACGACCTCGCGCTTGACCCTGGCGAGCAACACGATCACACCGACCTTTCGCGCCATCTACGTGCGCGTCCACGTCCGCGCGATCAACTACTCCCAGGAAGACCTGATCCGTCTGGTATCGGACGAAATGGCGCTCTCGCAGGGACAGGACATCGACACCGACCTGACCGGCGAGTTCGGCAACTGGTCCACCGACAACGACATCGGAGCCTCGGGCGAGAAGCTCACCCTCGCCAAGTTGCGGCAGGCGCGGCGCACGCTCCAGTCGGTCGCTCGCTCCAACGGCGGACCGCCGCGTGGCGACGTCGTCACCGTGCTGTCGCCGGTCGTTGCCGAGCACGTACTCGAGGATCTCGGCGCGGGCGGCGTCGGTTCCGGCGCCAACTGGATCCCGGCCGGCGTCTCCGAGCAGCTGATCCGCCGCTTCCACGTCTCCGAGATCCCACTGATGGGCACCGCAGTGTTCGTCGACGGCTACATGACCGTTGACGGCAGCGGCGACTACATCTGCTCAATGTTCGGCACCGAGGCGCTCGTCTGGGCCTGCTCGATGGACTGGCAGATGAAGCTCTTCGACGAAGCCGAATGGCCCGGGGTGACCATCCGCTCATTGGCCGACTACGAGGCCGGCATCGCCGGTTTCAACCACCACGGTTGCCAGATCACCGCGGACGGAGGCTAACCATGCCGCTCGATCACCGCGGCCTTTGGTCGCCCGCCGACTTCTCCGGGCTGCGGTCCCGGACCTTCGCGGCGCCGCGGATCGGCTGCGGCCTCCGCGCCCGTCGCGCGCATTTGCGAGAGCCGAAGCGCGACCGCCACGGTCGCCCCTACCTCGGCCGCAACCATGCGCTTCTCGGCAACGGCTTCCACGACGTTCGCGAAGCGGAACGCCTGTTGCTCGACGCCGCCGCCGAGCAGGGGCTCAGCCACGAGTCGATCGCGATCGACGGCCGGCCCTGGCTCGAAACCGATATCAACGCCGGCCTCGGCCCGAGTTGACAGCAACCAGCACACAGCAGAAACGGAGCATTCGAATGAACAACAGCAACGAATCGGCGACACAGCAGCCGCAGCGCCTGGTGCAACCCGGCGAACGGCCTGTGCTACTCAGCCACGGTGAGTACCGCGACGCTCGCGCGAACGGCCGCGGTCTCGACGACTACGACATCCTCATGCGCCAGCCCGACGACGTGGGCACGGAAGCAGAGTCGACCTCGGAGGACGAGCGCTGGCTTCCGGTGCCGGCGAGCAAGTATCTCAAGCATCGCGCCATCGGCTGGCGCGAGGCGGAGTCGCCCTACGAGTTGCCCGAACAGTGGTTTGAGCAGGCCATCGGACGCGGCGCCTTCCCCGCGGAACAGGCCGAGATCGAAGGAGGCGAATAGCGATGTCACGACCCAGCGTCACGGACCGGCGGCCGCGGCCGCCGGATCCGGCGGCCGGACAGACCGACGCGCTCTGGCAGTACCTCAGGCGGATCGAACACGGGCTCGACCAGATCGATGCCCGGATCGATCGGCTCTACATCGCCCTCGGCGGCGGAACGGTGCTGTTGGCCGCAATCGGCCTCGGTTCGGCATTCATCGTGCGCGGAGGCTGAGGCCTCTCGCCCGTCCCCGCCTGCGAGCGGGGGCGGCACTCAGAGAACGGAGAGACAGAAATGGAACGACGAACGGAGCTGTTGACAGCCCCGAGATCCGGAGACGCGCCCGCGCCGGAGCCGCTGTGGCTGCCGAGAGGCAGCGTCCGCGCCATCATCGCGCTCGGCGTGATCGGCGTCTGGGCCGCCCTCGAGACCGGCGTGGTAGGTGTCACCGCGTCGGACGCGGTGCGCTCGATCGCCATAGCCGTGGCCGCCGGCTACGGCGTGCTGCGCAGCCGCGAGCAGCAGAATGGAGGCTCGGAATGACGACGACTTCGCTTGAGCCTGCGCCGGACCTGGATGGGATCGCGGGCTTGCCGTCAGGCGCCCTCACGATCTGGCGGCCGGCCCATCCCTCGAACTACTACCCAGCCGCTTCGCGCCCGTATTCGGGCGCCGAGCGGCGCTTCGTCGCGATCTGCTACCACACCCCCGAGGAACCGTGGGACGACAACGAGGTCACGCCGGCCTGGTTCGAGGATCCGCGCGCCAATGCGAGCACCAACTACTACGCCGACTCCGATGGCGACCTCTACCAGATGGTCCGCGACCAGGATTTCGCCTGGGCCCAGGGCGTGCGGCGCAAGGACCGGATCGAGCCGCGCCCAGCCTGGTGGCGGGACGAATACGTCAGCTACAACACCTGCATGATCTCCATCGAAATCGAGGGCTACGCCCGAGAGATCGGCGAGACATTCACGCCGGGCAGCCGACAGTTCGAGACCGTCGCCGCATGGTCCGCCTACATCTGCGACAAGTACGCGATCCCCATTGATCGAACCCACCACGTCGGCCACAGCGAGCTGACCAGGCAGAAGTCAGACCCCGGCCGCGATTTCCCCTGGCACCCGCTGCTGGGTCGCGTGCGCGAGCTGGCTTCCGATGACATCGAGAGCCGCCTTCGGCTGGTGGAGCGTCGGCTGGTGGCGCTGGAGAGTCACACGCACGGCCCGCCGATGATCTAGGCACGGGCGACGGCAACCACATGGGTCGTCCCTACAGGAGAACTCGTAGGGGCAGCCCTTGTGGCTGCCCGCTCCGTGGCTCTGTTGGGCGTCAGTTCCGGATCTTCTGCCCCGACATCAGCGCCACAGACCGCAACATTGGCGGCGGCGGCATCGTCGGAGCCGACGCCTCGCTGCTGGAAACACGCTGTACGCCTCTAATGTCCGTTTCCGGAGTCAGCCGGATCCGCGGGAGCACCGCCTCGTGCTTGCGAATCGCCAGCCATCCCAGCACCCCGAGGCCCACCACGACAAACGTCAGTAAGGCGACGCCGGCGAGCACCTCGCGCTCACCCAGCCAATCCGCGACCACACCGGCCGGCCCGCCGCCGACCGACGAGATGCCGTAGGCCATCATCGTGAACGCAGTCACCCGGCCGAGGTAGGCGGACTCGGTCGTCATCACGATCTTGGCCTGCAGCAGCAGCGTTGGACCCTGAAGGCCGGGTCCGAGCAAGATCATCGACGCGACCGCCGCGCCGTAGCTCTGCGCCTGCGACATGACCAGGTAGCCGAGACCCATCACCGCCATCAGGACGAACGTCAGCGGCCAGGCCCAGCGCGTGGTCGCCAATCCGGCAATTGCGACTGCGACGACTGCGCTGGAGATGCCGAAGACCGTCATCATCAGCCCCATGTCGGTCGAGGCGCGGTCGAGATGCTGTTCCAGCAGCGCCGGCGTCAGCACGCGGAACATGAAGCCGATCACGACCGTGGCTGTAAACAGCAGCAGCATCAGGCGCAACGGCGGTCGCCGCGTGACGTAGCGCACGCCGTCGACCAGATCCGACATCGGACTGCGGCGCTCGCTCTGCTGCGGTTTGCCCGTGTTCGGCATCACGACCATCGAGAGCACGCCGATCGAGACCAGCACGCCCATCACGACGTACGTGCCGCCGCCGCCCGCTGCGGACTCGAGCAGCACGGCAGCGATCATCGGCGCCACCGGCTGGCCCCAGCTATGCGCCAGCATGTTGAGCGAGACAGCGTTGCCGATCAGCCGAGGCCCGACGATGTCGGCGGTGAACGCGTTCCGAGCCGGACCCATGAAGACGAACGTCGCCCCCAGAATCAGCGTGAGGATGAACATCAGCGGCAGGTTGACCAGGTCCAGCAGGAGCAACACACCGGTCAACGCGAGCATCACAGCGCCAGAGCCCTGGCCCAGGATGATCAGGCGTTTCCGGTTCACGCGGTCGGCGATCACGCCACCCCACGGGGAGCCGATCAGCATCGAAATGCCGGTGCCCATCGAGACCAGTCCAACGGCCGAGTTCGTCCCGCCGAGGTCGTAGGCAACGACCGACATGGCGACGAACATCATCATGTAGGCGAGCATCGCGAAGAGCGTGCCGCCGAACAGGATGCGGAACTGGGGATGCTCCAGGGCGAGGAACGTGTTCGATTTCCAGCCCGAAATGCTTCGCCTCATGCGAAAAGTTTACGACTGGGCCAGGCAGGTCGCCTGTTCAACGCCTCGCCCGTTCAGCGATCGATCTTCTGCCCAGACATCAATGCCACCGGCCGCAGCATCGGTGGTGGAGGCATCATCGGACTCGTCTCGCCGCCAATGCCGTTGGCTGTCACAGGCGCGGGCGCGCTCGGCAGTACGGGGTGATCGTCTTTGCGGATCGCCAGCCAACCGAACGTTCCCAGCACCGCCACCGCGAATCCCGCAATGCCCATGATCGCGAACACCTCGCGCTCGCCGATCGCATCGGCGAGCACCCCCGCCGGTCCGGCGAACACCATCTGCACGCCCCACGCCATCATCGTGAACGCCATCACCCGGCCGTAGTAAGCCGACTCCGTGTTCATCATGATCCGCGCCTGCAGGATCATCACCGGTCCCTGCAGCCCGGGTCCCAGAATCGCCATCCCGATCATGGCCTGGCCAAACGTCTGAGCGGCGGCCAGCACGAGGTAACCAACACCCAGCGACGCCACCAGCAGGAGCGTGATCGGCCAGGCCCAGCGCGTCGTGGCCAACCCCGCGACGACGAACGAGATGATCGCCGCCGCGATCCCGTTGACCAGGAACAGTTGGCCCATGTCGGTGGTCGGACGGTCGAGATGCTGATCGAGGAATGCCGGCGTCAGAATCCGGAAGAGGAATCCGATCACGACGGTGCTGACGAACATCAGCAGCATCAGCCGCAGCGATCGGCGTCTCCAGACGTATCGCCCACCATCAACGATGTCAGCGAGTATGCCTCGCCGCTGGGCGGCCCCCTCGGTGCCTGACTGCGCGTCGCCGTGGCGTCGCCGATTTGGCATCACCGCCACCGTGAACACACCGACCGCGACCAGCGCACCCATCACCACATAGGTACCGCCCGATCCGGCGGCGGACTCCAGCAGCAAGGCAGCGATGAACGGAGAGAACGGCTGTCCAATCGTGTGTGAGAGCTGGCTCAGCACGATCGCGTTGCCGATTAGATTGGGACCAACCAGGTCGGCCGTGAACGCGTTCCGCGCCGGTCCCATGACCACAAAGGTGAAGCCCAGCAGCAGCATCAGGACGAACATCAAGGGCAGCGTCATCTGTCCCAGCAGGAGCAGGATGCCGGTGATCGCCAGCATCGCCGCGCCGCCGCCCTGACCGATGACGATCACCCATTTGCGGTTCATCCGGTCGGCGATCACGCCGCCGAACGGCGCCAGCAACATCGAGATGCCAACCCCCGTGCCGATCACGCCGACCGCCGTGTTGGTCCCCGACAGGTCGTACGAGACCACCGACATCGCCAGGAACATCATCATGTAGGCGAACGTGGCGAACAGCGTGCCCACGAACAGGATGCGGAAGTGGCCGTCGCTCATCGCGGCAAATGTGTTCTGACGCCAGGTTTCGAAGGCCGCAATACTTCGTGCCATGCGAACAGTCTACGTTTGGGCCGGCCTGATCGAGTCGGCTCAGAGCTAGCGCGCAGCCCAACGCTCGATACGCTGACCAGATGCAGGCCCCGGGATTCAACTGGACACGTTTGCTGATGATTGCGATCGTCGGCGGCATTGTCGCGGCCGGAATCTCGGCCTTCAGCGCCGATAAACCGTTACGCGTCAGCCAGGTACAGATCGCCTTGCGCCACGTTGAGCAAGAGCGCGCCGAACTCGGCGTACTCGAGACCGACCACAACGGCGTCGAGTACTTCTACGAGGCCGACGGGCCCGACCTCGACCTGTCGCTGCGAGACCGTCCGCGTTCCCTCTACACCGAACCGATCACGCTGTCCAACGATCGGGACAACGCGCCCAGCAAGGTGAGGATCACCCTGCGCAGCCTGTCCGACAGCGATGTCAAGCTAGGCCTGCGCTCCGTCCGGCCAAACCAGACCTGGAACAGCACCCGCTTCCCCCGCGAGGAGCCGGTCACGCTGGACGAACTGCGCAGCGAAGAATGGATCTACATGTCCCCGGTGCCCGTGCGAATCGTCTACCACCAGCCGCTCGTCAGCGCCGTGCGCCTCCTCGTCTACATCCTCGGCGCCTTCGCTGTCCTATTCGCCATCGTCTGGATCGTCTGGCGCCGCTGGCTGTACTAGTCGCCGCCGCCGACCTGGTAGATCGTCCGGTGACGCAGGCGCGCCAGGTCCTCACCCGACTCCGAGCTGATCGTCACGTCGAGCAAGCAATACTCGTGCAACTTGCGCCGATACCCGTCCGTCATGTGGCCCGAGACGACCAGCGTCTGCCCAGCCTGCATCGGCCCAAGCATCTGGATCTGGCTGCCCGCGTGGATCCCGGCTCGGTAGTTGTAGGTGTGTCGAATCAGCCGAGTGCAGCGCCCGGCAATCCAACCTGGATGCAGCCGCGCGTTCTCTCCGCGCCAGCGCGGATGCGGGTCGCGTGCGAACTGGTCCGCGTACTCCGCTGCATCCTCGATTGACATCGGCACGGCCATCGCCGGCATATCCTCGCCGACCGGCAGGTTGTCCCGCGTCAGCATCGTCGGAGGATCCGCCTCAGGCACGACCACACGGTTCTGCGCCACAGCGAGATCCTGGTAGAACTCGGCCTCGCCCATCCCCGCCGTGCCGGCGATGCACACCTCACCCGACTCCTTGGCCATCGTGAACTCCACGCCGGAATCGGTGGCAGTCACGCGAGTCGTGATCTCGTCGCCCGGATACGTCGGACGCCGCAGCCGGAAATCGATCCAGCCCGAGTCCAACCAGTCCTCGCCCAGCCCATCGATCAGCGCCGGCACTGCCCATGAGTAGACCGTCACCCCGCCGACCAGCGCGCCCTGGAAGCCGAATTGGGCCGCTCCCTCCGTCGAGTGGATGATGTTCGGAATCGAGAGCGAATCCTCACCGTCGAGGAAGGCGGTGATCGAGCGCTCGATGGTCTGGGTCGTCATGGTTAGCTCCTTACCGCGCTCCGACCTGGTAGATCGTTGGTTGACGCATCACCACGAGGTCGCGGCCGTCCTCCGAGGTGATGGTGAGGTCGATCACTGCGTACTCGTGACCCTTGCGTTCGTAACCGGACTCAAGCCGTCCGCTGACCAGCAGCCTCTGGTCGGCATGCACCGCCGCCAGGTGCTGAATCTGGCTCGACGCGTGGATCGCTGTGTAGCGCCACGTGTGCGCGAGCAACGCGTTGGCTCGTTGCGCAATCCAGCCTGGGTGGACGCGGCACCCGGCCCCGTGCCAGAGAGGGTGGAAGTCACGCGCCTTCTGATCGGCGTACCAACCGGCATCGGCGGCGCTCAGGTCGATCGCCATCGCTGGCAAGTCCTCGCCGAGCGGCGCAACCGCTCGAGTAATGAACGGCCGCTCTGTCGGGGCAGGTTGCGGCGTGCGATCGCTCGCCCTCGAGATCTCCGTCAGGAAACCCGCGACCCCGAGTCCGGCCGTGCCGCGAACCGCAACATCGCCGGTGTGTTTGGTCATCGTGAACTCGACGTCGCCGCCGCTACCTGTCACCCGCGTCGTAATCACCTCATCCGGATAGACGGGCTTGCGAAGCTGAAACTCGACCCATCCCTCATCAAGCCAATCCTCACCCAGCGCCTCGACCAGCGCCCCCGCCGACCAGGAGTACACCGTCGTCCCGCCGACGAGCGGTCCGCTATAGCCATAGCGCGCCGCACCGGCGGTCGAATGGATAATGTTGCCAATCTCCAACGAGTCGTCGCCATCAAGAAAGGCCGTAATCGTGCGTTCAACGCTTGCCGCGGCCATGCAACTCGTCCTTTCATTGACAATCCTGCTCGGGAGCGTGCCTGACCGGATTCGCGGATCCATTACGTCGGACCCGTCAGTAGACTAAAGTCTAGAACAGCGTCTTCGCGAACTTGTCTACCCCATCGATCAACTCTTCCACTTGCTGAGACGACGGCTCTACGTCTTTGTTGTGCGCACACAGATTGCGAAGATCACCAAGTCTTTGGATGTGACGCCACGAGGGAAGGTCGACCACGCTGTTGCTCTTGAGAAGGTCGTTGAGGTCGTTGATTGTCGGGTGCTTCTTTCGAGTCTTCACCTTGTGATTGTCGGCCACCTGGGAGAGGTGTCGTTCAAGAACGACACCAGCAACCGCCCCAGCCGCGCGCACAAATCCCCGGTTAAGGAGTTCCTTGGCAGTCTCCAACTCAGTGTCGAAGAGGTCAGCTTGAACGAGGGTCCTGATGTCGAAGAGCGCACTTTCGAATCTGCGTTCAACTGACCTCAGGATGCCCACCTGGGTATCAAGCAGGTGGGATACAACTGCGAGCTCGTCGAGGGTTCCACGGTGCCGGACTCCGACTAGCCAATCTTGAATCCTATACGTTTGGGCGTTTAGTGCCTTCCGTTGTGAATCTGGCAGATACAAGTTCGTAAACTCCGCAAGCCGATCAGGAAGCAATTGACCAAGTAACGCTGATGCCTCCGTGTACCAGTTCTGGTAGTCCCTCTCGAAGGAATCCTTTACTTGTTCGAATCTACCGGCTTCTTTTTCGTTGAGCTCATCAAGCCCTCTGTAGAAAATGTCGTCGGACATTGCCGCCCCTAGGGCGATTAGCTCATCCAAATCGCTCTTGAACTCGCTCGAACTCACCGTGCCCGGCATCAGATCACTCCGTCCGCCGAGAGTTCTTCCAGCTCATCATCGCTGATCCCGAGCATCCCGCCGTAGATCTCCTGGTTGTGTTCACCCAGCGTTGGCGCCCGATGCTTCACCTTGCCCGGCGTCTTTGAGAGCCGCGGCACGACGCCAGGCTGGGGCAATATCCCGTGCTGCTCCGAAGGCACGTCAACGATCTGCTCGCGAGCGACGTAGTGCTCGTCCGACATCACGTCGGACGTCGCGTACACCTTCGTCGCCGGCACGCCGTGCTCGTCGAGCAGCCTCTGAACTTGCTCCAACGTCAGCGTGCCGATCCATTCACCGACGATCTCATGAATCGCCTCGTAGTTCCTGCGCCGATCTCGTTGATCCTCGAAGCGTGGATCCTTGAGCAGCTCAGGTCGCTGCATCGCCTCCGTCAGGCGCACGAAGGTGCCCTGCGTGGTCGCGTTGATGATCAGGTGATGCCCGTCCGCCGTCTGCCACTGCTCCGCCGGCACGACGCCGGGCCAGTAGTTGCCTGTCCGCTCGCGGTTCTCGTTCGTCCTGAAAAACTGCGAAGCATGAGTCCCCGACTGCTTCCAGATCGCCTCGTAGAGCGCCACGTCAACGTCCTGCCCGACCCCGCCGTTTACGTCGCGAGCGCGCAGCGCCATCATCGTGCCCATCGCAGCGGTCAGTCCCGCGCTGTAGTCGGCGACCATATAGCCCGGCCGCACCGGCGGACCGTCGGCCCAACCGGTCGCATAGGTCATCCCCGCGAAACCGAGCGCCACCCGGTCAAATCCCGCACGCTCACGGTACGGACCCGTCTGTCCGTAGCCCGAGACCCGCGTCACAACCAGCCCGGGATTGAGCTCACGCAGCGAGTCCGGCGCCAGCTCCATCTTCTCCAGCGTCCCAGGCCGAAAGTTCTCGATCAGCACATCGGCCCGCTCGCAAAGCCCGCGAAACAGCTCCTTGCCCCGAGCGTCCGCCAGGTTGCAGGTCACGCCGCGCTGCGACCGATTCTCCTGCACGTACGAAATCGTCCCATGGTTCGGCTCGCCCGACCCCGGCCGCTCAACCTTGATCACATCCGCCCCAAACTCGGCCAGAATCGTCGCACAGAACGGAGCCGCCAGAATCTGCCCGGCATTAATCACGAGGACGCCGTCGAGCGGCGGTCGGAGGTGGTTGGTAGTCATGAAAGGGAGGATATGCGGCCTAACGGAAGAGGTCGCTCGGGAGACCGGATTGTTTGATGATCGTTCTGAGTGTGTCTGGAGGGATGTCGCGGTGCTGTGCAACCGTGACGAGTCGGGTGCGACCGCCAACAACACCCCGGTAGCAGCGGTGACTCCCGCGTTGCCGGGTCTGAACGAATCCCTGTCATTCCAGGATCCGGTTGACTTGCCGAGCCGTCAGTACGCGCACCGCTAGCGAGCCGGTGCGAACGGCAACTCGACATCCACGTCTATGACACTTGTCTCGACCAGTATCGAGTCGACCAACTCCTCGTCGTCGATGTCGCTGCTCGCCGACATCTCGCCGCTGACTCGGAACTCGTACTCCTCGGCAGACATATCCTCCAGGGTCAACTCGATCGCCTCGATCAGCATCGCTCGCGCCTCATCGATCGTGTCCCCGCAACTGGCGATGACCAACTCCGGACATACGGATGCGTACCCACCGGCTTCCTCGTAGATCTCCGCCTTGAACTGCAGGGTCATCGCGACCTCCAGAGACGCAGGATATCAAGAGCTGGCTACCGTGTTTGCGCCGGTGCGGCGCTGATCCCTCGCACTTTACGATTCGGAGAACTGCACACTCGCGCTTCGACGGAAGAGATCTGGCTCAATGACCTACGACTTCGACCTCGGCTCCCACAGCCGACCCATCACCACATCCTCCCCCGACGCGCAACTCTGGTTCGACCGCGGCCTCATCTGGACCTACGGCTTCAACCACGACGAGGCTGTCCACTGCTTCCGACAGGCCGTCCAGGCCGATCCCGACTGCGCCATGGCCCACTGGGGCATCGCTTATGCGATCGGTCCCAACTACAACAAGCCCTGGGAAGCCTTCGGCCGTAAGGAAGTCGCGACAGCGCTGACCACCGCCCACGACGAGGCCAACCTGGCCGTCTCCCTGTCCGACAACTGCACAGCCGCCGAACGCGACCTGATCGCAGCCCTGCAGAGCCGCTACCCGCAGACCGAACCGCTCGAAGACATGATGCCCTGGGTCGACGACTACGCCGACGCCATGCGCGACGTCTACCGCGACCACTCCGACGACCTCGACATCGCCTCGCTTTTCGCCGAAGCAGTGATGAACCGCACGCCCTGGTCGCTCTGGAATCTCGACTCAGGAGAACCCGCCGACGGCGCCGACACCGTCGAGGCCCGTGCCGTGCTCGAAGACGCCATGGCCCACATCGACCACTGCGCCGAGCCGCCCCATCCCGGCATTCTGCACATGTACATCCACCTCATGGAGATGTCGCCCTTCCCCGAGCAGGCCCTGCGCGCCGCCGACCAGCTCCGCGGGATCGCACCCCACTCCGGACACCTGCAGCACATGGCGACCCACATCGACGTGCTCTGCGGCGACTACCTCAACGTCGTCAACTGGAACGAGCGCGCCATCCAGGCCGACCGACCCTACCTCGAGGCCCGCGGACCGTTCAACTTCTACACGATGTACCGCGCCCACAACTACCACTTCAAGATCTACGGCGCGATGTTCCTCGGTCAGTTCCAACCCGCCATCGAGACCGCCCGCGCCCTGCAAGCCGCCATCCCCGAAGAGCTGCTCAAGATGGAGTCGCCCAACATGGCCGACTGGCTCGAAGCGTTCATCCCCATCGACCAGCACGTTCTCGTCCGCTTCGGCAAGTGGGAAGAAATCCTCGAGCAGGAACTGCCGGAAGACCGCGAGCTCTATTGCGTCACCACCGCGGTGATGCGCTACGCCCGAGCCATCGCCCTGGCCACGCTCGGCCGCACCGACGACGCCGTGGCCGAGGCCCAGGAGTTCGATCGCGCCTACGACCTCGTGCCCGACACGCGCTATCAGTTCAACAACCCCTGCCGCGACATCCTCGCCATCGCCCAGGAGATGATGCGCGGCGAAATCGCCTACCGACAGGGCGACTTCGACGCCGCCTTCGCCCACCTGCGCCACGCCGTCGAACTCGACGACCACCTCCACTACGACGAGCCCTGGGGCTGGATGCAGCCCGTCCGTCACGCCCTCGGAGCCCTGCTGCTCGAGCAGGACCGCGTCGAGGAAGCCCTCGCCGTCTACCAGGCCGACCTCGGCTACGACGCCAACGTCGGCCGACCCCGCCAACACCTCGACAACGTCTGGGCCCTCGCCGGCTACACCGAATGCCTCGAGCGAACCAACCAACCCCACCTCGCCAACGTCGCCCGCCAACGCCTCACCCTCGCCCAGGCCCGAGCCGACACCGAAATCCAATCCTCCTGCTTCTGCCGCCTCGACCTCGACGACGCCTGCTGCGATTAGTCGCCCTTCACGGCCGGCGAGAGCGATCTGACCAGCTTGTGCGGTGAATTCGGGCCAGTTTTGGTCAATTTGGCGTCCTGGACTGGCAATTCGGGCCGTTTGTGTCCAGATTTGTCCAGATTTGTCCAGAAGAGTCCGGACCAGTCCCGTTCATTTGCGTCTCCGTCTCGAACGATCCGGGTGATTCCGGGTGATTCCGGGTGTGTCTCGGTCGAGGTCTGGATGTTTTCGCGGCATCGAAGCCTGGCTTTCCCGAACTGAGTCGCGCAGATGTTCTCATTGTATCGAGGCTCGAGTCGGGTGGGGCCGAGGCTGGAACGCAGTGTCAGGCGGTACACACGGTCGGGAATGATTCAACCGGCCGACTGGGAGATGTTTCGTAGAGACAGAGGGGGGGCTCCTGGGCAGCAATAGCCCGATGCCCCGCACTCGATGCGGGGCCCAGACCCCAATCGCCACACTCCCGGTTCCCCGACTCGATCGGGGACCTGCCCTCCGGTCCCCTCTCCCCCCGCCGTCAGGCGGGGGGAGATGCCGAAGGCAGAGGGGGGCACTCCCCACCTATGCGACAATCGAACCCATGACCACCGAAACCGCCCGCGAGGAAGCCGTCAACCCACTCCTCGGACAACTCCTCCGCGCCCGCGGCATCAAGGCCCGCGCGGAACGCCGCAGCCGAGGCGACGCCCCCGACATCCGCTTCGAACTCCGCACCGGCGAACTCGTCCTCATCGAGTGCAAGTGGGAATCCAACCGACCCGCCCTCGACGACCAGCTCGACCAGCGCGTCCAGGACTTCCCCGACGCCGTCGCCCGCGTCGGCGTCCTCTACCCCGACGGCCTCAAGCACGTCGACGACATTCACGACGAGCTCAAACACACTCTCAACCTCCAGTGGTTCCTGCACAGTTCCAGGCAGGACGTGTATGGCGACCCAATCCTGCGAGACGGAGGAATCACCCAGCTCGCCGACGACCTACGCACGCTGCCCCAGCAGATTGAGGGCGCTGACCTGGTTGTGCAGGCGACCGAAGACGTGCGACTGGCACTGCACGATGCCGCCGCCGCGATCAACAAGCACGCCAACATCGGACGCCGTATCGCCGACGTGATCGCGAAAGCCGACAAGGAAAGCGATCGCACTGCCGCGTTGCGCATCGGTTGTCTCGTCCTGTTCAACGCCCTGGCCTTCCAGGACCGGCTCTCAGCAATCAACGAGAACGTGCCCACCGCCAGTGAGATGGCCAAGGCCAGCGCATCTGAGCTGCGCGACGTTTGGGACACCATCTGTCGTGAGATCGACTACGTCCCAGTGTTCGAGATCGCGATAGAGATCATGGAGATCGTTAGCGACTCCCCGGACGATCTCCAACGCGGCGCCATCGATCCGCTCGTGAAGGCGGTCAGACAGACAGATCGCATTGAGGGACACGACCTCGCCGGCCGCCTCTTCCACACGCTGTTGACCGACGCCAAGTTCACCGGCGCCTACTACACCTCCGTCCCCGCCGCGACGATGCTGGCCCGCCTGGTCTTCGAGGACTGGCCGAACGGTTTCAACTGGTCCGACTACGAGCTTCCCTCTTCCCTCAATGTCGCCGACCTCGCATGCGGGACCGGAACGTTGCTGATGGCGGTCGCCTCCGAAGCCGAGCGGCGCCACCTGAACGCTGGCGGACAGAATGCTCCGCTCTTGCACAAGGAACTGGTCGAAGAGGCGCTGCACGGCTACGACGTGCAACTCTCCGCGATCCACTTCGCCGCCACCAGTCTTGCGATGCTCAATCCCCGGATCGAATTCGACTCCATGAACCTGTATGTCATGTCTCTGGAGGCCGAAGGCAACACCGTCTCGCTCGGATCTGTCGACTTCCTCGGCGTCGACTCGGCCCCTGTCCAGCACTCGATCTCAGCCGAGGCTTTCGGCATCGAGACGCCTGCGTCCGAGCAGGTCACCGGCGGCGGCATTCAGACGGCAGCGGGTCACACCGTGCGTCTGCCCGAACTCGACCTGGCGATCATGAATCCGCCTTACACGCGCCCCGGAATGATGCTGCTTGGTATGAAGCCGCCCGCGGAGCGTCGCAAGATGCAGCAGGAGCTGTCGAGGCGTCTCAAGAGGCGACGAGGCTCCGCCATCTCAGGCTTGGGCGCGGCGTTCGTCGCAACTGCCGCACCCAAGCTGCGCCTCGGCGAGGGCCGCCTCGCGCTAGTGTTGCCGGTCACCCTCTGCACCGGCTCGTCGTGGCAACAGACCCGCTCGTTGATCGAGCGAGACTTCAAGCTGGAGATGGTGATCGCGTCACACGACCCCGATCGCTGGATGTTCTCCGACAGCACCGACCTCTCCGAGATGCTGCTGATCGCTACTAGGCGATCCGACGGAGATATCGACATGGAGCATCGCACAACCTACGTCAATCTCTGGCGCAATCCGGACGCGGTAATCGATGCACAGCGCGCCGCTGACGCAATCGCCCGTAAACAAACGGCGAAGCTCGAAGAACCCGGCACGGCACTGCTCTCCGTTGGCGGCCGACACGTCGGCGAATCGATCTCGATTCCGATGTCGCGATTCACCGAGCGCAAGTGGGCGGGCGTCCAGTTCGCCCGCGCAGACGTGCTCCGCATCGCGCTCAGCCTGACCGAAGACGGAGACGTTTCGCTACCGGGTATCTCAACTCACGGCAAGGTCCCGATGTCCGCGCTCTCCGATCTTGCGGCCGTGGGACCAGATCGGCGGAGGTTGATTGATGGATTCGACCGTACCGACTCGGTGACGGCTTTCCCGCTCGTGGAGGGACATGAGACCGACGACCGCACCACAATGACCTGCGCGCCGAATCGCTACTTGTCTGAGCTTGCCAAACCGCGCGGCGGACAAAAGCCCGGATACGGTCAACGCTTGTGGAAGATGGCTGGACAACTCTTGGTGGCCGAGCGTATGTGGCTGAACACGGTGCGCGTCGTGGCAATGTGTTCTGAGCAACCCGTGTTGTCAAACGTGTTCTGGGAGATTAAGACGACCGAAGGCAAGTACGACAAGGCACTAGCGGCCTGGCTGAACAGCAGTCTTGGAATCCTGTCCCTTCTGGCCACCCGCACGACCACCAGAGCAGGTTGGGTCGCACTGAAGAAGGGCGATCTCGAACGGATGCCGGTCCTCGATGTCCGAGAGCTCTCAGAGCAGCAAATCACAGACCTTTCCGACCTCTTCGACGAACTCGCCGACTCCAGCTTCGAGCGCCTCCCCGCCATGGTCGATTGCCCAACCCGCGGCAGGCTCGACGACGGCCTCACCGAAATCCTCGACCTCCCCGACCTCCGCCCCCTCCGCCGCCTCCTAGCCTCGGAGCCGGTTGTCTCAAATCAACGGCTCTAGCAAATCAAGGAATGTCGAAGTTGCCTGCGGTGTGCCAGTGAGTACCCTCTACGTCAACTTGGCACCCCGCATCCTCTAGTCGTTGGGCCAGTTCTTGTCTCACCTGAGAACTGTCATCGAATCGTAGGATATGCAACCCGCTGATATCGCTGAATGGCCGTAACTTTCCTATCTCGACGAGGACGGTCCGATCCGGATCCCGCCCCATTGCCATTCCCGCTTCGAACAACACATTAGGTCTTGCTTGCCCGCTCAAATCCGTCTCGTGCTGCGGGAGCAGTCTCGCCTCATCATCGGGGGTCATCAGTACTATAATGGCTTGTGCTTCGGAAAAGGCTACGTCAAGAATCTCGCCAATGTACGGTGAGGGTCGGCCGGTCATTCTCCGTGCAACTCGAAACTCGATAGGATTCAGATCGAGAGACTGTAGGAATGTAAACATCGCTTCGTGATTGTTTGAGTCACGCCCGGAAACTACGAACACTCTGCGGGGATCAGGGGTGTTCATCGGTGTTCTATCCTGCTGAGAGACCGCCGGTGCAACTCTTCCCAAGATCTCGTCGGTTATCACGGTAGCATTTCTAGCTATATCCCATGAATTCACTGTTGACGGTTTGTTCCCACTCCTTTTGGCCCGTTCCTTTGCCCGGATCTCCAATCGCATCCTGATCAGTCCAGCTGATTCGTCCGATTGCGATATTACGATCTGCCTAATCTTATCGAATCCAAGGGTAATGCCGTGAATCAAGATGTTTTCACGACGCTGATACGGTATCAAGAACTGGCGCTCGAGTTCCTCATATGTCAAATCTAGCTTCCCAATATGTCGTACGCGATGATTCTCCGCAACCCTGTAACGTTCCCCAATGCCGACGTGGAAAAAGGGAGGTTTCGCCGATGGATCTGGTGGTGGCTGATAGGTCATCGCATTTCCATCGCTCTCGAGTCATTGGTCGCAGCGGGGACAGCACCGCAGTCTATCACGTGGTACCAAACTCCCTTCGCGCCAGAACGGAGTAGGTTGAACTCCGGTAAGGAGATGAGAGGGTTCCGAACGAACCGAATCACCACCGTCAACCCCGACACCACGACCGCCATCCACCTCCCCACCCCACCCAAGAGCCGCGACGATAAGAACAAACGTACTGATACCCAAAAGCTCCAAACCATGCCCAACCCATTCCACTTCCGAGCCAGGATCGACCGCCTCGTGCGACAGGGCTTCGGCGACGGCTCCGCCTATCTCTGCGTCAAGGCACTCGACACCCTCGTCCGCGAGCTCCACGACCACGCCATCTCCCTCCTACCCCCTCTCCCCCTGGGAGAGGGCCGGGGTGAGGGTCCCCCGCTCCCTCAACCGCCCAACCACGCCGACTCCGCCGTCGACGCGATCTCCTCACCGATCAACAATGACGCCGTCGCCCCAGGACTGGGCGCATTCAGGATGTGAATCAACCGATCCTGCCGCGCGATCTCAAAATCGTCGGCCAGGCTCCCGTCGCGCCGCAACGCCTGCGCCCGCACCCCCGCACCGCCCCGCACGAGCTGGTCCGCTTCGAGGCCGGGCATCAGCCGCTGCAGCGCCTTGACAAACGCCGACTTGTTCGCGCTCCGCCAGACCTCGCCCAGGCCGGTCTGCCAGTGGTCCCGAGCAAGCCGCAGGAAGCCGGGCCAGGACAGCGACTCGGCCGCGTCGCGCACCGCGATGTCGCGCCAGCGGTAGCCCTCGCGTTTGAGCGCCAGCACCGCGTTCGGCCCCGCCTCGACCGACCCATCCAGCCGCCGCGTGAAATGCACGCCCAGGAACGGAAACGCCGGGTCCGGCACCGGATAGATCAGGTTCCTGAGCATCCCCCGCGCCGACGGCACCAGGTCGTAGTACTCGCCGCGAAACGGCACGATCCGCAGGTCGCGAGCCTCCGACGCCCCCGCCCGCCGCGCAATCCGATCGGCCTGGAGTCCCGCACAGTTGACCGCATACTTCGCCCGCACAACGCCCGTTGTCGTGGCCAGTTCGACACCGTCCGACTCGACGCGCACGCCCGAAACCCGCGAGCGCAGCCGCACCGATCCGCCGGCCGACTCCAACAGCTCGCGGTACTTCTCGCAGACCGCCTGATAGTCGGCGATGCCGGTCGAGGGAATGTGCAACGCACCCACGCCCGCCGCATTGGGCTCGAACTCGCGCAGCTCGTCCGCACCGAGTTCTCGGATATCGGGCACGCCGTTGGCGTCGCCGCGACGCTGTAACTCCCGCATCCGCTCGAGCTCCGACTCGTGCGTCGCGACCACCACCTTGCCGCATCGCTCCGCGCCGATCCCGTGCTCCGCGCAGAAGGCGTACATCCGCTCCGCCCCGGCAACCGCCATCCGAGCCTTGGCCGAGCCCGGCCGATAGTACAGCCCCGAGTGAATCACACCCGAGTTGTTCCCGCTCTGGTGCCGCCCAACGCCCGACTCCTGCTCCAACGAGACCACCCGCAACCCCGCGTGCTTCGTCGCCAGCGCCATCGCAGTCGAAAGCCCCAGGATCCCCGCCCCAATGACGGCAACGTCGGCATCATGGGTGGACACGAAGCGCCTTTCCGATCCCCTCTCCCCGAGGGAGAGGGCTAGGGTGAGGGCCCGCGCACCGACGCACCTTAAACCCGCGGCGTGTGAGTCGGCTTGACGACGAGCTGGCCACCCTCGGCCGCCTCCGTCACCCGCGCGATCGGCGTCGCCCCGACGCCACGCTCTTGCAGGTCGTGAATCAGGTGCGGTGCCTCGATGATCCCCGCCGAAATCAGCAACCCGCCCGACGTCTGAGGGTCGTACAGCAGCGCCTCCTCGAACGCCGTCAGTTCCCGGCCGCCAACGACAGTCAGGCGAGCGCCGTAGTACTCGCGGTTCCGACCCTGGCCGCCGCTGCCGAATCCCGCAGCGACGGCCTCCGAGAGGCCGCCCAGCGCCGGCGCCGCGCCCAGGTCGATCTCGATCGCCGCATCGCTCAGCTCTGCCATCTCGTGCAGGTGTCCGGCGAGCCCGAAGCCCGTCACGTCCGCAATCGCATGCACCCCGGCGGCGAGGTCCCCCTGGGACGACACCTCCGCCGCGTCGCGATTGAGCGTCATCATCTGCGAGATCGCCGCGTCCCAGTGCTCCTCCGAAACCGCCCCCTGCTGGTTCGCGCCGATCAGCACTCCGGTGCCAATCTCCTTCGTCAGGATGATCGTGTCGCCCGGCTGCGCTCCCCCGGTCGTGCGGATCAGGTCGCGGGGAACCTCTCCGGTCACAGCGAGACCGTACTTCGGTTCTTCGTCGATAATCGTGTGTCCGCCGGCGACGACGGCGCCCGCCTCGCGTACCTTGTCGGCCCCTCCGCGCAGCACATCCGCGATCACGTCGGGCGGCAGGTCCTCGGGAAACGCAGCAATATTGAGCGCGAATAGCACGCGCCCGCCCATCGCATAGACGTCGGACATCGCATTCGCCGCGGCAATCGCGCCGAACTGATACGGGTCGTCAACCAGCGGAGCGAAGAAATCGAGCGTCTGCACCAGCGCGCGCTCGTCGTCGATCGCGTACACCGCGGCGTCGTCGGGGCGCGCCAGACCAACCAGCAACTCCGGGTGCTCGGCGGGCGGGAACTGCGGACCGAGATGACTCAGCACGTGAGCCAGCCCCTCGGGGCCAAACTTCGATCCTCAACCGCCGCAACGCGCCAGATCGGTCAGGCGAATGGCTCGGTTGTCGCGATCGGACATGCTCCCTCGACGCTCCAATCTCAATGGCAGCCTATCGCCCAGTCGACGCGAGCCATGAATAGTACTTGCGTTCTACCGCCGCCGGCCATAGCCTGACACTGATGCACAAGACTGATGCACGTGAGCAGGAGAGCAGCGATGGATGAACACTGCTGGATCGACACACCGCTCGGCACGATGTACCTCGCCATTCGCGACGGAGCGCTGCACGAGGCCGGCTTCGTCGAGACGTGGGCGCGACCGGTGTTGTCACCGGATACCGACGAGGCGGCGGAAGAGTTGTCGAGCGAGGCCGAGTTCGTCCGCGACGCAGTCGCCGGATACTTCGAGGGCGACGTGGAGGCAATCGAACAGATCGATATCGATCCCGAGGGCACCGACTTCCAGCGAGCCGTCTGGCAGGCAATTCGTGAAGTGCCGGCCGGCCAGACGGCGTCCTATCAGGAGATTGCCCAGGCAGTCGGTAAGCCGGCTGCCTACCGCGCTGTCGGGACCGCGACCGGGCGCAATCCGCTCGGGATCGCCGTACCCTGCCACCGGATCGTCCGCTCCGACGGCGGCCTCGGCGGCTACGGCGGCGGCCTCGACCGCAAGGAATGGTTCCTCGAGCACGAACGCAGACACCTGCAGATCACCAAGAACGGACACGACCAGTGACATCAACATCCGATCCCGCCGTCGCCGAGGCGCTGGCCAACGATCTCGTCATCGACATCACCACCACCGGCCGAAGCAGCGGTGAGCCGAAGCGAATCGAGATCTGGTTCCACAACGTCGACGACCGCTACTACATCACCGGCCGCCCCGGCCCGCGCTCGTGGTACGCCAACGTGCTCGCCAATCCCGCCATTACGTTCCACCTGAAGCAATCCACCGAGGCCGACCTCGATGGTGCCGCCCGCGCCGTCACCGACCCGGCCGAGAAGCGTTCAGTCTTCCTCTCTGCCAAGAAGCTGAGCGAGTACATCAACGAAGACAACGTCCAGGAATGGGTCGACGGTTCGCCGCTGATCGAGGTGGTGTTCGACAAGTAGCCGCAGCGCCGATGCCTCCGTTCTTCTTGGCTTTGACCTTCAACGAAGCCACCATCGAGGAACTCGGCGGCCACGGGTTGCGTATAGCTGACGCGATCGAAGTGTTCGAAGGTTCACCCAAGTTCTTTCCCAACAGAGGGAAGCGGCGGCGCATTCGGCGCAGACTTCGTCCGCGGTGGAGAATGGTGGGCAAGAACAACCGTGGCGAGCTGCTGACTGTCGTCGTCGAAGGTCCTGACGAGGATCGGATTGGACACATTGTCACCGGTTGGCGGTCATCGACCGCCGATTACACCCGCTACCATCGACCTGGAGGAAGACGAAACCGACCATGACCCACGACCCGCGTTTCCCTGACGAGGACTTTGAGGACGAACCGATTGAAGTACACGTTGCCGAGAATCCAGGCATCGTCATGCAGGTGCGCTTCGACCGAGACGAGTTTCGGGAGATCAGCAATGAAGAGCGTGCGACTGGCCAGTCTTCGATTGAGCTGGTTCGCGGTTACACGCTTGAAGCGATTCGCGCGAAGCGCCGGGAACGAGCTGCGGGACAGGCCGAGGTCGCCGACTAACGGGTTGCCAGCACCGCAATCTGCGTGAAGATGAAAAATGGGTCGTCCGAGTCGGCCCAACTCGCCCAACCTTTCGAAAGTCTCTCCAGTTCCGCTCGATCGGCAAATCCGTACTCCAGCGCCTGATCAGCGATCCCGCTGTACAAAATCCGCTGCGACCACGTCCGGCCCCAGATTCGCGCCTCTTCGCCCTCCATCGCGACGACATTCGGGTGAATCTCAACTTCCTCGAATCCAGCCGAGCGAACCCAGGCCGGCAATGTGCGACCCGCATCCGGCTCTGCGTCGTTGCGATATGCGACGCGGTGATACAACCGGTTCCAGTCGCTGAATTCAGGAAACTTCGGGTGCGGCGACATTGTCGCGTAGTCCGCATCCCGCACGGCCAGCAGTCCACCCGGTTTCAGCACACGCCGCATCTCGGCAATCGCCCGCACGGGATCAGTCAGATGCTGCAGGAGCTGGTTCGCATATGCGACGTCGAACTCGGCATCGGCGAAGTCGAGCCGGTACACGTCACCGGCCACAAACGTCACGTTGTCCACCGCCTCCGCCGACGCGTGAGCCCGCGCGTGCTCCAGGACCCCGGGCGCTGCGTCGAGACCGATCACCTCACCCGGCGAGACCGCCCGAGCCAGACCGGCCGTGACCGTTCCGGGACCGCAACCGGCATCGAGCAGCCGCATCCCCGCCCTCAGCCGTGGCAACAGGAACCACGCTTCGACTTCGGCCCGGCGGCGCGCGTGCGACTGCACCACCGACTCATGGTGACCGTGCGTATAGCGCTCTCTGGATAAGTCATTCATCCGCGAATCCGTCGACCAGCCGCGTCAGCGTTTCGATGGCGCGCTCGGACAGGTCCAGATCACGCGCAGCGGCCTGACCGCTGGGCGACATCTTACGCCAGGTCCGACCCAGCGCTCGCCGAAGCTGGCGATCGTCCAGGTCGTCCAACAACGGCTCGAGCTGCGTATCGAAGAAGACCAGCGAGAGCGCGTCCTCGAGCGTCTGAGCATCGGGATCGCCCGCTTGCAGTAGCTCCGCCTTGGCGACCAGCGCCGCCACCCGTTCAACCGAACGTCGCGGATAGCCGCAATCCTCCAGGATCGCGGCCGTCAGCTCGGCATGCACCGAGTGCAGAGCCCGCCGCCAGCGCAGATACGCTGATCGACCCGCCGGGAACGTCGAGCGCGGAATCATCCACCGTCGAATGTGATGCGCCCGAGCCGCTAGCAGCAACTCCTCCGATGCTTCGGGATTCAGTTCCCGGACCCAGCGGCTCATCATCTCCGCGTGGGTCTGCTCCTTCGGTAGCGCGACCCCGTCAACGCTGAGCGTGAACGGGTCATCGGCGTTCGCCGCATCGATGGCGGCCAACGCCTGACTCAAGCGGTCGCGGTCGGACGAGTCGGACAAGTCTCGATGCTCCGGAACGTGACCAGCGTATATGGCGTGGCGCCGCCGGCCTATCCGGGTCGCGCCGACGACCACTCCGAAGCGAACTCGTCGCACACATCCACCGCCCTCGCGAACGTCACCCCCGGCTTCGACTGCATGTACCCGATCAACCGTTCCAGCATCGACACGCGGCCTGGTCGGCCGATGATGTACGGGTGCATCGTCAGGGTGAACACGCCTCCCCGACGGTAGAGCTCGTCGAACGCGTCTCGCCAGGTCGATTCCACCTGCTCGGGTGCAGCCTGTAAGCGGCGGCCGTCCGTCGGCGCGAAGACGAAGTAGGGATAGTCGTCGAGCGCCCAGTGGATCGGCAACTCGACCAATGCAGAATCTCTTGCGCCGACCCAGTACGGCGCATCCGAGCCCATCAGCGACGAGTCGTAGCGAAAGCCGCGCTCCGACATCAGGTCGAGCGATACATCGCTCAACTCCCACGAGGGCGATCGGTAACCAACCGGCGCCTCGCCGACAATCCCACGCAAAATCTCGCTGCCCCGGTCGAGCACCTCGGCCTCCTCCTCCGCCGAGAGCGTGGCCGGCGGTTCGTGCAGGTAGCCGTGATGCCCGATCTCATGCCCGGCGGCTGCGATCTGCTCGACGGTCGCAGGCGAGCGCTCGGCGACCCATCCCGGCACATAAAACGACGACGGCACCTCTGCTCGCTTCAGCGCGGTCAGGATGTGGGGCACCGCGACCGTCGGGCCGTAGTCGCCGAACGAGCGCGCCGAAGGGCGAAACTCGACCCGCGGGTCGCGGTTGATCATCCCCGAGGAGCCGTCGACGTCGAAGGAGAGCACCACCGTGCATTCCGCGGCGCCCTCGTCGCTGTCGGGCGACCAGAGCGCCGCGCCGCACGCAGGGCAAAACCGCCGATCGCCGGTCCAACGGCAGTGGGGACAGTCGTGAGTCATCGGTTACTAGGCAAAGTCCGTGATCGTCACGAAGCCCGTCGTCTGGAATGTCGTCATCGAGTCGACCACACTCGGCACCTCGTCGAGTGAAATCGTCTCCGAGACAATCGTCTCCGGGTTGAGCTTGCCCGATGCAACCATGTTCAGCATCGACGGGTAGTTCTGGTTCGGCAGGCCCAGTGAGCCGCGGAACTCGATCTCCGACATCGTGATGAAGTCGATCGGCAGACCGACCTCGCCCGCCTCGTCCGCCGAGGTGATCCCGATCTGCACATGCACGCCGCCCTTGCGCAGCGAGTTCACCGAGTTCAGCATCGTTGCTTTGATCCCCAACGCGTCAACCGAGACGTTGGCGCCGCCATCCGTGATCTCTCGCACCCGTGCTGGCACGTCATCTTCGAGCGCGTTGATCGTCTCTACCGCCCCCTGCGAGCGAGCCAGCGAAAGCTTGCCCTCCTCGAGGTCAACCGCGATTACCTGGGCGCCCAGGGCGGCCGCAACCTGCACCGCCGAAAGACCGATGCCGCCGCAGCCGTTGACCACCACCCAATCGCCGCCCGAGACCTCTCCCCGGTCGGCAACTCCGTGGTACGAAGTCATGAAGCGGCAGCCCATTGCGGCGCCGGCCTCGAACGAAACATTGTCGGGCAGCGGAATCGCGTTGAAGTCGGCGCTGCGAATCGCCGCCTTCTGAGCGAAGCCGCCCGCGAAGCCGGCCTGGTTGTCGCAGATGTTCGGCAGCCCGACCCGGCAGAGTTGGCAGTTGCCGCAGCCGTTGTGGAAGGGCGTCAGCACCCGCATCCCGGGCCGAATGTGCTCGACCTCGTCGCCCACCGTCTCGACCGTGCCCGCCCATTCGTGCCCCAGTACCACCGGCAGCGGCAGCTCAAACCCGACCCACGAAAGGTCACCCTGCCAGAGGTGCCAGTCCGAGCGGCACACGCCGCACGCCTCGACTCGCACCAGCGCATCCTTCGGCCCGATCACCGGATCGTCAAACTCTCGCACCACCAGAGGTTGGCGGACGCCTTCCATTACGACGGCTTTCATCGTGGGTTCCCTTTCCAGGATCTCTGCTCTCTCGATTCTGACCAGAATCTATCAAATATCAGGCCGCCCAGAGTCCGATCGCTAAACGCCGGCCTACTCACGCCGGAAGCTCCGACAACGTCACGCTCATCGCCACCTCGTACGAGCGCAGGCCCTCGCGGAGCTTGACCCGTGGACCAGACACGCTCGCAGACGCGCTGCGCCCACTGAGCCAGCTCTCGATTTGCTCTTCAACCGGCTGGCGTGCTGCGATGCAGCGATCGACCGGCAGCGCGATCACATAGCGGCGTGAGCGTTCTGCCTCCTGCCACGTGAAGTGATAGCGCCAGGTAAAGGTCCGACTCAACCCGCTGTGTTCCTCGCTCGGCGTCGGCAGGCCGAGCCGACGCAACCCGCCACGCCGTTCATAGCGCCGGTCGACCGCGCGCTCAATCCGCTCCGCCTCGCCAAGCACATGCTCGATCAGCGGATCATCGGCTTCGGTCATTACGCGACCTTCCAGGCCCTCTCACCGCTCCCATCCCCTCTCCCTCTGGGAGAGGGCTAGGGTGAGGGTCCCCTTCACTACCGGAACACCGGATCCCGCTTCTCGAAAAACGCAGTCATGCCTTCCTTCGCCTCCGGACGCCGCGCCGCGTCGCAGATCTCCCGCGTTTCCCACTCCATCTGCGTCTCAAGACCCTCGTTCCACGACTTGTGGTACAGCCGCTTCGCTGCGCCAATCGACTCCGTCGGACCCGCCGCGAGCTGCGCAGCCAGCGCATGCGCCTCGGCCTGCAGATCCTCGTCCGCCACGACCCGATTGATCATGCCCCAGTCGAGCGCCTCCTGCGCCGAGAGCATCCGATTGGTCAGGCAAAGCTCGAGCGATCGTCGCAGGCCGACCAGCCGCGGCAGAAAGTACGTCGACGACCCGTCCGGCGTCAGGCCGATCCGCGAGTAGGCCATCGTGAAGCGCGACGATTCACCCGCCAGTGCCAGGTCGCCGATCAGCGCGAGGCTCATCCCCGCGCCCGCGCAGGTGCCGTTGATCGCCGTGATCAGCGGCGGGTCCATGCGTGTGAAACGCGACGCCGCGACATGTAGATAGGTCGTCATCTCCTTGACATAAGTCGCCATCTCCGGCCCCGCCGGTGGGAATCCGCGCAGGTCCGCGCCGGTGCAGAAAAACCGCCCCGTGCCCCGGAACACGACCGCTCGCACCTCCGGGTCGTCGTCCACCCGGATCGAGGCGTCCATTAGCTCCTTGCACATCTCAAGCGAAAGCGAGTTCGCCGCTTCCGGTCGGTCAATCGTGATCGTCGCCACGCCGTCGGCCACTTCATATCCCAGGGTGTTGTAGTCGGCCACAATTCCATTCCTTCGCTACTGTTGGCTCACGCGAGCTGCATCATCCGCAGGCTATCGCGAGTCTGAGAGGTGCCCAATGCCCGGCCAGACCGTCCGAATCCCTACCAGCGACGGAGACCTGACGGCTTACGTCGCATCACCCGACCAGGCCGGCGAACGCCGTCCCGGTGTGCTCGTGCTACACGAGCTGTTCGGTCTGAACGACGACATTCGCCGCATCGCCCGACGCTTCGCCGAGAGTGGCTACGTTGCCCTGGCGCCCGATCTCTACTCCGTCGGCCCCAGAGCGAGACCGCTCTGCATCCGCCGTACAATGCAGGCCCTGCGCAGCGGTGAAGGCCGCGCGTTTGCCGACATCGAGACCTCCCGCACCTGGTTGGCGGCGCGTGATGATGTCGATCAATCTCGGATCGCAGTCGCCGGATTCTGCATGGGCGGCGGCTTCGCCATCCTCTACGCCTCGCGCGCGCCGATTGGAGCCGCTGCAGACTTCTACGGCGCCGTCCCGCGTGAGTCCGAACAGCTCGAAGGCATTTGCCCCGTCTTCGCCGGATACGGCGAGCGTGATCGAGTATTCGTCCGACAGGCGGATCGCCTCCGCGGACACTTGCAGCAGCTCGGCGTCGAACACGAGGTCAACGTCTACCCGGGCGCCGGGCACTCCTTCATGAATCAGCACGGCCCGGTCCGCTCGCTCCTCATTCGACTGTCGCCGATGCAAGCTGGTTATCACGAAGAGTCCGCCGAAGCAGCCTGGGCAACAATGCTGGACTTCTTCGAACGCAACCTCGAAGCTTCGCAGGACGTTATCTAGACGTACGGTGATCACAGAAGGATGTGCTTCCCGTCCCGCAGAGATCTGGAGAGATGACGATGAGCGACTCGATGCTGAGCTGGAACGCCCGCAAGCTGCTCGCGCTAGGACTCGCAGCCGCGTTGCTGGCGCTAGGCGCGCTGTTCGCACTGACCGTGAGCAGCACGGTGAACGCGGAAGACGTCGCAGAGAAGAAAATCAGCGAAGAAGTCAGGGAATGGCCCGACAAGCAGCCGCTGACCACCCTCACAATTGAAGGCGCGGCCTCGCGCAGCGTCCAACGTGACGGCACGCTGGCCCGCTTCAGCATCACCGTGCTCGACAAATCAGTTCGCGAAGCCGTCTCCACCGGCAACTCTGCCCTTATTGACGTGCGCACTGCGCTCCAGATGGGTTGCAACGATGACGACACCGAGCAGCTCTGCGTGCCAAACGATCAACTGCAGACCACGGCCATTCGCATCAACGAGCAGTTCGACTGGACCGAACAGGGTCGGGTCTCGCTCGGTTTCGAGTACCGCAACTCGCTGGTTGCCAGGATCGACGGCGTCGACAAAGCCGGCCTGCTCATCGACACGATCCTCAACGCCGGCGGCGACCACGTCCGCTTCGATGGTCTCGATTTCACCGCATCCGGCCGCGCCGAGGCCGAGCGATTGGCCCTCCTCGACGCAATCGATGACGCCGTCGCCACAGCCAACTCGATCGCCGAGCACATGGACTACGAGATCGTCAGAGTCGTGGAGCTCAACCCGGTCGGTAACCTGACCGCCGCTCGAGCCACGTTGGAATCCGAAGAAGCCGCAATGGCCGACGGTTCATTCGAGCCAACCCCCGTCTTCGGCGGCACCGAGTCCGTCACCGCAAGGATCCAAATCGTCTTCGAGCTGCGACCACTACCCCAGGTCGAGGAGACCGAAAGCGGCGCCGACGACGGCTAAACGGTCGAAATCGACTGCTACCCCGCTGCCGCAGCCTCAGCGTCCTGACGCACCTTCTGCGCGACATGCTGGGGAACCTGGTCGTAACGGTCGAACTGCCACGTGAACGTGCCCCGACCTCCGGTCATCGAGCGCAGGTCCGTCGCGTAGTGCAGGAACTCCGCCATCGGACCCTCGGCGATCACCACCGTCGAATCTGGTGGATCGTCCGTCTGCTCCATACCCAGCACCCGCGCCCGTCGCGTGTTCAGGTCGCTGATGATGTCTCCGGTCGAAGACTCCGGCGCTGTAATCCGGAACATCTGGATCGGCTCCAGCAGGATCGGCCGCGCGGAGGACACGCTCTCTTTCAGCGCCTGCGACGCAGCCAGCTTGAACGCCATTTCCGATGAGTCCACATCGTGGTGCTTGCCGTCATACAGCGTGACCCGCAGATCGGTCAGCGGGAAGACACCGCGCGGCAACGACTCGACCACGCCCTTCTCCACGGCCGGTATGTAGTTGCGCGGCACCGCGCCGCCGACGATCTCGTCGTTGAACTCGAATCCGGCCCCGCGAGGCTGCGGTTCGACGCGCAGCGCCACGCGCGCGTACTGCCCGCTGCCGCCCGTCTGTTTCTTGTGCAGATACTCCGCCTGACCGCGCGTCGTCACCGTCTCGCGATACGGCACACGCCGATCCTTGATCTCCACCTCGACATTGAACTTGCTCGACAGCCGTCCCGCCGAGAGTTGCACGTGCGACTCGCTCAGTCCGCTCAGGATCGTCTCGCCCGAGTCGCGGTCGCGTTCAATCTGTAGCGTCGGGTCGCCCTCGACCAGCCTCGCCAGCGACGGGCCGAGCTTGTCCACATCGGCCTTGGTCTTCGGTTCGACCGCAGCAGCAAAGATCGGCGCCGGCATCGCCGGCGCAGGCACCACGAGTCCCGACCCCTTCTCCCGCAGCGTGTTGAACGTGGTCGTGTGCTGCAGCTTGGTCACCACCCCAATGTCGCCGGTCTCCAGATTGGGGATGGCCGAGAGCGTCTTACCCGCCGCCCGCGACAGGCTGGCCAGGCGTTCGTTCTCGCCCGTTTGCGCATTGTCCAGGTGGGCGTCACTCACAACCGAACCGGAGACCACGCGCAGATACGACAATCGTCCCACGAACTCGTCCGCCGTCGTCTTGAACACGAACGCGCCCGCCGCCCCATTGCCATCGATCCCATCCGCAATCGCGGGCGCCTCCGACGGATCGGGCAGCACGTCCGCAATCAGCCGCAGCAGCTCACTCGAACCAACTCCCGACACAGCCGACATCGGCAGCACCGGCGCCAGCGATCCCGTCAGGGCGGCCGTCTTCACCGCTGCCCGCAAGTCGGCCTCGTCGATCGCCTCATCCTCCAGGTACAGCATCATCAGGTCCTCATCGGACTCGACGATCTGCTCGATCAGCCCGTCGCGACCGTCCGCATCCTCGTCCGCCAGCACGTCAATCAGCTCGCTGAACGCCGACTCCGACCCGTTGGGCAGGTAGAGCGGCTGACACTCCGATCCAAGCACCGACTGCACCGAATCGAGCGCGTCCTCGAACGACGAGTTATCGCGATCGAGCCGCGAGATCACCACCGCTCGGGGAACGCCCCGCTTGCCCGCCATCCGCCACGCGGTCTCCGTGCCCACCTGCACGCCTGACGACGCGTCCACCACCACGATCACCGCGTCCACCACCGACATCGCCGCCACGACCTCACCAACGAAGTCCGCGTACCCCGGCGTATCCAACAGGTTGATCTGCACGCCGTCGTGCTCCATCGCAATGAGCGAGGTCGAAATCGACATCCCTCGCTCTTGCTCCTCAGCGTCGTAGTCCGAGATCGTGTTGCGGTCCTCCACCCGTCCCAGCCGCGTCGTCAATCCCGTCGAAAAGCCTAACGCCTCGACCAGCGTCGTCTTGCCCGCCCCCTGGTGTCCGACCACCCCCACATTGCGAACAGCCATAGCGAAACCCTCCAGGACAAACCGCCAGATGGGCCTCAGGCTAACCGATGCAGGAGGGGTCGAATGAAGCGTTCCGCAACGGCTCTATACCGCCAGATCGATGATCTCCAACTCCGGCCGACCCCTCAACCCCCGACGCAGCCGCCAGACGATATCGACCTGCGATTTAATCTCGGCCGCCGCATTCCCCAGTCGCCAGCCGATCGCCGACCAGCCATCCAGATCCAGACGCAAGTGCGCGTGATCGGCGCCGACCGTTGATGCTCGACGCACTCCCACTCCCGTGCTCAGGAACGTCGGGGCAGGATTACCTTCGCCAAACGGCGCCAACCGCTCAATCCACTTCACCGTCTGCGAGCTCACGGCCTCCAATGGAACCTGCGCGTCGATCTCCATCCGACCCTCAAGCGCGGCCCACGCCCCCGCCTCTCCCGCGTCGAGTTGCGCCTGCGCCGACTCATTGAACCTCTCCATCAGTGAACCCAGCAGCGGCGGTTCCGCAGAGAATCCGGCAGCCATCGCATGCCCGCCGCCCCGGACGAGAAGGTCCCGCGCCGAGTCGAGCATCCGCACCAGGTCGAACCCGGCTGCGCTGCGGCCCGAGGCGCGGACTTCGTTCTCGACGATCGACCAGACGAATGCGGGGCGCGACCATTGGTCGGCCAACCGACCCGCAACGATGCCGACGATTCCGTGGTGAATCTCCTCGCCCCCGACAAACAGCACCAGCGGCGCCTGTCCCGACGCATCGAGTTGCCTGCGAATCTGCAACTCGGCGTCGCCCATCGCCTCCGCAGTCAGCCGCCGCCGCTCGTCGTTCAGCCGTTCCAACTGGGCAGCGATCTCCCTCGCAGGCTCGCGTTGGCGCTCGGTCAACATGCGCAACGCCAGCGACGCGTCGTCAAGCCGCCCGGCGGCGTTGATCTTCGGGGCGATCTGGAATCCGATCGTCTCCGTGTCCACCGGACCGTTCCCTCGTCGCGCCGACATCAACGCCCGCAGGCCCGGCCGCTCGGTCCGTTCGAGCGCCCGCAGTCCCTGGTGCACGATCCAGCGGTTCTCGCCCCGCAGCGGCACCACATCGGCGACCGTCGACATCGCCGCCAGTTCCAGCCACTGCGCCGATCCTGCCTCGACGCCGCTCGCCTCCAGCAGACCGTGCGCGAACCGATACGCGAGCCCGCCCGTCGAGAGTTCCGACAACGGATGGCCAGTCGGCGCCTTCTTCGGAGTCACGATCGCCGTCGCGCTGGGCAGCGATTCCGTCGGCTCGTGGTGGTCAAGCACGATCACGTCGAGACCGTGCCGCTCCCGAGCGGAGGCGATCTCGTTCAGAGCGGTAATCCCGCAGTCGGCCGTAATCAACACACGCGCGCCGTCGGCCGCGAGCTGTCCAACCACCGAGTCCTGGATCCCGTACCCCTCACGCTCGCGGTGGGGAATGAATGGTCGGGCATCAATGCCGACCGCCTCGAGCGCTTCCGTCAGAATCGCCGTACCGGTGATCCCGTCGACGTCGTAGTCGCCGTAGATCGCCACCGGCTCGGCCCGCTCCGCCGCGTGCGCGAGACGGTCAATGGCAGCATCCCAGTCGCCCAGCACCAGCGGATCGGCCGGTTGATACCAGTCGGGATTGAGGAACTCCTGCGCCGCCGGCACGGTGTCGACCCCGCGTTGCCGTAGCAGTCGACCGACAAACGACGGCGCCTCCAGACCCTCAAGCGGAGGCGCGTCGTGAGGCTCGGCAATCCGCCAGGTTCGGCCCAACCACCCGTCCGAGCGTTCCCGCACCACGGTGTCGCACCCTCAGCCTCAGTCCTCCCAGCGACGGAAGACCAGACAGGCGTTGTGTCCGCCAAATCCCATCGAGTTGGAGATCGCCACCCGAACATCCCGCTCGCGACAAACGTTCGGCGTGTAGTCGAGATCGCAGTCCGGATCGGGATTCTGCAGATTGATCGTCGGCGGAATCGTGCTGCGCCGAATCGCTTCGATCGTCGCCAGCGCCTCGACCGCGCCCGCCGCGCCCAGCAGGTGTCCGGTCATCGACTTGGTCGACGAGACCGAGACACCGTACGCAGCCTCGCCGAACACGCTCTTGATCGCCATCGTCTCAAACTTGTCGTTCAGCGGCGTCGAGGTGCCGTGCGCGTTGACGTAGTCGACCTCGGACGGGGCAATGCCGGATCGTTCCAGCGCCAGCGACATTGCTCGAGCCCCGCCGTCGCCACCCTCGGCCGGCTGCGTGATGTGATACGCATCGCCAACCGAGCCGTATCCACAGACTTCGGCCAGAATCTCGGCGCCTCGCGCGGTTGCGTGTTCTGCTCGTTCGAGCACCATGACGGCGGCGCCTTCGCCCATCACGAAGCCGTCGCGCTCCGCATCGAAGGGACGCGACGCGCTTTCCGGGTCTTCGTTGCGCGCAGACAGCGCACGGGCGGAGGCGAATCCGGCGACAGCCATCTCGCAGAGCGGCGCTTCCGCGCCGCCGACGACGACAACGTCCGCTTCGTGGCGTTCGATGGTCTGCGCTGCGAGCCCAAGGGCGTCGGCGGCGGAGGAGCACGCCGACATCGGAGCGAAGTTCGGCCCGCGCGCCTGCAGCGCGATCGATACCTGTCCCGAGGCCATGTTGGGCAGCATCATCGGCACGGCAAACGGGGAGACTCGGTCGGGCCCGCGCGAGTCCAGGATGCGGAACTGTTCTTGCGTGGTGGCAATGCCGCCGATCCCGGTGCCAATCATCACACCGACCCGATCGGAGCCGTCGAAACCGCCTTCGTATCCCGCGTTCGCGGCCGCCTCGCGCGACGCGACGATTGCGAACTGCGAGTACCGATCCATCCGCCGAGCATCCTTGCGCGGCATGTGGTCATCGGGTTTCCAGTCACTGATTTCGGCGGCGAATCGGACTGACAGACGCGAGGCGTCGAAGATCGAAATGTCCCGCACTCCAGAGCGCCCTGAGACGAGCGAGTCCCATGTTTCCTCAGCCGTACCGCCCACCGCCGTGACCGCGCCCATCCCCGTCACCACAATGCGCTCGTCCATAGGGTCCCCCAAAGCTCAGTGCGTCCTCAGCCTACCCCGTCGCTGGGCTACGAATGCTCAGGGCACATTGAAGTGAGTTTGGCGAAACGGGCACAAGCGGACCGGGCTGACTGGCAGCCCGGTCTTCAGGTGCGTAGATACGTGCGGCCTCAGCCGCCGGCGGCAGCCTGACCGTGCGAGTACCACTCCTCGGTCTCTTCGCCCGGCTCCGGCAGGACCATCCCGCCTTCCATCGTCCACTTCGCTGGACCCTCGGTGATCCGCCCGCTGAAGTCCTCCGACGCCACCCCGGTGATCTCCCGGAACGCACCCATCAGGTCGCTGAGCAACTCAGCCTTGACCTCTTCCGAGCGCCCTGCCCGGTTGCCGCCGTCGAGGAAGTACGGCGTCTCCCAGCGGTCGTCCGCCTCGTCGAACACGACGTGGACGAAGCTGCGCGGCGCGCCCGTGTTACCGCAGTGGATGTCGGTGAAGGCCTTGGCGACCTCCGCTCGCTGCTCGTACGGCACCGAATCCTTGGGCACTACGCAACGGTAATACGGCATCTCTGCGATCCTCTCAGACCGGTCTCTCTCGTCCCGGAATTCGAAACTATGCTATCGCACGCGACTACGCGTCGCGAGCCGAAACCACCAGCTCGTCGACCGTGCAACCGCTGATCTCCATCCACCGATCGCAGATCCGGCGCATGAAGTCCTCGCGCACATCCTGCGTCACCCCGCCAACGATGCTGCCCCGGACCAGCGACGTCGTCGACGGCTCGCCCCCCCGGAACCCGAACCCCCTCGGAATGTCGCTGAACCTCACCGGCACATCATCAGGCGATTCACCCAGCACGTCCTGAGTGATCTCCTGCAGCGCGACCGCCAGCTTCGCCCGCAGCTCCTCACCGATCTGCCCCTCCTGCATCGTGCAGTCGAAACTCACTCGCGACATCTCAAGTCTCCTCTGCTCTCGCTACTTCCAGATGCGTTCAAGGTCCACTTCGAGCCCCTCGCAGACATCCTCCCCGCTCAGACTGTCAGGCCGGTCGAGTTGTTCCGGTTCAGCGTCCGGACGATACACGATGACGATCTCCTGATCCGGGTCAATCAACCAGCCCAGCAACGCGCCTTTGTTCAACCACTCCCGCATCTTCTCCTGCTGCTCGCGGAACGAGCTGGACTGCGATACAACCTCGACGATCAACTCCGGGCAGACACTGAGGAATCCTCGCTCAGGATCGCGCTGCGCCCATCGTTCGTTGCTCATCCAGGCGACATCGGGCGCTCGCAGCGAACCGTCATCGTAGTCGCGCACTCCCAACTGAGCACCGAAGACGTGCCCGCCACCCGCCGCCCGGTTCCAGATGCCCACGTCGATGTGAATCTCTCCGCCGCGCTCGCTGCTCTCCGGACCCTCGGGCGCCATGATCACCAACTCTCCATCGGCGGTCAATTCCAATTGCCAGGGTTCATTGAGCTCGGACAGCGCCAACAGCGCCTCGTCCGACAGAGCCCAGGCTTGCGGCAACCTCAGCCTGAATCGTGCGGACAATCGGTCCGGACTGGCGTTCGCCTCTTGGACGATCTCAGGCTTCGCCTCCGTCGTCACCATGTCCCGTCCTCCTCATCCAAGGCTACAGATCGCCCCCGCAGAGCGTCATTGTTGCCCGCCGAGCAGACCTTCAAGCCCGCCGCCCAGTCCGCCCGCGCCGGCCAGCTGACCCAGCCCGCCGACATCGCCGCCGCCCATCCCGAATCCACCGCCGAGCGACGGCGTCTCTACCGGCTCCTCACCCGCCAGCGAACGTGACGCCATCGCGATCTGCTCTGCCACGTCACCCGCGGTCACCCCGATCGTCCCGCGCGCCCGCGCTGCCCGATTCCCCGCGTCTCCGTGCAGGTAGACACCCAGCGTCGCCGCATCAAACGGCTCCAGTCCTTGAGCGATTAACGCCCCGATCGCTCCGCTCAACACATCCCCCGTCCCCGCCGTCGCCAACGCCGGCTGCGCGACCTCCGATACACGCGCCCGATGGTCGGGCGTCGCGACCACGGTGTTCGCCCCCTTCAGCACGACGTGGCAGTTCCACTCTGCCGCGCGATCGCGCGCCAGCGTCAGCCGCTGACGCTGTACGTCATCTGTGCTCATCCCGGTGAGCGTGCCCATCTCTCCGGGATGCGGAGTCAGCACGATCGGCGCGACCGCATTCGCCAAGCTCGACATGTCCGCCGAGAGCAGATTCAAGCCGTCAGCGTCCACGACCACTCCGCTCACACCGCCGACTTCTGGAGAGACGAGGAACTCGCGCACGAACTTGCCGCTATGGTCGTGCCGACCGAATCCGCAGCCGATCACGACCGCATCCACCGACGCAAGCTCGTCCCGCACTACCTCCCACGCAGCGAATCCCGAGATGACGCCCTCGTCGTACTCCGGAAGTGGCAGCAAGGTCGCCTCCGGGACGGCCGCCACCATCTGCGACGCAATCGATTGCGGCGTCGCAATCGTGACCAGCCCCGCGCCGGCCCGATACGCGCCGCGCGCCGCCAGCACCGCCGCGCCGGGATACCGGGCCGAGCCCGCGATCACCAGCACCCGCCCGAACGTGCCCTTGTGCCCGTCCAGCGGACGCTCCGGCAGCAGCGCCTTGGCCCCGCGTCGCTCTAGCACCTCGGTCTGCAGTTCCTCGTCCAGCCCCGCAGGAATCCCAATCTCCACCTGCTGCACCGAGCCCGCCGCTGCCGCTCCCGGTTGCATGTACAGGCCCACTTTCGGCGCATGAAACGTGACCGTCTCATCGGCCGCAACAGCCAGCGGATCGAGCCGGCCGCTATCGGCGTCCAAGCCTGTCGGCAGATCGACCGCAACCAGCTTCGGCTTCACGGTTCGCGAGCGAATCGCCGCCAGCCGCTCCATGATTGCCGCCAGATCTCCCTCGATCGGCCGCGATGAACCCGTCCCCAGCAACGCGTCAACGACCGCCTCCGCGCCCGACAGCAGCGCCTCCAGCGCCTCGAAACCGTCGTCCTCGGCTACCGTGCCGCAGGGCACCCCCATCTCCACCGTTTGCGTCCATTGCGAATCGCTGCGTTCTCGGAGCGCGTACACCCGCACCTGTGCGCCCCACTCAAACAGGTGCCGCGCCGCCACCAGCCCGTCGCCCCCGTTGTTACCCGGGCCGACCAGCACGGCAATCCGCCGATCTTCCAGCGAACCAAGCTGCATCCAGATCTCCTGCGCCACCGCAAGGCCCGCGTTCTCCATCAACGTCTCCGTCGAGACCCCCGCCGCTTCCGCCCGCTCCTCCAGCTCTCGCATCTCCGCCGACGTCAGCAGTTTCATCGTCGCTCTCCCCATCGCGGCTGTCCGACCGCGAATGCACAGGCCATGTTCTTCTCGTGGGTCAGGCTAATCTCGATCCGCTCGAGCCCGATCTCCCGCGCCCGCTCGCGCGCGCCGCCGTGCAATATCACGACCGGCTTGCCGCGAGCGTTGGCCAGAATCTCAATCTCTTTCCACTTCACCCCGCGCACGCCCGTCCCCAGGCACTTCATCACCGCTTCCTTGCCGGCAAATCGCACCGCCATCTCCGCCAGACGATCACCGCAATACTCGCGCTCCCGATCCGTCAGGATGCGCTTCGGAAATCGATCCGGATGCCGATTGAGCACGCTCTCGAAACGCTCAATCAACAGCAGATCCACGCCGCAGGTCAGGTCTCCGAACATCGATTCGCAGCCTACCAATCTCCCTCGGCAACCACGCCACACTTCATCGTCCGCCTCTGCCATACCCTGACCGCATGACGGCCACGATCATCGACGGCGCCGCCATCGCTGCCGGCATCCGCGAGGCGTTGACGCGGCAGGTCGAGGACATGATCGTGAGCGGGCTCATCCCGCACCTCGCCGTCATCCTCGTCGGCGACAACCCCGCTTCGGCCAGCTACGTACGCGGCAAACAGAAGGCCGGTCAGGAAACCGGCATCAAGGTCGTCGTCCACCGGATCGAAGCCGACTTCGATCCGACGCAGACCGAGCGTCGAATCCGCGATCGCATCGATCTGCTCAACGCCGATCACGATGTACACGGAATCATCCTGCAACTGCCCCTGCCCGAGGGCGTTGATGCCGACCTCTTGCTCGACCGCATCGATCCCCTCAAGGATGTCGACGGACTCCACCCGATCAACCAGGGCCGCATCCTGCTGGGCCGCGAACGCTACCTGCCCGCAACACCGCACGGCGTTCAGCAGCTGCTCGTCCGCAGCGGCGCCGACCCGGGCGGTAAGCACGTCGTCATCGTCGGACGCAGCCGACTCGTCGGCATGCCGCTCGCCGCGATGCTCGCGCAGAAACGACAGGGCGCCAACGCCACAGTCACCATCTGCCACACCAATACAGCCGACCTGCCCTCGATCACCAGGGAGGCGGACATCCTCGTCGCCGCCACCGGCAAACCCAACACCATCACCGCAGACATGGTCCACAGCGGCGTCACCGTGATCGACGTCGGCGTCAACCGGGTCGACGACACAACCCGCAAGCGCGGCTATCGACTGGTCGGCGATGTCGACTTCGCAGCGGTGAGCGAGGTCGCCTCAGCGCTCACGCCGGTCCCCGGAGGCGTCGGCCCCATGACGGTCGCCATGCTGCTCAACAATGTGACTCGCGCGGCCCGTATCGCCCGCCAGCGCTAACGGCGAATCAGTTCCGCGCGGTCAGCACCCGAACCAGCAGCAGACCGCTCAGGATGACCAGCCCACCGGCGATCCCGATTAGCGGCCACTCCCACGGGAACGGTCCCGCGACCTCGAAGACCGGCCGCGGCCGACGCTCGTCCTGGCGCCGCTCGATCTCGGCTACTCGATCCGCGATCTCGTCCTCGGACCGGCTCGTGGCGGTCTCCGACTCCGCCTGTTCGTCCTCACCTGCCTCGATCGCCTGCGCACCCTCCTGCTGCGATTCCTGTTGCTCCTCGCCGGTAGCCTCGGGCTCAGATTCCTCTGCCCGCTCCGGCTCTGCTTCGCCCGCTTGCTCCGACTGATCCTCGCCGGCCACTTCGGGACCCGAGATCACCTCGTCCTCGATTGTGGTCGAGCGATCTTCCTCCTGCTCTCTCGGTCCGAGTCCAACCGAGTCGCGCCAGGCGTTGTCCAGACCATCGCGGTCGAGGCCGTAGACCTCGAGCAACGCGTCGTCAACGCTCGACCCCTCCTTGAACGCCCGGAACAGGTCGTTCATCCTCTCATTGCCGTACTCGGTGAGCAGGTACAGCACGACCGCCGCCGACTGCCCGTAGAAGATGTCGACGAATCCCGGTCGATTCGACGGCGACTCCATGCTCCGCAGCGATAGCACGATGTCGTTGTTGATCGCGTACTGCAACGCCCCGCCTCGACGCTCGAGCCAGTCGCCCTCGGCCAGCGTCGCCATGCCTTCGTCAAGCCACGCCGGCAGATCGCCGTACGGACCCTCGCCGGCCAGCTTGGTCAACACATGCGTCAGCTCGTGCCGAATCACCCAGCGGGACGGCGTGTAAATGTGCACCAGATCCGCCAGCACCCTCGTCCCACCCGTGATCACCGACTCCTCAAACCGCTCCGACTGAATCCGCTCCACCTGCCGCGCGTCCTCGGTGTTTGCCCAGACGTACACCTTGATTGGGATCAACTCCTCCAGGCCGAGAAATGGGGAAATCTCCTCGAGCGCGTCAATCCCCTCATCCAGCATCGTCTGTGCCACCCCGCGGTCGTCATACCACGCCACTTCCAGTGGCCCCTCCTTCAGCGACTGCCACTCGAACCGCGGATCCTCGTAGCGCCAGATCTGCGGCACGGTCTCGAACTTCTCACCGTCGGCGAACACGAACTCCCAATGCCACTCGAAGTCGGCCCCGGCGGGAATCCAGAGCATCGGATCGCGGGTCGGGAACACGGCCGTGACGCGAGTCACATCACCGCTCGCCACCTCGGCTGGCTCGCGCGTCAGCGCCCCCTCAGGCAGCACTGCGTACAGGAACGTCGCCGACTCAACATCTTCAGCTCCACCGACGAGCGATGTCACGGTGACCGAGTCCGGCCAGGCGTTCTCAAACCGCGTCCCCTGTACGGTCGGACCCTCCTCGGCCGACTGCGCGCTCAGCGGCGAGACCGACGCCATGAACGTCCATGCCGCCGCAATGATCCCGGCCGTCGCCAGCAGCAGACCTACGCGCTTCACGCGACCGCCTCCGCCCGCGCCGCATCCTGCCCAATCTGATGCTTCAGCGATGCGCGAAGGAACTCGTCCAGGTCCCCGTCGAGGACCCGTTCGGTATCCGAGGTTTCGTGTTGGGTGCGCAAATCCTTCACCATCCGGTACGGCTGCAACACGTACGAACGTATCTGATTCCCCCAGCCCGCCTCGATGTGATCTCCCCGGATCGCGAGCCGCTCTTCCTCCCGCTTCTGCTCCTCCAGCATCAGCAACCGTGCCTCGAGCACGCGCATCGCCGACTCGCGGTTGCGCCGCAGCGAGCGCTCGTTCTGGCAACTCACGACGAATCCCGTCGGCAGATGAGTAATCCGTACCGCCGTCGAGTTCTTTTGCACGTTCTGACCGCCGTTACCCGAGGCCCGGTAGACATCGATCTTGATCTCCTCCTCGTCGATCTCCACCTCCGCAGCGCCCTCGGTCTCCGGCATGATCTCCACCCGCGCGAACGACGTATGCCGCGCATGATTCTGGTCGAACGGCGAGATCCGCACCAATCGATGCACCCCATGTTCCGAGCGCAGCCAGCCGTACGCGCCGCCGCCGTCCGCTTCGCCCTTGACCTCGAGCGTCGCCGACTTGAACCCCGCCTCTTCACCTTCAACCAGGTCGACCAGGTCGACCGCGAAGCCCGCTCGCTCGGCCCAGCGCTGATACATCCGCAGCAGCATCTCCGTCCAGTCCTGCGAGTCGATCCCGCCCGCCCCGGCATAGATCGCGATCACCGCCGAGCGGTCGTCGTACGGACCCGAGAACGCCAACTCGAACGAGCGCCGTTCAATCTCTCCCTCAATTGCGGACGCTTCAGAGGCCAAATCACCGGCGAGTTCCTCGTCGTCGGCCAACTCCAACAACTCCACCGCCTCGTTCAGCCGCGTTTCAAGACCCCGCCACGTTTCGATCGTGCGCTGGCGAGCGGCCAGCCTCTTCATCACCGAGCGTGCTCGCTCCGCATCGTCCCAGAATCCGGACGCCATCGACTCGGCCTCCAGCCGCGACGCCTCCGCCTCCACCGAGGTCAGGTCAAAGACGCTCCAGGACGTCGTGCAATCGCTCCGACAACGCCTTCAGCGCTTCTCCCAGATCGTCAACACCAACCACAGCGCATCTCCGCTACACGTAACCGGCATTCCCGCGCTCGTCACGGGTATCTCGCCTCGAACGGCGTCCGCCGTTCCGACTCAATCAGCGTACTACCGATTCGGCACAATCAGGCCGCCCGCTGTGCGGCGCATGCCCTCGGGAGTCCCCACCGGTTCGCGCGCCCGCCCCGCCGCGGCCGCGATCGGATCGATCGGCGCCGCCTCCCGCTGCGGCTGCGCCGGTTGCGGCGGACGCCACGCGGTCGCCGAGCCAGGCTGCGTTCGCGGCGGATTCAGTTGCGCTTTCTCCGGATTCGCCTGCCACAGTCCAATGAACTCGACCAGCTCCAATGGGTCGACCAGACCCGCCGCAAACCGTCGATCGTCGATGAACAACGCCGGCAGCGCCGTCACCCCGGACCGCGCCCCGATATCGCTGAATTCCTCGATCGCAAACACGTCCGTCTGCAGCTTCGGCGAGAGCAGAGCCACCGAGCACGCCGCCAACGCCGCCTGCCCAGCGATCGGATCCGACGCCGAACCCAGCAGACGCAGACGCGTCGGACGCCGCAGCTTGCCCAGCGCCCGCTTCATCCTGACCGCCGGCTTTGCCTGTCGCGTCGAAGCCAGCACCATCGACCGGATCATCGCCACCATCAGGTGTCCGTTCGGCGCGCCGTAGAAGCGCAGCGGACGATTCAATTCCCCGCGTATCAAAACGCAGGGCACATCGACAATGTCGCGCCGTTTGGCCTGCTCCTCCGATTCCTCATGCTCATAGATGGTCAACGAAATGTGGTCCGAGAGCGCTGCAAGTTCCTCGTACAGCTCCTTCGCCAGTTCACAGCTCGGTTTCTCCGGGCGGCCCGGAACCATCACCCGACGCGGGCTCTGGTGGTAGTACTCCAGCTTCAGCGGGCCATCGATCGCAGCAAACTGCTGCCGAATCTGCGCCCGCTCCGACGCCGCCAGCGCCATATCAATCCTCACGCTCGCTTCGCTACCAGCCTAGCGTTCAGCCTGACCCCTCCTGAACCACCCACTCAACCGCCGACCGCAACTCCTCCTCCGTCACCGCCCCCTCGAACGCGTAGCGAATCACCCCCTCGGCGTCGACGACGAACACCCACGGCTCCGACGGCAAACGCCACGCGACGAATGCCTCAGCCTCAACCAGTCGCGTCGGCGTATCCGGATTCTCGAACACCTCGACGTGGATGCCAGATATCTCCGTCGAGAACTCGCGCCACACCGCTTTGACCGCCTCAAGCACCGGCGCGCACGTCCGAGAGTGGCAGAACGCCGGCGTCGCAAACGCCAGCAACAGCGGACGCTCCAGCGCCAGCGCTTCCGCGATCGAGAGCACGTACAGACCCGGCTCCGGCTCCGGATCCGATGTCAGCTCCACCAGCGCCGAAACGTCGCCGCGAGTTCGCGACTCGACCGATGGCGCCCGCTCGCCCACCCGAGGAGCCGCCTGCCGCTCCCGCACCGAGAAACGCAACCGAACAGTCTCAGCCCCCGCATCCGATGACATGTCCAGCAGCAACCCCCACAACCCCGCAGCGCTCAGTCGCACCGGCACGACATACACCCCCCGGCCGACCGGCAGTGCCCGGTCCGAGACCGAAGCATTGGCGTGACCATGCGCCACGATCCCTACGCTCGGGTCGTAACTGATGAATCGCGCGTACTGAACCGAGACCGGGTTCTCGCGGTCCTCGTCGAGCTCAAACAGCGACACGCGGACGGTCGGGAGCTCCTCGTTCGCCGAGAGCCCCTCGAGCGTGAACGCAATCCGTTTGACCCCGACCGCGAGGTCCTGCGTGGCCAGGATCGGCAGCCAGCGAGCGTCCTCCTCGCGCTGCGCGACCGTCCACGCATCGGCGTCCGGCGGCCCGGTTGTCGACTGCTCGTTGCCCGGACCGCCGCACGCAACGCCGACGGTGATCAACGCCGCCAGTGGCCATCCCCAAATCCTCAACAATCGCTGAACACTAGACGTAACGAATATTCCTCGCTGGATTGACAACTCGCTCCAAAGTCGCTTGAATATATGACGTAACGGCATAGGCACTTGATCAATAGCGCGACAAGTGATCGGAAGGCTGCCAGACATGGCTTTTTCCACCACCAACGGTCGGCACGAGACCTACTTCCTCCACGCCCGCGACATCGAACTGCGTAACCACCATTCGCAGCGCATCTACTTCTTCGCCAAGTCCGAGAAGCCCGGTGCGATCGATGCCGTCCCCGATGGCTACGAGATCGTCGAGAATCCCCGCACCGGGCTCCCCGTCCTGCGCAAGGTCAAGGCCCACGCCGACGCCGCCGGCTAACCAGGAACGCCAGATCCCGGCAATCTCCTCGCCCGGATCGTTATCCACGAAGTGGCCAGTACATTCCACCGGCTGTCCACATGTCTACCGAAAACAGGACCTGTTCCTAGCCCTCCGCTGCCTCAAGCCGTGAGATCGCGGCCCGATGCAGTCGTGCATTCGCGCTCGCCAGCACCCGATCGCCCGACTCCAGCGTGAGCTCTGATCCGCTCCAGTCGGTCATCCGCCCGCCGGCGCCGCGCACGATCGGCGCCAGCGCCAGGTAGTCCCAGGACTTCAACGAGGCTTCGCACACAATGTCCACATAGCCCGATGCCAGCAGCCCGTACGCGTAACAGTCGATCCCGTACCTGACCCGCTCGAACGACGATGAAAGTGTCTCCCAACCACTCCGCGCCGAGCCCTTGAACATCGTCGGATCGGTCGCGAAACCGATCGACGCTTGTAAATCCGTGGTTGACGACGTGTGGACAACCTGTGAGTTGTGTGTAGTACGAGGCCTCACATCGGCGAAACACATGCCCGACCAACGCTCCCGCAATATCGGTTGGTCAAGTACGCCCAGCACTGGCTTGCCGTCCTGAACCAGTGCGATCAGCGTCCCGAAGGTCGGCAATCCCGACACGAATGCGCCGGTCCCGTCGATCGGATCGATCACCCACACCCATTCCGAATCCGTCCGCTCCGATCCGAATTCTTCGCCCATCACCCCATGATCCGGATAGAGATCCGAAATCCGCTCGCGGATCGCCTGCTCCGCCGACCGATCCGCCTGCGTCACCGGCGAGCCGTCGCCCTTGCGTTCGACATCCAACTCGCTGCGAAACCACGGCCGGATCGCCTCGCCGGATGCGTCCGCCAGGTCCTCTGCGAACTGCAGGTACGTCTCCGCCACCAGCTCGCGTGGGTCCGGCATGAATCCAGCCTACCCCGTCACCAGCCCGTCACTAGATCGCGACGACCGTCACTCATCCATCTATGTCTGCTATGACTGCAGCCAGCCCTATCGGCTGATACATTGCAGTACTCGCAGATGGACGACGCGGTCTCCACGTTGTGAGCTTCCGATTCGGCTCGGCAATCCCATGCGACCGCAGCCTCCGCGGAAGGATGTCTTCATGTCAGACGACGCATCCGGCGTCAGCAACCCCACCGGAAAGATCAACGTTGCCATTATCGGCGTCGGCAACTGCGCCTCCTCGCTCGTCCAGGGCGTCACCCATTATCAGAACGCCCAGGACGGCGACGAGATCCCCGGCATCATGCACTCCGTACTCGGCGGCTATTCCATCTCCGACCTCAACTTCGTCGCCGCCTTCGACATCGACTCGCGCAAGGTCGGCCTCGACCTCTCCGAGGCGATCTTCACCGATCCCAACAACACCGTGAAGTTCACCGACGTCCCCAACCTCGGCGTCCCCGTCGAACGCGGTATGACCCACGACGGCCTCGGCAAGTACCTCTCACAGGTCATCGACAAGGCCCCCGGCTCAACCGTCGACGTCGCACAGATCCTCAAGGACCGCGACGTCGACGTCGTCATCAACTACCTGCCGGTCGGCTCTGAGGAAGCGACCAAGTGGTACGTCGAGCAAGTGCTCGAAGCCGGCTGCGGCTTCATCAACTGCATCCCCGTCTTCATCGCCCGCGAGGAATACTGGGCCAACCGCTTCCGCCGCGCCGGCGCGCCGATCATCGGCGACGACATCAAGTCGCAGGTCGGCGCGACCATCGTCCATCGCGTCCTCTCCCGACTCTTCCGCGACCGCGGCGTGCAGATCGACCGCACCTATCAGCTCAACTTCGGCGGCAACACCGACTTCTACAACATGCTCGAGCGCGAGCGCCTCGAGTCCAAGAAGATCAGCAAGACCAACGCCGTCACCTCGCAGATCGAATACGAGATGCCCTCCGGCGACGTACACGTCGGTCCCTCGGATCACGTCCCCTGGCTCGAGGACCGCAAGTGGTGCCACATCCGCATCGAGGGCACAACCTTCGGCGACGTGCCGCTCAACCTCGAGCTCAAACTCGAGGTCTGGGACTCGCCCAACTCGGCCGGCGTCGTCATCGACGCGGTCCGCTGCGCCAAACTCGGTCTCGACCGAGGCCTCTCCGGACCGCTCCTCGCCCCCTCCGCCTACTTCATGAAGTCCCCGCCCGAGCAATGGACCGACGACGTCGCCCGAGACTCCGTCGAAGCCTTCGCCCACGGCGAGTAGACTTTCCACCCACGTCATCCTTCACAGTTCCTTTCTCCCCCCGCGAAGGGGAGGAGATGCCGAAGGCAGAGGGGGGCACCGCACAGCCTCGACTAGCCATGCACCCCCTCGCAATCGGATACCAGACCCTCGGACGAGCAGCCCGAATCCTCCCACGCCCCATCGCCTACGCCGCCGCTCGCCGCCTCATGGACGCCGTCTACCTCGCCTGGCCCCGAGGCCGCAACGCCGCCCGACGCAACGCCGAATTCCTCCTCCCCCACGTCAACTGGAACGGCTCCGCCCCATCCCTCGCCCGAGCCCAGTTCCAGCGCTACGGCGAATACCTCGTCGATGCCGTCCGACTCGACGAGCTGACCCCGGCGCAGTGCTTCGAAGCCGTCGGCGGCCACGACCCGGCCTGGTCCGAACACTGGACCCGGCTCGAGCAGTGGTACCAGCGACGTCCGGTCCTCTTCGCCGCAATCCACTTCGGAAACTGGGACATACTCGGCGGCGCATACACCCACCGCATCGGACCCTCGATGGTCCTCGTCGACGACCTCGGCCACCCGGCCCTCAACCGTGCCATCCAGGATCAGCGAGCCCGCCTCGGCATGACCCCCGCCGCTGGCCGCCCAGGTCTACGTCAGCTGGTCGACCACCTCAACCACAACGAAACCGCCGCCATCCTCTTCGACCGACCGCCCCGCCCGAACGAGCAGACCACCACCGATACCCTCTTCGGCCGCGAGGTCACCATCCCCAACGAAATCCACCGAATCGCCCACGCAACCAACGCCAAACTCATCCCGCTCGCCGCAACCCGCCAGGATCACGACCTCCGCTTCACCCCACACCTCGATCTCGACCACGACCCGGACAGTTCCTTACTCCCCGCCTTCGAGCCCCCGCTCACGGCAGCCCCAGACCAGTGGTACCAGTTCCGAGACCTCATACCCGCCGAGACAGCCGACTAACGTGGTGCGACAGCCAGAAACCGAGGGCGACCGGTGAGCGACAACAGAGTCAGGCGTTTCCTCACGGCAACGACCGCGCGCCTGATATCGAGCAGACTGGCCGCGCGGCTCCCTGAACGAATGACGCTTCGCTTGCTCGAGCGCGCCATCACCGTCGGCATGACGCGAGATGACTTGGCTGCGCTGCCCGACGGCATCCATGTCCTGCTCTGCGGCGCCGGCAGTCCGCTGCCCGACATCAAGCGTTCCGGGCCATGCGTCGCGGTCCAGGCTGGACCCCATCTCTTCGTGTTCGACGCCGGCGCCAACGGCGCGCGCAATCTGAGCCGGTTCTCTGTCAACGTGGGCCGCGTCGAAGCGGTGTTGCTCACCCATGCCCACTCCGACCACATCGACGGCCTCGGCGAACTCGGCGTGCTGCGCTGGGCCAACGCGGCTGCTGATCGGCCGCTAACGGTCCATGGACCTCCTGTGCTCGCTGAGGTCGTCGCAGGATTCAATCGCGCCTACGCGCCCGACGCCGGCTATCGCATCGAGCATCACGGTCCCGATGTCGTCCCGCCCAGCGGCGCCGGACTGGACGCGGCCCCCTTCCCGCTGCCAACCGACGCGGAACTCCATCCCGTCCTGGAGACCGCCGACGGCGTCCGTATCGGCGCCTTCGCCGTCACCCACGATCCCGTCTCGGAAGCGGTCGGCTATCGCATCGACTACCGGGATCGCTCCGTCGTGCTCAGCGGCGACACCACGAAATCCGCCAATGTGATCCGCCACGCGCAGGGCGTCGACCTGCTCGTTCACGAAGCGTTGGGCAAACAACTCACCCGGCAGATCGCCGGCGCAGCGCGGGCCGTGGGCAACACGCGGGCGGCCGCGATCATGAGCGACATCGAGTCCTACCATGCCACGCCGCAGGAAGCGGCTGAGGCCGCCGCCGAAGCCGGTGCCGGGCAGCTCCTCCTCTATCACATCGCGCCGCCACTGCCGCTCCCGGCGTTGGAGCGTCTCTTCCTCAAAGGCGCCGCGGAGGTCTTCAGCGGGAAGATTACGCTCGGCGCCGATGGAACGCTGATCTCGCTGCCGTCGCAGCAATAGGCCCGAGTGACTGTCTCGGACGCCGTGCGATGATGTGGCTATGCCCACCGCCTACGGCCTGACCGCCCTCGCCTGGCTCTCCCGATTCCTCCCCCGCCAGTGGCTCTACGCCATCGCCGAGACCGCCGCCTCCCTCGCCCTCCCCCTGCTCGAACGCCGGCGCATCCGTATCCGCAACAACCTCCAGCGTATCCATCCTGAACACACCCCGACCCAGCTCAACCGCGACGCGACCGAGGTCATCGCCGAGACCGCCCGCTACTACGTCGACCTCGCCATCCTGCCCTCCATCTCCCCCCAACGCGTCCTCGACCGCCACCTCCACGTCACTGGTCTCGACCACCTGCTCGACGCCCACCGCTCCGGCCGCGGAGTCGTCCTGACCACCGCCCACATCTCCAATCCCGAGGTCGCCGTCAAGGCCCTCGCCGCGCTCGACATCCCCGCCGTGGCTCTCGTCGAGCGCCTCGATGATCCGGGCCACCTCGAGGCCGTCAACGCGGCGCGCGCCGCGATCGGCATCGAGTTTCTCACCGCAACCCAGACCGGCATCGCCTCGGCATTGCGCACGCTGCGCGACGGCGGCGTGGTCTGCATCCTCTGGGATCGCGACCGGCAGGGCGGTGGATCCTGCGTGCCGTTCTTCGGACGTCAGGCCCGCTTCCCGGTCGGCGCCGTCGACCTCGCAATCCGCGCCGAGGCGGACGTCCTTCCCCTCTACGCGGTACGCCGACCGGGACCCGACCGCCTGCAGTTCGACGTCACCTTCCTGCCGCCCATCGATCTGCTACTCAAGGGCAACCGAGCCCTCGACACGCGAACCAACACCGCCAACCTTGCACGCCTCTTCGAGCCAATCATCCAGCGACACGCCCACCTCTGGCGCGTCGTCGAGTCGCCCTGGGCACCCTGCCGTGACACGCCCTGGGACGATCCCCATCCTCGCGACCAGCTGGCGGAAGTCAAGCCATGACCGAGCCCAACCACACCCGCGGCCGTGCCGACCTGCAGATCCACACCGAGCAATCCGACGGCATGGACGACGCGTTGACTATCCTCGACGCCGCCCACCGGCGCGGAGTCGACATCATCGCCGTCACCGATCACGACCAGACCCGCGGTGCGCACCTCGCCAGGGAAGCCGCCGCTCGCGCCAATCATCCGGTCGACGTGATCGTCGGCAGCGAGGTCACCAGCCGCCACGGACACATCCTCGCGCTCTGGATCGATGAACCGATCCCGTTCTTCCGCAGCGCGGCGGCGACCGTCCAAGCCATCTGGAACCAGGGCGGCGTCGCGATCATCGCGCATCCCTGCGCTGTCATGCCGATCGCGCTCAACCTCCGCGACATCGACCGACTGGTGCGCGATTTGGCCCCCGAGCGCGCCGGCGATCAACCGCCCGTCCTCGCTGTCGAGACCGCCAACCCGATTCCGTCCGCCCGCTGGCGACGCAATAGCGTCATCGATGCCAACCGGCGCTGGGGTCTCGCCATCACCGGCGGCTCAGACGCCCACTTCCACGAACAGGTCGGCTCATCCATAACCACGTTCGAAGGAAGGGGTCAGGATGCGCTGCGTGCCGCCCTCATCGCGCGAACCACCGACGCCCAGCTCGGACACTATCCAAGGCTCCGCAATATCGGAGCCCGCCGACTCCTCCACCAGCAATGGCGAGGCATCAGCGCCACACCAAAGGCACTCCTGCGCCGACGCCGTTCCGGCGATTGACGACGGAACCGAAAACCCCACCCGTGCGCATCCATCACGTCCTGCCCTACGACTCCCAGCAACCAGGCGGCGTCCAGACCCACACGATGGCGCTGTCCGAGGCGCTCAACAAACTGGGGCACGAATCCCACGTCTTCGCCCCATCGAGGCCCGTCCGACTCGGCGTCGGAGGCACCCGCGCCGACCTGACCTGGCACCCCCTCGACCTCTTCGCCCTGCGCCGCTTCCTCCGCACTCCACACGACATCCTGCACATCCAGGAGCCGATGCTCCCCCTGCTCGGCACGTTGTCCTTGCTCCACCCGGGCGCCCCGCCGACCGTGGTCACGCTGCACTCGGCCGAGCCCGTCGCCCGACGCTTCTATCGCTGGACCCGTCCCGTCTCCCGACCCCTGCTCAATCGCGCCGACGCGATCGTCTGCGCCAGCGAGGTCTCACATGAGACGGCGAATGCGGCCACCGGAGCGGACGCCACCATCATCTACCCATGCCTCGACCTGTCCAACTTCCGCAACCTCCAGCGCAACCCGGACCCGCAGACCATCCTCTTCGTCGGTCGCGACGAGCCCCGCAAGGGTCTGCCGATCCTGCTACAGGCATTGGAACGACTGCCCGACGCCCAACTCGTCGTCGCCGGACCGGTCACCGACGCCACTCGGGCACATGCAAACAGCCGAGTCACGCTCCTCGGACCCGTTCCACACCACGAAATCGCCTCGCTGATGCGCACCGCCACCTGCGCCGCCTTTCCTGCGACGGGCGGCGAAGCGCTCGGCCTCGTACTTGTCGAAGCGATGGCCGCCGGTGTTCCCGTCGCCGCCTCCGACATCGACGGCTACCGCATCGCCACCAGCGATGGCGCAGCCGCACTGCTCTCCACGCCCGGCGATCCCAACGCCCTCGCCGCGAACCTCCTCCGCCTGCTCAGCGACACCAGGCTCCGCGAACAACTGGCGGACCGCGGCCGTCAGACCGCCGAACGCTTCGACTCACACGCGATCGCGCAGCAGCACCTCGATCTATATCGATCCCTGCTCTGACCCTACGCTGACTTGGTGAGACCTCCTCCACTTGCGGCGCTCGCGCTGATCACTGCCGTGCTGGCCGCGATCCTGACGCCGCTCACGCTCTCCGCCCAGGCCGACGACCTCGAGTGGTCCAGCGCCAGGCGCGACGACCTCACCCTCTGGCACGCGCAGGGACAACTCCGCGCCGACTCCCTCGCCGATCACGGACAGGGTGCCTACGACCTCGTCAGCGACTTAATCGATGTCTCGCTCGACGACCGCATCAACCTAATCGTTTGGCCGCAAGGCCTCGACCCCGCCGATCCCGCCTTGCTCCCCGACGGCATGAGTCCCGATGGCACGACGCTGCACGTGACGCGCAACAGTTCCGGTGACGTTCGCAACGCCGTCACCAACGCCCTGCTCGACGCCGCCACCGCGCCGTACGCCCACGCCATACCGCTCTGGATGCGATTCGCGATGGGCTTCTGGTCACAGGGACCGATGCCGGCCTACTTCCTGACGCGTGCGGGGTCGGTAGTCATCCTTGATCACGAAGAGTTCTACACGATCGAGCAACTGGAAATTGTGCCAACCACGTGGCAGTTCCGCAACAAGTATTTCGGACAGGCCGGTGGAATGCTCTCCTGGTTCATCCAGGACTGGGGACCGGAGGCGCTCGCCGAGCTGTTCAAGACCGTCAGTGATGGCGTCCCCTTCTATGACGCCATCGAGCAGGTCTACGGCATCCCGGAGCACAAGCTCATCTCCGAGTTCACTAAGAACGCCGAACGAGCCCTCCTGCTCAACTGGCCCTACATCGAGTCCCAGCAGCAGCCCTTCTACGAACGCCTCAACCTCAACCACGTCATCGCAATCGCCGCCGCGATCCCGATCGCCATCCTCCTCTTCTTCATCGGCAAACGACTGTTTTACGACTAGCCCGATCTCCGATCCGTCCCCTGTGTACAGTGGCCCCAAGGCGGCCGGACTCCGATCGAGAGCCACGTGTCACTTCTCCCCCACTCGATATCCAGCGACATCTCCGAGCGCCTCGGACGTGCCGTCGCCCGCACTGGACTCACCCCCAACGCCCTCACCGTCATCGGCCTGCTTGGCATGGGCGGCGCCGGCGCACTCGCCGCCCACGGCATGTTCTGGCAGGCCGGCATCGCGATGCTCGCCGCCGCTTTCTTCGACCTCCTCGACGGCGCCGTCGCCCGAGCCACCGACCGCGCCTCCGACTGGGGCGCCGTCTTCGACGCTGTCTCCGATCGCCTCGCCGACTTCGCCCTGCTCTTCGGACTCCTGATCTGGTACAGCGCCGCCGATCGCTTCGACCGCACCGCCATCGTGCTGATCGGCATTTCCCTCTTCGGCGGCATGATGGTTAGCTACACCCGCTCAAAGGCCGGCGAGTTCGGCATCAGCATCCGCACCGGACTCGGAACCCGCCTCGAGCGCGTCCTCATCCTCTCGATCGGCCTCCTCTCCGCCCAGGTCCTGCCAGTCCTCTGGATCCTCGCGGTCCTCACCAACCTCACGGCCCTCCAACGCTGGTTCATCACCTGGCGAGCCATGCGAGCCCTCGAACAATCCCACCCCATCATCGAGAACGACGACCCACCCGACAGCCCATTCGGGTCGTCAACCAGAGGCTGAGGCAACTGGTCAAGCTGCGCACACCCGGCGCCTCCACGCGATCCCTCTCCCCCCGCGCAAGCGGGGGGAGATGCCGAAGGCAGAGGGGGGCATCCGCCAGCCTGCAGCGGAGGATCCAGCCACCTGACCCGCTGCGCGGGAAGTCCCCAGCCGTCTCCCAGGACAGAATCGACCGACCGGCCGTCAGTCCTGATGGCCCGACCTACGTGTTGCTGCGAACCAACTCCACAATCTCGTCGACCGTCGCATCCCGCCACGACGCCCACTCGTCCGACGACTGCAGGTCTCGGTAGCCCTGCCGAATCCGAGCACGCATCTCGTCTTCCGACTCGCCCTCTTTGCGGCTGAACAGCTTCTGCATGTTGGCCATGTGCTCGTTCGCCACCGCCGGACGCTCGATCCAGTGACCCACGTACTCATGGTCCAGCGTGTACATCACCGCCGTCGGAATCGACTCGTGCTGCCCGTCCTTCAGAAACTCCGACATGATGTCGTTGTTCTCGTCGCGCGCGAAGATACGAATCTCCCAGCCCGCCGTCGCCGCGATCTCGGCCAGCACCGGCAGACCGCGATACACGTCCGGACACCAGTCCTCGCCCAGCACCAGCATCTTCAGCCGCGGCAGCGACTGCAGCGCCTCGCGCCCCGCTTCCGAGATCTGCCAGGCGCCCATGTTGCGGACGAACCGCTCCACGTTCGCGTCGCCACGTGGATCGCCGCCCGGGGTCGGCCGTTGGAAGTTCTCCTCCGAGTTGATGAACGCCAGGTACTGGTTCCAGGTCATTCCCGACTTGAACCGCTCCCGGGTCACCACCGAGTCCTTGGTCGCCGTCGTCATCGCACATGCTCCTTCATGTCGTCGCGTAAACGTCAATCTGCACAATCGCAGTCACCCGCAGTGTAGCTGGAATCCTCTCTCCCCCCGCGCAGCGGGGGGAGATGCCGAAGGCAGAGGGGGGCTCGAGGAGATCTAGTGCTCCTGATGACACGGACACGTGCACTCGTCCAACGAGTAGCGCAGCACATCCACATACGTCGCCTCCGCCAGATGCTCCGCCAGCTGCGGAGGCAATCGCAAACCCTCCGTCGCCCCGGCCTGATTGACCGACGCATACGCATACACCGCCATCGCCGCCGCGCGGTCGATCACGTCCGCGATATCGCTCCGTAGAACACCTTCTTCACCGGCATGCCGCTCATCCAACGCCATATCGCACAGGTCTCCAGAGGCTGTCGGGATGCGCTTAGGATACACCTGACCAATCACGATTGAACCCCAGTAACCTCAAGCAACCTCGAGGAGAGCGACCAATGGCACAGTTCGAATTCGGCTGCCAGATTCCCGCCTGGCACTGGCACTGGGACGTCTCGGAACTGCGCGACTGGGCCCAGGGAGTCGAGGCGATCGGCTGCGACTTCATCTCCATGGCCGACCACATCATCTACGCCTACGCCCGCGACGACCGTCCCCAGACCGGCCCCTACACCGACGACGTCAACCAGCACGAGGTGTTGACAACGCTGGCCTGGCTCGCAGGGATCACCAACCGCGTCGCCCTGCAGACCAACGTCCTCGTTCTGCCCCAGCGCGAGCCCGTCCTCGTCGCCAAGCAGGCCGCCGAGATCGACATCCTCTCCGGCGGGCGCATGCGCCTCGGCATCGGCATCGGCTGGCAATGGCAGGAGTTCGACGCCCTCACCGCCAACTTCCGCCAGCGTCCAAGCCGCATGGAGGAGTACATCCGCGTCCTCCGAGCCTGCTGGACCGAGGAACCGATCACCTTCAACGGACGCTACGTCAACATCGATCAGATGTCCGTCATGCCCAAGCCCGTCACGCCCTGCGGTCCGCCGATCCTCTTCGGCGGCTTCGCCCAGGCCGCCATCGAGCGTACGGCCCGCCTCGGCGACGGCTGGATCGCGCCCGTTCAGTCCACGGTGGAACAACTGGCGGAGCTGATCGGCCGCCTGCGCGCGCAGCTCGAGGCCAACGACCGCGACCCCGACGACTTCCCCATCCAGTGGCTCCCGCCACTCGACGCCGACATGGCCAACACCCAGCGCCTGCTCAGCGCCGCCCGCGACATGGGCATCACGCGCCTCGGCATCGGAATGCCCAACTACGACCGAGAACTCGCCATCCCCGTCGACCAATACCTGCAAACCATCGAAACCGCCTGGAGAGAAGTCTGGCCAGAGGTCAAGGGCGGTTAGGTGAGTGTGATCACTGCGATGATGACCGCGGTTGCAATCGCGATTGCGGTGAGATTCACTCCAACCATGACCAGCTGATTGCGCGCATTGCGCGCTTCGCGTTCGGCCGCGTCCTGCAGCAGCCTGGCTTCCATTGCAGCCAGGTCGTCCTTGCTCGCGAGTTCGCTGGTGGTGTCCTCAAAGGCCTCATCTAGCGCCACCGCGAATTCCTGCGCGACATCTTCATTGGCAACGTCCCCATTGACGAGGATGTTGCGGAACTTCAGCGTGTCGATGATCGCCATCAGCTGGTCACTCTCCGTCTGCATCCCAGCATAGGGCGCGAGCCCGCAGCATCGACATCACGTAGTGCTGCGCGTTGTCGCAGCGCAACCCCGATCGATGCAGCGCCGAACGCACCGCCCCTACGTGTTCGCTACCCCCGACCAGCGCATGCTCCGGACCGTCGAGCGACAACGACAGCAGGAACCGCATACTCAGCAGCAACGCCGATCGGTACCGCTCCGCTCGCTCCTCGTCTTCCGCGCGTTGGGCGATCGAGAGCGCGCTCGCAATCCCCTCGCTGTACGCCGCCGTCCCAATCCCTGGCGTGTTTTGGAACGCGCCGACCCAGAGCGGATTCTCACAATCCTCGCCGTGCTGTTCCTCAAGTGCCCAGTCCGCCATCTCATAGGCGTAGTTGCGAGCCAGATCGTCTCCGACATTCGCGTGCCACTGATCGCACGCCTGGATCATCCAGGTCGTGAACGACAGGTCCCGCTCGTCCGCGTCCTGCCAGCGCTCCTGGTAGTGCTTGAGCGACCGTTCCACCGCCGTGCGCAGACGCGGCCGCTTGCGAATCGCAAACATCCTCGCCAGAGCGAGCACGATCTGCCCGGCGTAGTAGGTCTCCGACCCCTCAAGCTCCATCCCCCGAGCCTTGGTCCCCAGGCGGCCGTCTCGCGACTGCACTGCCAACAGTGACGCAGTCAGTTGGTCCACGGTCTCGCGCGGAATCCTCAGCGCCGAACCCAGCTCGCAGATCGCAAGCAGCAGCAGCGGCGGAGCCCCCAGCTTCGCTTCTCCGTACATGTCCTCGAGATAAAACAGCCGACCCGGGCCGTCCCGTCGCAAGTGACGCTCAAGTATCCCGCTGATCGCCCGCGCTGCCGCCTCGCCGATCTTGCGATCCCGTGAAATGCGCGCCACCATCGCGACGGCCCAGGCGCAACCGCACTGGCGCACGAGCTGGTCGTACGGCGTCCACCCGCCCTCTTTGTCGCCGCTCGGTGCCGCGTATTCATAAGCGAATGAGCCGTCGGGACGCTGATGCCGCAACAGCCACGCCGCTGCCTGCAATCCCGACCCCGCCACTCGGTCGGGCAGGACCTCCCCCTGATCCACCAGCCGAAACCCTCCGGCCCGTGGCGAAATCCGTTCACCGTCCGACGGCGCAACCGTTCCCAGCGCTTCGACCGTCGTGAACACCTCAACCGACGTGCTCGACGCCAACCGCGCCCCCGGCCGCCGCACCTCCCGGTTCAGCTGCTTCACCCATGCCGCCGTCCGGCCATCCGTCCGCAGCGCATCGATCGGCCAGCCCCGAGCCACCGATTCGCCATCGCGCAGGATGAGTCCATGTCGTCCCGGCAGCGGCGTCTGGATCAGGCCGATCAAACCTTCCGGTTCACGTGCTTGCCGCTCTGCTTCAACCTCGATCCCCAGCACGTCCCCCGGTTGGTCTGAGTCCTCGCCGAGCGCCAACCGCAGCGCGTTCCCCGCTACCTGCGCCGCGGTCAGGCCGTCGCCCGCACTCGCTTCTGCTTCCGCGACGACCACGCCCGCTCGCCACAGGCGCGCTCGGGCGCCAACATCGCCCTGCGGTTGCTCAATAGCGGCTCCGGCAAACCCCGCGCGTCCAGCCGAAAGAACGTCGGCCGCCTCCAACCCAGCCGACAGGATGTCGGCGGCTTCCAGTTCAGCCGACGCCACCTAGTACGCGCCCTGTTTCTCGAACAGCTCCCGCGGGTTGCCGATCAACATCTGGTCGACCTGCGCCTGCGTCACCCCGCGCTCAAGCAACGCCGGCACGACATCGTCCGAGATGTGGTTGAAGTGCCAGTTCGGCTGAGCCTGACGCATCGCGTCGATGTCCGGAATCCAGTCCAGGCAGCACGACGCGTCGTGGGCCAGCAGCATCCCCTCGCTGTAACCGTCGGCAGCCAGTTTGACCACCGTGTTCACGCGATCGTCGAACGGCAGAATCTGGTCAAGTCCGAAGCGGTCCAGCCCGACGTACGATCCGCGGTCCATCAGCGACTTCAAGTAGTCGGTGTCGGCCGTGTCGCCGACGTGACCGATCACGATCCGCGAGAGGTCGCAGCCCTCGTCCTCGAAGATGTCCTGCTGCTTCGCCCCCAGCTCCGGCGGACCGTTATGCGTCGCAATCGGCACACCGGTCGCACGATGCGCACGCGCCCCGGCGCGCAGACACTTCTCGTTGTAGCTGTCCACGCCGCCGCCCTGTTCGTCCGAAGCCAGCTTGATGATGTTGGCCCTGACGCCCGTGCCGGCGATTCCCTCAGTGATGTCCCGGACGAACACCTCAGTCATCATCTCGGCCGGCCGTCCGCGCCAGTACATCGAACGCAGCCAGTAGATGCCCGTACAGAGCACGACGTTGATCGAAGTGACCTGCGAAACCTTCTGCAGAAATCCCATGTCCCGGCCCAGGTCCGCCGTCGACAGATCAACCACCGTGCTCACCCCGCGCTGCTGAAGCGCATTCAGCTTCTCATCGGCCGACGCCACGCAGCCCGCCTCGTCCCACAACTCCGGCCAGTTCTCGGAGATCCCCGGAGAGCGGATCCCAATGTGCTCGTGGATCAGCGTCCGACCCAGTTCCGACGTATCGACTTCTCCATGCAACGTGTTGATCGACGGCATCAGCCCGGTCCTTTCTCGAGACCCTTCCTAGAGGACTCCCATTCCTGCCGAAATGCTAACGCTCGCCGAAAGCCAGCACGCAGGCCGATACGCTGACTGCGTTCTCATCCATTTCGATCACGGGAGCTCCCATGGACACCGAAGCATCAGCCCAGCTGATTGAACAGGTCCGCGAACTGTCTCGCGGACCATTTCGCGAGCGCGCCGCCGACGCCGATCGCGACGGCCAACTCGCAATCGACAACTTCAACGAACTCGCCAATCTCGGCATCCCGGGCCTGTTGATCTCCGAGGCCTTCGGTGGCTTGGACGCCGACGGCGAGACCTTCATTCGCCTGATCGAGGAGATCGCCTACGGTGACGCCTCCACCGCCGTCGCGCTCAACATGCACCTGCTGGTCACCAGCATCGCCAGCGCCTTGCCGCCCTTCCCGCACCGCGACCGGATGCTCACGGCCTGCGCCGAGGGCGCCTGGTGCTGCGCTCCCGGCAGCATTCCCGCTCGCGAACTCGACAACACCTCAACCGGCTTCAACGCCGTCGAGGACGGCGCCGACCTCATCATCTCGGGCCGCGCCGGCTTCGCCTCTGGAGCCGATGCGGCAAGCTTTGCCATGCTCGGCGCCCTGATCGAGCGTCCATCCGAGCCGGATCTGGTCATCGCCCTGCCTTCGCTCGACAACGACGCCATCGTCAATCGAGGCAACTGGAACGGCATGGGCCTGCGCGCCACGGCGTCCCACGACATGCTGATCGAGGACCTGCGGATTCCCCGCGCCGACTGCTTCGTCGTGCCGCTCGCGCTCCTGCGCATGGGCGAGCAGATGATCCCGCAGCTTCAGTGGCAGCGCCGAGCCCTGCCCGGCCTGGGCATCTGCGCCATCTGGCTCGGCAACGCCCAGGCCATGTTCGACGAGACGATCGACTATCTCCAGCAACGCCGCGGCTACCTCGCCTCCGCCAACAGCCCGCTCGGCGGAACCAACGAACTCCGCTCACAGCAGGCCTGGGCCCAGATGGCGCTCGGCGAGATGGATAGCTGGCTCGCCTCCGCCCGCACCATGCTCTACCACGCCGTCGACGAGGTCGACCGGGCCTACGCCGACCGCCAGTCATTCGTTCGCATGCAGGTCCGCACCACTCATCACCTCCGCCGCATGGCCGAGGAAGTCGCCCAGATCAGCATCAAGACCACCGGCGCCCACGCCTACGTCAAGGGCCACCCCCTCGAACGCCTCTACCGCGACCTCACCGGAGGCATCGTCATGGCCTGGAAAACGGACGAACTCCAACACTCCCTCGGCCTCGCCGCCCTCGGCCAGGAAATCACGATCGTCGGCCCCGCCGGAACCTGAGCCGCCGGGCCTCTCAGCGGCCGAACGCGAACGGGTTCAGATAGGCCGCGCCCAGACGCCTGAAGTCCTTGACGTTGCGGGTCGCGACGGTCAGCGAGTGAGAGCTGGCCGTGGCCGCAATGACCGCGTCCTGGGCCAGCCTGTCCGGTTGATTGTGCATCATGCGCCCCCACTCGCGCGCCGCGCGAGAGTCGAACGGCAGGATCTCGAAACCAACGAGCAAACGGCGCTCTAGCCAGTCGGTCAACTCCCGCGCATGGTCGGGTTCGTCAATCCGGCATTTCTCGATACCGCGCTGAATCTCCGCGATCGTCATGGCGCTGAAGAACAGATCCTCGGACGGGACCCCGTCCAACCAGGCGAGCACCGACCTATCCGGGCGCGCCCGTCGCAGTTCCGAGACGACGTTGGTGTCGAGCAGATACATCCGGAGCTAATCAAAGCTCGGTGGTGGACGCAGTTTCCACTCGAGTCGCGGGGGTACCAGTTCCTCGGTCCGTGCCTCCGGCGCGAGCAGCCACTCCTTGATGTTCGCGTACTTCGGCTTCCGCAGTCGGCGCCACTCCTCGATCGGTACGATCACCGCGGTCTCCACGCCCCGCCGGGTCACCACCTGTGGTCCCTCGCGCAGGCTGGTTTCCAGCAGCTCACTGAACCGAGCCTTCGCCTCCTGTACCTGCCAGGTCCGCGTCGGTTCCCGCTCCCGGCCCTCATAGCTGCCCTCATGTTGGTCGGCCAGGACACACCTCCGCTTCCATTCAAACCGTATCTAACTAGTCATCAGACTAGTCATCTTTCACCATCTCGTCAAGCCGATCCCTCGCATCTCCCTGTTTCCCTCGAGACATCGCCGCCGACCACGCCAACACCACCGACGCCACCAACACGCACACCGCGATCAGCGCGACCGCATAGATCGTCTCCTGCTCGATCTTGAACCAGGCCGTCGCCGTCGCTCTGGCTTCCATGAAGTCACTATAGGCACGCTCCGATTGGGCTCGGGAGGCGCTGGTACCATACTTCCAAACCCTTTTCACACTCACGACCCTACGAAAGGCCGCATATGGCTTCCCCACTCAAGACCGAACTCTGCGACATGCTCGGCATCGAGATCCCCGTCATCCTCGCCGGCATGGGCGGCGCCGCCGGACCAACCCTCGCCGCCGCCGTCTCCGAGGCCGGCGGACTCGGTGTCGTCGGCGCCACCGGCTACACCCCCGACGAACTCCACGGCATGATCGCCAAGGTCCGCTCACTCACCGACAAGCCCTTCGGCGTCGACCTCCTGCTGCCCTCCTCGATCGCCGACTCCGGCAACCGCGAAGACCTCGAGCTCGAGATCTCCGCCGAGCACCACCACTTCGTCGACCAGCTCAAGCAGGAGTTCGAGATCCCCGAGCCCTCGCAGCAGCTCGACCGACCGCCCCTCACCCAGGACTACTTCCGCAAGCAGGTCGAGGTCATCCTCGACGAGAACGTCCCCGTCTTCGCTTCCGGCCTGGGCAGCCCCGGCTGGATGGTCGACGACGCCCACGCCCAGGGCATGAAGGTCATCGGCCTCGTCGGCAACACCCGCAACGCCCGACGCGTCGCCGCCGCCAAGGTCGACGCCGTCGTCGCCCAGGGCACCGAGGCCGGCGGCCACACCGGACGCATCGGCACCCTCGCCCTCGTCCCCCAGGTCGCCGACGCCATCGCCCCGACCAAGACCATCGCCGCCGGCGGCATCATGGACGGCCGCGGACTGCTCGCCGCCCTCGCGCTCGGCGCCGAAGCGATCTGGTGCGGCACCGCCTTCCTCGGCACTTGGGAGGCCTACCAGGACTCCGAGGAGCGCGGCGAAACCGACGAATGGACCCGCAAGGTCCAGTGGGACAAGCTCGTCGCCGCGGTCGACGAGGACACCCGCATCGGCCGCATGTACTCCGGCAAGACCATGCGCCACATGTACAACGCCTGGACCGAAGCATGGGAGCGCCCCGAAGCGCCGCCCACCCTGCCCATGCCGCTGCAGGGACTGCTCGTCGGAGAAGCCCTCCGAGGCGCACGCGAAGCCCACATCGAAGAACTCGTCGGCGGACCCGCAGGCAACGGAGCCGGTCTGATCAAAGCCATCCGACCCGCCACAGAAGTGGTCGAGCAGATGGTCAGCCAGGCCGAAGAACTCATCGAACGCTTCGGCTCCCCCGTCGGCGTCTAACCCGCCGTTGGCGGGTCCCTCCTTCTCATCCCCTCTCCCTCTGGGAGAGGGTTAGGGTGAGGGCAGCAAGGGCCAGCTGCCGCAAATCACCGCTCTTCTCTCTCCCAGCGCCGCCTGCTGAGGTCGCCTTCCCCCTTTCTCCCCCCGCGCCAGCGGGGGGAGATGTCGCGGAGCGACAGAGGGGGGCACCCCTCCACGCCGAACGCTCGGCGGTCTACCCGGCCCAATCCATCCGCCCTCCCCAGTCCTCTGCGATAATGCCCACCGACACCCATGAAAATCTGTCCCGCCTGCCACCAGGAGACCTTCGACGGCCGCTACGCCTGCCACCGCTGCGGCGCCGACGTCGCCGAACTCCGACCGATCGCCCTCCCCAGCCGCGACGCCGCCACGCTCGTCAGCCCGATCCCCTTCACCGACCACCAGGGCGACCTGATTCTCGACGTCGACGGCGTCACCTTCCTCCGCGAGGACGGCCGGCCCCTGGTCCACATTCCCGCCGCATCGGTCGAACACGTCAAGCCCTCGCGCGGACGCGACCTCGTCATCAAGTGGACGCCGCCCAACCGCAAGCGCGCCCGACGCACCCGGCTTCGCGTCCGCTGGGCGCCCCAGGCCGACCGCACCCTGCGCACCGAGTGGATCGGCGCCCACTACGCCCTGCGCCGACCCTACGGACACCGCGTCCCGCGCAACCCCAATCGCCGCACCGGACGCGACTACACCGTCGTCCGCGACCGCTGGCTCTCCGCCCTGCAAATGCTCCTCAACGCCGACCGCTACGCCCTGGCCCGGCGCTAGAACAGCCACGAGGACCGCCGACGTGCCGCGCCGCAACCGCAAGGGCCGCCGTCCCGGCCAACGCCCGCGAAGGTTCCACTCCAGCAGGGAATCCCGTCGCGAACGTCGAGAACTCGTCGTCCTCGACGAACAGCCCAAACCCGCCCCGCCCAAACAGTGCGGAAGCTGCCTCGAATGGCTCCCGCCCAGGGCCGAATCCCTCGCCGGCCGAGGAACCTGCACCCACCCCGCCAGCGGTGTCCTCAGCCCCGAATCCCAAACCCCCGCCTGCCACGTCTACACCCCCCGCCGCTAAACCACAGCCACCCCGCTCCGTTCCCCTCTCCCCGAGGAAGAGGGTTAGGGACACTGCGGTCCGGTAACCTAGCAGCATGACAACAGAGCAGGTCATCCACTACCGCGATATGAGTGCGGAGTACCTGGACCACGCCCGATCGTTGCTGGCCGACGGCGATCTGAAACAAGCCTCCGAAAAGGCCTGGGGCGCGGTGGCGGTGTTGGTCAAGGCTGCGGCGGAGTCGCGCGGCTGGCGCCACGAGAGTCACCGGCATCTCTGGCAGGCGCTCGGGCGCCTCGAGGACGAAACCGGTGACGAGATGATGCGCGAACAGTTTGGGCTGGCCGGTGAACTGCATACCAACTACTACGAAGAGTGGCTCGACGAGGAGACGGTGACGCGGTACATGACTGCGGTGGAGCTGCTAGTCGTCAAGCTGAGCCCGTTGTCGTAGACCTGTCCACGTCGACCATCCGGCGCCGCACTCGCCGCTAAGGGAACTGAGCTCTGTCCCTCATCCCAACCCAACCACGTGCATCCGACCCGTCTCCCCCCCGACATCATCAACCCAGTACAGACGCAACGCCCCCACCTCCACGTAACTCGGCACCACCATCCGACCCGACCGATTGACCCGCACCTCCACCCCGAACTCCGGCCGTCCCTCGTCCACCCCCACCTGATCCGGATCCAGCGCGTGCGGATGCCCGCTCTCCCGACACCAACCTGCGAAGTCGCCGTCGAACTCAAACCAGGCGCCACCGGACGCCTCCGCGTACTCCTGCATCGCCCCCAGCGCCCGCCACAGCCCGACCGCATCCACCCCATCCGCCTGCACCCGCAGAGCCACCCGCGGCAAATGCTCCGCGACCGCATCGATCAGCCCCTCCACCGCCGGCGCCTCGATCTCAAACCAGCGCCGTCCGCCGTCAACGTTGTTCTGCGAGAGCTGTCGTTCCAGCTCCAGCGCCCGCATCCGCGCCGCCCGAATCGCGTCCACTCCCGGGTGCGAGTCGCCCGGCGCCTCCGTCCGCAGCGTCCGCTGCTCCGCCAACTCCGCCTCCAGCGCCTCGATCCGCGCCGCCTGCTCCGGGTCAGGCACCACCACCTCCTCGACCACCCGCTCCGGCTCCGACGCCGGCGCGGATGGAGGTTCGGGAGCTGGACGCGGCCGCTCCGGCCCCGTCTGACGCTCCAGCCACATCACCGCAGCCACCACGCCGGTCACGAACGCCAACAACGTCTGCAGAAACCCTCGCATCTGCGAAATCTTAGCTACGATTCGCGGACGGCACGAGCCGATGCGGGCCTATGAACCCGATATGCACCTTGCCGGTGCTTCCTGCCGTGTCGTCGTAGAAGAACATCCGCGGAATGTTCTGGCCGCCGCCTTTCTGGATCTTCAGGTGCGCCTGCATCTCGATCTGCCCAGATGGGTCGACGCGCTCGTCAACTTCGAATGCGCGCTTGACGCCATATCTGCTCATCGTTTCGGCACTCTCTTGTGCAGCCACGCGATCAGGGAACCAGGCATACGCGCTCCCACTGTTGGTGTTCCAAAGGAAGAAATCGCCAGCGAACTCGTGATCGGAGGCCGCGTATTCGTGCAAGGCGCCCAATGCACTCCACGTATCACGAAGCCAGCGCTCCTTTTCGAGTGCGCTGTCGAGATCAGAGGCGCGTTGTAGCGCGGAATCCGCAATCTGAAGTCCACCGAACATGAACCGCGCTTGGGTGATCAAGTCTTCGAAGTTATCCGCCGGTTCTCGCTCGGACCAGTGCGCGGCGACCGGGTTCTCGGAAGATTCTGCGTTGTGGGCAGCCTCCAACATCCTGATTCGATCGCGTAGGGAATGACTTCGTTGCTTCTCCCCCTTGAGGTCATTGCTAAGTTTGACCCGCTCTCGCTTGAGCGCGTCGAGATCCTGTCCCCGCAACGTAAGCTGCCTCTGCAGTTCCTTGTGCTCGTCCCTGAGCTTTGCTTCGCGCTGTTCCTGTTCCTCTGTCATCCGTTGCAACTGCTCGATAGTTTTCGTTCGTTCCGTATCGTCATCTCCCGCGGCCGCTGCACGTTGCAGCAGGAAATCCACGTTCTGCGTCAGATTGGTTTCACGTTGCTGTATCTGTTTGACCTGCTCTTCGAGCATCTCTTCTTGCTCGCTCAGACGCAGAACCTGCGTCTCCAACTCGTCCTCTTGCCGACGCAGGCCGGCCTCGCGCTCCGAAAGCCCCTTAACCTGAGACTCCAATTCCGCCTCGCGCTGACCGAGCTTGTGCACCTGCGTCTCAAGGTCTGCCTCTTGGCGGCGTAGCGCTCTGATCTGCTGTTCCAACTCCTCCTCGTGTCGGTTCAGCCTCTCGATGCCTTGCTCAAATGCCGCTTCCACATCCTGGCGCTCTCGCAGCAGAATGCGCTGTCGCTTGCGCTCGCGCCGCGCAATCAAGAGAGCAAATGTAGTCGAGATCAGTACCGAAATCCCCAATGGAACGTGTTTCAGCCAGGCGAACGGCTGCTGCTGTCCATTCCTGCGCCTCACCGCTCGTCTCCCCGCACGCCCTCGAGCCACGTCAGGCACTTCGCGTAGACCGCCTCCGTGATCAGCTCCCGCGCCAGCAGGTAGTTCAACAACCCCTCCAGCGTCAGCAACGAGTGCACCTTCACTCCTTCGCGACGCATCCGCTCCACGCCGCCCGCACCGCGATCAATCAGCACGAACGCATCATGCACCATCAACCCCGCCGAACGCAGCAGGTCCGCCGTCTCCGCCAGCGATCCGCCCCGAGTCATCAGGTCGTCCACAAGGATCACGGTCTGGCCGGGATAGTACGCGCCCTCGATCTCTTCCGCCACGTGACTCTGACTCGGCGGGTGCACGTAGATCATCGGTACGTTGCTCGAAAGCGAGAACGCCGTCGCCGCGTGCAATCCGCCCATCGGCACGCCCGCGATCAACTCGAATGGTGCGATCGTCGGTCGCAGCATCCCGCCCAGCATCCGCGTCTCGTCGCTCAGCAGGTCGCCGATCCGCCGCAGCGCCCACGGGTGCGCGATCAGCCGCCGCACATTGATGTAGACCGGCGACCCCAGCGTCGCGCCCAGGTCGAAATCGCCGAACATGATCCCGCCCGAGTCCCACAATGCCCGCGCCAACCAGAAGTTGGACGGTTCCTCGCCCTGCGGCGTCCAGGCCGGACCGCTGGGTTCCGACATCAGCCGTCCACCGCCAACGACACCGAGTGCGGCAGCGGCTCGCCCGCCAGCCCCGCTCGCAGGTTGGCGACCGCGATGTCCGCCATCTTGCCCCGCGTCGCCAATGAGGCCGAGCCGATATGCGGCAGCACCACCACGTTCCGCATCGTCAGCAGCGGCGAATCCATCGCCAGCGGTTCGATCGCCGTCACGTCCAGCCCCGCCCCGCCAATCTGCCCCGCCTCCAGCGCGCTGACCAGCGCCGCTTCATCAACGATCGGCCCTCGCGCCGTATTGACCAGGATCGCTCCCGGCTTCATCAGCTCGAATGCCCGAGCGTCGATCAGCTGCCGCGTGTCGTCGGTCAGGGCAATGCTGACGCAAACGAAGTCCGATTGCGACAGCACATCGTCAAACCCGCACTGCTCCGCCCCCACGGCCGCCGCCTCCTCCGGTCGCGGCGTCCGATTCCAGCACAGCACCCGCATCCCGAAGCCCTGAGCCCGCCGAGCAATCGCCTGGCCAATCGCGCCGAACCCGACAACCCCCAGCGTCGACCCGAACACATCAACGCCGGCCATCTGCGTCGGCGTCCAGGTCTTCCACTCCCCGTCCTTCACGTACTCCGCCGCCTCCACCACGCGCCGCGCCGACGACAGGATCAGCGCCCACGCCATGTCCGCCGTCGTCTCCGTCAACACGCCCGGCGTATTCCCCACCGGAATCCCGCGCGCCGAGCAGGCCGCCACATCCACGTTGTCGACCCCGACCGCCATCTGCGACACGACCTTCAACTGCTCGCCGGCCGCGTTGAGCACTGCGCTGTCGATCGTGTCCGTGATCAGGCAAACCAGCGCGTCCACGCCGACCACATGCTCCAGCAACTCGTCCCGCGTCGGAGGGAAGTCGACCGGCCAGACGTCGAGATCAAACGCCGGATCCTCAAGCAGCTCGGCAAATCCATTGCCCGGTAGCACGCGAGTCACGAACACCCGATACGGCGCGGTCATCGGCAGCCTCCCGCTTCAGGCTCAAGATAATGGGAGTGACAGCCACTGACGATCAGGCAATCTGAAAGTCACCAACCCCATGCGACGACGCAGCCTGGCGCTCCTGGCCCTGCTCCCACTCCTCGCCACCGCCTGCGGCCCCGATGACCGACTCACCATCGACGAATACGCCGCCTTCTGCGCCGCAGGCATCGCCTCCGCCGCAGAGCTCATCGAACCCGAAAACACCACCTGGGGCGACCTCGTCCAGCTCGGCGAGCCCTCAATCGAGCGCCTCCGCAGCATTAGCCCACCCGAGCAGCTCGCCACCTTTCACCGCGTCAGCCTCAAGACTCTCGAGTTCGTCGTAGAGGAAGCCCGAAAACATCCCCCCGAGGAACTCGCCAACCCCCTCGCCTTCGGCCTCAATGCCATCCAAATCGCCACCCAACTCCGCCGCGCCATCGAACGCATTCGCCTCGACACCCGACAGACCCTCACCAACGCCGGCTGCCTCTAGACCGCCGTGCCCTCCTCGCCGCCCCTTCCCTGCCGATTCCCTTCTCCCCCCGCGCCAGCGGGGGGAGATGCCGAAGGCAGAGGGGGGCATTCCTAGCGCACCTAACCCCACGCAACCCCCCACCCCTCACCGACGCTCCGGCAACCTCCGAGCCAGCAACACCCCAGTCGGCCCCAGCCCGAAGCCCAGCAACGCCCCAACCTGCGACGGCCAGCCCCGACGCGACGCGAACGCCGCCCCGCCCGCGCCGCAGGCCAGCCAGATCACCAACGCACCGCAGACCAGCATCGCCGCCGCCCCACAGATCACCAGACCCAACAACAACACTCCGCCGATCGCCGCCAGCGGCAAGTTGAAGATGCTCCAGAACAGCCGGCTCCACCACGGCGCAGGCGGTCGATCCTGCGGATGGCTCCACGACCACGCCTCACTCCGCCAGTCCTGAGCCCGACCGCTGAACTCTTTCCCCCAGCGGCTCCCCTGCTTCCGCCCCCATTCGGCCCAATCCGACACCGAGTCCGGATCCAGCGCCTCATCGTCACGTCGCGTCATGTCGAAATCCTACCCGCCCCGACCCTGCCGCTCCGCCACCTGGTCAATCCGCATCTGACGCTGGTTCGCTTCCCGACCGCCCTGGTAGCGCGGCTGATAGTCCGACTGCCGGCCCTCGATCTGCGCCGTGTGCATGCGGTCGTGCCGGTAGAACGAACGCAGCCACTGCATCAGGGTCAGCTCCCCGAACCCGGGCGTCGACGCCGTATGCGCGAACTCGCCCAGCGTCAGCGAACGGATGTAGTCGTTGGTCCTCGCTCGCTCGTCGATCAGCGCATCAAGCAGTTCGCGGACCGTGTGCTGGGGTGCGCGCTCGATCGGGATGTCGACCGGCTCGCCGCGGATCTCCGAGGCGTCGACGCCGCTCTCGGCCTGACCCGCCCGGCACCAGGCGATGTAGCTGCGCTCCATCTCCCAGAGGTGCGCCAGCTGCTCCTTCGCCGTCCATTGCTCCTCACCGACCGCGTCGACCGGCACACGGTCCGCGTCGTCGCCCCGCAGACCCTCCGCCGCCTGAATCAGCTTGCCGCGCTCCTGCGCCATCTTCGACAGCAGCGCCTCGACATCGTCGTTCGTGTAGCTCGCCGGCGTCGTCATCGCTTTGGTCCTCTCAGCAAGCTGCGGTCACCCCAGCGCGCGCTGGAGCGCGCCCTTGATCTGCGCGACGTGCAGCCGGTCATGCTCGATGCTCCTGCCCACCAGTATCTCAACCGTGTACAAGTCGTGCTCCTCGTGCCGACCCGCCCGCGACCAGTCCCGCTCCCCAATCTGTTCGAGTATCGCCCCGCTCGACGCCCGCAACGCGAAGAACGTCGCCACCGACGTCTCAATCGCCCGCTCGTAATGCAGACCCGCAGCGAACAGCCCCTCGTCGTACGCAACGATCAGCGGCGACTCGTGAGCCAGCATCTGCCGCAGACGCATCGCATCGCCGACTTCCACATCCGCCAGGTGATGCACAATCTGCCGCACCGACCACTCCTCGGGACGCTCACGCGCCTCCAGCTCCGACTCCGACAACTCCTCCAGCACGACCTCGATCTCATACGTCGATTCGAGGTACTCCGCCAACAGCGCCGGACGTTCGCTCATTCGCTAAATCCTTACGTGCCTTAGCAGGTCCCGGTCAGCGCGTAACGAATCTGCTCGATGTGCTCCTCAACATGCCGCACGCTCGCCTCAAGCCATTCCTCGACGCTGCGCGCACGCGCCACCGGCACCGGACGCGGCTGCGTCCACTCGTCCTCGCGCAACGCTCCCAGGATCGACGACGCCGACTCAACCAGCGCCTCCACCGTCTGCAACGCCGGAGTTATCGGACGCTTGTCGTTGCGCAACCGTTTCTGCATCGCGTCCCCGTCAATCGGCCACATCTCCACCTCGATATCGAGCAGCATCATCCGCAAGCGCAACGCCCCCATCACCGCAACATCCGACACGTGATGCAAGTTCTCCCGAGCCGTCCACCCCGGCTCCGGCGGAGCCCCATCAAGCTGAGCCATCGAAACCCCAGCCACCGAAGCCCGCAAAGCCCCCGGCCCCGCCCGAAACCGATCCAACAACTCCACCCGCTCCTCAACCCGCATCACGCAATCCCCTTCCTTCCGGTCCCCTCTCCCCCCGCCGTCAGGCGGGGGGAGATGCCGTAGACAGAGGGGGGCTTCGGCCGGACCAATGCCGCTGGATGTCTTCGACTACGCACTCCAACTCACCCCAATCGACCCTTCACCAACCCCGCCAACCGCTGAACCTCATCATCCTCTAACGCCCCCGACGGTTCCGAGTCGCCCCGCACCACCGCCACCACGTCCCCCGACGCCCAGCGCAACTCCAGCATCCGCTGCACCGCCGAGCCGTCTTCGGTTCTCGTCCATTCCCGAGCCAGCACCCCGCCGCGCTCGCCGACATCTTCCACCGCCACCGAGCCGTCGCTCGCATCAAGCTGAGGCGCCATCTCCAACGCCTCCGACGCCTGCTCCGCCGACTCGTAGCGGGTCAACTCGACCTCCACCCGGCGATGCGCCCGACTCCGGTAGATCGTCTGCGTCAGCAGCCAGTCCATGAACTCGCCCAGCGAGCGCGGATCGCGGAAACTCTCGCGATAGCCAATCACCCGACCCGAGGCGTCCAACTGCGCAATCGTCGCCTCCGGATTGTCGTCTGCCAGCGCAATCTCCTCCGACGTCACCGCCTCCGCCGCCTGCCGAGCCAGCCCCCGTGGCACCTCGTCACCCCGCAAGCCCGCCGCACGCAGCTCCATAACCCCCGCAGCCCCCAGCGATCGACGCCGCTGCACCGCCCGAATCAGAGCCTGCAAGATCGGAACCCCCACCACCAGCAGGATGATGATGATCCCAACGATCAGCCCGGTAGACATGCGCTCAGACTATCCCAGCAACGCCGCCATCGAGACCCCAAGGTCCGACAGATCGTCCAGCAGCACATCCGCCCCATCCAACTCCCCTGGTTGTGCGTAACCCGTCCGCACCGCCACCACCTTCGCCCCGATCGCGTGACCCGCCTCGACGTCGTGCCCCGTATCGCCAATCACCACCGCCTCCGCACCGTCACTCGAATGTCGTCGCAACCGCTCCAGGCCCGCCGACAGCAACTCCGTCCGGTCGGGATGATCGTCCCCGAAACCCCCGTCGACGAAGTACTCCCAGATCCCCAGCGGCGCCAGCTTCGCCTCCGCTGCCCGACGAAAGTTGCCCGTCCCCAGACCCAGCGTCACATCCTCCTCTGCCAGCGCCTCCAGCAGCGGCACAACCCCCGGGCAGAGCCGCGAGTTCCGTTCCACCACAGCCTTGCCCAGATTCGGCACATAGTGATCCACGAACCGAGCCAGATCCTCCGCCGAGCAATCCCGACCCTGGTTCGACAGCGCCGTCGGCACGATCCAGCTATCGCTCCGACCGGCGAAGTTCATCCCCTCCAGCGCACGCTCAATCCCCCACAACTCGCGAAACGTCCGAGTCATCGCCACCGTCCCCGCTCCCTGAGACGTCGAAAGCGTCCCATCAATGTCAAACAGCAAAATCGTCATCTGTTTCTCCCGACTCGAAGCCAACACCATTCCCCTCTCCCCCCGCCGTCAGGTGGGGGGAGATGCCGAAGGCAGAGGGGGGGCAGCTCCTGTTCCCCCCTACTCAAACAACTCAAAGTCCGACCAACCGCCCATCACCCGCAACTGCAGACCACTGGCGTCGATCGGGATGTCGTAGACCGCCACCACCGTGATCGTCAGTTGCGGCTGCAGGACCAACGGCGGCGCGTAGACCGTGCCGTCCGCCGTGCGGGCTGCGCCCAGCGACAGCGCCTCATCGGCCAGGTAGGCGCGGCCGTCCACCGTCACAAGCTGCAGACCCGTCAGCGGCAGATCGACCGCCTGTTTCGAGCGGTTCGTCATCGTCAGTTGTACCGCCGCGAAGCGTTGCGCCGGCGTTCGCCACAACCCTTCCGCCCGGATCTGGTCGGGGAAGGTCAGCCCGACGATCGTCACCTCGACCGGACCGACCAGTTTCGCGTGACCGAACTCGATCGCGACGGTCCGCAGCGCCGGCGATGTCGTCACTTCAGTCGGCGCCCGTTCCTCCTCTTCCCCGCCGCCCAGCAACTCATCCAGCCCGCCCGAGACCACCAGGTAGATCACCACCACCACGACCACCACCAGGACGAACAGCGCATAGCGCTGGGTCCCGCTCAAGCTGCTCAGCATGGGGCGCGGCCGCTCGACGTGCTGTCGATCGTGCGCACGCTAGCCGGGATACTCGACCGGCAGACCGGCGGCGATCCAGGCCTCGGTGCCGCCCTCGACGTTGTACAGATCCGTGAAACCCAGCGCCGCCGCGAACTCACAGGCCACCGCCGAGCGCTGACCCTTGGCGCAGATGAACATGATCGGCTCGTCCTTGCCGCCCGAAATCTGTTCCAGTTCGTCCGCCCGCGTCATCACCGACATATGCGGCATCAGCGGCGCGCCCGCCGCGTGTCCGTCCTGGTATTCATCCAGCTCGCGCGTGTCGACCAGCGTGACGCCGGCCTGTCGCTTCTCCTCCGCTTCCTCAACCGAAATCCGCTGAAACGGTTCCTGCTGCGCCATCGTGCGACCTCTCGACTCGGCTACCTGTGCCCTCATCCGCATCGTATCACCGCCCAACCTCCTTCCGATCCACTCTCACCTGCCGTCCCCTCTCCCTCCACTCCCTTCTCCCCCCGCCGTCAGGCGGGGGGAGATGCCGCAGGCAGAGGGGGGCACTCCCCTTCCCCCGTTCCGGGACCCACGGCCTCCGCTTCCGGTCCCCTCTCCCCGAGGGAGAGGGCTAGGGTGAGGGCCTTTCCTCTCTCCCCCCGCCGTCAGGCGGGGGGAGATGCCGAAGGCAGAGGGGGGCACTCCCCGGCTCGCCGCCGCATCATCCCTCATCGATCCAACCTCCACCCTCACCGACCCGGCCAATGCGCCATACGCCCGCGCGGCCCATTCGAAATGATCACCTGCGGCAGCGCCCCCGCCCGCGGCCGCTCCTGCGCCAATTCGTGCAGGTAACGATCGGCGTCCAGCAGGTCGTCCTGCCGCTTCACTGGCTTCGGCTCACCGCCCTCCCGCAGAGCCCAGCGATACTCCCGCATCCGCTCCGCAAATCTCGTCATTCGCGGCATGTAGTACGAGCGCGGCGGATCCGCCGCCAACCGCTCCTGCACGAGCGAAATCCCCCAGTTGACCGATCCCTCGCCGCCGCGGCTGGGAACCACGGCGATCCGCTGACGGCGTTGATGGTCAATCCAGGCGCTCTGCGAACGGTCGGCGCACCAACGAATCCGCCCGAACTGGGCAACGCAGCGTCGCTGCCACGCCTCCAACCGCTGGATCACGTCCGGCCCGCGCTCCTCGAACTCGTCCAGCCGGATCAGCACGTCCGGACCGCACGGAGCGCGCGAGTCGGTGATCCCCGCCACCACGCCGGCCGTGAAGTGGGCGTCGTCGGAGGGGGCGCCGAAATCGAGCCCGCCCACGTACCGCGCGAAGCTCGGCAGCGGTCCGCTCCAGGCGTGCAGCTTCGCGTCGAACCGACCGTACACCTGCCCCGCGAACGCGTCGAAGCGACCCTCGATGAAGCGCTCCACCCAGTCCCCCGGATGCAGCGCCCGCTGCTGATCGGCGTATCGCGCTGGCAGGTGCGGATTGTCCTCGATCCGCGCCGGAACGAAGATCACGCGCCCGCCCGCCACCTCCAGCGCCTCCTCGTCCAGCTCTCGCCGCACGAACCAGCGCTCAAACCAACCTGGCCACGGATTCGACGCCGCCACAAACCAGCGCCGCCGCTGGGCCCGGTGACGCAATCGAGTCAGCAGCATCCGCGCCGCATCCTCCGCCACCTCCCCGGCCTCGTCGATGAACACCGAGCCGTATTCCTGCGAACCCAGGCCCGTCCATGACGACAGGTGCCGAAAGTGAATCGTCGAACTCGGGATGCCCGGCGCCACGCTCACCGCCACTCGCTGATTCGGCGTCTCGCTGCGCTCGCGGATGAAACGCTCCGGACACGCGCGCAAGAACTCCGCCAGCGTCGTCGTGTGCAGATCCGTGTAATGCTGCCGACCAACCAGGATGTTGTTGCCCGGATGCAACAGCGCTGCGTCCAGCGCCAGCTCTGCCAGCAGCCGCGTCTTCCCTCCTCCCATCGCGCCGCCGTAGCCTACCAGCGACACCCCTTCCGCCGGTCCCTCCGACAACGCCTCCAGCAGACTCCGCTGACGCGCCGTCGGCTCAAACCGGCGCGACTCGTGTACGCCCGCCAGCCTCGCCATCGTCCGTTCCGCCTCCACCCGAAACCTCATCAGATCCTCCTCCACACAACTGTCCACAACACCATTCCCTCATTGGGAATGGCACACGATAGTACATAGGTTCGGATAGAGAATCAATCCCTCCGCACGCCCGCGACACCGCCGGAACCCCCGCAGAGTGTCGTCGCTTACAACTGACTCCCGCTCAGCTCCCCCACTCGGCGACAGAACATATATGCTGTTCATGACGACGTGGTGACGAAGATGTGGTGACGAAGGGAAGCCAGACATGTCCGCCGAATCAACTCCGCAAGCCATCCGCAACCGGTACTGGGAGCTCGCCAACAGTGGTGGTGCCGCCTATGCTCAGGTCCGCGCCCTCGACTCCCTGTCGCGGCTCCTCGATCTCTTCCCCAGACCCAAGCATCCCGCCTTCTTCGCCTACGAGTCCGAAGCCATGCTGGGCCAGATCGACCCCGCAGATCGGGCCGCCATGGCGCTGCTCCCCCCTGAATTCGTTGACGAAGTGCGCGATGCCCAGATAGCCGCCGTCGAGAAGGCTGTCGCCCAACAAGCCGAACAGCAAGCCGCAGCCGAAGCCGCCGCACAGAAAGCCGAGACCGACGACGCCGACGATGACGAAGACGCCTCCAACGCCGAAGAGGACGACCCCCTCTAATACCCGTCCCCTTCGCCTCCCCGTTTTTTTCGGGCCCCCGCCGAAGATCCTCGCCCTCCGAGCGGGCCAGCCCTCCACACCCCTCCGCCCAACCCCAACCGGCCGCAGGGTCCCCCAAGCCACGCCCCTATCCCATCTCCCCCCGCGCAAGCGGGGGGAGATGCCGCAGGCAGAAGGGGGCACTCCCCGCGGTCGACCCGACGCCTACACTGGGTCACACTGGAACGCAGCGACAAAGGTCACCATGGTCACGACCGAGCATCCGTCGGATGGCAACGAACCTCTCGGCGTCCGCGACGCGCTGGCGCGCATCGACCGGCGGATCGACGATCTGCGCTCCGAAGTCAATAGTCGGATTGACGATCTGCGGGCAGACGTCGATACGAAGCTGAAGCTGCTGATGTGGGGCATCGGCATCGGGTTCGCGGCGGTACTGGCAACCCTGGGCGCGTTGCTGGCCCGAGGCTCGTAGCGCCCGGCGCAACAGGGGGGTTCGGGCGGTCAGCGCGGTAGCATCTGCACCAGAAGTCACACGCCGATGCAGACGAGGATGCTGACATGACAACCCCCGACGCCGCGATGCCGGTCAACGAGACCTACTCACCGCCCGCCAACGTCCGCGATGGCGCGCTGGTCACCTCCCGCGAGGGCTATGAGGCGCTCTGGCGACGCTCGCTCGACGAGCCCGACGCATTCTGGACCGAGATGGCCAATGAACATCTCGACCTGATCGAGCCCTGGCACACGCTGAAGGAAGAGAACCTGGCTGCGGGCGAGATCGCCTGGTTCCTGGGCGCCAAGCTGAACGTCTCGGTCAACTGCCTCGACCGCCACCTCGCAACCCGCGGCGACCAGACCGCGATCCTCTGGGAGGGCGACGAACCGGCGGACAACGAGTCGATCACGTACGCCGACCTGCACGCCGAAGTCTGCCGGCTGGCCAACGAGCTGCGCAGCCGAGGCATCGGCAAGGGCGACCGTGTCGCGATCTACATGGGCATGACGCCCGAGGTCGTCGCCGCGATGCTCGCCTGCGCCCGCATCGGGGCGATCCACTCGGTCATCTTCGGCGGCTTCTCGGCGACCGCCATCGCCGATCGCGTTGAGGATTCACTCTGCAAGGCCGTCATCACCCAGGATGAGGGCAAGCGCGGCGGCCGCACGGTGCCGCTCAAGGCCAACGTCGACGCCGCCATGGACCAGCTCGACGCGGCGGGCGTCGACTGCGTCGAGTTCGTCATCTGCCATCAGCACACGGGCGGCGACGTGACGATGAAGGACGGCCGCGACGTCTGGTGGCACGAGACCGTCGCCAACCAGTCGGCGGAATGCGAACCAGAGGTCATGGACGCGGAGGATCCGCTGTTCATCCTCTACACCTCAGGCTCGACGGGGAAGCCCAAGGGCGTGCTGCATACGCAGGCCGGCTACCTGCTGTTCACGATGCTCAGCCACCGCTACACCTTCGACTACCGCGAAGGCGACATCTACTGCTGTGCGGCGGATGTCGGCTGGATTACCGGGCACAGCTACATCGTCTACGGCCCGCTGGGCAACGGCGCGACCTCGGTGATGTTCGAGTCGATTCCGACCTACCCCGACGCGGGACGCTACTGGGACATGGTCGACCGGCTGGGAATCAACATCCTCTACACGGCCCCAACCGCGATCCGCGCGCTGATGCGCGAGGGCGACGAGTGGGTCAAGGTCCACCAGCGGACCAGCTTGCGCGTCCTGGGCACGGTCGGCGAGCCGATCAACCCCGAGGCCTGGCGCTGGTATCACGGCGTCGTCGGCGACGGACACTGCTCAATCGTCGACACCTACTGGCAGACCGAGACCGGCGGCCACGTCCTCACCGGTCTGGCCGGCGCCAACGACATGAAGCCCGGCTCCGCCTCGCTGCCCTTCTTCGGCGTCGAGCCGGTGCTCGTCGACCCCGACGGCAACGAACTCGAGGGCAACCAGCAGAGCGGTCTGCTCTGCATGGCCCGAAGCTGGCCCGGCATGATGCGCACCGTCTACGGCGACCATGAGCGCTTCATCAACACCTACTTCATCCAGTACCCGGGCAAGTACTTCACCGGCGACGGTTCATTCCGCGACCACGACGGCTACTACTGGCTGACCGGCCGCGTCGACGACGTGCTGAACGTATCCGGCCACCGGTTGGGCACGGCTGAGATCGAGGGCGCACTGGTCGGCCACGCCGGCTGCGCCGAGGCCGCCGTCGTCGGCTACCCGCACGAGATCAAGGGCGAGGGCATCTACGCCTACGTGCTGCTCAAGGACGGCTTCGATCCGGGCCCCGACCTCGCCGTCGAACTCAAGCGCCAGGTCCGAGCCGAAATCAGCCCCATCGCCACCCCCGATCGAATTCAGTTCGTCGGTGGCCTGCCCAAAACCCGCTCCGGCAAAATCATGCGCCGAATCCTCCGCAAAGTCGCCGAGGGCGAGCCCGAAAACGTCGGAGACGTCACAACGCTGGCGGAGCCCCACGTCGTCGAGGAGATCATCGAGGGCGCCTCGTCGGCGCACTAAGATGGGGAAGCAGGAGGCAGCTGATGCCGCGGGTGGACGGTCCGCTTCCCGAACGCCTAGTTGAAGAGACGCTCGCGCGCTTCAGGCGAGAAGCGATCGCGCGCGGGTGGGTGCAAGAAGACAAGGCCGACCAGGTGGTTGCAGTGGTTCGTGAGCAGGTCGAGGAGACCTATGGCATCGATCGACGTTCTCAAGACGCGTGATTCGCTAATCACGCAACGCCTTTGTCCGGAAGCGATGGCAGAGCCTCTCGCAGTCTTCGCGGATGAACTGCTTGAAGAGGCAACTGAACCATTTGCGCGAAAGGATACGCTTGCGGCCCTGATCGAACAGTGGCGGGTGGAGAGAGCGGACACGACGGCTCAGCAAGCGCAGTTCATGGCCGATGTTCGCAAGGAAATCAGTGATTTCCGAGGGGAGAACATCCTGCGCGAGCGTGAACGGGATGAACGGGAACGAGAGCGCGACGAGCGCGAACGGCAACGTGTTCGTGATCAGGAAGACCGAGACGCCAGATTGCGACAGTGGGTGATGGGTGCCGTTGGCCTCGGTTTCGCGGCAACGACGCTAGTCGTGGGGCTTCTTGTCGCGTTCGGTTAAGTGAGGAGAAGACCGCTACAACAACCGCGGCGAGCGCTTTCGGCCGGGGCGGGGGTCGTAGTTGGACTTGAACATGAGGAGTTGGTCGCGCTCGATCAGGTACTTGCCTCCGTAGAGGCGCGCGGGGACTCGACCCTGCTTGATCAATCGACGCATGGACTGCGGGTGGATGTTGAGCTCTCTTGCCGCCTCGACGATGTCCAGCCAGTCCTCGAACGGGTCACCCTCGGCCATGGCCCAACTCCTCAGCGCATCCCAACTGCGAAACTGCGTATACACAATAGCGGCTCCTCAGACTCAGCACCGAAACCCACCGGATCGGCATGTATTCTGCCCCCAGTTGACCGCACAATCCCGCCGGAGACGCCCATGACCGATGTCATTGCCGCCGCGCGCGCCGCGAACCGCACCATCCTGTCCGAGGTCGAAGCCAAGCAACTGCTCGCCGACGCCGGAATCAATGTGACCGAGACACGGCTGGCCACCTCGATCGACGAGGCCGCCGCGCACGCCGCCGAGCTCGGCTACCCGGTCGCGCTCAAGGTCGTCTCAGACAAGATCACGCACAAGACCGACGTTGGCGGCGTCGAGCTGGGCGTCGCCGACGAGGAGGCGCTTCGCGCCGCCTGTCAGCGCATCCACGAGCGGGTGACCGCGGCTGTTGAGGATCCTCAGGCGCAGGGCGTCTCGGTGCAGCCGATGGCCGAGCCCGGGGCGGAAGTGATCCTCGGCATCACCCAGGACCAGCAGTTCGGGCCGGTGCTGATGTTCGGGCTCGGCGGCGTGTTCGTCGAGGTGCTCAAGGACGTCGCCTTCCGCATCGTGCCGCTCGAACCGCGCGACGCGGCTGAGATGATCCGCGAAATCCAGGGATTCCCGCTGCTGGAGGGCTTCCGCGGTCAGCGCGCGGCCAATCTCGAGGCGATCGAGTCGATGCTCCTCCAACTCTCGGAGTTCGCGGAAGCCAACCCGGAGATTGCGGAGCTTGACCTCAATCCCGTCTTCGCGCGACCGGATGGGGCGATCGCCGTTGATGCCCGCATCCTCCTCACCTCATCTGACTGAATCCGACATCGCTGATAGCCCAGGAGACATCCGATGGCCGTTACACGTGAACGCCTGACCCGCGCGCTGGCGCCCAAGGTGGTCGCCGTGATTGGCGACAAGAAGGCAAGCGGCTACAACTGGCTGCGCTCGATGAAGGAGTTCGACGGCCCCGTCTACAGCGTCCAGGTCGACGAGAATGAGATCCCCGGGATCGAAGAGCTGGGCATTCCCAACTACAAGTCTCTGACCGACATCCCCGACCAGGTCGACTTCGCCGTCTGCGCCGTCCCGCGACAGGTCGCGCCGTTCATCGTCCAGGGCTGCGTCGAGGCCAATGTCGGCGGCGTCACGCTGTTCACCTCCGGCTTCGCCGAGACCGGCGAAGACATCGGGGTCGAGCTGCAGGACAAAATCTTTGAAATCGCCGACCCGGCCGGACTCGCCCTGATCGGCCCCAACTGCATGGGCCTGCACGTGCCCGGTCTCGGCGTGCGCTTCAACCGCGACCAGCCGGCCGGCGTGCAGGGCAACATCGGCTTCGTCTCGCAGTCGGGCACGCACGGGATGAACTTCTCGCTCACGGGCGCTGCTCACGGCCTCTATTGCTCGACCCTGGTCAGCTTCGGTAACGGGATCATCCTCGAGGCGTCCGACTACCTCGAATACCTCGCCGACGACCCGCAAACCGAGGTAATCGGCATGTACATCGAGGGCGCGCGCGACGGCCAACGCCTGTTCAGGACGCTCAAAGAGGTCGCGGCGAAGAAGCCGGTGATCATCTGGAAGGGCGGCCAGACCGAGGGCGGTGGACGCGCCATCCGATCGCACACGGCCTCGCTGGCCAGCGACCAGGCGATCTGGGAGGCGATGATCAAGCAGGTCGGCGCGGTCGCGGTGCATAACCTCGACGAGATGATCGACGTGGTCAAAGCGACGCTGCTGACCAAGCGCACCCAGGGCAATCGGCTTGGCCTGATCGCGATGACCGGCGGGCAGTCGGTGGTGCTCACCGACGCCTTCGAGAAGGTCGGCTGGAAAGTGCCGACGCTCTCGGACGAGAGCTACGCCCAGCTCTCCGAGTTCTTCAACATCATCGGCGGCAGCTACCGCAACCCGCTCGACGCGGCCGGCACGATCGGCCAGGACCCCAAGCACCTCGACACGATCTTCGACATCCTCAATGCCGACGAGAACATCGACGCCGTCGGCATGGAACTCTCGGCCACGTTCATGGCCCGCCGCTGGCAGGACAAGCCCGAGGAGTTCGACCGCCTGATCGGCTCCCTCAAGAAGTTCATGGCTGAGTCGGACAAGCCGTTCCTCGCCGCCCTCCACCCCAGCCACCTCGAAGAAGCCGCCCTCACCGCGAGAATGAGGCTGCAGGACGAAGGGATCGCCACCTTCCCCAGCTTCGAGCGCGCAGCGAATGCGCTGCGCAAGGCGTCGACGCTGGCGGCGGTGTAGTGAGTTAACGATGACCATTAGCGCCAACGTTCGCACTCCAGAGCAGCTCTTCGGACGGTCCGTTCGGTATGTGGTTCCTGCGTATCAGCGAAGATACGTGTGGAATGAACAGGACCAATGGGAGCCGCTTTGGGAAGACGTGGAGCGGCTTGTGGACGATTACCTCGACCTGCTCAGAGGTGCCGAAACCCAAGTGAGTGAAGACGACGCACCGAAGCACTTCCTTGGCGCAGTGGTGTTTCAACAGGAAGTCACTCCTGCGGGCAGCATCGAGATTCGCCGGGTTATCGATGGCCAGCAGCGCCTGACAACGTTGCAGATCCTCTTAGATGCAGTTCAAGAGGTCTACGAGCAACAGGAGCACAAACTCGAGGCTCGCAGACTGCAGCGGCTGGTCCTGAACGACGAGCTCGACACCGGCGGCGACGAAGTGGCTGGTTACAAGGTCTGGCCCTCGGAGAACGATCAGCAGGAGTTTCGCTTTGCGATGCGGAACAACGCGACAGGCCCTAGGGCCTGTTCACAGTAGTTGAAGCGCGTCCCAGATGAGGGCGAGATGGATGAAGCTGAGGAAGATGAGGTCGAGCTTGTCGTAGCGGGTGGCGATCCGGCGGAAGCGCTTGAGCCGGCAGAAGAAGCGCTCGACCTCGTTGCGCCGACGGTAGAGGTCGCGGTCGTAGGACCAGGACGGGTTGCGGTAGCTGGGCGGCGGGACGACGGGTCGGTAGCCGAGGTCTCGGGCCAGTTGGCGCGTCTGGTCGCCGTGATAGGCGCGATCCATGATTAGCGCGGGCCTGCCCGCGACCGGTCCGAGCCGGCGCAGCAATTCGCGACCAGCGGGCGCATCGCCACGCTGACCAGGTGAGAGCCCGATGATCAGCGCGGTGCGTTCGTCGCCCACGAGCGCGTGCAACTTGCTGCTCAGGCCGCCCCGCGAGCGGCCGATCGCCTGGCGCCCCTTTTTCTGAGCGCGCCGGCGCCATCGGCGTGCAGCTTGATGATCGTGCTGTCCAGCGACAGCGCGTCCAGTTCCAGTCCGGCTAGCTGGTCGCGCTGCAACTCGGTCACCACGCGCTCCAATACCCCCGCCTTGGCCCAGCGATTGAGCCGCATGTAGATCGTGTGCCAGGGGCCGAACTCGGGCGGCAGCCCGCGCCAACTGCAGCCCTCTTTGGCGATGTAGAACAGCGCGTCCATGACCTGGCGCTGGGGGACCGTCAGCTTGCCGCGCGGCGTCGGCAGCAACGGCGCGATCCGCTCGTATTGCGAGTCAGTCAATCTCATCTGGTCACCCAGCCGCGCCGCCGCGCACCCTCACTCTGACATGTCTACGCGCTACTGTGAACAGGCCCTAAGCCGGGTGGCGCCTATGACTGCTATGGCCGTGCGACCTTCCGAGGTGGGATAGCTGGATTCCGCTACACCCACAATTGCCTCGTCCACTGAGGCTGTGCAAGTAGCCCGCGTCTCCCCGGCGCGGGTTGCTTCCATCAATCGAGTCAACGTGAATGGCAGGGATAAGGATGGGTGCCGTGCGGGAACTCATGGGGACGATGCTGCTCAACGTTGGCCTGCTGGCGATGCTGGCTTCCTACTTGACGGCCTATGGCCTGGGCCTCAAATCAGGATTGATCGCAGCAGTTGCAGCGCCCATGCTCGCGATTGGATTCGTGCTGGAGCACAGCCGAGAACGGATGATGGTGTTTGCCGTGGGAGTGGTGATGGGGTGCGGTTGGCTGTTGTGGATTGCATTCTGGTAGGCGGAGACTCTGACCGTGTCCCGCCTGTCGCTCGCACGCTGTTTCTTCGGCGCTGGGGTAGTAATACTGCTCGCCAGCGTATCGGTGTTGCCGGGAATCGGTGCACCGGCGTGTCTGGGGCGGGGAGCGGGGGAGGGCCCGGCCGGAGCTGCAATCCGAGGCGATGAAGGCCCTTTCCCCGACGGGACGCTGTTCAGGTCCTGTAGATGGGGCGGAGTCCAATCCTGTTCCTGCGTGCGCCGTCGCTCCCGCCAGGGCGCGACGGCTGGGGTGGCAGTAACGTGTCACCACGAGTTTGTTCATGCCGGCGAGTGGTTCGGCCGGGAATAGCCATCCTGCCATGGATTGGATAGCCGATGGATCAGTACGAGGTGGCCCTATCTTTCGCAGGCGCGCAGCGAGATTATGTGGAACAGGTCGCGCGGATCTTGCAAGCCAGGGGAGTCGCCGTCTTCTATGACGAATTCGAGAAAGTCGCTCTCTGGGGCACGGACGGCACAGAGATTCTGCACGAAATCTACAGCGAACGCGCATCGTACGTCGTCATGTTCGTCTCCAAGGACTACGTTGCCGGGGACTGGCCGCAGCATGAGAAGCGCGCTGCCCTCAGTCGAGCCATACGAGAGCGACGCGAGTTCATCCTGCCGGTGCGTTTCGACGACAGCGTTGTGCCCGGCATGCCCAGCACGACAATCTACCAAAGCGCTGTCAAGGCAGGCCCGGCCAAGATTGCGGAGATGGTTTGCGACAAGCTCGGCGTCAAGCCGTACGCACGCAAAGCGGACGCCGTGCCGCCCCCGAGAATGACCTCGCAGACGGGCGAAGCCGCATTCGACTACAGCAGCCACAACGGTCGCTATGCGATCGGATGCGGGTCATGGGAGTTCGAGACGGCGTGGAGCAAGGCGAGCGGCACCAGCATCCACCTGTACAACGATCCGTCCTCGATCAACGGTGTCGCGCTCGCCAAGGGTCGACAGTCAATCGGCGAAGTGACCAACGCCGCGGCGCTGGACTACACGTCCCGGTCGAGGACGACACCGAGCGGCGGTGTCGCAGTTCTGCGCAATACGAATGGCTTCTACGCCGCCCTGCAGGTCCTCGACATCAAGGATGACACGCTGGCGGACGACTACGATGAACTCCGATTCCGATATGCCATCCAGGTTGATGGCTCGGATGATTTCGGTGCCTTTGCGGAGTCAGAACCACGCGACTAGCCACTCCGCCAACCCTGCCGAGAGCGGGTCCCTCCGCCGCCTAGAAGAGGTTGGCGTCGGATGGAGCTCGGGGGCGAGAACGCTCGGCGAATCGCCCCGGGCCCTTCATTGCTCATATCACTGGCTGGGATCAAACCTCGGTCCTGCCCGATGGATGAGTGCGTCGGAAACGACAGTTGAGCACTATCCGGGGAGCGATAGCGATCGTCCGCGGCTGCTCCGATCGACACTTGCCCTCTATGGGCGCGCTCGTCGCGGCGCAGCGTTGGCGGACCTCCGGTCGCGGGTGAAATCGCAGGACGGGTCGGCAGAGAAGCGGGAGCATCCCCAGAAGGCACCATAGGGACCGTTCCGCTTGACGAGCACGCCCCAATGACAGCGGGAACAGTGCTCGGGCGACGCGCCGCAGCCAGCATTGGTGCAGCGCACCCGGAGGTCCTGCCCGACCAGGATGTGCCCCGCACCGCAGGAACAGCGCGGGGCGCGGTAGTCGCAATGCGGCCCGAGGCTGCAGCGCAGAGACCGGCCGCGCCGCGCCTGGATCAGCCGGCCGCCCTCGCAGCGCGGGCAGTGGAGTATCTGCCTGGGCTGCGCTGCGGCTCCGCCGACGAGCCGGATGTCCGACTCTGCATGTTCGAGCAACTCGGTGACAAACGGCGAGGGGCGCAGCGGGTCGGCGAGCAGGTAGACCCCGTGGCGGGCTCGGGTCAGCGCGACGTAGAAGAGGCGGCGTTCCTCGGCATACTCGAACGGCTCCGGCGGTGGCGCGACCAGGTCGAGCAGAGGGTCGTCCTCGATCTGCGAGGGGAACCCGCGGCGCTCGCCCGTGAGGTTGAGCACGACGACGTAGTCCGCCTCGCGGCCCTTGGCGGCATGGACGGTGCTCTGCTCGAGCGTTCGGCCGTTCAACTGAACGCTGGACAGGCGCTGCCGGTAGCGGCTGAGCACGAGGACCGAGGCCTGGCGGTTCACGCCCAGGCGATTGAGGTCGGCCGTGGCCTGGTTGAGTCCGATGTTCGCCTCGCTCGTCCAGATCAGCGCCAAGCCGTGGTCCGGTGACCGCTGGGCCGGGAGCAACCGGCGCGTGGTCTGGGCGGGATTGCGCTGGACGAAGCCGCTCGATGGGGCGAGGATGCCTTCGGCGAAGCGGAAGGTCCGGCTTAGCGTGCATTCTTCCACCGGTCCCAGCCAGCGCTCGCAGTCGCGCAACAGGCCCACATCGCTGCCGGCGAAGCGGTAGATCGACTGCCAGTCGTCTCCGACCAGGAAGTAAGCCGTCTGCGGCCGCTTCAGTGCGGCCAAGAGGTTCATCCGGCCCCGCGAGATGTCCTGGAACTCGTCGACCAGGACGCAGTCGTAGGGCGAGGTCCAAGCGCCCTCGCGGATGGTTTGAGCCGCCTGATTGATGAGGTCGTCGAAGTCGTACGCGCCGGCTAGCGCTCTGCGGTAGGCGGCGTGGACCTTCCCGAACAGGTCGATGAACGTCTGCGCACGCTCCGGATCGGCCGCCTCTGAGGCGCGCCGCCGAAGTTCCGCCTCGGCGTAGTCGCCGGAGGTCACGTGGCGGAGGAAGGCGGCGAGCAGGCGGCTCAGCTGCGAACTGCGCATCAGCCGCCTGAGCCGTTCGACCAGTTCCTGCGCCTGGCGCGGCTGCAGCACGACCCCCCAGGCCTCGAGCTGCTCCCGCAGGTCGTGCTGCCAGCTGCCGGTCCGGTGTTGCCAGCTGTAAGTCTCCAGCAGCAGCGTGCCGTGCTCGGCGTGAATCGCCCGCTTCCATTCGATCCCCCGCCGGTACTCCTCGCGTTCGGCTTCGGGCCAGTGCGGCGGCGGTTCACCGCGTCGATCGACGCCGAAGTGCTCGATGTAGAGGTCATGCTCGGGCAGGTAGAAGTCGGGTTGGTACTGGCGCTGCGCCGTCGTCGCGGTCGGCACCGGGTAGGCGGCCTCGTAGCGGTAGCGGACTTGGTGCAGGGCCAGGAAGTTGGCCAACTTGAGCTCCTCCAGGCTTTTCACCCGCTCGCCCTGGAGCGTGCGAAGCTCGATCCGCTGCAGGTACTCGAAGTAGTCCGATGGCCGCTCGAAGTCGTGCGCGGCGCGGTACTCGCCCAGGTGGTAGAGGATGAACTGGCGCAGCGCAGAGCCCTGCTCGGGGTCGCGCAGCAGCGACTCGAGGGTCTGGTCGATCAATCGGCGCAACTGGAGGTCGTCCTCGGCCAGCGGCGAGATCGAGGACGCCAGCTGGCGTTGGGCGACGACGCGCCGGGCGAAGGAGTGGAAGGTGGCGACATCGACGCCGGCGTGACCCGGCTGGAGGCGCTCGCGCAACTCGGCGGCGGCCTGGCGATTGAAGGCCAGCACCAGGATCCGCTCCGGCGCGACCGCGCGATTCGCGATCAGGTGCGCGACCTTGCCCGTGATCACCGCCGTCTTGCCCGTGCCCGCTCCGGCCAGGACCAGGGTCACGTCCTCGTCCGTCGCCACCGCCTCGGCCTGCTCCGGGATCGGCAGAAATCCGCTCACCCGCGCCATCGCCTCAGCGGCGCGCTGCGATTCCCGCCAGACGTATCTGGCGTTGGTCCTCCGGCGGGCCTGCTCGAACCCATCCTCCACTGTCAGTTCCTGTAATCGAGAGAACGCCTCCTGGCTCTCGGGCGACAGATACCGCCGGGTGAGTTCGCCGGACGTCGGGAACGTCTCGCCCGTCAGCCGATCCAGCTGCTGCTGAACCGCTTGCGCCTGGGAGGCGCGCAGGTAGTCGGCGCCCGCGAACCACTGATCGAGCTGCGCAGCGATAGCCCGGCCTTGTGTCTCCAGGGCGCGGGCCAGAGCCTGAGCCCGCTGCTCGACCGTGGCCGCGACGAGAGCGGCGTCTACGGACGACAGCCCGCCGACCACGAACCGGCGGCCGCCGCCGGTCGTGAGCCAACAGCGGGCGCCGAGCCTCCCGTGCTGCCAGCCAGCGGCGTCGATCGCCGCGATTGGAACACGGTTGCGGCCGCCCGTGGCTGCGCGGACCAGGTCGACGAAGATCTCGTCCACGTCGATCGAGCGGTAGCGCCAGAGGTTCGAGAGCCGGCCCCAGGCGCCCGAAGCCGACGCACTGACGACCTCGGATCCGAGCGGTCCCTGTTCAGGAGCCATGGCTGCAAACTCTAGCCTGAGATCGCCAGACCGGCTCGTGGTCCGAGCAGCCAGTGGCCGCCAACATGGCCCAAGGACTCTGACAACCACTGTCCAAGGTCTTGTCTCATGACAGTCGCCGCGGAGCCCAGCTACGTCCCCGGGCTGGCATAGTCTGCGTAGAGGCACCTTGGCTACAAGTATCGGCTCGCGAAGTCCTGCGCTGCCGAACGAGTCTCAGGCGCCGCGCCGCGACCGAAGGGAGCATCGCCCGTGTCCGCTCAGTTTGCCGAACAACTGCACGCCGAACTGGCCGTCATCCAGGCCGAGCTGGAGCGGCTCGAGGCCAGACGCCGCCTGGTCGAGGAACTGCTGGAGTTGGAATCGAATGCCGCCGCCTCATCAACGCCGGCGCCAACCCGCACGGCCGCCCCGCGACGGGCTGGAACGGCCAAGCGCCGCCGCCTGCCGCGCGGGTTGATCAGCCGGACGGTGCGCGAGTTCCTCGCCCAGCAAGCCGAACCCGCCCACGCGACCGCGATCCTGGCCGAGCTCGAGCGGCGCGACGCCGCGCCGCAGGGCGCCAAGCCGATCGCCAACCTGCAGTCCAACCTGCAGCGCATGCAGGAGGCGGGCGAGATCGTGAATGTGGGGCGCAATCGCTGGCGGCTGCGCGAGGTGCATTCATCGCTTAGAAACTGATCCAGTCATTGTTGTAGAGCAGCGATTTTGTCAGTCCAACTGAGCAGCGATTTTGTCAGTGTCGCGCCGTTCCGGTAAGAATGAAGCAGCGAGGATTCGGCATCCAGGCACGCCGTTGGCGTAGACGTAGGTGCTCACGGTCGTGCGCGAGATGCCGAGCAATCGAGCGGTCGCCCACGCCGACAGGCCTTGCAGTTGGGCCTGCTGGATCGCCTTCCAGCGGGTGAGTTGAAGGGGCGTGATAGAGAGGAAGGCCACAATGCGAGAGTCGAAGGAAGTCAAGGTGCCCCCGACAGGCAAGTCCCCAGAACAGTTTGTCAAGGCGCTGTTCTCGCCAAAGAAGAAGCCGAAGGACGGGTAGGAATTGGTTATGTGAGACGGTGGACGCTTCGGCAGGGTCGATTCCAGAGTCGTAGAGTCGGACGTGGACAGAGGAGGTTCGCAACTCGAAAGGAGGGACGACATGCAGTCCCGATTCGACCACCTCATCCACAAGCACGATGGTCAACGAAGTAGACGCTTCATCCCCGGAGCGTTCATGGCGGCCGCCACAGCAGTGGCGGTCGTTGTGTTTCTGCTGACCTCCAGCACCATCCAGGCACACGAGCCGAGTGTCGGCGATCCCCGAGGGGGTGCCATCTGCGAGGGGTTGGCTGAGGGTGTACTAGACGTAGGCACCCTGCGCAGCGAGAACGCCACCTACACCGACAGCGACTGCCAGTTCTACCTCACGGTGACGCCTCCGACCACTCAAGGTGAGGTTCCGACAGACTGCCAGGTCAACTACACACCGGCGATGACCGGAGACGGCCTGGAGGTCGCCTACGAGTTCGTCGGCGCCTGCGACGGGGTTGAGGTTTCGTCCGAGGTCACCTTTGCTGAGGACCAAGGGATTGCTCTGGCATCTTCGTCGTCGACCAGCAAGTGGGCCATCTCGAGGCTAATCGGACACGACGTTGCCCACATCCCGATGTTCTGGCACTACTCGCGGGTCGACTGGAGCTACGCGAACGGCACGATCTCCACAGCCCGGCAGACCGTCGACCGCTTCACCAACCAGTGGTGGCTCCGGCACATGGCCGTCAAGGGCACCAATATGAACTCCATCAACACGATCTACGACGCCTGGGACGAGGTCGATTGGCACTCTGACGGCTTCCCGACGACGCTCAACCGAGATGTCTACGCGGAGTCGAAGGTGACGACGAGGGTCAGGGGGACCGGATCGTACACCTGTTACTTCAGGTTCAAGTGGGTCTCCGGCGCCGGTTGGTACCCCAACCTGCACAAGCACACCTACTGTCAGACCGGTAGTTAGGACCATAGGCGGGCGCGGTCCTTCGCGGCCGCGCTCCCCCAACTTCATGCGAAATCAACTCTCGACGGCGGCGATGGTCATTGGCGGCCTGGTCGGAGTCTCGGCGATCGCTTGGTATCTCGCGCTCGGCGATGTCGGCACTACCTATCTGGCGCTCGCTGGCGGACTGGTTCTGGTCACGGCCGGCGTGTTCCTCAGACTGTCGTGGCGTCGGCTGCTCATCGCCTTGGTGTTCGTCCTGCTGATGGGATGGCCCATGGTGTTCGGCGATTTCCTGTGGGGGCGGCAATAGATGTGTGAGGCGCGCCGCGGGTGTGAGAACCGGCCCCCGCGAAAAGGCCATCACCCCGCGTGGTCAGGCACAATGCAGCAACCCAAGATGATGCGACGGCGTTGGCCTAGCTAGCGCACCTCCCCCGACCCGAAGGCCGGGCGCAGGCTGCTCGGCTTTCGTCATGCCGTCCCATCGATCCCGGTTTCAATCCTCGCCCAACTGCATTGATCGCTATAAAACTCGTCCAGTGATCGCTCTAAAGCTCGGCCACTTGGAGGCCAAGCCCCAACCCGTGATCGGCGTGAGCCGACGCCGGTTGGGAGAGAGGGATGCTCGGAGTGATGGATATCTACGCGCTGCGGCGCAAGGTGCTGGTCGAGGGCCAGAGTCAACGCCGCGTGGCCCGAGAGATGGGGGTCGCGCGAGACACGGTGCGCCGCTACCTGGAGACGCCGGCGCCCGAGCGACAAGAGCGGCAACGCTCCAGCCCGGTGCTGGACCGGGTCCGGCCGCGGTTGGAGCAGCTGCTGGAGGAGTGGTCGCACCGGACCACGGCGAAGCAGCGGATCACGGGGCGCCGACTGCATCGGCAGTTGCGCGAGGAGGGCTACGAGGTCGGCCTGACCCTGGTCCTGGCCGAGTTGCGCGAGTGGCGCCGGCGGCGGGCCGAGGTCTACGCGCCGCTGGTCCATCGTCCGGCCGAGAGCGCGCAGGTCGACTTCTTCGAGGTCAGAGTCGACCTGGCCGGCGAGCGGCGTCGGGTGTGGCTGCTGGTGTTCCGGCTGATGCACTCGGGCCGCGACTACGTCCGGCTCTATGAGCGCCAGGACCAACTCGCCTTCCTGGACGGGCACGTGCGTGCCTTCGCCCACTTCGGCGGCGTGCCCCGGCGGATGGTCTACGACAACCTCTCGGCGGCGGTCCGGCGGGTGCAGTTCCCGCGCCGCCGGCTGACCGAGCGCTTCGCCGCGCTGGCCAGTCACTACGCCTTCGAGCCCAGCTTCGCCCGTCCCGGTCAGGGACACGACAAGGGCGGCGTCGAGGGCCGCGGCCGGGGCCTGCGCTGGCAGGTGCTGACGCCGCTGCCGCGCGGCGACTCGCTGCAGCAGATCTCGGACGAGATGCAAGCGGAGGTCGACCGGCTCGCGCCCGAGCGGGTCTGGGAGCGTTTCGCCGCAGAAGGGCCGTTGCTGCGTCCGCTGCCGGCGGTCGCGTTCGAGCCGCGGCGGATGCAGCCGGTCTCAGTCAACCGCAGCGCCATGGTCCGCCTGGAAGGGGCCTGGTACTCCGTCCCGGAGCGCTGGGCCGGGCTGAGGGTGACCGCCTGGGTCGGCGTCTCCGAGGTCGCCTTCCAGCGCGGCGCGGAGCAGGTCAGCCATCCTCGCCAGCGCTTCGGCGGCCGGCGGGTGCGCTACCGCCACTACCTCGGCGAGCTCTCGCGCAAGCCACAGGCCCTGCGCCAGGTCGCGCCGGAGCTGGTCGACGAACTGGGCGGGCCCTACGACCGGCTCTGGGACTTGCTGGAGGACGAACGCGGCGGTCACGAGGCGGCCCGAGCCCTGGCGCGGCTCTTGCAGGCGGACGCCGAACATGGCGAGGAGCGGGTGCGGGCGGCGCTGGAGGCCGGTCTCGCCGAGGGCGGCTTCGACGAGTTAGCGGTCCGCCGCTCACTGGCCGCGTCCCAGGCGCCGGACGAGGTGACCGTGCCGGAACGGCTGCGCGGCTGCCGCGTCGAGCAGGCTTCGCTGGCCGACTTCGATCGACTGCTGGAACGAGGTGCGTCGTGAGCGACGCCGCGCGGCGAGCCGTGCTCGAGGCCCATTGCCGCGAACTCAAGCTGCCCACCGTGCGCCGCCAGTACCCCGAGCTGGTCCGCCAGGCCGCACACGACGGCTGGGACTATGAGGAGTTCCTGCTGCAGCTGCTCGAGGCCGAGGTCCTGGTCCGCCGCGACGGCGCCGTGGCCCGCCTCCTGCGCCCCATTGCTGTTGTGCCCGCTTCCCCGACCACAAGACCCTGGACCAGCTCGACTGGGACGTGCTGCGCGGGATCGAGCGGCCGCAGCTCGCCCAGCTCGCCACCTGCGACTACATCGAGCGCGGTGAGGACGTCGTGATCGCCGGCCCGATCGGCACCGGCAAGACCCATCTCGCGATCGCGCTCGGGGTCGAAGCCGTCCAGCGCCGCCAGCGGGTCGCCTTCATCCGCGCCGCCGACCTCGTGCGCGAACTGCTCGAGGCCCGCGACGAGCGTATGCTCACCCGCCTGCATCAGCGTTACCTGCGGGTGGCCCTGCTGATCGTCGACGAACTCGGCTTCGTGCCCTTCGACCGGGCCGGCGGCGAACTGCTCTTCAACCTCCTCGCCGACCGCCATGAACGCCGCTCCACGATCGTCACCACCAACCTCGCGTTCTCCGAGTGGGTCCAGGTCTTCGGCGACGAGAAGCTGACCACCGCGTTGCTCGACCGCCTCGGCCACCACGCGCACATCCTCACGACCAAAGGCCAGTCCTACCGGACCCGTCGTCGGACCACAGCCTGAACGGAGGTGAAGCCACCCCAAACCCGACCACTTCCACCACCCCCAAGTGGATCACTTCTTCACCGATGAGGTTGTCGACGAGCAGCGATTCAGTCAGTAGCTAAGCGAGCAGCGACTCTGTCAGTCCTGAACACGTAAGTGGGAGGAGACGGACAGTATCACAGTCGGAGGCGGCTCGACGCCTGGTGCTGGAGCGTGTGGACGCCGACGGCCTGCGAGCAGCGCAGGCTGCTGAGGTGTTGGGCGTGAGCGAGCGCCACGTCTGGCGTTTGCTGGCGGCCTATCGGGCGCGGGGCGCGCCAGCCCTGGCTCACGGCAACTGCGGCCGACGGCCGCACAACGCCGTGCCGGACTCAGTGCCCGCTACGGTGGTCCGCTTCGCCCGCGAGCGCTACCCGGGCGCCAACCACACGCACCTCAGCGAGCTGCTCTGGGAGCACGAGGGGCTCGCCCTGAGCCGCTTCACGGTCCGCCGCATCCTCGAAGCGGCCGGGATGCCCAGCCCGCGCCGGCGGCGGCCGCCCGAGCACCGCGTGCGGCGCGAGCGGATGCCGCGCGAGGGGATGCTGCTGCAGGTCGACGGCAGCCACCATGCCTGGTTGGAAGAACGCGGACCGCGGTTCACCCTGCTGCTCGCGGTCGACGATGCGACCGGCGATGTGCCCTCCGCACTGTTCCGCCCGGCCGAGGACGCCCGCGGCTACTTCTCGCTCTTGGAGCAAGTCGTTCTGCGCCGTGGCCTGCCGCTCGCGCTCTATACCGACCGTCACGGCGTCTTCCAGGCCCCCATAGGACGAACGGGACGACGCCCGCCGACCCAGTTCTCGCGGGCGTTCGGGGAACTGGGGATCACCCAGGTGTTCGCCCGCTCACTGCAGGCCAAAGGGCGTGTGGAACGCTTCGCGGGCACGTTCCAGGACCGGCTCGTGACCGAATTGCGTCACGCCGGCGCCGAGACGATCGCCGAGGCCCAGACCGTGCTCGACGGCTTCCTGCCGCGCTTCAATGCTCGCTTCCGGGTCGAACCGGCGCAGTCCGAGCCGGCCTACCGTCCGCTCAAGCCGACGCTCGACCTGGGCGCCGTCCTCGCCTTCCGCCATCCCCGCACCGTCGCTCGGGACAACACCGTCAAGTTCCGCTGGCGCACGCTGCAACTCCTGCCCGGGCCCGAGCGGACCAGCTACGCCCGGTCGCGGGTCGAAGTGGTCGAACGAGCGGACGGCCCGCTCTCGGTCCGTCATTAGGGCGCGCCTATCGCCTCGCGCCTGGCCCCGCCGCCCGCCGGTACGCTGCGGACGGCCTGCGCCGAACTCGCCAGCCGTCCCGACTACGAGCGGATCGTCTTGGGCCGCGGCTCCGGCGGAGCGTTACCCCGGCCTGCCGAAACTCCCAGCCCGAACGGCGCTTCGGTCCACGCGGCGCGCAACGGAGCCGCTCCTGAACCCGCCGCTAACGGACGCCCGCTGCGGCCGCCCACGCCCCGCCAACTCACCCGCCGGAAAGCGATCCAGCAGGCGCAGCTGCAAGGCCTCTCGATGCGGGCGACCGCTCGACTGCTCGGGGTCTCGCGCATCACGGTGAGCAACTACGTCCGTCCCAACGGGGTGCCTGGACGCCGAATCCGCGCTGCTTCATCCTTATCGGAACGGCGCGACACTGACGGAATCGCTGCTCAGTTGGTCTGACAAAGTCGCTGCTCTACAACAATGAGGTGGATCACTTTCCGAGCGACGTTGACGCAATCACCCCCAGACTACCCGACCGACGAATACGCTGCACTGGTCCTACGGCCGAGGACAACGCGGCGACGATAGAGAGTAGGAGAAATGCATATGGCAGCCTCCCGATGATGATCGGGTGTGATAGCTGCATGGACACTTGTCGGCACCTGTCTTCGCAACGCTGTAGGAACATAGGGTCGAAGTGGAGCAGATGGCGAGTGGGCGGGCTACGGTCGATTCGAGCCCGAATCATCTCCCGGGCCGGACGCTACATCGCAGGCACCTGCGTCAGGAAACAGTCCCGGTGATACTGGAAGCATCTGCAACAGGCTCATCGAGAGTCAACGGATGCAGGCGAATTCCCCAGGGTCGTATGGCTCACGGTATGGGCTATCGATTCGAAAGTCGTAATCCGAGAGGTTTGAGCTGATGTCACGCACCCTGTCCCAGTCGCATCCGGCCCGTTCGAACACCGTAGGGCTAGGAATATGGCGGAGAACAGCGGTGTTGTCCTCGCGAGCGTCCACTCGAAAAACATCGATCTTGGTCGAATAGGGGTAGACCAACTCACCCACCTCCAGAGTCTCCTTCTGCCTTAGAGCCTGCTCCACCTTGGAGACCGCCTGCGTCGCCTGACTGCTCGCGTGTTCCACCTTGGTGACCGCCTGGGTTGTCTGACTGGTCGCCTGCTCCACCCTGGTGACTGCCTGGGTTGTCCGGTCGTTTGCTTGCTCAACTCGGGACACCACCTCTGTCGTTTGGTCGGACGACCAGATCATCACCCCCAATGTAACGAGCCCCACCACAATCAAAATCCCTGAACCGATTCCGATACTTTTGAGCATCGCCCGCCCCAGCCACCTGATTCAAGGTGTGCAGAATCCCACTACCGGTCAGGATAGCCATACTCGTGGCATTGATGATCTGATTCAATCCTGTTGCTTGGGATAGTTCCTTGGCCACTCGTTGCCGGAGCGAAAGGGCGACGAAGACGGCTCGTACGAAGACGTACTTCAGCGCGTGAGCGGTGGGTCAGTCCTCTCCTTGCGCTCAAGCGGGTCTTTCTTGCTGAGAGTGTCGTTGGCGGTAGGGCACCTCAATCGGTACCCCCGGCCACTACGCTGCGACTTCGTTGGGATCGAGTGCAAGCTGCTCGAAGACTCGTGGGCAGACCACGCCGTCAGTATTAGCGCTGTGGTTAGCGTTTCGAGGACGGACGAGGTCCGTCGCCGCTGCACGCGCAGGTCGCCGCAGCGGCAAGGTAAACGACCAAGACGATGAACACCCGCATACGACTCAGAACGTCCTCGCAGGCCGCCTGGTTCCTGATCCCGCTGACTTGCTCGACTCTTCCCCACCCGCCACGCCCGGACTCCCGGCGCGGGACTGCGGCCAAGTCCGGCCGGGCAGCACTTCGCCGAGCGCGGCGTTGGCCGCGGGAGCCCGCATCGATCGCACAGTGTCGTTCCGTGCCGCCTCCGATAGAGAAGCGGCTGGACCGTGAGATCGACCGGGCCGGCATCGGGGCCCGGCGGGCCGCCATCGCCGGATCCGTGGCGGAACCGCGCAACCATTCGCTCGCGGCCGGCCGCTCGCCGCCGCCATTCGCCTAATGCGGCTACCCGTACTCCAGTGAGTTGGTGGCTGAGATTACGTCGCGCCGGGTTCGCCCACTCGGGTCGCGCAGATCGAGTTTGGACATCAGCTCCCTCGCGGCCTCCACTGGGTGACCAGACTCGTCCCCGATCCAATCGAGTCCCTGTTGTGCCTCAGCCTTCGCGCTGTCTTGATCGGTGCGCTGAGTTTCGCCCGGATTCCCCATGCTTAGCGGGAATAGCCCGGGTCCTCCGCCTCGAACTCTTCGGCGACGTCGCCCATGGCGACGAGCAGCCGGGCGAAGTCCTCTCCGGCCTGGCTGTTGAGGATGCGAGCGGGCAGGTGGGCGAACCACCAGGAGAGCTCGTCCAGGTGCTCGGCGGCCAGCAGCATGGTGTCCTCGCTGAGGCCGGCCTGTCCGAACCAGCTGTAACGGTCGGCGGCGAGCGCAACGACTGAGCCGAGGTCCAGCATGGCGTCGTCGCCGAAGCGCGAAATGCCGGAAACCATCTGAATCTGCTGGCGATTGGATTCCCCGGACATCGGAGTAAGCCAGCGCAGTTCGACCTCGCCGAGGTCAACGACGCCATCGCGGATTGCCGTGTCGCTCAACTCAACCTCGAAGAACATGGTGGTGGCGGATCCCATCGGGATTTCTGCGAACTCCTTGCGATCCTGCTCGAAGTTACGGTCGGCAGTGACGCGGTTCTCGTAGCCGACGAGTCGCCAGGCGACGATCGACTCGTTGTTCCAGCGGACCTGGGCGCGAGCCTGGTCGGCGAAGGGAATCGAGAGCGCCAGCCAGTTCTCGCGGCTGAAGGTGGATTGAGCCTGGGCGACATCTTGCAAGTAGCGGTACCAGCCGTTGCCGTGCTGGGCGAGCTGCTCAAGCAGAACGTCGTTGTAGTTGGCGATGCCGACGCCGACCGTGATCAGACGGAGCGGGTTGCTGTCATCGCGGTCCTCGGCCGTCCGCAGGATGGCGAACGGGTCGGTAGCGTCGACGTTGGCGACGCCGTCGGACATGAGGATCACGTAGTTGTGGGCGTTGGGTCGTTCGCGACGGATCTCATCTGCAAATCGGACGCCACGGTTGAGGCCGGCCTGGACATTGGTTGAGCCGGTTGGTCCGAGCCGGTCGATGATTCTCCTGATGTCGCGATCGTCAGGACGCTGATGAGACTCGCTGGCGACGATGTTGTCGGAGAAGAGCACGACGGCAATACGGTCGTCCGAGCTGAGTCCGCGGCGGATCGATTCTGCCGCCGCGCGGGCGATCTCGACACGATTGCCTTCCTGCATCGAGCCGGATGCGTGAGCACCAGCGTCACGTTGAGCGGCGTGTTGTCGACGAACTCGGGCGCCTGGGTGGCGATGCGGACGAGATGCAGATCATCGTGCAGGGGGTGTTCGAGGATATCGGTGGTGACGGCGAAGCTGTCATCGACCTCAGGCAGGTCGTAGTTGTAGCTGAAGGCGTTGATCCACTCCTCGGCCCGCACCGAAGCAGGCTCAATCGCGTATCCGGCTTCGACCCAGTTCAGGGCGAGGAAGTAAGAGGTGCGGTCGACGTCGAGGGAGAACGTGGAAGTATCATCGTCGACGGTTTCGCGCCAGCCGATGGTTGGGTAATCCTCGAAGTTGGTCGCTCCGGGCAAGGAGCGCCGGGGCGTGCGACGTTCCTCGCTTGAGCGCTCCTGTCGCTGCCGGGAACGGGAGCTGTCGGAGGACGCTTGTTCCTGCGCTTGCTCCATCGCTTCTTGGGCGGCCTGTTCTTCCTCCTCATACTCGGCAACGGCTTGCTGTTCTGCCGCCTGCTGCTCAATGGCCTCCTGCTGTTGCTGCTCGGCTTCCTCCTGGGAGAGAACTTCTTCCTGATCCATCGCCTTCGGTTGCCCCGGAGCGACCTCCTGTTGGGCATCGGCGACGGCAGGCCGCTCGGCTTGCTCCGCCTGGCGCTCCACCCCCGCCGGCTGCTCGCTCTGCGCCGGTTGCGCGTCATCTCCGCAGGCGACGGACAGCGCCGCTGTGGCAACTGCCAGGATGATCAACGGCAGCACCAGGATGCGCGTCCACCTTCCGGTTCCGGCTCGGGTCTCTTGCTCGTGCATCTGGTCCTCCTGCGCTGCAGCTGTGGGGCGGCAGGTTGGCGACCGGCCGCCGCCCCGCTCAGAACTGAGACGATCTCAGCGACACAATGGTTCCCGGCAGAGGGGAGCGTGAGACTGGGTCTGCGCCCTCATGGGGTGGTGACATCGCCCATGCCCTGTGGTGCGGCCGCTCCCTCGCGCCGTCCCTGGCGCAGCTGCATATGCTAACCGCATGCGTATCCACCGGCGACAGCTCACCCGCCGCCGACTGCTCGCAGCGAGCATGCGGGCGGGGGTCGGCATCGCCGCCCTGGCGCTGGTCGGCTGCGGCGACGAAGCGGAGCCGCAGCCAGCGAACCAGGCTCTAGCCACCGACTCCGCCCAGCCGGATCCCGCTCGACCGGTGACCCGGTCAGTGGATGAAGCGGGCCCAGGTGATCAACCGGCGAAGCAGCCGTCCGCTCAGGGTCGCTCAGAGGTCTCGCGGCCTCCGCCGACGCCCGCCGAGCCAGCACCTGCACCGATGCCGCGTCCGGACCAGAGCTCACAGACCGGCATGCCCGGTCCCGACACCCGGGTCACGCACCAGTTCGCGGGCCTCGGCGCAGTCGACAGCTGGGACCCGCACCGCGCCCGCTCGGCCTTCGCTCAGCGGGTGCACTCGTTGACCTACCACCGGATCGGCCGCTGGAAGCGATCCACTTCGCTCTTCTGGGAGGCGGATCTCTGCGAGTCGCCCGAGATTCTCGATCTCGAGACCTGGGTGTTCAACTTGGACCCGCGCGCCCGCTTCCAGATCGATGCGGAGGGCGAGGGACGACCGGCCACGAGCGAGGATGTGCGGCTGAGCATCGAGCGGTTATCGTCGGCCGGCGGGTTCGCGGATGCCACGGGCGAGGATCCCCGTCGGCCCGGCGACTGGGCCGCCATACGCTTCCAAGCATTCGACCAGGTCACCGAGTACCAGGATCCGTTCGTGCTCACGATCGACAGGGGCGAGGTACATCCAGCGCTCGACATGCTCTTCGGACCCTACTCCTGGATCGCCAGCGCCGAAGCGATCGAGCAGGCCGGCGTCCGCTGGCCTGAGGGATCGGCGGGCGAGCCCTGGACCGATGGATCGGGACCCTACCGGCTGCACGGGCACGGGCCGGAGCAGACCACTCTGGTCCGCTCCGATCGCTGGTGGGCGAGCGAACCGCCGCCCGACTTCTGGTCAGCGCATCGCCTGGCGCGGCTCGACGCGATCCGGATGTTCAGCGGGTCCGCGGACGATTTGATGCGGAGGTTCGCCGACGGCGACGTCGACCTGGCCGGTTCGCCGCTCGACGACGCCCAGATCGATGCCCTGGCCGCGCAGTTTCCCGAGCACCAGGTCTACGAAGTGATCGGCGGCCGCCCGCTGCAGCTGGTCACGCCGCGCGATCCCGACCCCGCCGGCGCGCTCAGCGATCCGCGCATTGCAATGGCGATCAACTGGTCCGTGAACCGGCCCGAGCTGGTCCGCAGCGTGGGCGCGCCGGTCCGGCTCACGCCGTCCGGGCCGGTCGCGCCGCAGTTTACCGAGTTGGCGCTGCCGGACGATGAACTGCTCGGCTACCTCGGCTACCGCGCGCCGGACGCGGCGACCCGGGCTGCGGTCGCCGACCTGGTTGGGGCGGCCGGCGGCCGGGAGCGGGTCGCCCCGCTCAAGCTCGTCGTCCTGGATGAGGTCGCCCGCGCCCTGCCCGGACTGGGCGAGCTGGTCTCGGGCATGGTCCGGCAGACGAGCGGCCTCGCGATCGAGCTCGAACAAGCCGAACGGGCGCATGCGATGCAGCGGTTGTTGGACGGCGAGCGCTTCGCCCTTCTGCGCTGGGGAGGGACGCCGCAGTCCGCCCTGCCCGTTCGAGACTGGCTCCGCACCGAGCACACCCACGGTCCCGCAGCCTGGGGCGCGTTCGCAGATCCCGTCCTCGATCGGTCGCTGGACGATCTGCGAACGCTCTTCGACCCAGAAGAGATGAGGGATGCAGTGCTCGACCTACAGCGGCGCTGGCTTTCGGGCTCAGCAACCAGCTGGATTCACGACCTGGCCGTCCCCCTGCAGCGGGTAATCGTCCAGCCCTGGTTCAGCCCAGACGCCCGCTGGCTCGACTTCGCTTGGTCGGGCCAGCACCTCGCCGACTGCGGCATCCGCCTGCGCGACGATTCCGGCTATCCAGCCGCTCATCGGCAGCTGCCGGATTCCGATTCGGACGCCGACGAATCCTGACCCCTGCTCGATCGACAGGATCGAGGAGCCATTCAACGATCCTGCTCATGTGTGGAGTCCCGCCGGTCAGTTCCCAGATCACGCGCCATAGCCCCGGCGTCAACTACCGCAGCAGCCAGTGCAGCCACCTGACCACGGGCAGCTGACAGCGCAGCCGCCTGAGCCAGGCCAACGCCCGTTTGCGCCGAGTGGGGGCAAGGAACGTCGGCCCGGGGTGGGGTGAGACCAGAGGCAGCGATCAGCCTCAGCTCCGGCCGCCGCCATTCGGCCCGCGGCCAGCCCCAAGCGTGCGGCGCGGCCCTACGCTCAGCCCAGGCATCACGTCACTCGTCAACCAGTTCGGTCGGCGCGCCGTGCACCCGGCCCTCATCCGCTTTCGCCTGCTCAGTGATCAGCTCGCGGAGGAGGCGGCAGAGTGCGGCCACCGACCTCACGTATTCGACCCCTTCTCCAGCATCCACAACGACCTCATCGATCCCGGCATCCCTGCTGTCCTACCACCGTTCGGGACGACCGTCGAGCGCCTTCACTCGTTCGCGCAGGCCCCCCACTTCCGCTCACCGGCCCTTGACTTTCTACGCAAGTTTTTGCCAGGCCCCTTGAGGATGCCCTCCCCACCCCACGCCTCAGCCGACATCGGGTCACTCTTCGCTCGACGCGTCCACGTTCCGACTGCGCCCATGCCGACGCTCTCCGCTCGGCGACAGCAACTCGGCCCGTCGCGCCTCAAACTCGCGCTGCATCTGCCGTCCCAACTCCTCCTCCCCGCCGAAGCGCCCCAGAGTGACAATGCGCGCAGCCCAGTGCAAGGGTTCAGTCCACACCCGCTGGCGGCGCAGCTCCCGCAGCCGATGCTGACGGAGTTGCAACTCGTTGTCGCGGCGCACGTCGTCCCAGGGGGAGGTATCCGGCGGCAGGGTCAGCCGGCGGTCGTCGATCAGCTGGATCTCCAGCCGCAGCAGCCGCTCCGTCGCCCCGAGCCAGGCCAAGGTGTGCGGCGGCTTCTCCACAGCGCGCAACGCCCGCCGCCACTCCGCCACCACAGGCAGCGCCTCGCCGTAGACCTCGCCGTCGTCAGGCATGGGTTCGACCGTGACCAGATCTGGATGGACGCGCGGAGGGGCGTCGGAGCCGCTCTCCTGCTCCCTGCCAGAACCCCGTCGGAAGCCCAGCCGCCGCTCCACGGTCATGATGTCCTGCTCCACCTGCCCCAAGCCATCGTCGAAGCATTGGACCCACTCCTTGTGCTCCCGTTCCAGCTCTGCGACCCGGCGCTCCAGTTGGTCCAGCGTGCCACCCCGCGACTCCTCCTGAGGGGCGGGGGACTCCTGTCCGTCAGGCTCACCCGGTTGCTCCGGCTGTTCCGCGCGCCGTCGATCGCGTTCGTACAAGAGCGCCTCGGTCATCTTGCGGCTCAGGTGCCGGTCCGCCAGGGTCCGACGGATGGTGCGCTCGCTCAAGCCCAGCCGCACCGCCGCCGCGTCCCGGCCCTCCCGCTCCACCAGGTCCTGTAGGAGGGCCCAGAGCTGCCCTTCCCCCGTCACCGGGCCCAACCCCACCCCCTCCTCAACGGCCTCGTTGCTACTCATCGTCGCCTCCATCTCTGTCCGGCAGAAGCTGCCGCTCTACTGCCGCTGGCCACACCCCGTGCGACCAGCCCGCGCAGAATCTCTCAGCCCGATTGCTGTCCACGGAGAGCGCTCGCCCGGTAGAACACTGGGCGCCGGGACCCCGTGTCCACTGTCCCACTGCTCCCTTTTCCTGTTCACGGGTCGCGTGGTGCGGGCTGGACAGTTGCGATCCGGCAGTGGCCAGTGTCGTCTACTTAGCATACCCGTTCGGATAGGATGCAGGGCGTCGTGAGACACAGTTTTGGGATGAGAGCGGAGCCCTAAGGATGCGCGAGATCGAACGGGACCTGCTTCAGTTGGTGGCCGAGTTCCCGCTCGCCGACCGGCTCGAGCTGGCCGCATACTCGGATTGGTCGGAGCGCGCGGTCTACCAGCGCCTGGGCGATCTGCGATGCTCTGGCCTGGTCGAGGACCTGCCTCACGCCTCCGAGCTGATCCGCCCGACCCGGCGGTTCCTCATTACCGCGGACGGGATCGCCCGACTGGCGCTCCACCTGGGCACGAGTCGCGAAGCGGTCCTGCGCGATCATCCGGTCTCCGAGCGTTGGCGGCAGACGCTCTTGCGGCGGCTGGACTCGGTCGGCGTGATCTACCGGCTGGGTTCCGCCCTCGCCGCTGTGCAGCGACCGCTGCGGCTGCGCTGGTACCGCGCGCAGCCACCCGACGCCGCCTTCGCGCTCCCCGACGGACGTACGCTCGCCGTCCTCCGCTGGGGCCGGACGGCCGATCGGACCGCCGTTTCCATTCGCATCAGGCGGCTGCGCGAGGGACCCACCTACTCGGGCGTGCTCGTGCTGGTGCCGGACGAGGTTCGGCTGCGCCACGCCCGCCGACTGCTGCGCCACGCGCCGTTCATCTGCTTCATCGCACTCGAGCGCGACGCTGCCTACGCCTCCGCCGACGCGCGCATCTGGCGGGCGCCGTCGGGTAGCGCCGTGCTCAGCCTCCAGGAAGCCCTCACCTATCTGGGCGCCGAAGGCGAGTGGGCAGTCGAACGGCCGCCGGTACGGAGCATCGTCCCTCGGCCGCTGGCCGCCGCTAGGGCAGCGCGCGAGCCGGATTGGCTGCTCCCGGCGCGGCTCAAGCCGGCGGAGAAGCGCAGCCTCGACCTGATCGGCGACTGGCCCTGGGTGAGGCCCGACCACCTGGCCGCGCTGCTCGGCGTCGAACGCCGCCGGGTCTCCCATCTCACTGCGAGCCTGGAGCGCCACGACCTGCTCACCGACCATCGGATCGACGGCAAGCGACGGTTCGCCCTCAGCGACCGCGGACTGGCCTTGCTCGCGCGCCGTGACCGCGCCTCGGTCGCGGCGGCGCGCAAGCGCTGGAGCGCCGAGCCGCTCGACCCTGAGGCGCCCCGTGGCTGGCGCAACCTCCGAGGCGGCCGGACACGCCAGCTGCTGCGCCACCTCGTCCACACCGAAGCCGTGCACGGGTTCCTGGCGGCGCTGGCCGACCAGGCCCGTTCGAACGGCTGGGCGCTGGCCCAGATCGATCCGCCCCACAGGGCTTCGCGCTACTTCCGCTTCCAGGACCGCTTACGCTCCGTCCAGCCCGATGCCTTCGGCGTACTCCGATGTGACGGACGCGATCAGCCGTTCTTCCTCGAGTGGGAGCGGCGCGCAATCCGGCCCTCGACCATGGCCGCCAAGCTGGCGCCCTACCTGCGCTACTACGGCACGCACCGCCCGACCGACGATCACGGCAACCCGCCGCTCGTGCTGTTCGCGTTCGACGACCCGCTGGCCGCTGATGGGTTCCTGCGCGTGCTCGGCGAACAATCGATGCGCAGTCGCGAACGCCTGCCGATCCATTTCGGCGACCGGCGCTCGCTGGAACGGGAGGGACCGCTCGGCTCCGCCTGGCGAACCGCCCAGGTAAGGACCATTAGTCGGCCATTCGCCTGATTGCTATCGGTCCCCTTCGGTCCCGACCTCGGCGACTGGCATTGGCTGTCTCCTAAACCTTCCTGTGGGCAAGAGTGGCCTAGTTGTCACCCTCGCCGAATCGGCCCACCGTGTAGTAGAGGTGAGCGGCAGTCCAATTCACCAGCCCTAGGCTGCAGCATCCGGCGACGAGCAGACGCGCCGGGGCATGGCGATCCAGCAGCCAAATGCCTTCGCCGTCCAATACCGCCGCCTGTTCTCCATTCAACGCCCAGAGCGCTCGCACTCGCGGGGGCTCAGTTCCCGTCCTCACGATGTTCCGTCCATTGGCCGAAATCTGCCAGAGGCCATCGGGCGAACTCGTTTCGGCTCGGTCCGGCACGGCTTCCGCGACCGGCACGATTCTGACCCATTCCCATGCACTGTCAGCGGTGCTGATCCGATACATCGCCCGGGTCTGCACCGGCTGCCGCGCAATCAGCGCGAGCCAAGATCGGGAAGGCGACCAGAGGACGGAGAAGTCCTGACCTAGATTGGTCGCCACGGGGCGCTCTCCCAGATACACTTGGCCCACCCCGAGCGTGACTCCGTTCTCGAGGTCAGGCAGCTGCGGCGCCGATTCTGCTACGGGGCCGCTCAATCGAACCAGGGTCGCGCTGCCGCCGGTGTCGACGCGCGCCAGCGACCTCCCGGGCAGGAGTTCAGACCCCCAAAACGGGTCTGGATACGCCAAGGCCGTGCTCCTGCCATCTTCCGGCGACCCGCTCATCAGTGCCAAGCCGCACATCCCCGGCCCGAGAAACAGCAGACGCTCTCGACCCGTCGTCCAACGAACCAGCCCGTACTGGCTCGCAGTCCATTCACCAACCAGCTCACCGTCCGGCGATAGCACCCTGATTTGCGCAGGTACGGCGGGGATCAGAACGACTTCGTTTGCCGCATCACAGGCTGGCTCCAATTGCACTACTCGGGACGGCAAATGCGCGGCGATCACGAGCAGAGCTACGACCCACGCCAGGAGCCAGCCAAGGGTCACTTCGAGAACAGCACGGTACTTGTGGATACGCTCGCTGGCAATGGATCACGGAGATCGGGAAGACTCCAGCGACTGCCCGAGCTGCAATTGTTGGCTAGATTCGCCTGCAGGCATTGATTGAGCTGGCCGTTCGACGATGCCTGATGAAGATGCGGCCCCGAACTGCAAATGCCCCCGACATCGGTCAATCCACCCATCAGGTCGCAGTTGTCCTCGTCCGTATCGTAGCCCTTGATTCCTGTCTTGCTAGACACAGCGGATAGGGTGCCGACGGACCGGATTCGCGTCTGGCCCGACGGTACGGAAACAGCAGCGCTCCAACTGCTGCTCACTCCCGAATCAAGATTCAAGTGCAGATACCGAATGATGTAGGTGCCTGCGGTCGAGTCGATCATGAACATCATGCCCGATCGCGTGCCCGTTGGATATCCTGCGCAATCGTAACGATAGCGATACGTGATTGGTGTCTGGCCAGTGTTGCGGACGCGAAAGTACACGCGATCGCCTACATCTCCTCCGATGTCCACCGCCGACAGCGTACCCCCGGTTCCGCAATCTCGATGCCAACCTTGACTTACCCGTCCGGCCAACCCTGGATAGACGACAAACGACGACATGCGGTCCTCCAATGCCCATTGTCTGACTTCCTCGCACGAGGGAGACCACCTTACCCGTTCAATCCCAACTTGCACAAGAAGGCGTCGGCATCCGGCTCGTGCCCCAGGAAGCGATGGATGATCTGGTCGGTATCTGCCCTCGTTTGGGCGCGAACAAGTTGGCCGCACGCTCCCCTGCGTGGCCGCGACACCGTGGGCAGCAGTACTGAACCACTGCGCGCGGCGCCGCGATCGCTCAAGAACGAGGCCTGGTGAGCAGACTTCCCGCGCCGGTTGACGCGCTGGCTTGTCACGCTGCTGACTCACTGATGGTCAGATCGCTGGTCCGTCCCCCACTGCACGCCTCGCGTGTCGCCGGTGCGGGTCGCCGCGTCGTCGGCTCATTGGTGCTACTCCGGGATGAACCGATACTGCCTCGAATCGGATAAGCTGTTTCGAACACGGAATCAAATGCCTCCGACATCCCTGCGGGCTGCCTGTTTCACCTCCCCGCGACGGCAGCGCCGCGATGAGCAGTCAAAGAAGGAGATCTCAGATGAAGGACCTGCTCAACAGCACTCCCGCCGCGCTCTACGCCCGCGTCTCCTCGGACCGCCAGGACGTTGACCTCTCCGTCGCC
>JAPPJZ010000069.1 GCA_028874365.1 Chloroflexota bacterium | reverse complement strand
AACCCCCAACCTGCCGATTACAAATCGGCTGCGCTGCCAATTGCGCCACCTGGGCACCTCTCGATCCTAGACCGATTTCCATCCCCCGACAGTTTTTTGCACTTGACGACGTCAACGCAGTATCTATCCTGCGATTGCGTTTATTCATCATTCCGAACATCCAATAAACGCTTGGTAAGGGACTCCCGTGACACGCATCCTGATTGCCGCCGTTGCAGCGGCACTCGTGGCCGGAGCCGTCGGCCTGGCCTCAATGCAGCCAATCTCCGCCCAGCCCGGCGGACCGTCCGTCTGTCTGTCGCTCCCGCCCGGAGACCACACGTTCACTGCTCCTTCGCAGGACCGTGATGGCGAGGTTTCGTTTACCGTCACCGTCGGAGATGGCGGCCTCGTGACCGCCTTCACCGAACCCGGCGGACAGTCGATCCCACCTGCCGCGATGCTGGAAATCTTCACCGGTGAAGACGCCTACCCACTCCCGGAAGGTGTCTCGTTCATCGAATGTGAAGCTTCCGGCGACGGCATGGGGGAGGCCGGCAAGGCGCCCGAGCTGTGTCTCAACCTCGATCCGGGAACCTACGAAGAATCCGTCAGCGCCAGCGGCAGAGTCGTCGACATCACGATCCACGTCGGCGAAGGCAACCGGTTGATCGCGGTCGACGTCCTCGGCGAATCGTACGGGCCCGCCGAAGCGCTCGACCTGCTCGCCCAGTTCGGCGCATCCATCCCGCCCCACATCGAGATCGTGCCCTGTGAGCCGACCAAGGCATTCCCCTACACCGGTAGCGGCGGCCTCGCCGACTCCGACAGCCTCACGGGTCTCTGGGCCGGACTGGCATCGCTCGCCGTGGTCCTGATCTCGATCGCCGCCTTCCGCCAGCGACGTCGCATCGTCATTCGACGCGACGACTGAGCCTTAGAACCGCAGCGCGCTCTCTACCAGCGATTCGGCGCCGGGCTCCTCCGCGACCTCCTCAGGTTCGGGCTGGACCCGGCGCCAGCGCGTTCCGTCGCGCGTATCCTCCAGCGCTACACCCAGATCCGTCAGACGATCGCGGACCGAATCGGCCAGTTCGTACTGCCTCGCCCCGCGCAACTCCTGCCGAATCGAGACGAGTAGATCAATAAACGGCTCAGCGTCCGACTCACCGCTCGCGGACACGCCGGCGAAGCCAAGACCCAGCACGTCGCCCAGTTCCATCAGCGCGTCTCGAGCCAACCCGGCCGGTCGATCCTCCGAACGCGCCCGATTAATCTCCCGCGCCAGGTCGAACAACACCGCCAGCGCCTGCGGCGTGTTCAGGTCATCCTCGAGCGCCGCAACAAACGTCTCCCGAAACTCCGCTGGGTCGATCTCACCGTCCCCGTCGACCAGCGGAAGCATCGCCGCCGTTCGCAACCGCTCCGCCCCGCGCGCCGCGGCGGACAGGGACTCCTCTGAGTACGTCAGCGGCGACCGATAGTGCCCACCCAATACGAACATCCGCAGGCCGTCCGCGCCGTATCGATCCAGGCCCTCGCGCAGCGCCACGATCTTCCCCGTCGACTTCGACATCTTCTCGCCGCCGACCTGCATCATCGCGTTGTGCATCCAGTGCCGCACGAATGGATCGAGTCCCGAATAGCCCTCCGACTGAGCGATCTCGTTCTCGTGATGCGGAAAAATCAGATCCATCCCGCCGCCGTGCAGGTCGATCTGCTCGCCCAGGTAACGAATTGACATCGCTGAACACTCAATGTGCCAGCCCGGACGACCCGGCCCCCACGGACTCTCCCACTGCGGCTCGCCCGGCTTCGCGCCCTTCCAGAGCGTGAAGTCCATGGCGTGCTCCTTCTCGACGCCGATGTCCGTCGGTTCGGCCGAGATCATGTCGTTCAACGACCGACCCGACAGCTTGCCGTAACCCGGCATCTCGCCGACGCGAAAGTACACGTCGCCGCCCGCCGGATAGGCCATCCCCTTCTCGATCAGCTCGCTGATCAGATCCAGCATTTGCGGAATCTCCTCGGTCGCGCGCGGATGCACATCGGCCGGCGCGATACCCAGCTCGCGCCACTCGCCCATGAACGAGGCAATCTGCCGCTCCGCCAGTTCTGAGACCGAAATCCCTTCCTGCGCCGCACGAGCGATGAGCTTGTCGTCGACATCCGTGAAGTTGTACACCAGCCGCACTCGCCGCCCACGCCACTCCAGGAACCGCCGGAGCGTGTCGAATATGATGATCGACATCGCGTGGCCCAGGTGCGCATCGTCGTACGGCGTGATCCCGCAGACGTACATCGAGATCGGATCATCCAACGGCTCAAACGGCTGTTTGCGTCGAGTCAGCGTGTTGTACAGCTTCACGGAACAACCCTCTACTCACCATGAACGAGCAAATTCAGTGACAGCCTACCCAACCCTCTTCCCTCAACAACCAGCCCGGGCAAATCGCCTCCGGTCCCCTCTCCCCGAGGGAGAGGGTTAGGGCCCGCTAACCCTGCCTATCCCGCCGCCGTCTCTCCAGGCCGATCGCTCGCTTCCCCCATCTGATCCCGCATCCGCCGCAGCTCCACCCGCAGTTCCGACACCTGCAACTCCAGCGACTCAATCCGGTCATGCTCAGGGTCTGGCAGACGCAACACCGTGTCATCCCCCGGGTCGTAGTACGCCACCACGTGCCCCGGCACGCCGACCACCGTCGAATGCGGAGGCACATTCGAGACCACCACCGCCCCCGCGCCAATCCGCGCTCCGGTGCCAATCGAGACCGCGCCGATGATCGAGGCCCCGGCGCCCACCAGCACGTCGGCGCCGAACATCGGGTGGCGCTGCTTGCGCATCGTCGATGTCCCACCCAGCGTGACCCCCTGGTGCAGGTGGCACCGTTTCCCAAGTCGCGCCGTCTCCCCGATCACCACGCCCATCCCGTGGTCGATCAGACACGGCGAGGCAATCTGCGCGCCCGGGTGAATCTCGATCCCGGTCATGTTCCGCCCCAGGTGAGACAGAAACCGGGGTAACACTGGGACGCCCAGCCGCAGCAACGCGCCAGACGCCCGATGCAGCATCAATGCATGCACGCCGGGATATGCCAGCAAGACCTCGAGCCAGTTGGTCGCCGCCGGATCCCGCTCCATCGTGAACTGGATGTCCGCCCACGTGTCGTCAACGAACGAGTTGTACCAACCAACAAGCCGTGCCAGAACTTCCATAGCCGCAGCCTATACGTCCTCGCTCTGCACACGTCGCACGCGCAGCGTCGCCACTGCATGCACGGCGATACCTTCGCCCCGCCCCAGCGCTCCCATCCCTTCCGCCGTCGTCGCCGCGACGTTAACCGCCGACTTGCCGAGCCCCAGCGCCCCCGCCAACTCCCCACGCATCGCTTCGACGTGAGGCCGCAGCCGAGGCCGTTCGGCGATCACGGTGGCATCAACCGACTGAGGACTCGCACCGACCTCCGCCAGCCGTTCCAGAACCGCGGGCAGCATCGCAATCGAACTCGCACCCTCCCATTCGGGCTCCGACGTTCCGAAGTGAGCGCCGATATCGCCCAATCCTCCGCCCCCCAACAGCGCATCGATAATCGCGTGGGTCAGGACATCGGCATCCGAGTGTCCGGCCAGACCCGCCGCATTGGGAACCGTGACCCCGCCAAGGACCAGCTTCCGATCCGGCGTGAAGCGATGAAAATCAATACCGATTCCGGTCCGCACCTCGAATGTCGTGCCCAGTAACGCCTCCGCGATCACGAGGTCCGACGGCGACGTGATCTTCGGGTTGGGCTCGCCCACGTCGTGCACCACCACCGACTCACCCAGCCGTTCGACTAGCGCAGCGTCATCGGTGGCCACGACCCCGTCCCGACGCGCCTGTTCGTGAGCGCGCCGCAGCATCTCCGCCTGAAACACTTGTGGAGTCGCGACCGCCCGCAGCGTCGAACGAGCCGGCGTCGCCTGGATCTGCTCAAATTCGTCGACCACCTTGATTGTGTCGACCGCCGGTCCGCCGGCAACCACCCCGACGCCGTCCCGGACGCGAGCGACGCAGCCGGCGATTGCTCCCGCCGAAATCAGGGGACGAGCGCCGTCGTGCACCGCCACGACCCCGACACTTTGCAGCGCCGACAGCCCGGCGCCCACCGAATCCTGTCGCTCCTTGCCGCCGGTCACCAGGACGCGGACCTTGTCATACCCGCGGCAGAGCTCCGCCACGGCCGACCGATTCGCCCCCGACGTCACCACCACGATGTCGCTAACCGCGTCGCATTCCTGGAATGCGGCCAGACTCCAACTCAACACCGGACGCCCGGCCAGGTCCGCCAGCAGCTTGTCTCCGCCCCCCATCCGACGACTGCTGCCGGCCGCCAGGATGATCGCCCCCACTCGCCCGCCTTGCGTCACGCCCCCATCCTCACTCGATCTCCTCCTCCGCTGCCAGCTGGGCGAAGACCATTCGCCCTGCCTGCGTCTGGATCACCCTTTTCACCACCAGCGAACGCATTTCGCCGATCGCGTCCGCGCCCTCCTCCACCACCACCATTGTCCCGTCCGCGAGATATCCCACGCCTTGGTCCTCGCCCCGCCCGCGTTCGATCACCTCAACCGTCAACGGCTCCCCCGGCAATACGTTGGTCTTCACCGCATTGGCCAACACATTGAGGTTCAGCGTTCTCACCCCCTCCAGCTCCGCCACCCGAGCCAGGTTCCCATCCGTCAGCGCCAGCGCCGCACCGCGCTCAACGGCCATCCGCACCAGACGCGCGTCGACATCGCCGTCCGATTCCGTCGACCCGTCATCAACGATCTCCGCTCCCACCACTTCGTCAGACTGCAATCGCGACAGCAACTCCAGGCCCGCCCGGCCGCGACCCCGCCTCAGCGAGTCCGAGCTGTCCGCCACGCGCCGCAGTTCGTCCAGCACAAAACGCGGCACCACGACATTTGCCAGGATGAACCCGCTGCTCGCCACCTCGGCGATCCGGCCATCGATGATCGCCGAGGTATCGAGGATCACTTCCGATGGCGCAGGCTGTCGGCTCAGCGTGACCGACTCGGCCCGGCCTCGGACCGTATTCACGAACCGCTCGACCTCGGCCCGCCGACCCAGAGCCACCCCGATTCCGATCGGGGCGAGAAGAATCGCCACTCCGATCGGAGCGAAGTGCCCTGCCGCTCCCGGCAGGTTGTCCAACACCGTCGACAGCAGCGACGCCGCGACCAGCGCGGCAACCAGTCCGAACCCGCCCAGCAGGATCTCGAGCGTCGACAGCGAACGCCCGATCCCCTGACGAATCCAGGTGACAGGCTGAATCAACCAGTCCCAGAACCGAAACGCTGCCTCTGTCACGACAGCCCCCAGCAAAGAAAATGGCGGCCATGCGGCCGCCAATCAGTCCAGAGCGGTCAACCGCCCAATAAATCCGGGCGCATCCCTGCGCACCTCCAATCATACAGGATTCCATTCCACCCGTCCCCTCTCTGACTCCCTCTCCCCGAGGGAGAGGGCTGGGGTGAAGGCCCTTCTGTCCCGCGAAGGTCAGCGGCCGCCCCTTCCTCCTCCGATGCCCCGCACTTGATGCGGGGCCCATCCCGCACTCCCCATTCCCCTCTCCCCCCGCCTCCGGCGGGGGGAGATGCCGAAGGCAGAGGGGGGCATCCCCAGTTCCCGGACTCGATCGGGGACCTGCTCCCCCTCGCCCATCCTCCGCAAACTCCGACACACCCGCCATCCCCACATCGAACACCAGTACGTATATGATCAATCGCCAATCGCACCCGGAAGGACGCCAACCCATGACCGTCATCACCGCCACCCAGCAGGTCAACCCCCCGCTGCCGCTGCGCAAAGACGCCATCCTCAACCACCTCGCCCATCACGCCACCAACGGACCCGCCTACGTCCAACTCGGCGCGACCAAGGCCCTCGCCCGACTCACCGGCCTCTACGCCGAAGCCCGCTACGAGGCCCAACTCGCCTTCGAGACCGCCCGCGACGCCGTCCGCGACGCCGCCCACGAGGCCACCGACCAGGCCACCGAAAAGGTGTTGACCGGCTACGAGCGCATCACCGAACTCAAGAACGGAGCGGACCCCACCGAGGAGGAACTCGGCGGCTTCGCCAAATTCGTCAAGCAGCGCGAGGAAGCAGAGGAAGAAGAGGAAGGCTCCGGCAATGACGAGGACGAACCACCCTAATACCCAAGACCAGCGGCGGCTCGCCATCGTCGAGCAGCTGCACGAGCGGCGCGTTTTTTTCCGACCGACCGCCAACGCGAACTCATTGACGCGCTCCTCAGCGCCCCCTACCCCGCTCCAGACGCCATTCAGGACGCGGACCGGCTGACGCTGCTCTCTGGTAGCGTGAATCCACCATTCGCGTCGCACTTGAAAGACGACTGCGAGTCCCGCAATGCCCGCCATCGACATCGATCCCCTCCTCCGAGGCGTTTCCAAACCCGCTCGCTACGTCGGCGGCGAGTGGAACGCGATCGAGCACGACTGGAACGAGCGCTGCGTCCGCTGGGCCCTGATCTACCCCGACCTCTACGACATCGGCCAGTCCAACGGCGGCCTCGCCATCCTCTACGACATCCTCAACCACACCGACGACACCCTGGCCGAGCGCTGCTACACGCCCTGGCCCGACATGGCCGACAGCTTGCGCAGCCGAGGCCAACCGCTCTTCTCACTTGAAAACCGCCGCGGCCTGCGCGACTTCGATGCCCTCGGCTTCTCCCTCTCCTACGAACTGACCTACACCAACATCCTCGAAATGCTGGACCTCTCCGGCATCCCGATCCGCAGCCTCGACCGCACCGAGGACGACCCAATCATCCTCGCCGGCGGCTCCGGCGCGCTCGTCCCCGAGCCGCTCGCCCCGTTCATCGACGCCTTCGTACTCGGCGAGGCAGAAGACGTCATCCTTGAAATCAACGACCTCCTCCACGAGGCCAAGAATCAAGGCGCATCCCGTCTCGACCTGCTGCGAGCCCTCGCCCGAACTCCCGGCGTCTACGTCCCCCGTTTCTACGAATGGCGTTACGAGCCCGACGGCACTCCGGCGGAGGTCTTCGCCACTGACGACGCGGCCTCTGTCCCGGTCGTCAAGCGATTCCTCCAGGGACTCCCCCCGATCCTGACCAAACCGATCGTCCCCTACCTGCAAACCGTCCACGACCGCGCCGGCATCGAGATCCAGCGCGGCTGCACCCAGGGCTGCCGCTTTTGCCAGGCCGGCATGATCTACCGGCCGCTGCGCGAGCGCACGCCCGAGGAAGTCGTCGCCGGAGCCAGGGAACTCTTCCGCAACACCGGCTTTGACGACCTCTCGCTCGTCTCCCTCTCCTCCACCGACCACTCGCAGATCAAGGCCATCGTCCGCGCCCTGCGCTCGGAGTTCGGCGACAACATCGGCATCTCCCTGCCTTCAACCCGCGTCGACAGCTTCAGCGTCGATGTCGCCCTGCTCTGCTCGCCGCGCAAGAAACACTCGATGACCTTCGCCCCAGAGGCCGGCTCCCAGCGATTACGCAACGCGGTCAGCAAGGTCGTCGACGAACAGGACCTGCTCGACGCCGCGTGCAACGCCTTCGAGCAGGGCTGGACCTCGATCAAGCTCTACTTCATGGTCGGCCTGCCGACCGAGACCATGTCCGATGTCGAAGGCATCGTCGACTGGGCCTCGCAGGTGCGCCAGATCGGTCGTCAAATCGTCGGCAACCGCGTTCGCGTCCGGGTCTCCACCTCGAACCACGTGCCCAAAGCGCACGCACCCTTCCAGTGGGCCCGGCAGGAGACTCCCGCAGAACTCGAGCCGAAACACCAACTGCTCAAACAGATGACGCGCAAAGCACGCCTCGACTTGAGCTGGAACGACCCGCAGGAATCGATCCTCGAGGGTGTCCTCTCCCGCGGCGATCGTCGCCTCGCCCCGGTCGTAGAGGCCGCCTGGCGCAACGGCGCCCGCTTCGACGCATGGAGTGAGCATCTCCGCGAGGACATCTGGTGGAACGCCATGGCCCAGGAGGGTCTCGATCCTGCCTTCTACTGCCACCGCGAGCGCGACCTTTGGGAGCGCTTCCCCTGGATGCACATTGCCTCCGGCGTCTCTGAAGCCTTCCTGCGCAAGGAATGGCAGCGCACCTGGAAGGAACTCACCACCGCCGACTGTCGCGACGGCTGCAATGTCTGCGGTATGGAGCACGCCGCACAGCTCTGCGAACTCAAGCTCGGCGACCTGATCGCCAAACGCCGCGCCCCATCTGAAGAACTCATCAGCGTCTTGTAGGGAAAAAGAGGCCGACGACGTCATGTCCCGAGAAGTTCTCGAACATCTCATATGGAGCCTCAATCAATCATTCCAGGAAAAGAAAGAACACTCCCTGGTCCAAAATCTCTCCTCGGTCACCACCGACGACCTGGACGAGGTCGTGCCCGGCGGCGGCCGCACCATGCGCGACCTGATCATCCATTGCGCCGCGGTCAAATTCATGCACGCCAACCACGCCTTCGGCGACGCCACCGCCACCTTCTGGAACACCTGGGATCAGGAAGAGCCGGTCAGTGAAGCGTCGTTCGAGGACCTGCTCGACTGGCTCGAAGCGGCCCACGCCCAGGTGATCCAGGCCGTCAATGACCTACGCGACGACGACGAGCTCGTCGCCAAGCGCCCCACCTACTGGGGCGAAGAGTGGGAGACCCGGCGCATCCTCGATGCCATCGCCGTACACGACGTCTACCACGCCGGCGAAATCAACCACCTCCGAGCCCTCCTCCATCAGGTCGACTGACACGGATGCCGATCGGACTAGAACCGAAGCAGTTCCCGGAGCCGTTCCGCCTCGCCCGATGGTCCGACCACCGCCAACCGCAGCTCGTCCTCACGCAGATATTCGGTGGCCAACCGCTCGATGTCCTCGGTCGTCACGGCCTGGTATCGCTCATTCACCTCGTCAACCGATTTCACCTCATCGTGCAGCAGCGCCTGGCCCCCATTCCACGCCGAGACCGCCCGCGAATCCTCCATCCCCATCAGCATCCGGCCCGCGGCCAACCTGCGAGCACGCTGCAACTCCTCCTCGGGCACCCCGTCACGCATGCGCGACAACTCGCCCAGAGTCGCTCGCAACGCCTCTTCGACGTTCTCCGGATCGACGCCCATTGACACCTGCAACACGCCCGAGTCCCGCAGCAGCGCCAACGACGCGTGAACGTCGTACACTAGTCCTAACTCTTCCCTCACCTTGAGGAACAGCCGTGAACTCATTCCGTCGCCCAGCATCGCCGTCAGTAGTCCCAGCGCATGACGATCAGGATGCCGCGATGTCAGCGCGGGCAGGCCAATGCTGATCTGCGCCTGCTCCGTGTCTTTGATTCGTACCGAGACGCGCGCCCCGTCGCTGCATAGCGGCGCATCCCGCCGTACCTCTGCCTCCACCGGCGACCAGCTCGCAGTCAGCTCCGAGATCCGTGCCAACACCGCGTCAGGATCGATATCGCCCGCCAACGACACCAGGGCGTTGCCCGGGGAGTACTGAGTTTGCCAATAGGACACCGCATCTTCGTATGGAATCGACCGCACCGACTCAGGCGTGCCGGCGATGTCGCGGCCCAGCGGCGTCCCCCGCCACAACACTTCCGACAACAACTCGGACACCAACTGATACGGAGAGTCCTCCACCTGGGCCAGTTCCTCAAGGATGACCGAACGCTCCTTCTCAAGCTCTTCCCGCTTGAGCTGGGGGCGCGACACCATGTCGACAATCACGTCAACGGCCGTCTCCCAGTCAGGACCGGGCACTTTGGCGTAGTAGACCGTCAGTTCCCGATCGGTGCCGGCATTGATGTAGCCGCCGACACCTTCGATCGCGGTGGAAATGTCGGCCGCCGACGGATGCAGCTCAGAGCCTTTGAACACGCAGTGCTCGACCATATGAGAAACACCCGCGAGTTCGTCGCGTTCGTACTGAGAGCCCGCGCCGACGTAGAGCGAGACCGAAGCCGAACGCGCCGACGCCATCGGCGCGCACAGCACCCGAAGTCCGTTATCCAGAACTGCAATCCGAGGCGTGCCGTCCCCGTCGTCCGCTGGGGCCACCACTACTCCGCGCCCCAGGTCGTGTCGCCAGATGCGTCGTCGCGCACGATCGTGTGCCCCATCGCGCCCTTGACGAACTCGTCGATCGACGCGCCAATCGTCGTGTCATCGCCGTGACCGTTGAACGTCAGCGTGTCCTCCGGCAGCGGGTAGAGCTTGGTCACGATCGAGCGCACCTCCTGCGTCACCTGCGGCATTCCACGGGTGTTCCCGGGACCGCCCGGGAACAGCGTATCTCCGACCACACAGTACGGGTCGTCGGGATCTGCGATGTAGTAGGAGACGGAACCGGTTGTATGTCCGGGCGTGTGCAACACTTCAAGCTCGTTGTCGCCCAGCAGGATGGTTTCGCCCCCCTGCAGATGAATGTCGACATCGAGGTCCGTCTCCAACCACGGATGCTGCTCGTCGGCGACTGTATCCGAGACATGCATGTAGTACGGCACATTGGCTCCCAACCGCTCACGCAACTCGTGGTACGACTTGATGTGATCGGGGTGCGAATGCGTAAACAGGACCATCTTCGGCGTCGCGCCCGACTGTTCGACGCCGGCCATGACCAGTTCATGCTGCGCGACCGCGTCGATGATCGCCGCATCGCCCGTGCCTTTGTCAACCAGCACAAACGCGTTGTTCTCGAACGGGCCCCACGACATCTGCATTACCACCACCCGCGAATACACTCGCAACAGACGCGATTCCGCGTGCAACTCCATACTCATGACGAGCTCCCGTCAGTCAGCGGTTCCTCAAGCAGTCTAGCCAGCCGACAGGTGCATTCATGACCAACGCCATCACGAACGCGGCGCCAATCGATGCGCTCGGAGACGTGCTGCCGCTGACGGCCCGAGCCAACGCTGCCGGCGTGCTGCAACTCGGCGGCTGCAGTGTCCGCGATCTCGCCGGCGCCTTCGGCACGCCGCTCTATGTCTACGACGAGCACACCATTCGACAGACCTGTCGCGACTACCTGCGCGACTTCCAGGCGCATCTGCCCGGCGCCCGCGCGCACTACGCCGGCAAAGCCTGGCTCAGCCCGGCCCTGACCGCGCTGCTGGTCGAGGAAGGCTTCGGCCTCGACGTGGTCTCCGCCGGCGAACTGCACGTCGCAATCGCCGGCGGCATGGATCCGGATCACATCGCCTTCCACGGCAACGGCAAAACGCCGGAGGAGCTCGAATACGCCCTCAGCTCAGGCGTCGGCAGGATCATCGTCGACAACGACGACGAATTGACGGTGCTCGACCAACTCACTCGCGAACGAGCCTCCGAGCAGCGAATCATGCTGCGCATCACCCCCGGCGTCGACGCGCAGACCCACGCCAAGACCACCACTGGTCTACGCGACAGCAAATTTGGCTTCCCACTGCCCTCCGGTCAGGCCGAAGCCGCCCTCGTTCGAGCGCTCGAGGCGCCCTTCCTCGACGTCACCGGCTTCCACATCCACCTCGGCTCGCCGCTGTTCAACCTCGAACCTTATGCAGACGGCATCGCCACGATCGGCGAGTTCGCAGCCGAGATGAAGCAACGTCACGGCTACGAATGGCGCGAATTCTCGCCCGGCGGCGGAATGGCACTGACCTACACCGCCGACCGCGTGGCGCCCGCAACCGAAAACTACGCCGTACAGATCGCCGAATCGATCCACACCGCCTGCGACACCCATGGGTTGCCGATGCCCGATGTCCACATCGAACCGGGGCGTTCCGTCGTCGGCCGCGCCGGACTTGCGCTCTACTCCGTCGTCAGCCGCAAGCACATCCCCGAGACACGCGACTACGTCACGGTCGACGGCGGCATGTCCGATAACATCCGCCCCGCCATGTACGAATCGAAGTACGAGGCAGCCGCAGCCGAGCAGATGAACACCGTACCCAGCTTGACCGCGACCATCGCGGGCAAGTTCTGCGAGTCCGGCGATGTCCTCGTCCGCGACGCGCAACTGCCCACACTGCAACTGGGCGAATTGATTGCCATCCCTGCCAGCGGCGCCTACCAGATCGCGATGGAGAGTAACTACAACCTCTCGCTCCGCCCCGCCATCGTCATGGTCAACGACGGCGACGCGCGTCTCGTCCGGCGACGCCAGACGCTCGACGATCTGCTACATCTTGAACTCTGATGACCGCTTCCGCGCAGCCCGTCGGTGACTGGGGGCCGCACGCCGCTTCCCTCGCCTGCCGAACCCTGACCGCGATGCTTGAATCGGACCGCCTGCCTCATGCCCTGCTGATCACCGGTCCAATCGGCGTAGGCAAGCGCGACCTCGCTATCCGCGCAGCGCAGGCGATGCTCTGCGATTCAGACGTTCCGTCATCCAGCGGCCCATGCCGTGCGTGCCGCAACTGCCGACGCCTGCACGACCCGTCCCAGCCGATGATCGAGCCGCAGCACACCGATGTCGAAGTGGTCACCCCCGGCGCTCTGTGCATCGAGACCGACCATGACCACCGCAACTCGCGCCGGATCGGAATCTGCATTGTCCGACGGATCGAACGCGCAGCCAATCTCGCGCCGTTCGAGGCCGACCGTCGCATCTTCGTTATCACCCCTGCCGACGCGCTCACGCCCGAGGCGGCCGACGCCTTTCTCAAGACCCTCGAAGAACCGCCAAGCGGCGTGCACTTCATCCTCCTGACCGCACGCGCAGCCGAACTCCCAGAGACGATCCGCTCGAGGTGCAGGACGCTCACCCTCTCCCCGTTGGCACCTCGGCAACTCGACGCTTGGGTCGATCGATGGTCACAATCTGAAGACGTCAGCTTGCCCGACGATCCGCAGCGCCGGGCGGAACTCGGTCGACTCGCCCGCGGTCGGCCGGGCTGGCTCCAGGTCAACCTCCGCGAGGGCGACCCCGTCACGCTTCGCGCCGCTCAGATCGACGACGCTGTGCGAATCGCCGAGTCGGATCGGGCCGAGCGCCTGAACTGGTCGGAGCAGCTCGTCGGCCGCGCTGCGACGCCACAGAGCGTCGCCAATGTCGAACTTATCCTTGAAGCGTGGACCGATTGGTGGCGCGACCTCTGGTTGCAGCAGACCGAACAGTCCGAAGGCCTGATCCACCTCTCGCAACGCGAACGCATCCAGCGGATCGCGGCCCTGTACGATCAAGGGCAGACCAGCCAGTTTCTGGAGATGATTCAACGCACTCGCGCCCTTGTCCGACGAGGCGTCAACGCCCGACTCGCGCTTGATGTGCTGCTACTCAACATCCCGGTCCCCAGGGAGTCCCCATGAATCAAGTATCCGACGACGGTTCAACTTCTCAGACCACATCAGAGACGCCTGCTGACGACCCTGCCTGTACGTCCGAGCCACAGTCGACAGAGGACGAACGCGTCGTCATCGGCATCCGCATCCGCGAGGCCTCGCGCATCTACCACTTTTCCGCACCGCGCGGCCGCGTCTTCATGGGCGACTACGTCGTGGTCGACCGCGCCCGCGGAGACCAACTCGCCCGGGTCGTCACCGTCCCCGACGACGATGCGCCGACCCAGGAAATCCCTCGCGACGTCCGTCCGATCGTCCGCATCGCAGATGGCGAGGACCGCGAGCGCGCCTCGCAGCAAGCCGAGCGCGCCGATCAGATTCTGCAGGACATGCGCTCAACCGCTGTGCGGGACGACCTTGGCCTCTATCCAGTCGCAATCGAGTTGAACCTCGACGGTGACCGCGGCACGGCCTGGTTCCAGGCGCCCGATCATGTCGACTTCCGACAGATGCTGGACGACGTACAGGACAAGTACGACGTCCGCCTGAACATGCAACAGGCCAACCAGAGAGAACGCGCCAGCTTGGTAGACGGCTACGACATCTGCGGACTGCGACTCTGCTGCTCGAGCTGGATGACCGACTTCCCTCACGTGGGCATTCGGGTGGCCAAGGACCAGGACCTCTCGCTCAACCCCGACAGCATCTCCGGCGTCTGCGGCCGCCTGCTCTGCTGCCTCACCTTCGAGCACGAGGTCTACCGCGAGATGCGCGGCTCCCTACCTCGCGTCGGCAAGCGCGTCAGTACGCCCGCCGGTATGGGTAAGGTGATTAAGCTCAACGTGCTCCAGCAGAAGGTGACTATCGCGCTCGACGATCATCCGCAGCGCGTCGATGTGCCGGCCGACGAAATCGGCCTCGCCGTGCGGACCGAGGACGCTCCCAATCAGGCTCTCGTCGATGCCGAACGCTACCGCAAAGAGGACGAAGAACGGGCCGCGGCGCTGCGCGAAGCAGCCGCTCCAGCGCCCGGATCGGAACCGAGCGACTCGGATCGCAAACCGGGGCAACGGCGCAAGCGTCGCCGATCACGCCAGTCAAAAGCGGAGTCCCAGTCCGACGGGCGAAGCGACGAGTCCGCCGCAACCCAGTCGAGCGAGCAACCGGAGGCGACCGGAGAGAGCCCCAGCAACCGGCCGTCAAGACGACGGAGGCGGCGCAAGGCGCAGGTCGTCAACCAGCAACAATCCGATGCGTCATCGGGTGAGACCAGTGCTCCGCTGCAGCGGCCCGAGGGCGATGGCCGGCGTTCTCGCCGCCGGCGGCGTCGCTCTCGGCGCGCCGTCAACCAGCCCGGCGAGGACTCCACGCCGCCTGAGTAGCCTCGTCAGATGCCGAATGACTCGGCGGCGTCCTCGTCGTCGCTCAGCGATCCACTGATCTGAGCCGCAAGCGCGTCGAGTTGCTCCTCGTCATACCAGTGCACCACGATCCGACCGCCGCCGCCGGCACCGTTGCGGCCGACGCGGACTTCCACTTTCGTGCCCAGCGCGGCTTCAAGTCGCTGCGCCACGCCTGGAACCAGCGGCGACGGTTCGGTCACCTCAGAGCTCCCCTGGATCTCAGGCTCGGTCAGCTTGCGAACCGTGTCCTCCAGCTGACGTACCGTCCAGCCGCGCTCGACCGCTCGCTCGGCCAGGGACGGACGCTCCGACATCGGCGCCGGCAACAGGGCGCGGCCGTGGCCTTCGCTGAGCGAACCGCCAGCGACCAAGCGCTGCGCCGATTCCGGCAACTGCAACAGCCTCACCAGGTTCGCAACCGAAGCCCGGCTCTTGCCGACCTGCGTGGCGATCCGCTGTTGCGTCCATCCCGCGTCACCCAGTTGCTCGAATGCCTTCGCCAGCTCGATCGGATTCAGATCCATGCGCTGGACGTTCTCGACCAGGGCCAGGGTCAGACTCTCGTGCTCATCATCGCCCGCGCCCTCCTGGACTACGATCGGGACCATCTCCAGGCCAGCCAGACCGGCCGCGCGCCAGCGCCGCTCGCCCGCGATCAAGTCGTATCCACCTGATTCGTTCGGCCGAACGAGCAGCGGCTGCAGGACCCCATGCTCGCGGATGCTGGAAGCCAGTTCCTCAAGTTGATCCTGGTCGAAGTCCTGTCGGGGCTGCGCTGGATTCGCTGATATCGAACCGATCGGCGCCCTCGTCTGGCCATTGGTCAAGTCCGAAGAACTCGGAATCAACGAGTCCAGCCCCCGACCTAGGCCTCGACGCGCCGCTGCCCTGCTCCATGGTCGACCTGCCTCTGGCGCACCGTCCTCGCGAGGCACCGATCCGAGATTCGGCTTCGGCGTCGTCATGTCAGGGCTCCATCCCCTACACGATTGGCGTACAACCTCGACGAAGGCATCTCGGAAAGGCGAAGCAACAACTCCCCCGCCAACTCCCGATACGCCTCTGCGCCCCGAGACCGGGGCGCGTAGTCAATGATCGGTCGCTGATGGCTCGGCGCCTCTGACAGACGAATCGATCGTGGGATAATGGTCTCAAAAGTAGAACTGATATGCTCTTTCAACTGCGTTGCCACATCCTGCGACAACCTCGTCCTACCGTCGTACATGGTCGCCACGACCCCAAGCAGTTGCAAACCGGGGTGCAGATGCATCTGCACTCGCCGGATCGTCTCTAGCAACGCCGACAGGCCCTCCAGCGCCAGGTACTCGCACTGAACCGGGGCGATCGCGGCGTCCGAGGCGACCAGTGCGTTCAGCGTCATCAGTCCCAACGACGGACCGCAGTCGATCAGGATCAGGTCGTACCTCGCCGCCACCGCCGACAACGCGCCGCGCAGGACGAACTCGCGCTGAGGCCGACCGGCCAACTCGAGCTCGGCAGCCACCAGGTCCATCGAGGACGGAGCCAGGTCGAGCGCGGCCCACGCGGTCGGAACGATGCACTGGTTCAGCGGGATCTCACCGAGCAGAGCGTCGTAGATGTGAGCGCCGGAAGCGTCGGCTCCGAGCGCGGACGTCGCGTTGGCTTGCGCGTCGGCATCGATCACCAGCGTGCGCCGACCCATCTCCGCCGCGGCCGCCGCCAGATTGACCGTGGTCGTCGTTTTGCCGACGCCTCCCTTCTGGTTCGCGACCGCGACCACACTCACGTCAAATCCACGTCCATGTGCCCCCATCGGCTGTACGCCGAGGATAATGGGTCAACCCGTTACGTCGTCTGGCGGCGACTACTCGTCACGGTACAGAATTCGCACCCGACGCGACGGGCCCTCTCCCTGCGACTCCGTCATCAGTTCCGGGTCGTCCTGCAACTGCAGGTGGATGATCCGACGCTCGGCGGCCGGCATCACCCCCAGGGTGACCGGCTCGCCTCCCTCCCGCACCTCGGTCGCCGCTCGCTGCGCCATCTCCACGAGCGCCGTCTCGCGCCGCCGCCGGTAACCGTCGACATCCACTGTGACCGGATTGTTGCCGTCGAGCGCGCGGCTCACGATCACGTTCACCACGTACTGCAGCGCGGCCACGTGCGCGCCGTGTCGGCCAATCAGCAGTCCAAGGTCTTCTTCTCCCGCCGGCGCCACATCGAGCACAGCCTTCGCGTGTCCCAGGCCGTCCATCGGAGTCTCCGGGTCACGCGCCGTGACCAGCACATCGAAGCCGAGTTGGTGGGCGATATCAGTCAACACTTCAACCGCGAACTCGCGAGGGTCCTCATTCGGTTCGAAGTCCGGATCGGCCAGCAACTCAAACGGGCCGATCGGCGGACGCGCCGGTTGCCGCTCGCGTGTCTCGTCGCGGCTTCGGCCCCGGCGACGGTTACCCTGTCGCGCGCGACCACGATCACGGCGGGCGCCGGCGGCAGGTGCGGCCGCAGGCGGCCTTGACCGAGATCGATGATCGGGCTGAACGTTCTGCTGGCTGTCCGAACTCGACGTCGATTCTGGCGCTGTGGGTTGGACCACTGTGCGCCTACCACTCGAACGCTTGGCGCCACCGGATCGACCGCTGCGCGACGCGCCCTCGGGCTGCGTACCGCCCTCTATCTCCGTGAGATCGGAATAGTCGTCGATCCGCGGCAATGCGGGCGCCCCCGAACCGCCGCCGGAACCGCCGCGGCCTCCACGGGGTGTGACCCGGACCAGCGACTGCGCGTGTCCGATGCCCAGAATTCCAGTCCGACCCTCCTGCAGAACCTCGACGTCGACCTGCGCTCGACTCATTCCGAGCTTGCGCAATGCCTCCTGGACGGCATCGTCCACGGTCCGGCCTGCCTGTTCGATCGCATCCCTGTTCGCCATGGCCACTTCTCCAACTGTTGCAGATGTCGGACCGCGCCGATCGCTCGCTCACCGCACCGGCGACTGGCCCGTTACATTCCTCTCATCGCGATCGGTTCGCACGCCGGCGTCTCTGCCGGCGGCGACGCGCCGCGCTTGTCTGTCGTCGTTGCGTACGCTCCTGCTGCGCTTGTCCGTCTTCCCCGCCTGGGATAGCCGGCTCGGCGTCCTCGATCGATTCAGCGTTGGCCTCGACCGCCACGGTGCCACCGCCCGCTGCCGCTACTGCCGCGGCGGGTGCCGGCAGCGGTTCGGACGACAGCAGCCATTTCCACGACCACTTCAGACCCTGCCGGTAGAAGTAGTAGTAGTAAGACGTCAGAATCGTAAAGATCGAGGTCACCAGCCAGTACAGTCCCAACCCGGCCGGCACCTGCAGCGTGAAAAAGCCGAACATGAACGGCATCATCCAGAGCATCGTGCGGTTCATCGACTCTGATCGCTCATCCCGCGGACCCATCCGCGCGGTCGACACCTTCTGCTGGATGTACGCCGTGGCGCCGACCATGATCGCGAGCGGCAACGACTGCTCCAACGACGACGATCCCAGGTCCCAGAACAGGAAATCGCGGTTGATCGGGATCGCGGACGTGATGTAGGCCCAGTCATACAGGTCGCTGGACAACCGCAACAGCTGCTCCGGAGTATCGCCCAGCGTCCGCCGCAATACCTGGTAGAGCGCGATCCAGATCGGCATCTGCACGAGCAACGGCCAGAGACAACCGAGCGGATTGAAGCCCGCCTCGCGGTAGACCTTCATCAACTCTTCCTGGCGGCGTTTCGGATCCTTGTATTTCTTCTGGATCTCCTGCATCCGCGGCTGCATCTCCTGCATCGAGCGCGTCGCCCGCAGCTGGCGCAGCGTCAGCGGATACGTCACCACCCGCACGATCAGCGTGAACAGGATGATCGCGACGCCGTAGTTGTCGTCTACCGCGTGAGCGATCACGATCAGCCCGTTCATGATCGGGCCGATCAGTATGTCGTTCCAGATGAAGTCGAGTATGTCCATCGTCGATCAGTTCTGCGGGTACAGCTTCACGGCCTGGTTGGCGCCGAGCAACACGGCGTAGAGCGAGCCGTCCTCGTCGCTGACCAGAATCCGGTCTTCGCGCAGGATCGCGTTCGCCATCAGGTCCTTCGCCCCCTCAAGGCGAAACTGCCTCAGCAGCGAACCGTCCGCTGCGTTGAGTTGATGAATCATGCCGCCGCGAGCGACCAGTACGAGGATCCCATCGCCACTTCCGTCCTCCCGCTCGACCAAAAGCGGTTGCGCGCGGATCCGATCGTCGGCCCCGTACGGCTCCAGCCAGCGCTTCGCTCCGGTGCGCGTGTCGAAGGCATAGACGTTCCCACGCAGATCCGTCACGTACATCACGCCGTCGTGGATCAACGGAGTGCCCCAGAGCCAGTGCGACGCTTCGGCCACCCACACCAATCCCCCCGTCGCAGCGTCCAGACCGTACAGCGAGCGGTCCAGCCCGCCGACGTAGACCAAACCGTCCGAGGCGCTGACCGCGCCCGCAATCCCGCTCTCAATCTCGACCTGCCAGGCTTCTGTACCGGCCTGAGCACCGTCAACATTGATTGCCGTGACGCGGCCATCCAGCCCAGCCACGATGAGCAGCCGCCCGCGATCGGTGTCGGCCAACGCCGGCCCTCCCCAGATCTGCAGTTCTGACTCACCGCTCCAGGTCCAGACCGGTTCGCCCGGCTGCTCGATGTCAACTGCATAGACCCGGTACGACGTATCGGCCAAGTACACCCTCGAGCCGTCCACCACCAGATCTGCTACCAAACGCGCCTCGCTGTCGAAGACAACGCGGGCCGACTCACCGTCACGGCGAACCGCGTAGAGCACGCCGTCCGAGTAGCCCGCCAACAGCCATTCATCGGTCGATTCCACCCAGACCGGGTCGGCATAGAAGGCTTCCGGCTCAATCTCGACGTCAAGACCCGGGAAATTGCCGTCATCGTCGGGGAACTGCCAGGCGGCCGCGCCGAAGTTGCCGTCCACCAGGCGCAGCGCGACCACCGTCTTCTCCCCGGTCGGGGCGAGCAACTGCGTTTCCGGTTCAACGGGGTCGGGCGTCGGCGCAGCCCAACCGTCCGGTTGATCGGCGACGTCGCAGGCAACGAGGACGGGGATCACAAGCAAGAGGACCGACAATAGCCAGCGACGGCGGCTTGAGCGGTCAGATTGTTTCACGTGAAACATCCTGACCATGACTGGCCTCTTCGACCGTTGGCGCTGGATCGTACCCGCCGCGGTTGAACGGGTTACAACGCAGCACCCGCCATATTCCCAAGCCCACACCCACGACCGCGCCGCGCGCCTGGACCGCGTCAATCATGTACTGCGAGCAGGACGGCTCGAAACGGCACTGAGATCCAAGCCCCGCGAACACCGGCGACAGCACGGCCTGATATCCACGCAGCAGGAGAATCGCCAGCCGACTGGCAGAGCGGCTCACGGATTGTGCCAGGACAGCAAGCCCCACTCGCTTCAACGCTCACCTCTCATCTCGGCAGCTGGAATGTGGTCACCCGCCGAACGCCCGCCGGAAAGCCGATTGGCCGAATCCATGATCAGCCGCTGGAGTGTGTGATCCAGCCGGGCGAAATCCGCTTCCGCTGCCCCTTGACGTGTGATCACTACGACATCAAGACCACGGCAACCGCCTTCGACGTTCAGCCGACGCGCCGACGCGCGTAGCCGCCGACGGATTCGGTTCCTCACCACTGCCCCGCCCATGCGCTTGCTCACGGCGAACCCGAACCGGCAGGGAAGCTCAGCGGACTCGACGTCGCGTTGCCTGGCTCGAACGGCCAGCACCCCGCTCGAGCGCAAGATGCCCTCTCGGAACACGGCATCGAAGTCCGACTTCCGTCGTAGTCGTTGGTCACCACGCATCGTTCGTTGGTGCTTCACGCGGCCTGAGCGCGCGGTCCAACATGGATTCGGATCGAAACGTGCTCAGACGACGGTCAACCGCCGCCGGCCGCGGGATCGGCGACGCTTGATCACGGCGCGTCCCCCACGGGATGACATTCGCTTGCGGAATCCATGTTCCCGCTTGCGCGGAATCCGTTTCGGTTGGTAGGTGCGTTTCGGCATCATCTCCCTCGACACATCACGGGACACACGGGCCCGGTCAACGCGGAGCAGTAGGACAAGTACCCAACAGTATACGCCAGCCCCTGATTCCATCCGCGTTGCCTGGACTGCGTAGATCGGCGCTCAACCGGCACCCGGTCATCGGTCGGCCTCCGCCAGCGCTTGGTACACGGCCAACGTTTCAATGACATACTGAACATACATTCTAGTCGAATTGAAGTCCAGCGCCGCCAGGAATCCGTCCGCTCCGCGCAGCGCCGCCGCATCCTCCCAGCGGGCGGCATTGCCCGGACCGGCGTTGTACGCCGCCAGCGCCATGACCGGCTCGTCGGAGAATCCCTCCAGTTGACGCTTCAAGTACCACGCGCCAAAACGGATCGCCAGTTCGGGTCGGACCAGGTCGTCGTGCTGATACTCGATCCCCAGTCCGGCGGCGATGTCCGACCCGGTCAACGGGATCACCTGTGTCAGGCCGACCTCGCCTGCCAGTCCCCGTGCCTCCGATTCGTAGAAGCTCTCGCGTCGAATCAGCGACCAGAGCAGCAACGGATCGACGCCCTCTGCCGTCGCATGCAGACTCATTACGTCCGTCCAGGGCTGCGGATACGCCAGCCGCAGCAATGCCGGAGGCGCCTCGGTCCAGTCCAGCCCGAAGACCCCCAACACGCGTTCCGCCGCTCGCGCCGACGCGGAGAATTCCCCACGATCGGACATATATGCCGCCGCATCCGTGAGCGCCCACGGATCGCCCGCAAGCTCCTCGATCAGCGCGAGCAGCATTCGATCCGCGAGCTCATCGAACCCGCCCATCCGCAGGTCCCGCGCGGCCTGCCATTGCGACACAGTTCCAATATCGAGCTGGGTCGGGTTGGTCTCCCCGGTCAAACGCGCCAGCCATTCGTCGGTCGACAGCTCCATCAACTCGATCGTCTCCAGCTCGAACACCTCCGCCGCGCGCAGCGCGTAGTAGCCGACAGGACTGATCTCCACCACCTTCTTGGCCAGGTCGATCCCGGTCTCGAGATCGCCGGCCTCGCGATACATCAACGCCGACCAGAGCAACAGTTCCTGGCGTATCTGGTCGCTCCAGAAGTCGGCGCCGCTGTTGGCGGCATCGCGGAAGCGCTGCGCCGCGTCCAACCACTGACCCCGCGCCGTCGCCAACGACGCCCAGCGCCGGGCGGCCTCGACTGCCCGCTCGTGCCCAGGATGCTCCAGCATCACCCGACGCCAGTGCGCCTCCGCCGTGAGCTGATCGCCAGCGGCGATCGCGAAATCGGCCAGCCGCATTGCCGACTCCGCCGCCAGCGGATCCGACGCGTCACGACCGATCACCGCCGCATATCCCAGCGCCGCGCTCGCCAGATCATCGTTCCGCTGATGAATCGCCGCGATGTAGAACTCTCCCGCCACCTGCTCGCTCAGTACGCCCGACGAGCCCAGCACGTTCAGCATCGCGCTGCGGGCATCCGCATAACGCTCCTCATGGAAACGGATAATCCCGATCGTCAGGTGATCGATGTCCGCGCCGGAGTCGAGCAGAAGGCTGAGCGCGTCCGAACTCTCCGCATACTCCCGGTACTCGCTGACCAACCTGGTCCAAGCCTTCTGCGCCGCCGACGTGTCGCCCTGCGCCGATTGCAGCGCGCCGATTCGGCTCAACGCCGCCGCCTGATCATCGCGCCACGGCGAGTCGCGGAGGAGCTCGGCATATCGATGCAATGCACGTTCCGTGTCCCCGGCGATGTCCAGTTCGGTGGCAGCAACGTGAAGGGCGCGCAACCGGTCCTGCGCAGGCAGAGAACCGCCTAATGCGCGCTCAGCCCATTCCAGCGCCTCGGCCCCTCGGCCCGCGCTCTGCAGCGTTCTCGCGATCTCGAGCGCGATCACCGCCCAGGCTGGACTGTCCGAGTTGACATACTCACTCAGCGCAGCGACCGCGACGTCCGCTTGCGCAAGCATCAGCGCCGCCCGAGCATGCAACAGGGCGTGCCGGCGCGTCGCGTCGGCGCTCAGAGACCCGCCAATCTCTGCGAGCGCCTGCTGCGCGTCCGCCGGACGCTCAAGGCGCAGCAACAGACGCACCCGATCCAGCCTCAGCGAGTTCAACGCCTCAGCGCTCAGCGCTTCGCCCGCAGCGATCGCTGAATCGCGAACCGCCAGCGCCTGCTCCCAGTAGCCGTTGTGCTCGAGCGCGGCCGCCTCGGACATCAGCAGCGCCACGGGATCGATCCGCGTGCGTTCAATCTGACTCGGTTCGGCCGTCTGTTGCTCCTGTGCTGCGGCTGGCTGCGCCGGAGGTGGCGGACGGCTCTGCGCTTGCGGTGCAGGCGCTTCTTCTTCGAGCTGTTCTTCGTCGCCACCAGAGCAGGCAACAACGAGCACGGAGGCGCAACAGATCAGCGCGATCAAGGTGAGCAAGCTGGGACGGAGAAGTCGAGCAGCGTCAGCCACTACGGCTAGTATCACAACGTTCCCGGGAGCCCCGCCGACGCCTGCCCACACTGTACCCCCATGTCACGGCTATCGGACCCGTCTATGCCTGCGACCTCATCCACGAATTGGGCCGAGATCGACCTCACCGCGCTGCGTCAGAACGTCGGCATCCTCCGACAACAGGCCTCCCCGGCCGAACTCGCAGCGGTCGTCAAAGCCGACGCCTACGGCCACGGCGCCATCCCGATCGCCCGCGCCGCGATCGAGGCTGGAGCATCGCGCCTGTGCGTTTTCACCGTCAACGAGGCCGTCGAGCTCCGGCAGGCCGGCATCGACGCCGACATCATCTGTCTGGGACCGGTCCTGGAAGCCGACCCACCCTCCATCGCCAGCTTCGATATCGCAGCGGTCGCCGACTCCAAGGAGACGGCCGCCCGCCTCTCTGACGCTGCACAGGACGCGGATGCCGACATCCGAGTCCACCTCAACCTCGACGCCGGTATGCACCGCTACGGCCGCCCACCCGACGACGCCAAAGCGCTCGCCGAAGCGGTGCACAGCCGACAGCGCCTCACGCTCGAGGCGGTCTTCACCCACTTCCCCAACGCAGGAAGTCCCGAACGCACGGAAACGCTCGACGCTTTCCGGCGATTTCAGAAAGCCGCCGACCGGATAGCTGCGCCGCTGCGTCATGCCGCAGCATCGGCCGCGACGTTCAACCACCCTGAGACCGCGCTCGACTTCGTTCGCGCCGGCATCGCGCTGTACGGAATGGACCCGGCGCCGGAACTCGACCATCCAATGGCCGGGCGACTGCGCCCGGTGCTCTCCTGGCGCAGTCGGCTGCTGTCTGTTCGCCGCGTCCGCCGAGGAGAATCGGTGTCCTACGGCGGGCTCTGGACGGCCGAGCACGACTCACGGATTGGTGTCATCGGATCCGGCTACGCCGACGGTCTGCGTCGCGCGCTCTCGCCAGGTGGTGAACTGCTCGTCGCGGGTCAACGCGCGCCCATTCGAGGCGCGATCTGCATGGACACCACGATGATCGACCTGACCGACATCCCCCAAGCCAATGTCGGAGACATCGTGACCATCATCGGACACGATGGCCAGGATTCGATCAGCGCCTGGGACCTCGCCCGCCGGCTGGGCACCATCCCTTACGAGATCTTCACCAGCATTGCCGCTCGAGTACCCAGAATCGTGCTCGACCCGCATGTTTGACCTTGTCGGCAACGCGATCCGTTCGTAGGATCAGTGTCGGAGAGTTGCACATGAGCTTCCGCCTTCGAACCCTCGGAGCATTACTGGCCCTGGTGGGCGCCCTCGCCGCAGCCGCGACGCTGGCCCTGCTCAGCCCGACCGGGGCGAGCGACTACCTGATCCAGGAAGAGCCCGAACGCGGCTCGACCGTTGCCGAGGCGCCGCACCAGCTAATCCTCACCTTCGACCGCCCGCTGGCCCAGGTCAGGGGAGTTCACCACGTCGAGGTCACCGATGGCGCCGGCCACGGGGTCGACGACGGACATCCCAGGATCTCCACCTACAGCCAGCGCACCCTGGTCGTTCCGATCCACGCGGAGGGCGACGGCCCCCTCGAAGTGCACTACCGAGTGCGCCTGCTCGGCGAGGGCGAGAGCATTGATGTGGCCTCGTCGTACAACTTCAGCGTCGACCACACTCTGGGTCCCGTCGAGGGAGACCCGAGCGAGGTGCCGGTCTCCGCGAAGTCCAGCCAGGCGCTGGTGCTCTGGACAATCGCCATCCTGATCGGGATCGCCGTCGCCGGCGGGCTGATCTACTTCCTCCGCATGGCGACCGGCAACTCGCGCAGCTCCCTGGAACCCACCAACCGCAGCGTCTTCAGGGACTGACCGACCCGCTAGTCGTCCCCCACGCTCTCGTCTCCGCCGGGCCGCATCGTCGGAATCAGCGGCTGAGCGTCCTCTCCGCGCTTCGGCTTTCGCTCAGGCAGGTCCGCAATCCGCTGCTTGACGGCCGCGATGTCGTCGGACGATACATCGCGATCGAGCACGAACACTGCCACACCCGAGTCCCGCAGCGCCTCGATATCGCCGGCTGAGATGTCGGTCGGGCACTTCACTCCGATCGGCGCAGAGGTCAACAATGCCAGCCGACGCAGTTCCAGGATGGTGCCCAGTCCAACCGGGAACTCAACCTCGACCGCCAGCTCTGCCGGCCTCAGGCTGCCCAGTGCGCGCGCGTCCGCCTCGTCAATCCGCAGATCATCCAACCTGACGACGTAATCCACGTCCTCGTCCAGCAGCGCGTCCGCGCGCGCGCCGTCCAAGTCGAACGAGACGAAGGCAGCGCCGCTCTCTTTGGCCGCGCCAACGTGGTCGACCGTGAGCGCGTCAAGTCGCGTGCCCCACACGGCAACGTCGGATGACGCCGCCGCCGCGCGGTCGTCGTCGTTAAGCGCGAGACAGAAGTCTGCCCCGTCCACGACGCCGATCGTCCCGACCAGCATCGTCGGCTGGCGTTCCTCGGACGCCGCGCCGAACCCCAGCCGCCGCTGACCACCCTTACGCCGATCACGGATCGCGTCCGCGAACTTGCCCATAGCTGCACTCCTTCGTTCATGCGACTCAGATCGGTTGTTGGCTCAACTAGAATCCAGCTTAATTCAGGGCTGCCACAGCCCCGATCTGTGCGCGCTCGAAGCGGAGTGAACCATGGATGTTGGCGACTGGCTGGCGGCTCCGTTCGGTGCCGAGATCATCGATTGGGCCCCGATTCCCCTGCGCATCGTGCTTGGCGTCATCTTCATCGACGCAGGACTGGGCAAGTTCCGACGCGGGATCGGCGGATTCTCCGGATGGCTCGAGTCGCTCGGCGTGCCGTTCCCGAAACTCGCCGGGCCGGGCGTCGCGACGATCGAGCTGGTCGGCGGCCTACTCCTCCTCGCCGGACTCCTCGTGCCCTGGATCGCCATCCCGCTCGCGATCAACATGATGGTCGCCACGTACGTCAACAAGTTCAAAGAGGGACTGCCTTTCCAGGGCTCGTCCGACAAACAGGGTTACGAACTTGATGTACTCATGGTCTTCGCCTGTATAAGCTTGATCCTGATGGGCGCCGGTCCCGCTTCCATTGATTCCATTCTTTCCTAGGCGCCGACTCACCACCTGAGTGGCTTCCCAGATACGCTTGCCTGCGGCAAGCGAACAGGTCGGGAGTCTGCTGGATGGAACGCTGGTCGGCATTCGTCGCGGAACATCCGTGGCGCGTCGTCCTCATGTGGATCGTCCTGGTCGTGGTGGCCGTTGTTGCCGTGCGCAATTTCGGCGGCACGCTCACCGACTCGTTCACCGTTCCCGGCACCGAGTCCCAGGCCGCCTTCGATCTGCTCTCCGAGCGCTACCCCGCACGCTCCGGCTCCGAGCTGATGGCCGTCTTCCACGCGCCCAACGGCCGCGTCGACAGCTCCGAGGCGGCGACCGCGATGGACGCCTTTGCACGCCACGCCATGACCGTGGACGAGGTTGCTCTCGTCGATCTTCCGCACCAGCGGCCGGGCAGTATCTCGCCTGACGGTCAGACCGCCATCGTCCGCGTTGCCTTCGACAAGCTCTCCAACGATCTTGACGTCGACAACATTGGCGCGGTGATCGAGTACGGAGAGGCACTCCGGACTGAGACGCTCCAAATCGACTTCGGCGGCGAGCCGGTCCGCGAGTACGAGACCGAACCCCCCGGCGTGGCCGAATTGGTCGGGCTGGCCGCAGCGGCGATCATCCTGATCATCGGCTTCGGGTCAATCTTCGCTGCCGGCATGCCGATCGTATCCGCGCTGGTCGGCCTCGCCATCGGAACCGTCGGCATCGTCATCGCCGCCGCATGGCTCGACATTTCGACGGTCGCCCCCACCTTCGGCGCCATGCTCGGCATCGGCGTCGGCATCGACTACGCGCTATTCGTGATCGCTCGATTCCGCGAGCAGCTCGCGGCGGGTCTCGATCCGCGGGAGGCAGCGCGAGCCGCGATCACCACCGCCGGACGCGCGGTGGCGTTTGCCGGATCGATCGTCGTCGTCTCGCTGCTGGGGCTGTTTGCGATCGGCATCCCCCTGATTGCCAACCTGGGACTGGCCGCGGCCATGGTCGTGCTGCTCGAAATGCTGGTCGCGATCTCGCTGCTGCCGGCAATGCTGGTGATCATCGGACGCCGAATCGACAGGTTCTCGATTCCCGGATTGCACTACACCGCCGGCGGAGAACACGGCCGCTGGTACCGATTCTCCCGTCGCATCGAACGCCGCGCCCTGATCTACCTGCTCCTCGCTTCTGCCATCCTGATCACGCTCACGATTCCCGCCTTCACCATGGAACTTGGCGTCTCCGACGACGGCAACCGACCTACCTCCTACACCTCGCGCCGCGCCTACGACCTGATTTCCGATGCCTTCGGTCCGGGAACCAACGGCACCCTCTTTGCCGTCGTCGACAACACGAACCAACGACTCACCCCCGCTGACCTGCAAGCCGTCACCCGCGCCGTCGCGGCCACCGACGGCGTCGCTGCCGTCCTGCCGCCCGACATCTCTGCCAACGGCGAGACAGCGCTGATCCCGATTGTTCCCACGACAGCGCCCCAGGCAGAAGAGTCGCGCCAATTGGTCGGACGGCTTCGCGAGGGCGCCGTTCCCCTCGCACTCGCGGACGCTGTGCCGCGGACCACGATCTACATCGCCGGCGCGGTCGCGGCTTACGAAGACGTCACCGCCAAGATGATCTCGCGGCTGCCGTTCTTCTTCGTCATTGTGATCGGCGTCTCAATATTGCTGCTAATGATGGCCTTCCGATCGATCGTCGTGCCACTCAAGGCCGCCGTCCTCAACATGCTGGCCATCGGAGCCGCGCTCGGGTTCACCGTCGCCATCTTCCAGTGGGGATGGGGACTCTCGCTGATCGGACTCGACAGAACCGGCCCGATCGAGTCGTTCATCCCTATGTTCATGTTCGCAATCCTCTTCGGGCTCTCGATGGACTACGAGATCTTCCTGCTGTCGCGGATTCGCGAGCACTGGCTGGAGACCAAAGACTCCGGCGAGTCGGTTGCCTTCGGTATCGGCGCATCGGCGCGCGTGATCACCGCAGCCGCGGCCATCCTGATTGCCGTGTTCGGCAGCTTCGCCTTCTTCGGCGACGAACGTGCGGTCAAGGAGTTCGGCATGGGCATGGCGTTCGCGATCTTCATCGACGCCACGCTCGTCCGGCTTGTGCTCGTGCCCGCCTTCATGCAGGTTGCCGGTCCGATCAACTGGTACATGCCCAGGTGGCTCGACACGATACTGCCGGACCTCACGATCGACCCGCCGATCCCGGTGCGCACGCGCGTCCGGCGCATGCTCGGAGTCGCGCTGCACATGGTCCTGGCCCGGCCGCAAAAGTCGGCCCTCCGCTAAGGCCGCCGAATCCACCCTCCGAGGAGCGCCGTCAGCGCTCGCCGCCACCCCGGCGAGCGCCGCTCAAGCGGCTAGCCTTCGTCGGCCTCGTCCTCGGCAGGTTCTCCCATGCCCTCATAGAGGTGGACTTCGATCTGCCAGTCCGTGATGCCCGAGGCCGCGCCTTCCGGCTGCAGCAAGATCCGCCACTTGCCGGGCGGGCTCGGATCATCTTCCGGCGTGATGAACACCGCACTGGCCAGACACGGCGCCGCGGTCTCGCAGCTGAGAATCACGCGGCCCGACACCACGATCTGTTCCTCCGCGTCGAGCACGAAGAGTCGGGCCGTACTGCCGTCTGTGCCGAGCACGGAGACGACCACCTCGAAGATGCCGTCGGCGTCCGGGATGATCAGCGCGTTGGTGTCGTCGAGCTCGCTTCCGATGCCGATCAGCGTTGGAACCAGACCATCCTCGGTGATCTCGCCCCGCAAGCTCAGGTCCGCCCTCGGGCTCGGGAGGCTGGCGACGACGCCTGTCTCCGCCTCAGCCTCCATCGCAGCCTCTTCCGCCGGCGGCTCGCCGGCGATCTGGGTGACCGTCAAGATGTACGCGCCGGTACCTGCATCGGCGTAGTCCTTGACGGTCAACCGGACAATGCCGTCCTCCTGCGGAGCAAGGGTGAGCGCCGAATCGGTACCGAACGGCCCGCCGCCGCTGTCGTCGTCAATGTCGTCGACTCCGCCACCCTCGACGAACAACACCGTGTCGAACAGCAGGCTCTGCACGTGGACCTCGTAGACGCCGTCCGCACGCACGGCCAAATCAAAGCTGTCCTGGTCGCCCGGAATGTCGATCGTCCCAACCAACGGCGTATTGATCGCCAGGGGCGTCATTTCATCGACTTCCGCGATAGACATCAGCTCCGCGCTGGCCGTGATCCGATAGCCAGCCTCCGCCGGCATCGCCTCCGACGCTTCCTCGCTCTGCTGCGCTGCGGGCTGACTCACGTCCATCGCGCGCACCGGAATGATCGCCAGGCGGTAGGGACCGACCGTGTCGGGCGCCACGCTGATGATGGTCGCGCCTGCGATCAGGTTCGAGTCCTGCAACACCTCGCCGTTCGCGTCGATCAGTTGCAACAGCGCCGGCTCCGTCGCCGAGATCGACAGCGATATCGTCTCGCCGGTCAGCTCGTCACCGATGTAGAGCGATGTCGAATGCTGCAACGGCCCGATGCTCAATGTGTGTTCCATCGAGGCCGAGTTTGGATCCAGCGTGCGGGCCGGGATGATGGCCTCCGGAGGCAAACTGCGCGCGAGATCGCCGGTCGAGACGTACCAGCCCAATCCGACTAACGAAGCCGGAGCGACACCGATCACCGTCCCGGCGCCGTCGACCATTACCATCCCGGCGCTGGCGCCCGGTGGCCGAGCGTCCGTCCGCAGGAACGTGCGCTGGCCCGCCTCCCACTCGTCGACCCCGCTTAACACGCCCGAGTAGACGGATGGCAGAGCATCGCTCGTGTCGCCCACGGCGTAGCCAATGGCGAACACCGATGAGCCCGGTCGGATGCCTTCGCCGTCACCCATGCGCGCGCCCGGCAACCGCCGCACGAAGTTCGGATCAAGCGGGCCAAGGTACGCGAGACCGGTGAACTGGTCGCGTCCCACAACCGCAAGACCCGTCAGTGTTTCGCCGTTGGACAACAACACGTCGGCCGCCATCGCCCCGCCCAGCGCCCGTTCGTCGACGATTACGTAGCCCTCTGCGATCACCAGTCCCGTCGCCACGCCGTTCGGCGTCATCACGAACGCGAGACTGGGGAAGACGATGCTGTACGCGTTGGCACCCTCGCCGCCGCCTTCCGCCTCGGGCGGAGGCTTCGGACCCTCTGCCTCGGGCGGCTGTGCCGCTGGCCTGGCCGCCGGCGCCGCCGCAGCCGGTTCCGCCTGCTCAGCCTGCTGCTCCTGCGACTGTTGTTGCTGTTCCTCGTCATCGGAGTCGTCGCCGACGAGATCGCAGGCGCTGAGAACCAGTGCGGCAGCGATCAGAAGCGCAAACAGCCAGAGTCCGCGCAGGCGCAGATGGTTGGTCGGCATGGGTAGGGTCATCTCGGCTCCCGTCGCTGTCACGACACGGCTCATCGGCGTTTGGCCTGACGTCTCAGCCCTCACATTGCGCAGGGGATTGTGATCGGAGTGTATCCCACGATCAGAGACGAACCGCCGAATGAGCAGGTGCCGGGAACCCCCGCGCAACGGCCCGTGAGAGGCGCGATACTGGCCACATTGGAGCATCGATTGGCATCGCGACGGGGAATCGAGGGGCCACATGCAATACATCCTGCTGGTGCGGTTATCGACCGAAGGCATTGACCAGACCCTGGCCAATCCACAAGCGCCGCTCGATGCGGAGCGCGGCGTGATGGTGCCCGGCGTGAGCGCCCTTGGCATCTACGCGGTCCTCGGACCGTACGATTTCACCTGCATCATCGACGCACCGGACAACGACGCTGCCGCACGCTGGTCGATCGCCTTCGCCGCCCGCATTCGAGGCGAGATCACCACCATGCCGGCGGTACCGATCTCGCATCTGCAAGAGCGCGGCGGGATTGAAGAGTTCGAAGCGACATCGGAGCCGCTGCCCGGCCAGGCAGCGAGTTAGGGCGTACTGGAGCCGGCGGGGGGATTCGAACCCTCGGCCTACGGTTTACGAAACCGTTGCTCTACCTCTGAGCTACGCCGGCAGGGACCTGGGTCAGAGCGTATCGCAAGCCGACCAGATCGCAGCCGATGATTCGCGCCAGGCTCGTCCTTGCGCCTCGAGTCGTGCGACTCCGAACCAGACCGATGCTCTGCGACCCCTCCATCGAAGATCCCTTGAGGCATAGATGTCTTCATTGCATCGGTCGCTGAGGATCGCGTCTGCTCTATGGTCTAAACCATGTTCCGACTGACCATCTCGACCCTTGACGACGAATTCGTGGCTCCGCTCCAACCGGGCCTTGAGCGCGAGGGCCTCCAGGTCATGCGCTTCACCCCGGCTGAGGGCAACCAGCCCGATCCCGCTGCCGCCCCCGACGTCCTGCTGCTCGACTGGCGCCATGCCGTCCCCGTCACCAGGCCGGCCGAGGTGCAGGCCTGGCCCGACGCCATGCGCCTCGCCGTGCTGCGCCCCGCCGATACGCACCTGCTCGGACCGACCCAGGAGCTCGACGACTTCATCCTCGCGCCGGTGCATGAAGCGGAACTGATTGCCAGGGTCCAACTCGTGCTCTGGCGCCACGGCAGGGCATTGACCCGCAACACGCTCGAAGCGGGCGACCTTGTCGTTGATACCTCGAACTACCAGGTCTTCGAGAGTGGACGATCCGTCTCGCTGACCTTCAAGGAGTTCGAGCTGCTGCGCTTCCTGATGACCCACAACCAGCAGGTGTTCACCAGAGAGACCTTGCTCAACCGGGTCTGGGGCTACAACTACTACGGCGGCTCACGCACCGTCGACGTTCACATCCGTCGGTTGCGCTCCAAGCTGGAAGCCGGCGGCCAGCGCTACGTGGAGACCGTGCGCAACGTCGGCTACCGCTTCGCGCTGCCGCTGCGCTAGCGGTCGCCCCCGGGTCAGTGGGGGTCCTCCTCATCTTCGCCGGCTCTCTCTTCCTCCTCCGCACGCTTGCCTTCTTCGACGTAGAAGTCGAACGACTCCAGCGCCTTGTTCCCGTGTCCGCACTTGGCGCATCCCTGGATGCTCGACTCGGGCAACTCGTCGGCCAGCCCCAGCTCGCGCATCACGTCCCCGTGACGCGCGTTGTTCGGCGACGTCTCGCGCACAATCGTGACCAGTGCCTTGACCCGCACGTAGGCTGGGCCCTCCTTGGCAATGTCCGAGAGGTCGCACATCGCTTCCCGGTAACTCATCGGTCGCCTCATTCGCTTACCTCGCTCTTTCGTTCTGCCTCACCGACGTTCATCTTACTCGAACGGTTGTGCAGATCAAGCGTCGGTGTGGCGGGGTTGACAGGCGCTCCGGAGGGGCGGGGGGAGGAAAAAAAAACCGGTCGGGCGTTGCGTGGCTGGTGCGCGAGGCGGTAGCGGCGTGAGGGCCCGGGTCTCGGTTGCGCGGTTGGGTGCTCTGGGCCCCGCATCAAGTGCGGGGCAACGGAAGGAGGTGCGGGGCAACGAGACGGAGGGACGGATCGGAGCGAGAGGCGTTGGCGGTTGACGAGCGACGAGCGATAACCGCGATACAGAATGCCTCCAACCGCCGCGCCCGCAGCGGGCGTAACTCAGGTGTAACCCAGCAGGGGTTGGCTCGGCAATCGCTGGCCATAGGATGATTCGCAGCAGTCATCGATCCTGTGCGGTAGGCGGCAGTGCCCCGTGCCACTCCAACCGGCCCCCACTCCACCGCGCAGAGCATAGAGAGGCATAGGCCCATGGCAACCCTTGGCGACATCCAGGCCCTGATCCAGGATCAGGGCATCCGCCGCGTCGACCTGCTGGTCACCGACCTGATCGGCCGCTGGCAGCACTTCAGCATCCCGGCCTCGAAGGTCGACGAGGATCTGGTCAATCGCGGCCAGGGCTTCGACGGCTCCTCGCTGCGCGGCTTCCAGAGCATCGACGAATCGGACATGCTGCTGCGCCCCGATCTCGACTCGGCGCGGATCGACCCGACCGAGAACGTGCCGACGCTGAAGTTCATCTGCGACGTCCACGACCCCGTGACCGGCGACCGCTACAGCCGCGACCCGCGCTACGTCGCGACAAAGGCCGAACAGCACATGATCGACTCCGGGATCGCCGACCAGGCGTTCTTCGGTCCCGAGCTCGAGTTCTTCATGTTCGATCACGTCCAGTTCCAGATGTCGATCAACCAGGCCTTCTACGTCGTCGAATCGGACGAGGCCGACTGGAATAGCGGCCGCGACGAAGACGAGAGCAACCTGGGCTACAAGATCCCGCCCAAGCAGGGTTACTCGCCGACCGCGCCGTTCGACACCCTGAGCGACATCCGCTGGGAGATGGCCGACGCGATGGAAGCAGTCGGGATGGAGCTGGAAGTCCACCACCACGAGGTCGCGACCGGCGGCCAGGGCGAAATTGCCACGCGCTTCAACACGCTGCGCAACAAGGCCGACGAGACCCAGTGGTACAAGCACATCGTCCGCAACGTCGCGAAGGCGCACGGCAAGTCGGCGACCTTCATGCCCAAGCCGCTCTACGGCGACAACGGCACCGGCATGCACTGCCACCAGTCGCTGTGGAAGGACGGCTCGCCGCTCTTCTACGAGGCGGGCAGGTACGCCGAGCTATCCGACACCGCACGCCACTACATCGGCGGCCTGCTCAAGCACGGCTCGGCGCTGCTCGCCTTCTGCGCGCCCACGACCAACTCCTACAAGCGACTGGTGCCCGGCTTCGAAGCGCCGATCTACCTGGCGTTCTCGCAGCGCAACCGCTCGGCGGCGGTCCGCATCCCGACGTACGAGACGTCGCCCAACAGCAAGCGCATCGAGTTCCGACCGCCCGACGCCTCGGCCAACACGTACCTCGCCTTCTCGGCGATGCTGATGGCCGGCCTCGACGGGATCCGCAACAGGATCGAGCCGGACGACCCGGTCGACACGGACATCTACGAGCTGAGCGCCGAAGAGGCCGCGGGGATTCCCTCGGTGCCGCACTCGCTCGAAGGTTCGCTCGAGGCGCTGGCCGCCGATCACGACTTCCTGATGGAAGGCGGAGTCTTCACCCAGGATCTGATCGACGAGTACCAGGACTTCAAGCTGACCGAAGCGCGTGATGTCTTCATGCACCCGGTGGCGGCTGAGTTCTTCCACTATTACCACATCTAGGGGGCGCGTAAATCTCCCGCTGATCCCCTCTCCCTGAGGGAGAGGGAGAGTGCACCAGTCGACATGACCAGCCTGAACGGCGACCTCAACGCTCCTCCGAGTGAGCACCAGCACGTTCTTAACGCGTGCCGCGAGCATGACGTTCGCTTCGTACGGCTCTGGTTCACGGACCTCCTGGGCCAGCTCAAGTCGGTCGCGATCACGATCGACGAGCTGCCGAACGCCCTGGAAAACGGCGTCGAGTTCGACGGCGCGTCGATCGAGGGCTTCGCCCGACACGATGAATCGGACATGGTCGCCCTGCCCGATCCGGACACCTTTGTCGTCCTGCCCTGGCGTCCGCAGCAACACCGGGTGGCGCGAATGATCTGCGACATCCATCGGCGCAACGGCGAACCGTTCGAAGGCGACCCCCGCCGCGTCCTGCGACGTCAGCTCGAGTCCGCCCAGCAGCGCGGCTATACCTTCTACGTCGCGCCGCAGATCGAGTACTTCTACTTCCGCGCCCCCGACGATCCGTCGCCGCTCGACTCCGGGGGCTACTTCGACCTCTCACCCCTCGACACCGCCACCGACTTGCGCCGCGAGACGGTGCTCACGCTCGAGGAGATGGGCATCGGCGTCGAGTCCTCCCACCACGAGGCCGCGCCGTCGCAGCACGAGATTGACCTGCGCTACACCGACGCGTTGACCATGGCCGACCAGGTCATGACGACGCGTCTGGTGGTCAAGGAGGTCGCGATCAAGCAGGGCGTCCACGCGACCTTCATGCCCAAGCCGCTCAACGGCGTCAACGGCTCGGGGATGCACGTCTACCTCTCGCTCTGGGATCACGAGCAGAACCTGTTCTACGAGGAGGGCGGCGGCCTCTCCGAGATCGCGCGCTCCTTCCTTGCCGGCCTGCTCGCCTACACCCCGCAGTTCACCCTGATCACCAACCAGTGGTCCAACAGCTACAAGCGGCTCGCGCCCGGCACCGAGGCGCCCGTCTACCTGACCTGGTCGCACGCGAACCAGTCCGACCTCGTCCGCATCCCCGAATACGATCCGGGCGATTCCGAGTCGACCCGGCTCGAGTATCGCGGCGCTGACTCAGCCACCAATCCCTACCTGGCCTTCTCGGCCTTCCTCGCGGCCGGACTACGCGGCATCGACGAGGGTCTGGCTCCGCCCCCGGCCGCCGAGGACAACGTCTTCGAACTGACCCAGGCGCAGCGCGCCGCTCGCGACATCCTCGAGATGCCCACCACCCAGGGACGCGCAATCGAGGCGTTCTCGAAGTCCGACCTGATGAAGAACGTGCTGGGCGAATACGTCTGGTCGACCGTGCTGCAAAACAAGCGGCTTGAGTGGGACGAGTACCGCTCGCAGGTGACCGACTACGAACTGCGCCGCTACCTCGCCGTCCTCTAGGCAGCGGGAACGTCTACAGAGGCTTGCGCGCCAGGAAGCAGTAGAGCGGCGTGAAGATCCCGGTCTCGCCGCCCGCGGTGTACGCGTTCGCCGTGCGATCCATCATTCTGATCACATCCGCCGAACCCTTTGGGAAGATTCTGAGCATCTCCGCGAGTTGAACGCCGCCGATCATGGCCTGTCGGCCCAACGGGATCGTGTGTAGAGCGCCGCGCTTGGTGCCGCCGTACGTTTGCATCGGCAGGTACCAGGGCGTGCCCGCGTAGTCCTGTCCCACGGCCCGATCCCGGCCTTCGATGATCTCAAATCCCGCCGCCTCAAGCGCCCGGTCCACCTCTCCGGTCGTCGCGATCTCATTGAGTGCGATCCCTCGCTGCAACTCAGCCTTGATTGTCTGGTGACGGCTGTCCTCGGGATCGAACACATCTGTCAGGCACATCTCCTGACCCCAGAACAGGGCGCCGGGCTTGAGCACCCGGTAGATCTCGGCGAACGCGCCCACCTTGTCCGGCGCGTGACAGGTCGACTCAATTGCATAGCCGCGATCGAAGGTCTCATCCGCAATCGCGCTCATGTCCATGAAGCTGGCGGCGAGATAGTCGACCATGTCGCCGATCCCGGCCTCGGCATGGAGCGCTTTCGCGCGAGCGAGCTGCTGTTCATTGATGTTCACGCCAAGCACGCGGACGCCCGCTTCACGGACGACTCTGCGCATCGGGCCGCCGACCCCGCAACCGACGTCGATGACCGACATGCCTTCCTGCAGATCGAGGCTGTCAATGATCGATCGCTGATGCTTGATCTGGGACTCCTCCAGGCTCTCGCGGGGCGAGAGCGGGGCGAAATGCAGCGACTCGCTCCAGCCGAAGACCATGAAATCGCTGCACAGGTTGTAGTACTCCAGGACCGTTTCTGCGTGGTTGTAGCCGGTGCCACCGGCATCGCCCGTATCCGCGTGGTCCATCCATTCGTCGAAGTCTCGCACCCGACGTTGGACGTCCGAGCCTCGAAACGCTGCGTGCAGTCGGCGGGAAAGCGTATGTAGTCTCATGCGTCCCTTGTCATCGGGTTGACGAACAGTCGAGTCCGACCAGAAGCAAGTGAACCGGCGCTAGTTCCCGACCACCGAGGCCGACAGCGCGGCTGCCTGCTCGAACAGACCCTCGGTCGAGCTGTGGATCACGTCGAACAACGGGGTCGGGTAGAGGCCGATGAAGAGCACTCCGGCGACCAACACGACCAGCGCCCCGGCCAGCGGCCGCGAGACGTGGAAGCGGGCCCGGTCGGAGCCCTCCGGCTCGTACAGGTACATCTGCTTGATCACCATCAGGTAGTAGTAGAGCGAAACGAACGAGACGGTCACGCCGATCGCCCCCAGCCAGAGGAATCCGTTGTTGAACGCGGCCTGGAAGATGATGAACTTCGTCGCAAACCCGGCGAACAGCGGCATCCCGGCTAACGAGAACAGCGCAGCCGCGATTGAGAAGGCGAGGAACGGTTGACGTTCGGCCAGGCCGCGCAGATCGATGATGTCGTCGCGTCCGCTGCGGTTGTAGAAGGCGATGATCGCAGCGAACACGGCGATATTGGTCGTGACGTAGCCGATCAAATGCAGCACCAGCGCCGAGGCGGCGTCCTGCGATTGGCCGATGTCGGCCGCGTTGAGCGCGACGATCCCGACCAGCAGATATCCGACCTGCGAGATAGACGAATAGGCCATCAGTCGCTTGAAGTTGGTCTGCTGCAGCGCCATCAGGTTGCCGACGATCATCGTCACCGCGGCCAGGATGCCGACGAACCAGACCCATTCGGCAGCGGCGGGCAGGAAGGCCTCGGAGAAGAGGCGCAGGAAGAAGGCGAAGGCGGCGGCCTTGCCGCCGGCGCTGAGGAATGCGGTGATCGGCAGCGGCGCTCCCTGGTATGCGTCGGGCGTCCACTGGTGGAAGGGCACAGCCGAGACCTTGAAGCCGAGCCCGGCGATGATCAGGACCAGGCCAATCAGCAGGCCGGGCCGCGCGCCGTCGGGGTCAACGCCGCCGCTGCCGCCCGCGAACGAGGCGAGCTGGTCGGCGATGTTGCGGGTGCCCTCGGCCACGTCGGGGCCGATGGCCGAATAGGTCGTCGTCCCGGTCACGCCGTAAATCAGCGAGATGCCGTAGAGCATGAGCGCCGACGAGAACGCGCCCAGCAGCATGTACTTCAGCGATCCCTCGTTGGAGAAGGGATTCAGCTTGTTGAAGCCGACCAGGATGTAGAAGCTGAAGGAGAGCAGTTCGAGCGAGAGGTACGCGGTCAACAGCTCACGCGACGCCGCCAGCAGCATCATTCCCAGCGTCGCGAAGACGATCAGGCCGTAGAACTCGGCGTGGTTCTTGAGCCGGTCTCCGGCGAACTGAACCGCGGCCATGACCGTGAAGAATGCGATTCCGAGGAAGAACACACGGAACAGCACCGTGAAGTGGTCGACCGCGAGCACCGTGCCGAAATCGTCGTTGGTGTTCCAATAGGCGGCTGCGGTCACGATCGCGATCACCGCCAGGCCGGCGGCCGTGAAGTAGCCGAACCATTTCTGGTCCACCTGGCGGAACATCAGCGCAGCCGCGATCACGACCACGGCCAGGCCGGCCATGACGAATTCGGGGATGATCAGCTGATATTCGAGGTCCATCAGTGTCACCGTCCGGTCAGCGAACTGAGCGTGAACAGTCCGCCAATCTGGTCAATGTTCGGCAATTCCGCCACGGTGGGCGCGATCCGGTCGATGAACGGGTCGGGCCAGACGCCCATCGCGATAATCGGCGCGATCAGCACGATCGCCGCGGCGATTTCCCAGCGCGAGAGCTCCTTCAGGTTCTCCCAGCGCGGGTTGAACGGACCAAGCGCGGCGCGGCCCATCAGCCGCAGCACGTAGATCGCGGTCAGCGCGGCCGAGAGGATGCCCAGCGCGGCGAAGAGCGGGAACGTGTCGATCGTGCCGACGAAGATGTGGAACTCGGCCACGAATCCCGACAATCCCGGTAAGCCGAGCGAGGTCAGGCCGGCGATGCCGAAGAAGATCACAAACAACGGCATCTTGCGCACGAGCCCGCCGAAGACGCGGATATCCCGGGTGTGGGCCTGGTCATAGAGTCCGCCGACCATGGCGAAGAAGAGGGCGGTCATCACGCCGTGCGAGAACATCTGCAGCACGGCGCCGTTGACGCCGATGTTGTTCATCGTGCCCAGGCCCATGAGCACGAAGCCCATGTGGGAGACGGACGAATAACCGATCACGAACTTGAGGTCGGTCTGGTGGATGGCCGAAATCGCGCCGTAGACGGCGGCCACGCCGCCCAGCACGAGCAGGACCGGCATCCAGAAGTCGGTGCCGGCCGGCAGGATCTCCATGCCCAGCCGGATGATGCCGAATGCGCCCAGTTTCATCAACACGCCCGCGTGGAGCATCGAGACCGCCGTCGGAGCGGCCACGTGACCGTCGGGCGACCAGGTATGGAAGGGGAACAGACCGGCCAGGACGCCGCAGCCGATCATGAAGAAGGGGAAGAACGTGTTGGCGAAGCCGCGGCCGAACTCGATATCGCGCAGGACCGCCATATCGAAGGTGCCCGCGCCGGCCTCGGCGAAGACGGCGAAGATGCCGACGAAGATCAGCACGGAGCCACCGACCAGCACCATGGTCAGCTTCATCGCGCCGTATTCCTTGTTCGTCGAGCCCCAGATCACGATCAGCAGGTACATCGGCAGCACGGCGAGCTCGTAGGCGAAGAACCAGAAGAACAGGTCCTGGCCGATGTAGACGCCGTAGACGCCGGTGAACAGCGCCATGAAGAGGATGAAGAAGTCCTTGACCCGGTGCGTGATCTTCCAGGAGACGAGCACGCCCGCAAACCCAACCAGCCCGTTCAACAACACCATCGGCGCCGCAATACCGTCGACGGCGAGATGCAGCGAGATGCCGTTCTCGCCGAGGAAGCCGATGTTCTCAATCCACGGGTATTGCAAGTCGAACTGGTAGCCGCCCTGCGCGAAGTCGTAGACGGCGAAGATCCAGATCGAGTCGATCAGCGTGGCGGTCGTGGCGATCAGCGCGATCCAGCGCACGACGTTGGCGTGCCGCGAGGGCACGAGGATCGTGAGCAGCATCGCCGCTCCCGGGATCAGCAACAGCAGGAGGAGAGCTTCACCTGCGTCCACGCCGTGTGCCCCTTCCTACGTTCATGTCGATCTCGTTCGCTTGCTATCCACGCAGCAGGAAGGCGAGGCCGCCCGCCAGGGCGACGCCGACCACCATCAGCAGTGCGTAGTCGGGAATCCGTCCGGTGACGTGATAGCGCAGCCAGTAGGCGGCGTAACGCGTCGCGTCGGCCGGAGCGTTGATCCCGGTGTCGTTGACGATCATGCGGTCGAACCAGGCCACGATTCGGGCCAGCGGCAGCATCGCGCGGTCGATGCCCCACTGGTAGGCCTCGTCGAAGTAGAACTTGTTCTCGATCACCGCAGCCAGGCGCGGCTGGAACTCACGCACCGCCTGCGCCCGATGTGAGTTGCGGCCCCAGAAGAACCACCATGCGGTCAGGAATCCAAGCAGCGAGACCGTACCGGTCACGGCAGCGATCGAGTTGGAGAAGTGGAAGTCGTGCGGCTCGGGGAAGTAGACGTAGTTGTTGATCCCGCCCGGGAACCCAAGCGCATCGCCGACCTGGTCGAAGGCGACGAAGCCGATCAGGAAGGTCAGCACGGTGAGGAAGACGAGCGGGATCAGGATCGTCGGATCCGCCTCACGCGCGCGCCTGATCACGGCGATGTCCTTGGGCGGCCCGAAGAACGTGATGATCACCAGCCGCGCCATATAGAGCGCCGACAGGAAGGCGGCCACGCCGAGCAAGATGGCCACGGCGGTGTTCGCGCCGCCGAGCGTGGCCACGAAGATCTCATCCTTGGAGAAGAATCCGGACAGCGGCGGGATCCCGGCCAGGGCGACCGAGGAAATGATGAAGGTCGAGGCGGTCACCGGCATGCGCCACCAGAGTCCGCCCAGCTTTCGCGCGTCCTGCTCCTCGGTCATGTGGATCACGGACCCCGAACCGAGGAAGAGGCAGGCTTTGAAGAAGGCATGCGTGAGCAGATGGAACATGGCAATGCCAACGGCGCCGACCCCCAGGGCGACGAACATGAATCCCAGCTGCGACACAGTGGAGTATGCGAGCACTCGCTTGATGTCGTTCTGCGCCAGCGCCATCATCCCGGCCAACAGCGCCGTGATCAGGCCGACGGCGAGCACCACGTTGGAGGCGCCCGGCGTGACTTCGAAGACCGGCAGCAGGCGCGCGACCAGGTAGACACCCGCCACGACCATCGTCGCCGCGTGGATCAGCGCCGAGACCGGCGTCGGGCCCTCCATCGCGTCGGGCAGCCAGACGTGGAACGGAACCTGCGCCGACTTGCCCGCCGCGCCCAGGAACAGCATCAAAGTCGAAAGCGTCAGATAGCCGTCGCCCATCACCTGGGGCAGGTCGTTGACCCGGCCCGCTTCGGCGGCGGCGATGATGTCGGAAATCTGGAACGATCCGGTCGCCCGCCAGAAGAGGATGATGCCGATGAACAGTCCGACATCTCCGAGTCGGGTGGTCACGAACGCCTTCTTGGCCGCCTCGACGGCGGAGCGGCGCTCGTAGTAGAAGCCGATTAGCAGGAACGAGCAGAGCCCCACGCCTTCCCAGGCGACGAACATCAGCAGCAGGTTGTCGGCCAGGACCAGCGTCAGCATCATCGCCACGAAGAGCGACAGCACCGCGAAGTACCACCAGTAGCGCGGCTCCGGTCGGCCGTGGTGGCGCAGGTAGTTGGTCGAATAGATGTTGACCATCAGCGCCACGGTGGCGACCACGAAGACCATCACCATCGCGATCGAATCGACGGTGAACCCGAGCCTTACGACGAAACTGTCGAAGTTGATCCAGTCGGTGCCGACGTTGCGGATCCCGCCCAGACCGGCGCCCAGCCAGTCGAGGTGCGACTCGAGCACGAAGAAGAAGAGCACGAACACGGCCAGGGCCGCACCGACCGAGATGAAGTCGCCGCCGCGCGGCAGCTTGCGACCGAAGAGGAACAGCACGACGAAGGAGATGGCCGGGATCGCCGGCAAAATCCATGCGTGGTCAGCCCAGATCATCGCTGCATGCTCCCGCTTACCACTTGAGGAGATTCACTTCGTCGACGTTGGCAGTGGCGCGGTTGCGGAACGTCCGCACCACGATGCCCAGCGCCAGCGC
>JAPPJZ010000060.1 GCA_028874365.1 Chloroflexota bacterium | reverse complement strand
ACCGCGCTGAACTGGGCTTGGACAGCGGAGTTCGCAAATCGGTACGTGTTGGTGGAGCTGGGGGGACTCGAACCCCCGGCCTTTTGACTGCCAGTCAAACGCTCTCCCAACTGAGCTACAGCCCCACGTACGCCCCTCGGCGCGGATCACCAGCCTACGCCCGGCACAGCCCCCGCGCCACTCCGGGCTCGCCAGGCCGACTGCGGCCAGTCCCCATGTTGATTTCCGCTGTTGATCCGGCAACGCCCACCCAGCCGCGTACCCAGCGCTTTACGCTGAGCTAACTGAGATTGCGCATCGCGTTTGTCGCCCCACGCAATCACTTCGTACATTGACGCAACTGGCGTCGCGGGGGCGCAAGGGATTGACCGCCATGCTTGACCGACTCAAGAAGCTGTGGGTCGAACGGCCGGCGGTCATCGCGGCCTCGGTGATCGCACCCGTGGCATTTGTGGTCACGCTGCTCATCCTCTTCCTCGTCGTCGGCAACGGCGACCAGGCACCCCACCAGCAGCAAGCCGCCGAGCTCGACGCCCAGCCGACCACAGAAGAACAGCAGCAGGCCACCGCGACGCGTCAGGCCAACGTCGTCGAGATCGAAGTCAAGACAGGCGACCAGTCACAACAAGCTCAGGACGACCCGAGCGCCGCCGAGGATCCAGGCTCCCGAGAGCAGCCCCAGTCCGAGTCGACCCAGACAGAACCGGCGCAATCCGAACAGTCGGATGCTCAGTCGTCCGCGGTGTCGGACATCAGCGAGTCCGATCAGCAGGACTCGAAACCACGGCCGCCGACAGAGGTTGCCGGAAGGCCGGTCGTCCCGTTGAGTTCGGTGATCGAGGACGATCTCGACGAGCAATCCCTCAAGCACGGCACCGACGGGTTGGAGGGCGGCATCCTGCCGATCGACAACGGCGTCGTCGTTTCAAGCAGGCCCGAAGACCAGACTCGGTGGGAGCTGATCGTCCCCTCCGCCTCGCTCAAGAGCGCCATCGTCCGGGTCGGCCGAACGCCCTCCGGCGCAATGGGCGCGCCCGACAATCCATACGTGATTGGCTGGCTCGACTCGAGCGCTGCTCCCGGTGAATCGGGCAATACTCTGCTCGCCGGACACCGCGATTTCGAGGACCTCTCGGGCAACATCGGCACCGGTGTCTGTTGGGAGTTGGTCAGCACTCAGCCGGGTGATCACGTCCTGGTCCGCGACAACGAGCAGGGAATCTACTACGTCTACACGGTCACCGAGACCGCCACCGTCGATCCGAGGGACCAGGACTCCGCCCGCTATCTGTGGAACACCGATCAGCCGGTGATCACCCTGATCACCTGCACAGGGTCGTTCAACGCCGATACCCACCAGTACTCGCATCGGCTCGTCGTCGTTGCGGAACTCGCAGCCGTCGCGTCAGTCGACGCGTAGGATCTCGAGGTCTGGCGCATGCGGCGACAGTTGCAGGCATTGCGTGGCTGGTGCCTCGACCTGCAGTGGTACGTCTCGAACCTTCGCGAGCAGCAACCCAGGCTCTTCGTCGCCATGGTCGGCGCATTCCTCGCGCTGTTCGTCCTGGTGCTCGTCGCCATCGTCGGAATCAGCGGTGGAGGGTCCAAACACCCTGGTGATGCTCAGTGGCCCGAGCGCTCGGTCAGCGCGGCCGGCGACGCTGAGCAATCGGTTCGTTACGTGCCCTACAACGGACTCGCCAACCAGCAATCCGAACAATCCGCTGCCGACGCCCCGGCGGTCGAGACGGATCGACGCACCGTCGCACTTCGCCCGCTCTCGGAAGTCCTTCGCGATCGCTTTGACGATTCGGACCTGCTCTACGGCTCAGACGGTTCCGAAGGCAGCATCCTGCCGCTCGACAACGGAGTCGTACCGTCGAGCGGACCACGGTTCGATACTCAATGGGAGCTCATCCTGCCCTCCGCCGGTATCCGCGCAGCCGTGGTCCAGGTCGGCCTCACCGCCGACGGCGCGATGGGCTCGCCCGACAATCCGTTTGTGGTCGGATGGTTCAATCGCTCCGCCCTGCCCGGCGAATTGGGCAATGCCTTGCTGGGTGGTCACCGTGACTACCAGGACCGCGACGGCAACATCGACGTTGGCGTCTGCTGGAAGCTCGACGAAACGAGCGTCGGCGACCAGCTGATCATGTTCGACGAGGCGCAGAACCGCTACTACGTGTACGACATCGTCGACAAGGCGACGATTCGTCCCGACTCCAAGGAAGCGATCAGATACCTGAGCCAGACGCGGGAGTCGGTGGTCACGCTGATCACCTGCTCAGGCGACTTCGACGAGGAAACCCACAGCTACGAGGAACGTCTCATCGTCGTGGCGCTGCTCAGCGCGGTCGCCGCTCCCGACGCGTAGCTGCCGACCCGCCTACCAGTACTGACGACGCTTGCCCCGCCGACCACGCTTGCCGCCGCCTCCGCCCGGTCCACTATGGCGCCACTCCGACGGCTCCGCCGCCCGCTCCACCGCCACCGCGCAGACCTTGTACTCGGGGATTCGCGCGACCTCGTCATAGACGTTGTTGGTCAACCAGTTGGCGGCCGAGTCGGCCAGTCGCACGAACGGCACGAAGACGGAACCCTCGGCGACATCGTCCGTGACGAAGCTGACTCCCTCCAGTCGTCCCCGACGAGAAGCGACCCATACCACTTCGTCGTTCACGATTTCCAGCCTGGCGGCGTCGTTCGGGTGGATTGCGACGCGCAACTCCGGAAACGAGTCAACCAGACCGTCGACGCGCCGCGTCATTGTCCCGCCGTGCCAGTGGTAGAGGACGCGTCCGGTGTTGAGAATCAGCGGGTAGCGATCGTCCGGCGCCTCTTCGGACGGCGGAAGCTGCCGCACGGGAATGAACTTGCCCAACCCGCGAGGGAACGACTCGTCGTACAGACGCGCCGTCCCGGGATGATCCTCGCTCGGGCACGGCCACTGGATGCCGCCCTCCTGGTCGAGCCGGACATGTGACAGTCCGGCCATGATCGGGGTCAGTGAGGCGAGTTCGTCGAAGACGGACGCCGCCGAACCGTGCTCGAAGCCGTACGACGACATACCCAGCCGTTGAGCCGTGCGCCGAGCCACATCCTGCACAATCTCCCAGTCGGCGCGCGACTGCCCAACCGGCGCAATCACCTGACGCACGCGCTGCACACGTCGTTCGGAGTTGGTGAACGTGCCTTCCTTCTCGGCGAACGATGCGGCCGGCAGCACGACGTCGGCCAGTTCCGCCGTCTCGTGCATGAAGATGTCCTGCACGACCAGGAAGTCCAGGTTCGCGATCGCCTCATGCGCGTGGGCAAGGTTCGGCTCCGTGAGCAGCGGGTTCTCGCCGACGATGTACATGCAGCGCACGCCGTCATCCGAGAGCATGCTCTCTACCATGTCGGTCGCGCGCAGACCTTCCGCCGACGGCAAATCGGACTCCCAGACGCTGTTGAACTTGTCCAACACGTCCGGCGTGTAGCGCTGATACCCCGGCAGCGCATCGGGGATGCAACCGGCGTCTCCCGCGCCCTGCACATTGTTCTGACCACGCAGCGGAGAGACGCCGTTCCCCACACGTCCCATCTGTCCGGTCAGGAGGGCAAGGTTGAGCAGCGCCGTCGCATTCGCGGTGCCGTTCGTGTGCTGCGTCACCCCCATGCCCCAGATCAGGCAGGAACCGCCGGGATCGTCGTCCGTCGGTTTCGGCTGTGCGTACGTCCTCGCGGCGCGAATCAGCAGGTCGGCCGGCACGCCCGACATCGCTTCGACCGCTGCCGGCGTGTACTCGTCCAGCTCCGCCAGCCAACGGTCGTAACCCTCGGTCCGCTCCGCAATGAACGGCTGGTCCGCCAGCCCGTCGTCCAGGATCACCCTCGCCATCCCGTTCAGCACCGCCACGTCGGTACCCGGATACTGCCTGAGCCAGAGGTCGGTGTGATCGCAAAGCTCGATCCGTTTCGGATTGAGCACGATCAGCGCCGCCCCCCGATCGACCGCCGTCCGCATCCGCGACGCCGCCACCGGATGGTTCGACGACGGATCGGCCCCAACCACGAACAGGCAGTCGGCGGCTTCGTAGTCGCTGTAGCTGTTCGAGGTCGCACCAGAGCCGAGCTGCGCCAGCATCGCCTCAACCGACGGCGAGTGACACAGCCGCGTGCAATGGTCGATGTTGTTCGTGCCCATCACGGCGCGCACGAACTTCTGCAGGATGTAGTTGTCTTCGTTTGTCGCCTTGGCCGACGAGAAAGCGCCGAATGCACCTTGATGTTCAGCGAACTTCTCGGCGACGAGATCGAGCGCTTGATCCCACGATGCCGGCCGCAAGCCCTCGGGCCCTCGAATCAGCGGTGTCGTGAGACGATCAGCATGGTTGACGAACGCCGTCCCGAACCGCCCCTTGACGCACAGCAGCCCCTTGGACGACAGGTTGTCGGGATCGTCATCGACATGCGTCAGAATGCCGTCCTCAGCCGTGACCTTGATTCCGCATCCAACCCCGCAATACGGGCAGACCGTGGAAACCGTCTTCACCCCCGACGCCTCGCGCTTGGGCATCAGCGCCTCGGTCGGACAGGCTGCGACGCAGGATCCACAGGACGTACAGGTCGATTCACCCAACGGCTCATCGCCGAACGAAGCGATCCGAGCCGCCTTCCCCGCTCCCGCAATCCCGATCGCGCCGATGTGCTGCCGGTCCGAGCAGGCCGATACACACCGGCCACACAGAATGCAGTCGGTCGCGTCGAAGCGGTAGAAGTGGTTCGTCTCGTCCTGGTGTTCGTTCGCCCGAGCCACCCACCGATCGATCGCAGCCTCGTGCGCCGACGCATGATGCCGCAGCTCCGTTGATGCAGCGCCATCCGAGTCGGTCGAGTGCGCCGCGCTGTCCGTCATCGCCAACGTCAGCTCAAGGATGCCCCGCCGCGCAGCGCGGGCATTCTCGGAGTCGGTCAGGATCACCTGCCCCTCCACCACAGGTGTATGGCAGGCCGCAGGCAACCCCCGTTGACCATCGATCTCGACCAGACACGTCCGGCACGCCCCCAGCGCCGGTCCGTCGAGGTCCTTGCACAGGTGCGGCAGGTCAATCCCCGCCTCCAACACCGCGTCGAGAATGCTCGATCCCGGCGGAGCCTCGCACGTCCTGCCGTCGATGCTGACGTTGATCATTGCAGCGGATGCCTCAGTCGTCATAGGACGCTCCCGCCAAACTGATGCCGCGCAGAAGTAATCGGATTCGGCGCCATCTGACCCAGCCCGCACAGCGACCCCGCGGCAATCAACGGGATCAGCGCCTCGATGTCCGCCCAGTTCCCATCGGCGAGAGCGGCGGCCATCCGCCCCGATCCCTCGCGGCACGGCGTGCACTTCCCGCATGACTCGTTGGCGTTGTACTCGGTCCAGACCCGGAGTGCCCGCTCAATCCCGAACGACTCCGGAATCGCAATGATTCCACCCGCCCCCAGCAGCGCCCCATGGCCGTCCATCTGTCCGGGTGCAATCGGCGTGTCAAAGTTCTCAGGCGCAAGGAAGCCGCCCGACGGTCCACCCATCGTGACCCCGGCCAGCGACTCGGTCGGTTCGCCGAGCTCGACAATCTCGGAAACCGAGGTTCCCAGCGGCAGTTCGATCACGCCGCGATTGCGAAACGCCCCGCTCAACTGGACCAGCTTCGTCCCCGGCATTCCTTCGGCTCCGACCTCTCTGAACCAGTCGGCGCCAAACTCGAAGATGTCGGGCACATTCGCCAGCGTCTCAACGCTGTTGATCGCCGTCGGACGCCCCCACAGCCCGCGCTCGGTCGGATACGGCGGCTTCAGCCGCGGTACGGCCCGATGACCCTCGATCGACTCCAGGATCACCGACTCCTCCCCGCACACGTACCCACCGGCGCCGCGGCGAATCTCGACATCGAGCCCGCCCAGCAAACCCGACGATCGCGCCTCGGCGATCGCTGATGCGGCGGCGGCCGCCGAGCGATCTGCCATCCCGTTGATGTACCAGAACGCCTGCGACGCGCCCAGCGTGTAGCAGGCGATCCGAATGCCCTCCAGGATCCGCTGCGGATCCGACTCCATCAGCCAGCGATCCTTAAACGTTCCCGGCTCACCCTCTTCCCCATTCGCGACCAGAATCGGCTGACCGTTGCGTGCCGCGGCATCCACCGCCCCGCCCCACTTCAGGTGTACCGGAAAATACGCGCCGCCGCGGCCCAGCAGTCCCGCAGCTTCCACCAACCCCAGGCACTCGGACGGACTTAGCCGCGCCGCCTCTGCCCAGCCGCGCCACTCGGGCGGCTCAGTCGTGCGTCTGGCGCTGACGCGAGTCAGCCCGCCCGGCACCGTCGCGCGCGCCGCAGCAAAGATCGCATCATCGATTGATGCCTCCAATCGATCCGACCCGCCGACCGCAATCGGCTCCCTCTGCGCAGCCGCGCACAGGAACATGCACTCGTGATCCTCGCCCTCAACCTCCGACCCGCCCGCCGCGATCTGGCATGTCATCCCACGGCACACCCGAACCGCATCCGACGCCAACGGACTCCAGCGGAATTCGGTGTAACTGGTCGCCACGGCGAACAACTCGGCACGCGGCATATGCACCCAGCGAGCCACCTCCTCGAGCGCGGCATGCTCGAGATGCCCATAAATCTCGTCCACGATGTGAAGCGCCGGCAGGACCTGCGTTCGCTGCCGCGGCAACGCCGCCAGCGCTCGCTGGAGCTCACTCAGATGAGCCTCGGTTGCCGTCGCGGTGGTCACGTCGAGTTTGCCCTTCCGCCCGCTCGATAGCCCCGGGAGACGTGCTGGATACCATTCTAGATACCACTCCGACAGCCCCCACGTGAGTGAGGAGCGACGATGGCTGAGCATTCGAACCCGCCTGGCTCATACGAGGAAGCCCACCTCAGGGCGCGCCCGGCCAATCGCTACGGTCCGTCATTCACCTTCCTCGGCGTGCCCCGAGCCAACCTGCGCCGACCCGAAACGATCCAGGACGCAGGTGCGGTCATTCTCGGCGCGCCCTTCGACGCCGGCACCAGCTACCGGCCCGGCGCACGCTTCGGACCCCAGGCAATCCGCTCCGCCGACTACATTCCCCACTCCGGCTATCGCCCCCATCTGGGACTCGGGGTGGATCCCCTCGGCGAACTGGGCGTCGTCGACGCGGGCGATGTCAACATGCAGCAACTCGACAGCGAACCCAGTCTGCAGCGGCTGATGGACGCCTGCCGCCAAGTGTCGGCGGCAGGCGCGATCCCCGTCGTGCTTGGCGGTGACCACACCATCACCTACGCCACCGCTCAGGGTGTAGCCAAGCACCACGGATTCGGACGCATCGCCCTGATCCACTTCGACGCCCACGCCGACACCGGCGATTCCGACGGCGGACTCTGGGGCCACGGAACACCGATGCGACGGCTCATCCTCAGTGGCGCCGTCCGCGGCGACCGGTTCCTCCAGATCGGCCTACGCGGATACTGGCCCGATCCGCCCATCCTGGAATGGATGGCCGACCAGCGCATGCGTTGGTTCGAAATGACCGAGGTCGTCCAGCGCGGTCTCGACGATTGCCTCGACGAGGCAATCGAGGTCGCCGCCGACGACTGCGACGGCGTCTTCCTCTCCGTCGATGTCGACGTAGTCGACCCCGGCATGGCCCCCGGCACCGGCACCCCCGAGTCGGGCGGACTCACCTCGCGCCAACTCCTCGACGCCGTCCGCCGCATCGGCATGGAGTCCAACCTGCTCGGTGTCGACGTGGTCGAGGTCTCGCCTCCATACGACACCTCGGACGTCACCGCGTTGCTCGCCAATCGAGTCGTCCTGGAGACACTCTCCGGAGTCGCCGTGCGGCGTAAGGGCGACGGTTAGCACCCGGAGTGCGGCTAACCTAGCCCCATGACCACCACCCCCGATGTAGACAACGGCCAGATGAAGTTCGGCGTGCTGCAGTTCTTCAGTTGGCCTGGCCGTCGCGTGCCGCTGCCCACCGTCTACGAGCGCGCCCTCAACCGCATCGACATCATGGACGAGACCGGCTACGACTGCGTCTGGCTGGCCGAACACCACTTCTCCACCTACTCCGTCTGCCCCTCCGTCCACCTGATGGGCATGCACGTCGCCGGGCGCACCACGAGCCTGCGCATCGGCACCGCCGTCACACTCGCATCCTTCTATCACCCCCTGCGTATTGCCGAGGAAGTCGCCCTGCTCGACATCCTCTCTGGCGGACGGGTCAACTGGGGCGCCGGCCGCGGCTTCGACCGCACCGAGTTCCGCGCCTTCGGCGTCGACTTCGAGGAGTCTTACCCCCGCTTCCGCGAGTCGGTCCAGGTCGTGCTCGAGGCCTGGCGCCAGGAACGCATCACCTGGCACGGTGACTACTACGACTTCGACGAGATCGAAGTTCTGCCCAAGCCCTATCAGCAGCCCACGCCGCCCTTCTGGGTCGCCGCCGGCGGGCCCGACGCCATCGACTGGGCGGCCAGGCAGGGCTACTCGATCCTCATGGACCCGCACGCCACCCACGGAGAACTCGGCGACAAGCGCCGCAACTACTTCAAGGCGCTCGGCCAGCACGGCCACGAGACCGAGGGCCGTTCCATTCCCATGGCCCGGCTGATCGCCGTCGCCGAGACCGACGCCGAAGCCGAACAGATCGCCATCAACGGCGCGCAGTGGACGATCGGCTCCTACGCCAACGAAAAGGTCAGCGGCAACTCAAGCCGCACCACCCAAATGTCCGACGACGAGCGCATCGATCGCTATGCCAACCAGGTCGTGATCCACGGCAGCGCCTCGAAGGTGATCGACCAGCTCGAGGAACTGCGCGAGACCATCGACCTCGACTACCTGATCGCCTCACCCTTCTCCCACGATTCCTTCCTCCGCTTCACCAACGACGTCATGCCTCATTTCCAGTAGCCCGAGCATCCACTCAGGGAGGCCACAACGATGACCTACGAACTCATCACCGTCGAACGCAAGGGCGAGCAGGACGGCATTATCTGGCTGGAACTCAACCGGCCGGAAAAACTCAACGCGCTCACCTTCCCGCTGCTCGCCGAGATGTACGACGCGCTTACGAAGATCCGCATGGACCGCACCGCCCGCGTGCTCGTGATCACCGGCAAGGGTCGCGGATTCTGCGCCGGGATGGATGCCGGCGGCGGTGGAGACGGCCGCGGCACAGAATTCTGGGACGACAATCCCGACCCGCTCCTGGGCGCGCCAGACTCTCCCAACTACACCGACAACGAAGGTCAGCGGCTCAACTTCCGCTACGAGACCAAGACGTTCGCCGAGCTGCGCCGCCTCGACATTCCCGTGATCGCCGGCGTCAACGGTCCCTGCGTCGGCGCGGGATTCGACATGGCCTGCCTCTGCGACCTGCTCGTCGCCTCGACCAACGCCCGCTACCAGGTCGCCTACGTCAAGCGCGGTCTCTACGCCGACCTCGGCGGCTTCTGGGCTATCCCCAAGATCATCGGTTGGCGCAAAGCTATGGAGATGATGTTTACCGGCCGCTTCATGTCCGCCCAGGAGGGCCACGAGGCTGGTCTCAGCAACTACCTGTTCGAGCCCGAGGAGTTCCACCAGAAGCTGCTCGAATTCGCCCAGGAAGTCGAGAACGGCCCGCCCGTCGGCCAGAAGGTCGGCAAACTCATGGCCTACCGCACCGCCTATCTCGACTACGAATCCGCCCTCGAACTCTCCGGTGGCGTCCTTCCCCTCGTCACAGGCTCCTTCGACCGCATCGAAGGTGGCCAATCGTTCCGAGAACGCCGAGAGCCAAAGTTCACAGGCTTCTAGGACTCAGCATGTGCCGCTCAATCAAACGCCTACGCCAACCCGCCGGAATCGACCCCACGCAGGACGAAGTCGAACAGGCTGCCCGGCAGTTCGTCCGCAAAATCTCCGGCATCCAACACCCGTCCTCCAGAACCGAGGACGCCTTCCAGAGAGCCATCGACGAAATCAGCGTCATCGCGGCACAATTGCTGCAGGACCTTCCGCCGCTGCAACGGCCGCGACGTCAATCAACGCCAGAGGAGATCACGAGATGACCACCTTCCAGCTCTCCGAAGCCGACCGCATGGTCCAGCAGACCGCGCACGACTTCGCAGCCAAAGAGGTGCGACCCGTCGCCATGGAGTACGACGAGCGCAACGAGTTCGCCTGGGATGTCGCCTCCAAGGCGGCCGAGATCGGCCTGACCGGCGTGCCGCTGGGCGGGCTCTCATCCGAGCCCGGCATCACGGCGATGATCACGGCCGAGGAGCTGAGCTGGGGCTGCGCCGGCATTGCGCTCGGTACACAGGTCTCCGGACTCGCCGCGACCGCCATCTCGGTGATCGGCACGCCTGAGCAGAACGAGCGCTGGATTCCCGAGTGCACTTCCGACGATGGCAAGCTGCGCCTCGGCGCGCTCGCCCTGACCGAGCCGGACGCCGGCTCCGACGCCGGCATGATCAAGACTCGCGCCGTCCGCGATGGCGACGAATACGTGCTCAACGGCACCAAGCGCTTCATCACCGGCGGCGGCATCGCCGACATCACCGTCGTCTTCGCCCGAGAGTCCGACTCCGAGGGATGGCGCGACGTCTCCGCCTTCGTCGTGCCCAAGGACGCCGAAGGCTTCTCGCAGATCAAGATGTGGGACAAGATGGGCATCCGGGCCTCGCACACCGCCGACCTTGCCTTCGACGACGTGCGCATTCCCCTCGAAAACCGGCTCGGCGACCCCGACCCCGACTTCCGCTCGGGCGGACGCGGCGCGCTGGGCACCCTCGCCGCCACCCGTCCCTGGATCGGCGCATTCGCCGTCGGCCTCGCTCGCGCGTCCTTCGAGTACGCCGCCGACTACGCCCGCGAGCGCAAGACGATGAAGCGTCCCCTAATCGAGCACCAGGGCGTCGGCTTCATGCTCGCCGATATGGACATCGCCATCGATGCCGCCCGCTTGCTCACCTGGCGCGCTGGAGAAATGGCCTCCAGCAACCAGCCGTTCGACCTCGAGGAAGCCAGCAAGGCCAAGACCTTTGCCTCCGACATGGCGATGAAAGTCACCACGGACGCCGTTCAGGTCTGCGGAGGCGTCGGCTTCATGCGCGAACTCCCACTCGAAAAGTGGATGAGAGACGCCAAGATCTTCCAGATCTTTGAGGGCGCCAATCAGATCCAGCGAATGGTGATCGCCCGGAACATCCAGAACCGCTACTTCGCCTAGCCGCAGCCGCGAGGTCTAGAACGCTCCAGCCCAGGCGAGGATCGTCCAGACCACCATCGCCAGAAACCCGGCTCCGAGTAGCAGCTGGAATAGAATCAGACTCTCGGCGGGGCCTCGCTTCGGCATGGTCAACCTCCGATGGACAGGCTAATCGATGGCCGAACTGGCGGTTTTCAGAGACCTCGCCGAGTTGCGTGACGCGGTCCTGATCCTGGCCGGGATCGGCGCGTCCGTGGTCGCCTTCATCTTCCTCGTGGCCGTACTCAAGGCGTCACTCACGGCATTCCGAATCGTGCGCCGCCTCGAACGCTTCCACGAACGGCGAATCGCGGGCAACGTCGCCGCGGCCGACGCCAAACTCGCCGCCTGGCTGGAAGAGGATCGCTGGTCGGCCCAGGGCATGCTCGCGTTGCTCCAGATCGCAGCCCAGCGGGTCCAGGAGCGACGCAACCCGCCGCCGAAGAAACGACGACTCTTCGGTCTCCTCCCCCCTGCCTAGCCGCCTACGTCGGATTGTTGTCTCCGCAATGGCGCTCGCGTAGCATGATCGCCAGCCGTACGACCCCGCACGGCGTGTTGAATCGGCACAACCTGGGAAGGGAACTGCGATGAAAGCTGCCATCTGGGAACCGGGAGCTCAGGCCAAGGACGGCGACCGCGACGTCTTGGAAGTCCACGACGTTGAAGTGCGCGACCCGCAGCCAACCGAGGTGCTGGTTCGCACAACGACGAGCGGTGTCTGCCACTCTGACCTCCACTTCATCGACGGCAAATGGGGCGCGGCATTCGGCGGACGACCGACCATCCTCGGCCACGAGGCCGCCGGCGTCGTCGAAGAGGTCGGCTCGGATGTGACCTATGTGTCGCCCGGCGACCACGTCATCATGTCGTTCCGCCCCTTCTGCGGTGACTGCTACTGGTGCTGGCGCGGCGAGCCAAACCTTTGCCCCGCACCCAATGACACGCAACTCTCGATGAGCCGCCTGAGCTGGGACGGCCGCCCGGTCATGCAGATGGCCTCGGTCGGCTCGTTCGGCGAGTACATGCTCACCACTCAGTCCGGTGTCCTCAAGATTCCCGAGGACGTCCCGCCGGCGGAGGCCGCTCTGGTCGGCTGCGGCGTGATGACCGGCGTCGGCGCCGCGCTCTACACCGCCAAGGTGCCGGGCGGCTCGATCGTCGCGGTGATTGGCTGCGGCGGTGTCGGCCTCAACGTCATCCAGGGCTGCCGGATCGCCGGCGCGAGCCGCATCATCGCCGTTGACATCCTCGACAACAAGCTCGACTTCGCCGAGCAGTTCGGCGCAACCGACCGCATCAACGCGACCGAGGTCGACGCCGTCGAGGCGGTCAAGGATCTGACCGAAGGCATGGGCGTCGAGATTGCGTTCGAGGCCATCGGCAACGTCAACGCCGCACGACAGGCCTGGGACATGGTCCGCCCCGGCGGCACTGCCTGCATCGTCGGCATGATGCCGCTCGGCTCCGAAGTCAACCTGCCAGGTCCGGAGTTCCTGCAGGAGAAGAAGGCGATCGGCTGCATGTACGGCTCGACTCGCTTCCGCGAGCACATGCCCAAGCTGCTCGACCTCTACCGACAGGGCAAGCTCGACCTGTCCGGTCTGGTTTCGAAGCGCTTCGCGCTCGATGAGATCAACGACGCCTTCGCCGCCATGCAGGCCGGCGAAGTCGCCCGAGGCGTGCTCGACATCTCCCAGCCATAGCCTGCAATCAGCGACCATCCGACGCGCCGTCCGAGCCATCGGGCGGCGCGTTCGCGTATCACCAATACCGACGATGAACTTCGACTCCTACCTCCCGCCGCGCTCTGCCCCGCGCCCGACGCGCGATGGCACAGCCGACCAGGCGCTCCGCCAGATACCGGACGGAGCGCGTGTGGTCGTGCCGCCGATGTCGGCGACCCCGCTCGCGTTGTTGGCCGCACTCGACGACTTGCGCGACGGCTGGACTGACATCGAGATTGCGACCGGCAACCTCTTCACCCACGTGCCGCCGCTGGACCATCCCAACGAACCGTTCCGCTTCTCGACCTACCAGACCAGCGGGCCGTTGCGCGATGTCGATGCAGCGGGCGCGCTGCAACACATCCCGGCCACGTACGCGCAGCTGCCCACGCTCTTTCGGCCAACTGGTCCGCTGCCCGCCGACGCGATCCTGATTCAGGTCTCCGAACCCGGGCCGGAAGGCATGTACTCGCTCGGGACCTCCGTTGGCGGCATCGTCGATGTCGTGCGCACCGCCCCGCTGGTGATCGCACAGGTCAATCCCAACCTGCCCTACACCTTCGGCGCCGCTGAACTGCGTCGCGAGGAGTTCGACTGGCTCGTTCCGTTCCCGAGCGACGTTCTGGAACTACGCCGCTCGGAGCCCGGCGCGCTGGAGCGAGAGATCGCGGCTTCCGTCGCCAACCTCGTCACCGACGGTGCGACTCTCCAGTTCGGCATCGGCGGTGTGCCCGAGGCGATCATGGGCATGCTCGGCGACCGCAGTGACCTGGGCATTCACTCCGGCCTGATCTCGGATGGCGTCATGGGCATGGTCGAGAGCGGCGCATTGACCGGCTCCCAAAAGGCGACCGCTCCCGAGCTAATCATCACCACGGAGGCCGCCGGCAGCGCCGAGTTCTTCCACTGGATCGACCGCAATCCGGCAGTCTGCATGGCGCCCGCCGGTTACACCCACTCGCTCGAGATCCTGGCCCAGCAGAGCAACTTCGTCGGCATCAACTCCGCTGTCCAGGTGACCCTGGATGGCACGATCAATGCCGAATCGCTCGGCCCGCGACAGATCTCCGGTCCAGGCGGACAGCCTGACTTTGCCGCAGGTTCGATGCTCAACGGAGGCGTTTCGGTCGTCGCGATGCCCGCGACCGCGGCGCGGGGCAAGGTCTCGCGAATCGTCAGGCAACTCGATCCCGGCGCCGTCGTTACCACGCCCCGAACCCTCGCCGATCGGATCATCACCGAGTACGGCCAGGCCGAGTTGGCCGGACGCACGCTCGCCGCTCGCGCCGATGCGCTGCGCGCAATCGCGCACCCCGACTTTCGCCACGAATTGGCGTAAACGGCAAGCCGCTTCGATAGCAACCTGATTCACAAGCAGCGATCCGCGACCTGAGATCGGACAGCACCGATAGATATACGCGCTATCTTGCTTATGAAGACGCGCGGAACCAGCGCAGACATTGGATGTCAGCTTCGGAGGTTGAAATGCCGGTTTCCATCGAAGACATGCTCGCCAACACCTCGCTGTTCTCTCGCGTCGATCGCGACGAGTTGCACCAGATCGCCGGCTGGGTGCAAATCCAGGACTACAAGCCGGGTCAGGTGATTGACCGCGAAGGCGACCTGGGAACAACCCTGCACATCATTCGCAGCGGTTCCGTTGACGTGTACCAGAGCTATGAGTCGGACGACCAGACGTTGCTCGCCTCATTTGGTGAGGGCGATTTCTTCGGCGAAATGGCGCTCCTCCTGGGCCGGCCGCGCTCGGCCACCGTGGTGGCCAAGGAAGAGACCGAGTGCCTCCAGATCCTGCGCAACTCGTTCGCCGAAGGCGCCACAGCCCCGGTGCTCTGGTCAATGCTTCAACACGTCGCCGAGCGACTCGCCCACGCCGACGAGACAATCGGCGAGATGCACTCGCACTAAGGCATCCATCCCCCGCAAGCAGGAACTCTTGATCCCCTCTCCCGCTGGGACAGGACTAGGGTGAGGGCCGAACCCCCTGCCCCAATCCAGCGATCACTCGCGCCAGCGCCTGAGTTCCCTCGTCCCCGAGCCCCGATGTCTGCAGTTGGTAGTACAACTGCTGTACCAGCGACGTGTTCGGCAACGGCTGCAACACGTCGCCGCCCGCTTCCAACGCGAGCCGCAGATCCTTCTGCATCAGCTTCACCATGAAACCGGGCGCGTAGTCTTCGACGGCGATCTTCGGTCCCAAGTTCGTGAGCTGCCAGCTTCCCGCCGCTCCTGCAGAAATCGCGGCCAGCATCCGCTCCTGGTCAACGCCCGACTTATGGGCCAGCGATAGCGCCTCGCAGACGCCCAGCAGCGCACCCGCGATCGCGACCTGGTTACAGAGCTTCACAGTCTGGCCTGCCCCGGTCGGACCGCAATGCGTGATCGTCGCGCCCATCGCCTCGAGCACTGGCAGACAACGTTCGAGCACGTCCGCGTCGCCGCCGACCATGATCGAGAGCGTTCCGGCCTTCGCGCCGGTGTCCCCGCCCGAAACCGGCGCGTCCAGCATCGACACGCCGCGCTCGGACAGCCTGGACGCAATCTCCCTCGTGACCGCTGGTGAGATGGTCGACATGTCAATCACGACGGAGCCTCGGGCGAGTCCATGAATCGCCGCGTCGTCGCGACCAACCAACACCGACTCCACGTCGGGCGAGTCGGTCACGATCGTGATCAGGATGTCGCTCACCTCCGCGACCGCCTGGGGCGAGTCGGCTGCGGTCGCGCCCAACTCGACGCAGGCATCGACCCCAGGCTGGGAACGGTTCCAGACCGTCGGCACAAACCCCGCCTTGATCAGATTCGCGACCATCGGCACACCCATGATCCCCAGCCCGATAAATCCGATCCGCTCCATCGCTGACTCCGTTCCTGCGCTCGACTGCAACTACGATACGACTCATGCCGATGTATCTCTCAGATGCCAGCTGGGATGCTGTGCAGCCTCTAAGCCAGGTGCTTGAATCGCTGGATACGATCGTCCAGCGCACCGGCGGTCAGGTCGTGCAGGTCTTGCAGCTCGAGGATGGACTGTCGCTGACCATTGAGACGCCCGATGATCTCTCCCTCTTTCGCATCGGCCGCGAAGCGTCGGAGCTCGGCCTCGAGCTGACATCGCGCGTAGCATTGTCTCGAATCGAGGCTGAGGCGCTGGACAGCGCGCACAGAGAACGAAGCACCTAGGAGTTCCGAAGATGGCCGACGATGCACGCTGTGAAGAGATCCGCGTGGAGCGAGCCCGCTTGAACAGACTCGCCGATGACATGCCCGGCAAGTTGCCGCCGCAACCTGGCGACGGACCCCTCGGACGCCCAAATCCCGAGCTGCGCCGCATCTACGACCAGATCAACGATCTGCGCAAGGAACTCCTCGCAATGGGCTGCAAACCTTGACCGACAAGGTTCGTCCCCGCTCTCCCGCGGGCAGACGCGAGAATCGCCTTCTCCCGGATTCACATTCGCTTAACAGTCGACGGGCGGCAGTGGCAATTGCGTCCGCAACTGGCTACGCTTGGTCACACAACTGAATATTGGGGCCGAATCCCTGTACAGCCCAACAGCCGAGCAGGGAGCGGGGGACCCAACACTTGGGGTGAATGCGTTTCCTGACTGAACAGGAACCGCACGGCGCACTCCTTCGCGCCGAACCCGTCAGCTAACCCCGTAGGCGACCGAGGGAGATGCGCGTCGGAGTTCACGCTCCAGCGCGCGATTCAAGAACCCGTGTCTTGAGCACGACTCCACCGGTTCGCCCAACTGTCGTAAGGCAGTGATCGGCCGCGAACGTAGGAGTAACGCCGGGAGCGACCGCCTGGCGCACTCAGGGGCACGGGTTTCTCGCTCGCCCGGCCCCGTCCTTCCTGGCCGACCCCCGGACATCACGTCCGGGGGTTCGGTTTATCTGCTCGATCACTCGACCCTATCGACCCACGAAGTTCGGCTGGCGCTTCTCGAGGAACGCCCGAGCCGCCTCCTTGTTGTCTTCGCCGGTGAAGGACAGCATTACGTGCGATCCCTCCTGGTACAGCGAATCACTCAAGCTCGATGTCGCCGCATAGTTCAGCGTCCACTTCATCATCGACAGCACCGCAGTCGGGCCCTGCGCCAGTTCGCGGCAGAATGCCAGCCCCTCAGACAACAGCTCGTCGTGCGGCACGACCTTCGTCACGATGCCCAGTGCTTCGGCCTCATCCGCGTTGATCCGCCGGTCAAGCATCAGCAGTTCACGCGCGCGGGTGATCCCCACCATCTGGTTCAGGAACCAGGCCACGCCGTAGTCGCCCGAGACGCCGATGTTGCGAAATGCAGTCACGAAGCGTGCGCGGTCGGATGCGATGCGGAAGTCGGTCGCCAGGCACAGGCCCAGCCCGCCGCCCGCGGCCGGACCGTTGACCAGTGACACGGTCGGCGTGCCCATCTCATGCAGCATGCCCGAGGTCTGCTGCTGACTGCGATGACTGCGCCGGTTGACCACGCCGGGTCCCGGCGGCGGACCGTCGGAGCGCCGCCCCATGTTGTTGATGTCCGCTCCGGCGGAGAATCCGCGTCCTGCGCCGGTCAGCGCGACACAGCGCACGTGCGGGTCGTCCTCGCAGTCGACCAATGCCTCGGTCAGTCGTTGCAGCAAGTCGTCGCCGAACGCGTTCAGGCGTTCCGGTCGATTCAACGTAATCAGGGCGACGCCGTCGTCGCGCTTGTCGAGAATGACCGTCGCCTCGCCGTTGGATTCTGACATGGTTGAGCCTTTCCTCAAGGTCGCCGAGTGAGCAACTCACTTGGTGTGTCGAGCGAACAATGTCTGCTCAATGCTAAGCCCCCACCTGCCTACACTGACCTCATGTGCGGACGATTCACGCTCACCGTCGAACAGCAGCAGTTAGTCGAAAACATGCTGAAGTACGGGATCGAGGTCTCGTTCGACTACTTCTCCATCGTGCCGCGCTTCAACATCGCCCCAACCCAACTGCATCCCATCATTCTCGCGGACCGCGAAGCGCTCCTGGTCCAACCGGCGCGTTGGGGACTGGTCAATGCCTGGGCCAGGGACGCCAAGCGCGCCGCGCGGCAAATCAACGCGCGCTCCGAGACCGTTGCCGAGTCCCGCGCCTACGCCCGGCCGTTCAAGCGCCAGCGATGCCTGGTGCCGGCTGACGGCTGGTACGAATGGAGCGGGCCGAAGAATGAGCGCCAGCCGCACTGGATCCACCGCGCCGATCGCGAACCCTTCCTCTTCGCCGGCCTCTACGACATCTGGCATCCCGAACCGGACCGCCCGACACTGACCTTCACAATTCTCACAATGGACGCAACCGACGCATTGGCCAGCATCTACCCGCGGATGCCGGTTGTGTTGCCGGCCGATCGTCAAGAAGCCTGGCTCGACGCCGGCAACCGTGACAGCGAGTCACTACTGCCTCTGCTGGACATCCCTCCCGACGATGCGTTCATCGCCCAGCCGGTTTCCACTCGCGTGAACTCGGTCAAGCACGATGACCCCAGCTTGCTGGAGCCCGAAGAACAGCCGAGGCTCGACCTCTCGTAACCCTGGAGCGCCACATGTTCACCGATATCGACGGCTTCCTTCGCTACTTCCGATCGGTCAACCGCCGCGCCGTCCGCGATGTGACCGCGTTGCCGCCTGAGGCGGACGGCTGGACGCCGGTCGGCGGCGAGGGCGCCAAGTTAGCGGGAGAAGGGGCCTGGTCAATCAACAAGCTGATCGGCCACATGTGCGGCTCACGGCTCTACTTCGCCAGCGCCTACCGGCGCCAGGGCTGGATCTCACCCGAGCCACCCGATGTCAGCAGCCCCGACCTCTGGGCGCCTGCACTCGATGCGAGTTTCGACGAGTTCAGCCGTCTCGTGACCGAAGTCGGCCCCGATGGATTGTCCCGGCAGATCGAGATGATCGACACGCCCGGAGCCACGCTCAGCGGCTGGCGTCTGCTGCTGATGATGATGGAGCACGACATCCACCACCGCTCGCAAATCGACACCTACGCCGGACTCAACGGTTGGAATCCGCCCGACATCTACTTCCGCTCCGCTGAGACGATCGCCGAGCGCCAGCCTGAGCAGATCGCGAAGTACCGCTCGTGAGCGCCAAGCTCATTCCGCCCACGCTTGAGGACGTTCGCCGAGCGCGCGAGATCATCCGCCGCACACTCTCGCTCCCGACGCCGCTGGTTCATAGCCCGGGGTTATCCGAACGGTGGGATGCGCACGTCTCGCTCAAGCTGGAATGCATGACACCGACTTCCGCATTCAAGGTGCGTGGCGGCGTGTACTTCGCGTCGCAACTCTCAGCAGACGAACTGGAGCGAGGTCTCGTCACGTCGTCAACCGGCAATCACGGGCAATCAATCGCCTTCGGAGCCGCGTCGATTGGCGCCGAGGCGACGATCTTCATGCCGACCGATGCCAACGCGGACAAGATCGCGGCGATCGAGCGGCTCGGCGGCAAGGTCGAGCTGATAGGCGAGCGCTTCGACGAATCACGCCGCAAGGCCGAGGAGTACGCCGTAGAGCGCGGCGCTCGCTACGTCGAACCGGTCGAGGAGCCGAAGCTGATCGCCGGAGTCGGAACGGCCGCACTGGAGGTGCTGGAGGACCAGCAGCCGCAGACCGATCTTGTCCTGCTGCCGCTGGGCGGCGGCACCGGCTCGAGCGGCTGGGTCACCGTCCGGGACGGGCTGGGCCATTCCGCTGAGATCTGGGCCGCGCAGTCAGCTCAGTCTCCCGCCGCCCACGACGCCTGGCGCTCCGGAACGATCGAAGACCGACCCAATCGAAGCATCGCGGAGGGCCTTGCCACCGGCACGCCATTTCCGTTCGCCATCGAGATCCTGCAGCATCGCCTGAACGACTTCATCCTCGTTGACGACTCACAAATCCTCGAAGCAACGAGGCTGCTCTGGGACATGCAGCACGTGATGGCGGAACCGTCCGGCGCGGTCGCGGTCGCCGCTGCTGAACAGGAGCGGGATCGGCTCATCGGCAAACGGGTGGTGATCGTGATCAGTGGCGCCAACGCCACCCGGGAGCAACTCGTCGACTGGTTGGCCGACTAACCCGCCGCGTCGTTGATCTGTCCGGCCAGGACGAAGTCGAAGTCGGTGACGCCGCCGGCATCGTGAGTGTTGAGCGCGATCGAGACCGTGTTGTACACGTTCGACCAGTTGGGATGGTGATCGAGTTTCTCGGCCAGGAGCGCCACTGACGACATAAACCCGAAGGCGGCCACGAAGTTGTCGAACTGGAATTCGCGGGTCAGCGAGCCGTCGTCGTAGGCCCAGCCGGGTATCTCGGACAGCCGACCGCTAATCTCGGAATCATCAAGCTTGCGTCGCTCGGGCATGACAACCTCCCCTGGGACTTCACGGTGGACGTGCCGCGAGTATAGGTAGCCGATGGCATCCCTCGACGACGTCCGCACGACTCTTGAGACCGCGCGTCACGGTTATCTGTCCACAGCCTCTCCGACTGCCGACCCTCACTTGCAACCGGTGGTCTTCCAGATCATCGGAGACTCCGTCTACATCGCCATCGATGAGAAGCCCAAGACGACGCTTCGGCTACGACGGTTGACCAACATCGAGTCAAACCCGAAGTTCGCGCTGATGGTCGACCACTACGACGACGACTGGAATCGGCTCTGGTGGATCCTGTTGCGTGGTCCGGCCGACGTACTCTGGCCATCGGAGTGGGACACGGAGGAGGCTGCAGGGGTCATTGCTGCGCTACGAGCCAAGTACACGCAGTATCAATCGATGTCGCTTGAGGAGCGGCCGTTGCTCAAGCTCACACCCGACCGCGTCACGCGCTGGTCGGCATCGGGTAGCTACTGAAACTGGGTTCGGCTCAGCCGCGTGGCTGGCTCCAGTCGCGGCCGGTGATCTGGTTGTAGCGGGCGTCGGGCCCGGTCCAGCCGCCATCGACGACCAGCTTCTGTCCGGTGATCAGCGCCGAGGCGTCCGACGCCAGGAACAGCGCCGCATTGGCGATGTCGCTCGCTTCACCTGATCTTCCGATCGGGTGCATCTTCGCCCAGTTCTGTCTCGATTGCTCGACCCGCTCTTCGCTCAGCCAGCCCTGACCGGTCGCGATCCCGCCTGGGCAGATGCAGTTGATCCGGATGCCCTTGGATGCCCACTCGCCGGCCGCGGCCTGCACCATGGCGATCACCGCGCCCTTGGATGCGCAATACGCCGCCATCCCGGCCAGGCCGACGAGACCGGCGACCGAGGCGGTCGCAATGATCGACCCACCACCGGCGCGCTCGAGATGCGGAATGCCGTGCTTCATCCCAAGCCAGACCCCGCGGATGTTGACGTCCGAGACCAGGTCGTAGCGTTCCTCGGGACACTCGATAACGCTGCCCTCGGGCGGCCCGACGCCGGCGTTGTTGTAGATCACGTCGATCCGGCCCCAGGCCTCATCGGCAGCCGAGAACATACCCTGCACGTCCTCGCCGTTGCGCACATCGGTTTCGACGTACAACGCCGCGTCGCCGATGTCTGAAGCGATCCATGGTCCTCGCTCCGCATTCCGGTCAGCGATCAGGACTCTCGCTCCTTCGGAGGCAAAGAGCCGCGCCGTCGCCTCGCCGATACCGGACGCCCCGCCGGTGATCACTGCCACCTTGCCCGTCAATCGATCGGCCATAACTCGATCCTCCCTATCCCTGTGAGTACTGCGGTCCCATCACCTGGACGTAGCGGTCGTCGAGACTGGTCCAGCCGCCGTCGACGACCAGCTTCTGCCCCGTGATCAGCGAGGAAGCATCCGAGGCGAGAAAGAGCGCCGCATTGGCGATGTCGATCGCCTCGCCCGATCGCCGGATCGGGTTGTAGCTCGCCATGAACGCCCGTGACTGGTCGATCTGCTCTTCGCTGCGTGTTCCCTGGCCGGTCGCGATATTGCCCGGCAGAATGCAGTTGATGCGGATGTTCTTCGAGGCCCACTCGCCCGCGGCTGCCTGAACCATGGCGACCACGGCGCCCTTCGAGGCGCAGTAAGCCGACACCCCAGCAACGCCGGTGATCGCCGCAATCGAGGCGGTGACGATGATCGATCCACCGCCCGCACGCTCCAGGTGCGGGATCCCGTACTTCATGCCCAGCCAGACGCCGCGGATGTTGATGTCCGAGATCAGGTCGTAGCGCTCCTCGGAACACTCGGTCACCCGGCCCTCGGGCCCTCCCACGCCGGCATTGTTGTAGATCACATCCACGCGGCCCCAGGCCTCGTCGGCCACGGCAAACATGCCCTGTACGTCCTCCCCGGAGCGTACGTCAGCCTCGACGAAGCGGGCCGCATCGCCAATCTCGGCAGCGACCTGCGGTCCGCGCGACGTATTGCGGTCGGCGATCACAACTCTGGCGCCCTCAGAGGCGAAGAGCCTGGCGGACGCTTCGCCCAGCCCCGAGGCGCCTCCGGTGATGACAGCGACCTTGCCTTCAAGTCGGTGAGCCATGAACTGCTCCTCTCTCCGTGACCGCTCTACGAGAAGTCCAGGCCGGTGAAGTCGAACCAGCGCTGATCGACCGCGGTCCAACCACCGTCAACGACAATCGCCTGTCCGGTCATGAATGACGACTCATCTGACGCGAGAAACAGCGCTGCCTGAGCGATGTCGCTGCCCTCTCCGGAACGGCCCAACGGGTGGACTCTGGCGTTGCGCTCGCGCCGTCGCTCCAGGGCGTCCGGGTCGCCAGGACCGGGCGAGTTGTCGCCGATCCGCGTCGCGATCGCGCCGGGACAGATGCAGTTGACCCGGATACCCGACGAGGCGAATTCACCCGCAACGGTCCGGGTCAGGGAGATCACGCCGCCCTTGGAGGCGCAGTAGGCGGTGATCCCCGACAGGCCGGAGATGCCCGCGACGGAGGCGGTGGAAATGATCGATCCGCCTCCCGCCCGTTCCAGATGAGGAATGCCGTATTTCATCCCCAGCCAGACGCCGCGCAGGTTGATCGCCAGAATCTCGTCGAACACTTCCTCCGGACAGTCGCGCACGTTGTCCTCGCGACCGCCGATGCCGGCGTTGTTGTAGATGATGTTCACTCCGCCAAAGGCATCCACGGCGGCCTGGTACATCGCCTGGACGTCCTCGCCCTTGGAAACGTCGCCGGTGAATGCAGCTGCCGCTTCGCCGATCGCGGCCGAAGCTTCCTCCGCCCGCTCCGCCCATCGATCCATGACCAGAACGCGAGCGCCTTCTTCTGCAAACAACTCCGCTGTTGCCCGGCCCATGCCTGAGCCGGCGCCGGTGATCACCGCGACCTTGCCATCCAACAGACCAGCCATCTCAGAACCTCCCGATAGAGGCGCGGCCAGCGCCGCACACCGTTGGGAGGGTAGAGCTTGCGACGATGTGATGTCGGAGCGGTCGCCGCCGCCGCGCTTAGGTCAGCGCGTCCGCGATGGCAAGTTCGGCGATCTTCTCGTCGTCGTAGCCGAGGATGTCGCGCAGCACCAGGTCGTTGTCGCGCCCGATCGATGGGGCAACCGACCGATAGCTCGGCGGAGTCTCCGTCATCTGACCCTTGGCCGACTCGAAGGTGGTCGTGCCGTGCTCGGGATGCTCCATGGCGATGAAGTGTCCGCGATGCCGCATCTGTGGATCCTGTGCCGCAGCCGAACTGTTCGACACCGCGTGCGCCGGAACCCCGAAGGCTTGCAGCATGTACTCGATCTCGATTGCACCGTGCTCGGAAGTCCAGGTCGAGATAATCCCGTTGAGTTCGTCCTCGTTGGCCTTACGCGCGGCGATGTCGGCGAAGCGGTCGTCGCAGGTCAGTTCGCCCATACCCATCGCAGAGCAGAGATTGGCCCAATCGCCGTCGCCGCGCACAGCGATGGCGACCCAGTCATCGTCGCCCGAGGCGGCAAAGCAGCCGTGCGGAGCCATGTCGGGGTCGGCGTTGCCGACGAGTTGCGGCACACGACCATTGACGTGATAGTCGAGCAACGCCGTGCTCATAAAGTGCAGCGACGACTCAGCCTGCGCCTGGTCGATGTAGATCCCCTCGCCTGTCCGATCGCGGTGGTCCAGCGCGGCGAGGATCGTCGGCAAGGCAAAGCGCGGCGAGAGGTAGTCGGTGTACGCGGAGTACGGACCAATCGGCGAGCCGCCGGGATTCCCCGCCAGAGCGATGTAGCCGCCAATCGCCGCGCCCATCGTGCCGAATCCAGCCACGCGGGACAGCGGGCCTTCCTGCCCGAACAGGCAGGTCGAGAGCATGATCAGCTCGGGTTTGATTTGCTTGAGCGACTCGTAGTCCATGCCCCAGGCGCGCATGGCGCGAGGCGAGAAGGACTCGGTCAGCACGTCGCACCACTTGATCAGGTCGAGCAGGACGGCGCGCCCCTCGTCGGTGCCGAGATTGAGCGAGAGTCCGAGCTTGTTGATGTTCATGTTGCTAAACAAGCCCGAGTGATCCGGGCCCTGCCCGTTGTTGTGATAGGGACCAATCCCACGCGCCGTCTCGATCCGGTTCGCCGACTCGACGCGTACAACCGTGGCGCCGAAGTCGGCCATCGCCCGGGTCGCGGTCGGTCCGGCCACGACCCACATCAGGTCGAGCACCTTGAGTCCGGCCAATGCGCCCTCGGTCGGGATGGCGGGAGCGTTGCTGAGCGTTGCCATCTAGATCACCCCACGTTTCCGCAGGTCGCCGAGCGCGGCATCGTCAAGGCCGAGCTCCGCATAGACCTCGGCGTTGTGTTCACCGATTGTCGGCGCGCGGCGTCGATACTCGATCTCGTTGTCGGAGAGCTTGACGAATGGCCCGGGGAAGCGCACCGGATCGGGCCAGCCGGGCATCTCGTGTTCGCGCCAGAACTCCCTGGCCTCGAACTGTTCGGAGTTGGCGACTTCGTCAACGGTCGTCACCGGAACAATCAGGAGTGAGCGCGACTGAGCCTCAGCGAACAGTTCGTCGCGGCTGCGTTTCCTTAGAAATTCTCCGACGACCTCCATCAGCCGTGCCCAGTCGGACAGCGGGCGCGCGCCCGAGATGAACTCAGCCCCGAGTCCGATCCAGTCGAGGTCGCGGTCCTCGAGCGAGCACTCGCCCTCGTCGTACATCCAGTTGAACAGCCGCTGCGAGAACGGCCCGATCCCGGAGCCGAAGAGGAAGGTCAACGAGATGTAGCCGTCGGCGACTTCCCAGATCAGTTTGCCGGTGAAAGGTCCGACGGCCATGCCGCCGGCCACGCGGGCGGTCTCCGCGGCGCCGATCGAGGCGGCGAGATTGGCCGACATCGTGGCGGCGGCCACCGACTGTTGCGCCGAAATGTCGATGTACTGTCCTCGCCCGATCTGGCTCCGCGCACGCAGCGCGACCATCGCTGCGATCGCCGCTTCACCGCAGGCATGGCTCCAGGCCTGCGGCACAGACACGCGAACCGGTGCCTCACCCACGCCGCCCGAGAGAATCAGTGGGCCGCCTGCGGCCATCAGGATCAGGTCGGTCGCCTGGTAGCCGGCTTTGGGGCCTGATTGTCCAAACGCGGAAATCGACGTGTAAATCAGCCCGTCGCGCTCCGCCGACAGGTCGTCGTAGCCCAGCCCGCGAGCGGCCATCACGCCGGGATCCTCAGACTCGAGGACGAAATCGGCACCGGCCGCGAGCTGACGTACCAGCGCTTGACCGTCGGGATGATCGAGATTGCAGGTGATCCCGCGCTTGTTGCGGGCATAGGCCCACCAGAACAGGGACCGATCCGTTCCCGGGTCATCGCCAGCGAACGGACCAACCGAGCGAGCGGTAGAGCCCCCGGGAGGCTCAATCGCGATCACATCCGCGCCCAGATCGGCCAGGATCTGGCCGGTCAACATACCCCGCTGATTGGTCAGGTCCAACACGCGGTACGGCGTCAACAGCATCCGGCGACCTCCTCCCGCTCAGCGATTGAAGGGTATCGCAAGCGGATGGCGGTCGGCGGGTTACTGCAAAGCGCCCGAACCGCTGATTTGCCACGTGTCCTCGACGACCCCGTTGCGATGCGCATGAAGGGTCCGATGCAATAGCACGGTGCTGTCCGAGTAGTGCGGAACCATCTCGATCCGGTCGCCGGGCTGGACTGGCTCGCCGCCATCACGTGAAAGGTGTGTGTGCTCCGCGCTCAGACCTGCGCAACGCCAGCCGTCGGGCTTGACCACTGAGGGCAAGCCGGTGTGTCGACCGGTCGATTTCCATCCGGCGTCGCCCGCTGCCCGCTCAGGGTCCGATGCCGAAACCACCTGACAGATCAAACTGAGCGCTCGACGATGACCGCCTACCCCCATCAGCTCATAAGTCAGGTCCATCAATGCGGCTCCGCCGGCCTGGAGTTCGTTCAGGACGCCCTGGTTCAGGACGTATCGATAGTTGCCGCTCCCGCCGCCGGACAGCACGCCGATCTCGTGACCGTCGGACTGGCAGAGCTCATTCGCCCGTGCCAGGATCGACGCGGACGTCGCCGTCTCCCGTTCCTTCTCCTCATCCGGCAGGCCCATCACGTGACCCTCATAGCCCATCAAGCCTCGCAGTCGGATCGACGGCAGGTCGGCAATCAGCGCACACAGAGCGGGCGCTTCCTCCGGCGTGACACCGCAGCGATGCAGATTCACATCGATGTCCACGAGCAGGTCGATCGTCACACCTGCCGAGTCGGCGGCGGCCGAGATCTCGCGGATGTTGGCGGCATCGTCGACGGCGACGCAAACGGTTGCCAGCCGGGCGACTTCGACCATCCGATCGACTTTCTGCGTCCCGACGACTTCGTTGGCGATCAGGATGTCGGTCACGCCGCCGCGGGCCATGGCCAGCGCCTCTGAAGCCTTGGCGCAGGTCACACCAACCGCCCCCGCCTCGATCAGACGCAGCGCCATGGCGGGGGCCTTGCAGGCCTTGACGTGCGGCCGCCAGGCAATGCCGGCATCGGCACAGCGCTGAGCCATCAGCGAGGCGTTGTGATCGAGCGCATCCAGATCGACCAGCAGGGCCGGGGTGTCCAACTCCCAAATTGAAGTCATAGCATGCTCCCAACTGAACCACAGGAATCGTAACGAAACGCCGACCGATGCCATTCGCCGAGATCAACGGCTTGCAACTCTTCTATCACGAGCAGGGACCGAACAATCCTGACGCGCCGACGATCGTCTTCGTCCACGGAACGCAGGGCAATGCATCGCTCTGGGCGGACCTGATCGACGTGCTGTCCGACCGCTTCCGCTGCGCGGCGCTGAATCATCGCGGACGGCCGCCGTCTGAATCGCCGGATAATCCATCGGTCTACAACATCGAGCAGTTCGCCGACGACCAGGCGGCGTTCATCGAGCAGCGTGGGTATCGAAACATCACGATGATGGGCTGGTCGCTGGGCGTTCGGACGACGCTGGCCTACCTGCATCGGCACGGATCCGATCGCGTTGGACAGGCAATCCTCGTCGCCGGCCCACCCTCTCCCAATTTTGGCGGACAACCGCTGACGCCGCCGGATCAGGATGCGCCGCCTCGGGAGGTCTGGGGTCAGCAGTTTCGGCCATCGACTGAAGCATGCTGGGAAGGTTCGCAGCATTCGCGTGCGACATGCGATCTCGAAGCCGCCCTGCCAGACATCGACATCCCAGTCGCGATTTTTCCTGGCCGGCACGATCCGATCTGTCCACACGCGGCCGCCGAGTACATGGCCCAGGAGATATCGAACGCGACGCTGAGGACGTTCGAGGAGTCGGGTCACGCGCCGCTGGTCACGGAGTCGGAGCGCTTCGTTGAGGAGACGGTCGCCTTCATTGAGCGCTGCGAGGAGGCGCCAGCGGGATAGGCCGGCTAGGCAGTCTCGGCGGGCTCTTCAGCCTCTTCGGCCTCCGCAACCTCTTCCTCAGTTTCTTCCTCAGCCTCATTCCCCGCGCGGAAGAGGTGGTGGTAGAGGAGGCCGGCCGCGATGGCGCCAATGCCTGGGCCGAGGACGTAGACCCAGAATGAGTCGAATGCGTTCGAGATCAAGGCCGGTCCGAAGGTGCGGGCCGGGTTGACCGACGCGCCGGTCATCGGTACGGCGATCAGGTGGATGATCACCACGGTCAGTCCGATCGCCAGCGGGGCTGCTACGCCGAATCCCTTCTTCGAGACGGCCACGGCGAAGATCACCGAGACCAGTGCGGCGGTCAGGAGCAGCTCGAGCAGCAGGGCGCCGCCCTCTCCAAGAGCCAGTTGGTTAATACCGTGGGCTCCGAAGTTGGTCAGGTTGCCGACCTCGTTGAACAGGATCGCGTAGAGCAAGGAGGTTGCCAGGACGGCGCCGAGGAACTGCATGAGCATGTATACGCAGCCCGGCGCGACCTTGATGTTTCGGGTCACGATCATGGCGAGGGTCACGGCGGGGTTCAGGTGACCGCCGGAGTAGCTCGCGGTGGCGTAGACCATGACGGCGATGCCGATGCCGTGGGCCAGGGCGATCGCGACCAGATCACCGCCGCCGGTGGCGATCACTGCGCCCGTACCAATCAGGACGAAGAGCATGGTTCCAATCAACTCGGCCACGTAGGCGCGAATGTTGTCTCGCGACGCGATCTCTGTCAGACCAAGCTGTTCGGAGTCCATCTGAGTCCCTCGCAAGGAAGCGCTGCCAACTGTTGTTGGGTGAGGCTAGCTATCTGCAATAGGGGATTCAGGTGTTGGCGCGCATGCTCTCGGCGGCAAGACTCGGTGATAGGCTACGCACGCTGTTTGACAAGAGAAGATTTGCCGGGAGCGCCGCCAGACTCATTTGGGCTGAATCGAGCCTCGGCGCTCGGCAAGGCGCGTTGTCGCGCCCTTGAAGGGACCAACGAGTGACCACGAATCAGCATTGGTGGCCCGACCAGCTCAGCCTCAAACCCCTGCGCCGCAACACTCCGTCCTCCGATCCGATGGGCGCGGGGTTCGACTATGCCGAAGCGGTCAAGTCGCTTGATGTCGAGGCGCTGAAGCGAGACATCGAAGAGGTGATGACCACCTCGCAGGACTGGTGGCCGGCCGACTACGGGCACTATGGACCGCTCTTCATCCGCATGACCTGGCACGCAGCCGGAACCTATCGGATCTCCGACGGTCGCGGCGGCGGCGGAGCCGGGCAACAGCGCTTCGCGCCGCTCAACAGTTGGCCCGACAACGCAAACCTCGACAAGGCCCGACGCCTGCTCTGGCCAATCAAGCAGAAGTATGGTTCGCAGCTCTCCTGGGCCGACCTGCTGATCTTCACCGGCAATTGCGCGCTCGAATCAATGGGCTTCAAGACCTTCGGCTTCGCCTTCGGACGGCCCGACTCCTGGGAGGCGGACGAAACCGATTGGGGCCAAGAGGAGGAGTGGCTGGGCGACGAGCGGCACGACGCCGAGGGCGTGCTCGACGAGCAGTTCGGCGCCGACCATATGGGCCTGATCTACGTCAATCCCGAAGGTCCCGGCGGCGAGCCCAACCCGCTAATGGCGGCCGAGTACATCCGCCGCACCTTCATGCGCATGGCCATGAACGACGAGGAGACGGTCGCGTTGATCGTCGGCGGTCACACCTTTGGCAAGGCCCACGGCGCGGCTCCAGAGGCCCACGTCGGCGCCGATCCGGAAGGCGCCGGCGTCGAGCGTCAGGGCATCGGCTGGGACAGCAACCACGGGTCGGGGACGGCTTCCGACACGATCACGAGTGGGATCGAGGGCGCCTGGACCGATCAGCCCACGACTTGGGACCACGGCTTCCTCGAGAACCTCTACAACCACGAATGGGAGCTGATTCAGAGTCCGGCCGGCAAGCACCAGTTCGCCCCGAAGAACGCAGCAGCCGTCGCCACCGTGCCCGACGCACACGACCCCGACATCCGCCACGCCCCAATGATGCTGACCACCGACCTCGCCATGCGCCAGGATCCGGCATACGCAGCAATCACTCGACGATTCCTGGAGAACCCCGCAGAGCTCGAGGACGCCTTCGCTCGTGCCTGGTTCAAGCTGATCCACCGCGACATGGGACCCCGCAGCCGCTATCTCGGCCCGCTCGTGCCGAACGAGCCGCTGCTCTGGCAGGATCCGGTGCCCGACGTGGATCACCAACTGATTGGCGACGCCGAAATCGCATCGTTGAAGGCCGACATCCTCGTCTCCGGGATCTCCCGATCGCGACTGATCGCGACCGCCTGGGGCGCGGCTTCGTCGTTCCGCGGCACCGACAAGCGCGGCGGCGCCAACGGCGCGCGCATCCGACTCGAACCACAGCGCAGTTGGGCGGTCAACGATCCGGCTGAACTGGCCGCCGTGCTCGAGAAGCTCGAACGCATCCAGGAATCGTTCAACAGTTCACGAACCGACGCCAAGCGCGTCTCGCTGTCTGACCTGATCGTCCTGGGCGGTTGCGCCGCCGTCGAACAGGCCGCCAGGGATGCCGGACACGACGTGAGCGTTCCCTTCGCGCCGGGTCGAACCGACGCCACCGGCGAGTGGACCGACGCCGAATCGTTCGCCGTGCTCGAACCGAAGGCGGACGGCTTCCGCAACTATCTGCGCCAGGACCTCCAGACCTGGCGTCGAGGCCGCGCTGAGGAACTGCTGATCGAGCGCGCCGAAATGCTCACCCTGACTGCGCCCGAAATGACGGCGCTGATCGGCGGATTGCGCGTCCTTGACGCCAACGCCGGCGGCTCGCAACACGGTGTGCTGACGGACCGTCCTGGGACACTGAGCAACGACTTCTTCGTCAATCTGCTCGATCCCGGCACTGAGTGGGCACCGGTCAACGGCTCGGACGAGCTCTTCCATGGGCGTGAACGCGACAGCGGCGAGCCCCGAGGAACAGCGACCAGGGTCGACCTGATCTTCGGCTCACACTCCGAGTTGCGCGCGCTGGCAGAGGTCTACGGCTCCAGCGACGCCGAAGACAAGTTCGTCCACGACTTCGTCGCCGCCTGGGACAAGGTGATGAACCTCGACCGCTTCGACCTCGCCTAGTCCACCACCAACGGCAACGACTCGTCGGCCGCGTACTCCGACATCGACGCGTCGTACACCGCGACGTTCTCGTAGCCCAATAGGCTCAGCACCAGCGCGTCGTTCGACGCCGCGATCCCACCGCCGCAGTACGTCACGACGCGCTGCCCCTTGTCCGGAGCGACCTCGGCAAACATGCCGGCCAGCTCGCCCGACGGGCGGTACAGGCCGGTGTCCGGGTCGATCAGCTCCAACGCTGGCACATTGGTCGCTCCCGGGATGTGTCCGGCCCGACCGTACGTCCGACCGCCGTCGGCCCCGGAGTGCTGGTCTCGGCCGAGCGCGTTGATCAGGCAGCTCCCGCCCGACTCGACGAACGCATTGACCTCGGCCAGGTCAGCGAACCGCTCAAGGTCTGCCGTCGGCGCGAATGTGGTCGGCGAGTAGGTTGCCGCAGCCGTTGAGGCGGCGCGGCCCTCGTCCGACCAGCGCCGCCAGCCGCCGTCCAGCACCGCAGCATTCTTGCAGCCCATCGACTGGAACATCCACCAAAGCCGCGCCGCCCACATCGAGCCGAGTCGGTCGTAGACGATCAGCTTCGACGTCTCCGAAATGCCGTGGCGGCCGGCGGCTTCGGCGAACGCCTCTGCCGAGGGCATCATGAATCGCAGCCGCTGGTCGTTGTCCGAGAAGTCTGCCTGTAGATCGAGGAACCCGGCGCCCGGTATGTGTCCCGACTCGTACTCGGCTCGCCCGGATTCCACCCGGTAGCCGCCTCCGTCACGTGGGCGGAGGAAGACGGTCGATTCGAACACTCGAACCTCCGGATCCTCCAGGTGCTGCGCCAGCCAATCGGTCGAAACCAGGTATTCGGGATGCGCGAACGGCATGATCGGTGGGTCCTTGTCAGTGATGCTCGGGTTCAGGGCTAGGTTAGCCACCCTCCGCGATACACTGCGTCCGAACCGCTAGCACAGCCCGAGACACCCTGCCCGTGCCTTATCTCAACACCTTTGCTCCGACCGCTGACGCCGTCGATATGACCCAGACGGACGAGTTCGCCTCGTTGTGCGAATCAGCCGCCGACCTCGGCATTTCGCACGCCGATCAGGTTCGCTATGTCTCCCGCAACAAGGTGATCAACCACCTGCGACTGCACCTGCTCGAGTGGGGCGACCCGGCCAATCCGACGATCGTCATGCTGCACGGCGGCAACCAATCCGCGCATAGCTGGGATCTGGTTGCGCTACATCTGGCCGACCGCTTCCACATCATCGCTCCCGACCAGCGCGGGCACGGCGACTCCGAGTGGGCCCGCGACGCCGATTACGGCCCCGATCAGATGGCCTCGGACGCGCTCCAGCTCATCCACGAAGATGGCATCGAGCAGCCCATCGTCATGGGCCATTCCATGGGCGGAATGGTCACGATGCGCTTGACGTCGCGTGAGCCCTCGTTACCGCGCGCGGTCGTGCTGGTTGATGTCGGACCGGAGGTCTCGCAGCGCGGCGCACAGGCGATTCGCAACTTCGTCGTGCGCAACGTCGAGTTCGATCACCTGGACGAGTTCATCGACCGCGTCGCCGCCTACGACCCGTTCCGCTCCCGCGAACACATGGAGCGCACCGCGCGCTACAACCTCGTCCACCGCTCCGACGGCAAGTACGTCTCCAAGTCGGACCGCATCCTGCACGACCCCGGCTTCCGCCGGCCCGCCGCCGACCGCCGTGATGTGGCCGACGGATTCCACGAGTTCCAGGGCCCGGCTCTCCTGGTGCGAGGCGAGTCCAGCAACATCCTCGAAGCCGACGCGGCCGAACGATTCGTCGGCGATCTGCCCAACGCGCGGCTCGTCGAAGTGCCCGATTGTGGTCACAACGTGCACTCGCAGAACACCCCGGGATTCATCGAGGCGGTGTCAGACTTCCTGGCGGCGGCATCTGAGGACTGACAGGCGTACCATCGACTCATGGCCGAGCAATACGTCGCCAGGGACAAGAACACCGGCTTCGAAGTCTCCGTCACCGGCGATTTCCCGGAGCATCCCGATGACCGCATGCGCATCGCCAGGACGACAACGCTCTTCACCCGATTGATGTCCACGCTGCTCCAGCGCGGCGAGGCACAGCGCCGCGTCGGGTTTCGCGCAATCGAGACGCAGCTCGAACTGGCCGACGCGCTCATTCGCCAGGACCACGCCGAGGTCCAGCGGCTCGTTCGCGAAACGCTGACCTCCATGGGGGTCAGCGAAGATCAGTTGCGGGAGCTGGCGCAGCGTCTGGCCGAAGCCGGCGGTCTCGATCCGCGCGTCGCGCAGGAGCTATCGCGGGCATTCGGACTCGAGGCCGATGCGCTCGAGATGGAAGCCGAGCCGGTTGACGAACCGTCGAAGGACGACAATCCGGCCCTCGACCCCAAGATCATGCAGCAACTCGAAGACCTCCTCGCCGATTCCGATACGACGGAGCCGGACGCCGACGCCCAGCAAGATGAATCGGACGATTCTCCGAAAGGACCGACCACATGAGTACCTCTGCAGTTGGTTACATCAAAGACATGCTCTCGTTCATCCACGGCGGATTCCTCGATGCACGCAGCGGACAAACCGACGAGCAACTGCACTTCGTTCCCGACGGGGAATCGCACTCGGTCGCCTGGGTACTCTGGCACGCTGCGCGGGTGGAGGACCTGCTCGTTCAGGGCGCCTGGCAAGGCAAGCAGGAGATCTGGCGCGAGGGCAACTGGGCGGAGAAAACCGGTCTGCCCGAACGCGGCTTCGGCACCGGACAGTCGACCGAGGAAGCCTCTGCCGTAGCGATCGGCGACATGGACGCCTTCTGGGCGTACCAGGACGCCGTCAACCAATCGACACACGCGTTTCTCGACTCGCTCAGCGACGAAGACCTGGCGCGCGAAGTCAAACTGGGTGAAGCGACCGAAACGCTCGGGCAGTCGATCACGCTGCATCTCTGCACGCACCTCAACGGCCACCGCGGTGAGATCAACCTGATTCGCGGAATGCACGGCCTCGACCCGGTCCGGCCGAACATGGGCGGCTGATTGCGCAACGCTGCGGCAACGGGAACGGGAAGGGAGCCGACAGATGCACATCGTCATTACCGGCGCCAGTGGTCTGGTCGGAGGAGCGCTCATTCGTGAACTCCGAAACCGCGGCATCAGCGTCACCGCCGTGTCCCGCAATCCCCGAGCGCACACCGCGCTCACCGGCGTCAACTGGACTGGCTGGGACGGTCTCACCGACGCCGTCGCCGGCGCCGCCGGTGTCGTCCACCTGGCCGGCGAGGGCATCGTCGACCAACGCTGGTCGAATGCCCGCAAGGCCGCGCTCCGCGACAGCCGCATCGAAACGACCCGCCAGGTCGTCCAGGCGATCCAGGAGGCCGCCGAGAAGCCGGGGGTGCTCGTCTGCGCATCGGCCATCGGTTACTACGGCAACCAGGTCGAGCGCCAATCGACCGAAGTCGCGCCGGCCGGCAACGACTTCCTGGCGCAACTGTGCGTCGACTGGGAGGCAGAATCCCAGGGTGCGGGCGTGCGCACGGTGAATGCTCGATTCGGCATCGTCATGGCCAACGAAGGCGGCGCACTCCCCCGTCTGCTGTTCCCGTTCCGGCTCGGTTTGGGCGGACCAATCGGACTCGGCCGGGCATGGTGGAGTTGGATCCATATCGACGACGCAGTCGGCGCGATCCTCTACGCGCTGGAACAGAATCACGTCGAGGGTGCGATCAACCTGACCGCGCCCAACCCGGTTCGCAACAGCCAGTTTTCCGGCGCGCTCGGTCGAGCGCTCGGCCGGCCGGCTCTAATGCCCGTGCCACCGCTGGCCCTGAAACTCGCGCTCGGCGAAGGCGCCAGCGTGTTGCTCGCCTCTCAGCGCATCCTGCCGACCAGGACGCTCGACCTCGGCTATCGGTTCAAGTTCACCGACATCGATGCCGCCCTCCAGGATCTCGTCGCCTGACCGATATGTCCGACACCGTCCCGCTGCGCTACGGCATCAATCCTCACCAGGCGCCGGCCAACGCGTCGCCAATCGGCGAGTGGCCGTTTGAGATCCTGAACGGGCAGCCGGGCTATATCAACCTGCTTGATGCCTTGAGTTCGTGGAATCTCGTCCGAGAACTACGCGCAGCCCTTGACCAACCGGCGGCGGCGTCCTTCAAGCACGTGTCTCCGGCCGGGGCCGCAATCGGATTGCCGCTCTCCGAGCGGCTCGCCCGCTCCTACGAGGTGGAGAAGCTGGAACTGTCGCCTGTGGCGGCTGCGTATGTCCGCGCTCGAGGCGGCGACCTCGTCAGCGCTTATGGCGACTTCGCCGCAGTCTCGAACACGGTCGACGAACCACTCGCCCGCTTCCTCCGCCGCGAGGTCTCGGACGGCATCATTGCCCCCGGTTACGAAGTGGAAGCGCTGGAGATCCTGCGCAGGAAGAAGGGCGGACGTTACCTCATCCTGCAGGCTGATCCCGACGCGCCAACGCCCGCCGTCGAGTCGCGCGACCATTTCGGCATCCGACTTGAGCAGCCGCTCGATGGCAAGACGATCGACGATTCAATCTTCGCCAATCCTGTCACCGAGCTGACCGAGTTCCCCGATGATGTCCGTCGTGACCTCCTCGTCGCCACGATCGCGCTCCGCTACACGCAGTCCAACTCGGTCTGCGTAGCCGCCGAGGGACAGGTAATCGGTCTCGGCGCCGGCCAGCAGTCGAGGATCCACTGCAGCCGTCTCGCTTGCGGCAAAGCCGATCGCTGGATGCTCCAACAACACGATCAGGTGCTCGGCCTCCAGTTCGACTCATCGCTCAAGCGACCCGACCGTTTCGCCGCCCGCGAGCAATACATCGCCTGGAGCGAGCTCTCAGAACCGGAACGCGAGCGGCTGCGGTCGCAGATCGTCAATTGGACCGGTCCGCTCTCGAATGACGATCGCCATGACTGGATCGGCCGGTTTCGGACCGTGCTGAGCCACGACGCCTTCATGCCCTTCCGCGACAACGTCGACCGCGCCCAGGCATCGGCCGTCACGCACATCCTCCAGCCCGGCGGATCCATCGCCGACGCCGATACGACCCACGCCTGCAATCAGTACGGCATCACCATGGCGCTAACAGGACAACGTTTGTTCCGTCACTGATCAGTTGTAACCTCAAACCATGTCCACGTTCACCGACTCTCCCATCGCGCTCTACGACACGCTGCTCCGAGACGGTTCGCAGATGGAAGGCATTGCCTTCTCCCTGCAGGACAAGATCACCGTCGCCCATCGCCTCGATTCGCTCGGCATGCACTATGTCGAGGGCGGCTTCCCCGGCTCCAACGAGAAGGACAAGGCCTTCTTTGAACAGATGAAGGAGCGTCCGCTCGAGCGCGCGCAGTTGGTTGCCTTCGGTGGCACGCGCAAACCGGGCGCGGACGTCGAGACCGACTTCAACATCGTCGCTCTGCGAGAGGCCGAAACGCCCGTCGTCACCTTCGTCGGCAAAGCGATCGCCTCACAGGTCAAGACCGTCCTCAGCACCTCACGTGAAGAGAACCTGTCGATGGTCCGCGAGTCGGTCGAGTACATGGCCTCGATCGGACGCGAGGTCCACTTCGACGCCGAGCACTTCTTCGATGGCTTCAAGGAAGACCCCGACTACACGCTTAACGTCGTCAGCACCGCCTACCGATCCGGTGCGCAGTACCTGATTCTCTGCGACACCAACGGCGGCGCGATGACCGACGAGGTCACCACTGCGATCAGCGCCGTCCGCGAGATGCTGCCCGATGCCAGGTTGGGCATTCACACGCACAACGACTGTGACCTCGCCGTCGCCAACTCGTTGGCCGCAGTACAGGCCGGCGTCGAGCAAGTCCAGGGCTGTCTCAACGGCTACGGAGAGCGCTGCGGCAACGCCAACCTGTCCTCGATCATCCCCAACCTGCAACTCAAGATGGGCATTCGAGTCGTCGAGGACCATCAGTTGCGCGAGATCACCACCGCGTCCCGGTTCATCGCCGAACTGGCCAACCTGCCCATGAACGGACTCTCGCCCTACGTCGGCGCGTCGGCCTTCGCCCACAAGGCTGGCTATCACGTGGCGGCCGTCGTCAAAGACCCGATGCACTACCAGCACATCGAACCGGCCGAGGTCGGCAACGACCGCCGTGTCCTCGTCTCCGAGCTCTCCGGCCGGCGCAACATCCAGGTCAAGCTCGCCGAGCGCGGCCACGACCTACCCCTGACCCCGGAAGAGACCACCGCCCTGCTCGGCCAAGTCAAGCAGATGGAATCGCGCGGGTTCCAGTACGAAGCCGCCGACGCATCCTTCGAGCTGCTCGCGCTGCGCTCGCGGCCGGACTATCGCGCCCCGTTCGAGTTGGACGATTTCCTCGTCATCGAACGCCGCCGCCCCGGCTCACCGCAACGGGCGAACGGCGCAGACGAATCGTTGATGATGGCCGAAGCGACCACCAAGATCCGCGTCGGCGACGAACTGTTCCACACCACGGCCGACGGTAACGGCCCCGTCAACGCGCTGGACAGCGCGGCGCGCAAGGGCCTCGAACTCGCATACCCCGAGTTGGCGTCCGTCTCCTTGCTCGACTACAAGGTGCGCATCATCGACACCGACGCCGGTACCAGGGCGCAAACCCGAGTCCTGATCGAGTCGACCGACGGTCGCCGCATCTGGACCACCGTGGGCGCCTCGCCTGACGTCATCGAAGCCTCATGGATCGCCCTCGCCGAGGCCTACGAGTACTACCTCCTGTACCGCGAACAGTGGCAGAGCGAGGACCAGTCGGACGACTAACAGCGCTCCCTCTGGCGCGAGCCGTTGACGATCCAACAGCCGCAGCCGCTACCATACCCATTGGACAACGTGGGCCGCTGCTGAGCGGGACTGTGCTGTGGATGCCGGTGAGCGGGCGTGGCCCAAGGGAGAGCGGGGCGATGGCGAACGATGATCTCGGCGTGGTGCAGGGCGGATACCCGAGGTGCGCGCAGTGCGAGGGCGGAGTCTTGGTCCCGCTCTCGGACTTCGGCGGACAGGGCGCAGCCGTCCACTTCAAGGCTTGGGTCTGTACCGACCCCAAGTGCCTGTTCAACCTCAAGATCCGAAACGGCGACGTCTATCTGAACGAGCCGATCTACGACGGCCGCGACGACCGGCGATAGTCGAACTCAACGCCAGGCTGCGCGCTGACCCGTTCTCCCCGCCGTAGCGCGGCGGGAGAAGAGATCAGCGCACCCGAGGCCAAGCATCATGCAAATCACCAGCGTCGACGTCTATCCGATCATGGCCTGGCGACCCCACCTCTTCGTCACTGTCACCGCCGACGATGGCACCTACGGCGTCGGAGAATCCGGTCTGAGCTGGCAAGAGAAGCCGGTCGCCGCCGCCGTCGAGCGCTTCGCCGAGCTAGCCATCGGCGAAGATCCGATGCGTACCGAGCATCTCTGGCAGCTCATGGCCCGCGCCTCGTTCTTCCCCGCCGATCGGATCAACTGCGCCGCTATTTCCGCCATCGATCTCGCGCTCTGGGATCTCAAGGGCAAGCTGCTCGGCCAGCCCGTCTACAACCTGATCGGCGGACTCGTCCGCGACCGCATTCACTGCTATCCCCACAACGAGGGCGAGGACGACCCCGCCAAACTCATCGACGACATCGAGCAAACCGTCGCCGACGGCTGGCGTTTCGCCCGTTGGGGATTCAGCGGGACTACCGGCGAAGCCTTTGATCCCTCAGACGCCGTGCGCAAATCGATTCGAGCCATCGAAGCCGTGCGCTCTCACTTCGGCCCCGAACTGGAACTCTGCGTGGACGTCCACACCCGCATCGATCTGCCCGACTCGCTCCGCTACTGTCGCGCCGTCGAGCACGTCAACCCCTACTTCATCGAGGACGCGCTCCGCTCCGAGCGGCCCGAGTCCTACCGTCGCCTACGCGAACGCACCAGCGTCCCGCTCGCCGCCGGCGAGCAGTGGTTCACCAAGTGGGGCTTCGCCACGGCGATCGAGGAGGAACTGATCGACTACGCGCGCATCGACCTCTGTCTCGTCGGCGGATTCACCGAGGCGCTCAAGATTGCTCGCTGGGCCGAGACGCATCACATCCAGATCGTCCCCCACAATCCCCTCGGCCCGGTCTCCTCAGCCGCCGGAGCGCATCTCACCCTCGCCGCGGTCAATGCCGGTGTCCTGGAGATGGCGAAGGAACCCGGCACCTCGCTCGAGGACGTCTTCCCGCAACAGACCCCGTTCGAGCGCGGCCACGCGCTGCCCACCGACCAGCCTGGCTGGGGTATCACGTTTGACGCAGAAGCTGCGTCGCAGTACCCGGAACCCGGCGTCGGCTACGCGCCCATGCTCAAGCGCCGTGACGGCTCCTTCACGAATTGGTAGAGGCTGGTAGTAAGCTGAATCCGTCGGGGAGTGGCGCAGCCTGGCAGCGCGCTTCGTTCGGGACGAAGAGGTCGGAGGTTCAAATCCTCTCTCCCCGACCACCACTATTCCTTCGGTCTTACGCATCCAACCGAGCCTGATGGGCGAACGGCTGCGGCAATCGGCTCGCGACCAGGAACACCAGGCAACTCGCTGCAACGCAGACCGCGTAGATGATCAGCACGAGGTCATAGTTGCCGTCGCGATCGTAGATGCTGCCGGCGATGATCGGCGAGAACACGATCGCAATCGTCTGAAACAGAAACGCCGACCCCATGATCGTGGCGAAGTTCTTGAGTCCAAACGCCCGCGACAGCATCAACGCCTCCAGCGGCGGCGTCGCGGCAAATCCAACGATGTACAGGACGACCGCAACGCTGACCCCAGGGATGTCGCCTCCGGTGACATAGAGCACCATCAACGAACCGCATACGAACAACGCGCCCACCGCGGCGATGCGCTCCGGTCGACGGAAGCGTTCCAGTTGCGATCCGGCGACCAGCAACCACACCACCGCGCCGCCAGCGGTCAACGAGACGATCTGCGCCGACCAGGTGTCGGAGAATCCAACCGACTGGTAGTACGGAACACCCTGGGACATCCAGCCGAACACGACGAAGTAAAGCAACATCAGTCCGAAGACGAGCGCCCAGAACAGCGGCGTGCGCATCGTCTGACCTAGGGTCATTCCGCTCAGCACGACCGGTCCCTGCGAGCTCCCGACCGCAGCAGACGCCGTCCCGGAGTCGCTCTCGTTTGCTCGAGGTTGGTCACGCACGAAGATGAAGGCCACGATGTAGGCGCCCACGACCAGCATGCCCGAGTAGATGAACGCGTCTTCCCAGCCAAGGCTCGAGATGATCACCTGGACCAGGGGCAGCATCAGTAGCTGGCCCATCCAGACCGACGCTCCGATGATGCTCAGCGCAACGGCCCGACGCTGGTCGAACCAGCGCACCGCCAGCGCCTGCGCCGGGATATAGGCGATCAACCCCAGCGCCAGCGAGGAGATACCGAGGTAGACGTACCACTGCCAGAGTTCGGTCATGAACGCGAGCAGTACGAACGCGGCCCCGCACAGTGGCGCCCCGATCAGCATCAGCCGACGCGGCCCGACCACATCGATCAGCCGCCCGATGATCGGCGCGAACAACCCGATCGTCCCGACGGTGACCGAGAAGCCCATCGAAACCTGGGCGCGTGTCCAGCCGAAGTGATTCTCCAGCGGCTGTGTGTAGGCGCTGAGCGAACCGATCGTCACACCCTCGGCGACGATCAGCGCCACCACCATCCCAAACAGCACGTACCAGCCGTAGTAGACCCGCGAGATTCGCCACCGCCGCTTGGCCCGGGGCTCGTAAGTCGTCGTCTCAACAGCCATAGCCCGCAGGCTACTCGCAGTGTCACTCTCTCCCCTTTCCTCTCTCCCCCCGCGCCAGCGGGGGGAGATGCCGCAGGCAGAGGGGGGCTCCGCTCAAGCAGCCGTCGCCATCCAGGCAGGCCAGACCAGAGCCCCCACCCACTATCCTGATTGCCACAGACCGCCGCAGCCTGAGAGACGCCGCATGACCACCACCCTGAGCAGTATCAGCACGACTCCTCTGCCCTGGCCCAACCAGCGCGAACTCCCTGAGACCACCCGACCGCTCCCCGCCGGCACCACCGTGGTCTCCGCCGACAGCCACTGGCTGGAGACAGGCGAATTCATCGACCGCATGCCCGCGAAGTACCGCGACCGCGCACCGCGCGGCGTCTTCAACGAGCGCGGCTTCCACATGGAGATCGACGGCGAGACGACCGACAATCCGGCCATGCCCAGCGAAATGATCGAAGGCCGCGCCGGGATGTGGGACGCCGGCATCCGCGTCGAGGAGATTTCGCGCGAAGGCGTCGACCAGGAAATCCTCTTCCCCCAGCGCATGCTCGGCGTCATCCGCAACAAGGACTTCGACTACATCCAGGCCTGCATGGACGCCTACAACGAGATGCTGGCCGACTTCTGCGCCGAGCACCCGGACAAGCTGCACGGTCTGGCGCTGCTCAACTACTGGGACCCCGAGCGGACCGAGGACGAGCTACAGAAGATCAAGGCACTCGGCTTCAAGGGCATCCTCATGCCCTCACTGCCGCCGCCGCACGCCAAGGTCTACTACAACGCCCGCGCCCTCGAGCCCATGTGGAAGGCGATCGGCGAGGCCGGTCTGCCGCTCAGCTTCCACGTCGGCGAGACCTTCGACGCGCGCGGTCAGGGCGGTCTGGCCACCACCATCGTCGTCGCCTTCCAGCCCTTCCGCCGCCTGTTCGCCCTGCTCGCCTTCGCCGGCATCTTCGAGCGCAACCCGGGCATCCGCGTCGTCTTCACCGAGGGCGGCATCTCCTGGGTGCCGAGCTGCCTCTTCGACTGCGACAAGGTCTACGCCTCGTTCGAGAGCGAGATGACCCCCAAGCTGGCCAAGCCGCCCAGCCACTACTGGTTCGAGAACTGCTACGCCACCTTCATCGAAGACCCAAGCGGCCTGCGCCAACTCGACCTGATCGGCGTCGACAAGGTCCTCTGGGGTTCGGACTACCCCCACCCCGAAAGCGCCGTCGGCTACACCCAGCAAAGCATCTGGGACGTCTTCGACGCCACCGACTCGATCGAAGACGCCCAAAAGATCGTCGGCGGCAACGCGCAGAACCTATGGAGTCTGAGCTGAGCCGCTCCACGCGCAGCACCTAATGAGGAGACAATAGAGTGGCCGATGCCCCGACTGAGAGTGACTCTCTGAGTCTCCACGAGTTTCTAAGCGATTTGAAACCCCAGCTTCGAATGGGAATGAATCCTAAAGGTTGACAGGTTGGGCGACCCTCCCTAGCGTGA
>JAPPJZ010000031.1:9595-44082 GCA_028874365.1 Chloroflexota bacterium | reverse complement strand
TCACGCTAGGGAGGGTCGCCCAACCTGTCAACCTTTAGGATTCATTCCCATTCGATACGGCATCTCGGTTAACCTGTGGCGGAACCGCGCTTCGCCAGATGTGGCGAAAACGTGAAGCGAACGGAACGGTATGTCCGCACAAGCGCCCGTGTCGCCCCCACCTTCCGGAGGACCGACCGGATCCTCGACTGAGGTGCCGCTGTTCTACCGGCGCGGGTTCCGCAATGTGCTCCAGCAGGCGATCTACGTCGCCGCGACGGCGATCGTCGCCTGGTATGTGTACACCTCGCTCGACCTACGCGAGTTCGGCTTCGGATTCCTCAGCGACCCGGCCGGCTTCGCCGTCGGCTCGCAGTGGCTGATCGACGTCGACGGCGTCACCAACTCACGTCTGACGATGTACCTCGTCGGCGTCTGGGCGTCGCTTCGCGCGGTGCTCGTGGCGATCTTCCTCTCCACGATTGTCGGCGTCGTGGTCGGTGTCGCTCGGCTGTCGTCGAACTTCCTCGTCTCGAAGATGGCAATGCTCTTCGTCGAGATCTTCCGCAACACGCCGCTGCTCGTTCAGGTGGTGTTGTGGTACGCGATTCTGCTCGTCGGCGCGCCCATCATCCAGAACGTGCTCAACGTCGGCGACTTCTTCTTCCTCTCCAACCGCGGTATCGCGATCCCCTGGCCAGTGCCTTCCGGCGGGCTCTGGGGCGTCCCGGACTGGTTTGTCGGCGTCTGGGTGATTGCACTGATCCTGGCCGGGATTGTGGCGATGCGGATCCGGGCCGCGCGGCAAGAACTGGAGCGCGAGACGGGTCAGACGCATTACGCCAACCGCTGGGCCTTCTCGATATTCGCGGGCGCAGCGCTGATTTCGTTCCTCCTGCTCGGCGTCGTCGTCTCGATCGACCGCCCGATCATCGAGGGCACGCAGTACGCCGAAGGCATGGTCATCAAACCCGAATTTGCCGCGCTGGTGCTCGGCCTGACGGCATACACGGGGGCGTTCATCGCGGAGATCGTGCGGGCCAGCATTCAGGCGCTGCCCCGAGGACAGACCGAGGCGGCCAATTCGATCGGGCTTTCCGGCTATCAGCGGCTCTCGCTGATCATCCTGCCGCAGGCGCTGCGTCAGATGATTCCCTCGGTCACCAACCAGTACCTCAACGTGAACAAGAACTCATCGCTGGCCTACGCGGTGCTCTACGACGACCTGTTCCGGGTGGCCACGGTGGTGCAGAACAAGGCCGGTCACGCGCTGGAGATGTTCTTCATCATCATCGTCACCTACATGCTGATTTCATTCGCAATCTCGGCCGTGATGAACGTGCTCAATGCGCGCGTCACTTCGCATCGGTTATGAGGGGGATCGATGTCTGAACTACCGCCCATTCCCCGCCCAGAGCAAGCGCCGCTCCCTCCGCCTCCTGGTCAGCGTCGGATCGTCCTGCCACCGCACCGTCAACGCGCGCGCCGGCCCTGGTCCGTGCGCGCCCGTGAGTGGATACGCCGCAACCTCTTCCCCTCACCGGGGGGGACTCTGCTCACTCTCCTCTCCGCCGGAGTCATGGGCATCATGCTTGCCGGCGTTATCTGGTTCGTGTTCTTCGACGCGAACTGGAATGTGATCACCGCCAATCGTTGGCTGTTGTTCGCCGGATCCTTCCCGCGCGAGGAAGCCTGGCGGCTGTGGACGAGCATCGCCGTGGTCATGTTCCTGATCGGCCTCGCCTATGGGACGTGGTCGAGCCTGGGCCGGCGAGACACGCTGTTCGTCGTCCTGACCGGCGCGTTCGTCATCTTCCTGATGGCTCACGGCGGCGCGTCGATCTGGTCATCAATCTGGTTCCTGGTGGCGATCGGCCTGCTGTACGTCGGCTACTACCTGACCATCTGGATGCCACGCGAGACGTCGACACGCCGCGCCTGGCAACAGCGCATTGTCGGCGGATTGCTGGCGCTGTCGCTTCCGATTGTGCTGATCGTCCTGATGGCCAACGGCGGTGCGACCACGCGACAGTTCGACGGCTTCGTCCTGAACCTGATTCTTGCTCCCGTCGGCATCGTTGGCGGACTGGTGGTGGCGATCCCGCTCGCGCTTGGCCGCGCCTCAACGATGCGCACGATCAAGTGGACCTGCACCGCTTACATCGAGATCGTGCGCGGCGCGCCGCTCTTGGGTTGGCTGTTCGTTGCGCTGTTCATCCTGACCGATGTCATCGGCGACAACCTGATCATCAACACGATGGTCGTGCTCGCTGTGTTTACGGGCGCCTACATGGCCGAGTACATCCGGGGCGGCCTGCAGGCGTTGCCCAGTGGTCAGTACGAAGCGGCCCAGGCGGTCGGCCTGACCAAACTGCAATCGATGCAGCTGATCATCCTGCCCCAGGCGCTGAGGATTTCCATTCCGCCGATTGTCGGCCAGGCGATCGCGATCTGGAAGGACACGACTCTCGTCACGATCATCCTGACGTTGCGGGAGCTGAAGGGAAACGCCGACTCGGCGATTGCGCAATCGGAGTTCATCCCCGACCGGATCGAGGCCTATGTGTTCGTTGCGGTCGTGTTCTGGGTCGTTGCGTTCATGATGTCGAGGGTCTCGCAGCGGCTCGAGCGCGCGCAGGGAATCGGCGAACGCTAGCCTCAATCCTGAGGCGGCAGAGGAGCTTCTGATGACAGACGAACTAACCCCGGTCGACATCATCGCCGAGTCCGCGGGACCGAAGGAGGCTGCAGTCGCCCAACCGGCGGCCAACGGCGAGGGCGAGGTGTACTCGCCTCGGCTGGCGGGCTCCAAGGACATCATCGTCACCGAGCACGTCGACAAATGGTTTGGTGATTTTCAGGCGCTGGACGACGTTTCGTTGCGGATTAAGGAACACGAGATTGTGGTGATCCTCGGTCCGTCAGGTTCTGGTAAGTCGACCTACATTCGCTGTCTCAACCGATTGGAGGAGCACGACGCGGGACGCATCGTGATCGACGGTATCGAGATGAACGAGGACGTCCGCGCGATGGCCGCGATTCGCTCCGAAGTCGGGATGGTGTTCCAGCAGTTCAACCTCTTCCCCCACCTCTCGGTGCTGAGCAACATCACGCTGGGCCCGCAGAAAGTGCGGCATATGCCGAAGCTGGAGGCCGAGGCGCTGGCCATGCAGTTGCTCGAGCGCGTCGGCATTCCCGAGCAGGCCGACAAGTTCCCCTCGCAGCTCTCCGGTGGACAGCAGCAACGCGTCGCGATCGCGCGAGCGCTGGCGATGCAGCCGAAGATCATGCTCTTCGACGAGCCGACCTCGGCGCTCGACCCAGAGATGATCAAGGAAGTGTTGGACGTGATGCAGGAGTTGGCCGAGTCGGGCATGACGATGATCGTGGTGACCCACGAGATGGGCTTCGCCCGCGAGGTCGCCGACCGGCTCGTCTTCTTCGACGAAGGCGCGCTGGTCGAGCAGGGCACGCCCGAGCACTTCTTCACCAACCCGCGCGAGGAACGAACCAAGCTGTTCCTCAGCCAGATCCTCTGATTCCCTCTCCCGGTGGGAGAGGGTTAGGGTGAGGGGCTCCCATGACCGACCTCAGCGCTGTCAAAGCCCTGACCTTCGACGTCTTCGGCACCGTGGTCGACTGGCGCACATCGGTCTCGGCCGAGGTGGCCGCCTTTCTCAAGCGTCACGGCGTGGAGGCCGACGCCGGGATGTTCACAGACCGTTGGCGACGCGAGGGCTACGCCGGTGGAATGCGCCTCGTCCGCGACGGGGAGCTCCCCTTTCAGACGGCCGACCAACTGCACTTGCGCATGTTGAAGATCCTGCTGGAAGAACTGGGCATCGAGGCCGAGGGCGCCGAGGTGGAGGAGTTGAATCGGGCGTGGCATCGTCTGCATCCGTGGATCGATTCGCCCGGTGGCCTGCAGCGGCTGCGTTCGCGGTTCGTCGTCTCGACGCTGTCCAACGGCAACGTCGACTTGCTGGTCAACATGGCGAAGTTCGGTGGACTGCCTTGGGACTGCGTCCTCTCCGCCCAGATCACCGGCGCGTTCAAGCCGGAGCCGCAGTGCTACCAGCGGGCCGCGGAGCTGCTGGGCTGCGAATCACACGAGGTGATGATGGTCGCCGCCCACCAGGGTGACCTGCTCGCGGCTGCCCAGACCGGCATGAGAACCGCCTTCGTGCCCCGACCCGATGAAGCCGGCCCCAACTTCCCCGTCGATCTCACCCCCGACCCGTCGTTCGACATCGTCGCTACCGACTTCCACGACATGGCCGCACAGCTCGATTGCTGAGTTGAGTTGGAGACACAGATGACCCTCAATGCCGACGACTACACGACCATCGACATCGACAAGCGATCCGACGGCGTCACCATCGCCACGCTGAACCGGCCTGAGAAGCTGAACGCCGTCAACTCGGCGATGCATCGTGAACTGGCATCGTTGCCCGTGGACGCCAACCGCGATCACGACGTCCGGGTGCTCGTTCTGACCGGCGCGGGACGGGCCTTCTGCGCCGGCGGCGACTTCTCCGCCGACCGCGACGAGCCGATGGGCGGCCGCTACCTCAACCGTATGAACGAGGCGCGGCTGATCGTCGACAACTGGCTCGACTGCGAGAAACCCGTGGTCTGCGCGGTCAACGGCTACGCGCTCGGATTGGGCGCGACCGTCGCGCTGATGGCCGACGTGGTCTACATCGGGCGGTCGGGCGTGCTCGGCGACACGCATGTCAACATGGGCATCGGCGCCGGCGACGGCGGCGGCGTGATCTGGCCGATGCTGGTCGGACCGGCGCGCGCCAAGTACTTCCTGATGACCGGTGAACACATCCGCGCTGAGCAGGCCAAGGAGTTAGGTCTGGTGCAGGATGTGGTCGAGGACGATGAGTTGCTGTCTACCGCTATTGCGCTGGCGGAACGACTCTCAAATGGTCCGCTCGGAGCAATCTCCGCTTCCAAGGTGCCGATCAACAAGTGGATCAAGCACGTCTCCAACCTCGTGCTGCCGCTCTCGCTTTCGATGGAGGAAGCGACGATGTCCGGTCCGGACGCCGCCGAAGCGCAGGCGGCCTTCCGCGAAAAGCGCCAACCTGTCTATCGGCGTTAACCCTGCAATCCGGATCGCGGATAGGCTGACGGGTAGTGCGGGGTGCGCCGCCCTGTCCGGACCACTGTGTGGTTCAGATATGAACGCGGCGGGGCGACCAGATCCCTGAACGGCAGGTTCATTCATATGTTGCTTGGTCTGACGCTGTCCCCTCAGCGGGTGTTGAGCGGGACGTTGATGACTGTGTCGATGGTCGTATGGTCGTTGGCCGCGCTCTCGCTCTTCACACTCGCCGCCTGTACCGATACCGACGATCAGTCCAAAACACTCGCTTCACAATCCCAGGAAGAGGACGCGGCCGGGCAACAGCAGCAGGCGAGCCAGACGACCCTTGCGCAGCCCGAACCGGACGAGACATCGGACCAGTCGCAGACTGCTGAGGTGTCCAGCCAGCAGCAAGCGGAACAGGACTCGCAGCCGTCGGCCGCGCAAGCGATGGATCGCGATCAAGCGCAACCGCAGCAGCAGACGCAGGGCTACGGATCGTCCGACGCATATGGAGAAGCTGAACAGGAATCGCAGGACAACGGCCCGGACCGCCCGGTCGCGCCGGTGCGCAAGTGGCTGGTAGACGGCGTATCGCTGACGCCCAGCGTGTCTGCCGAGCGTGACGAATACGGTTGGTCGGCGGCTATCGAGGGTGACATCATCGCCGTCGGGGCTCCCTATCACGATGCGATGGGCGAGGACACCGGCGCCGTGTTCATCTTCGAGCGCATCGAGGGCGAATGGGTCGAGACCGCCTATCTCCTACCGGAGTTTCCGGATCCGCTGGGCTGGTTCGGGCGTTGGCTGGCGATGGACAATGGCCGTCTCGTGATCGGCGCTCCCTACGAAGACGGCTTGCGCGAGGACGGCAGCCGAATCGACGACTCGGGTGTGGCGTACGTCTACGAGAAGCTCAACGGCGAATGGGTGCGGACCGGCACCCTGCTCCCCCGAGTCCCGACGGCGGGCGCATCATTCGGTTGGAGCGTGGCGATCTCGGGCGATCGGATTGCCGTGTCGGCGTGGGAGGATCCGCTCTTCGGCGAGCAAACCGGTTCGGTCACCACGTTCAAGCAACACAAGGGACTCTGGCGGGCCGAGGCGTACTTCCAGCCGAGCGAACCGAGCGAGCGAATGATGTTCGGCCGCGACATCGCGCTCCAGGACGGCGTGCTCGTCGTCGGCGCGCCGGGCGACGACACGATCGCCGAGGACGCGGGCGCCGTGTACGTCTGGCACTTCTACGACGACGAGTGGAACTTCGCCGGCAGGCTGGTCGCATCGGATGCGATCGCCGGTGACTCCCTCGGTTCGCAGGTGTCGCTGCGGATGCCGTGGTTGGCCTCCGGCGCGTACGACCATGACGATCCGTACTGGAGCGCCGGCGCGACCTATGTTTGGAAGCTCGACAACCTCTGGAACTTCCACGCCAAGCTCGAGGCGTCCGACATGCAGCCCGGCGACTGGTTCGGCTACTCCGTCGACATCAGGGACGATCGCATGGTGATCGGTGCGCCCCACCGGGCGCACCCGGAGTCCGGTACCTACCGCAGCGGCGCTGCGTACGTGTTTGAGTTGATCGACGACCAGTGGCTGGAAGTCGGCGTGCTCGGCCCGGTTGATGCCATCGAGGCCGGCGAGCGAGCGGAGTTCGGCTGGGTCGCAGAAATCTACGGCACCACCGCCGTGGTCGGCGCCTGGTTGGCCGACACCGAGGCGGGCGAGGACGCAGGCGACGCCGCGGTGTATGAGCTTCCCACCAAAACAGAGGCCGTGGAGCAGGAATCGGCTGAGGAATAGCTAACGGTCTGGACCGCGCACCGTGACGCCACCGTCAACCGGAAGGATGACGCCGGTGACGTACTTGGCTTCGTCGCTGGCGAGGAACACGGCGGCCCAGCCGATATCCCATGGCTCGCCCTCCTGCTTGAGCAAGCTTGCGTTCTTGCGGCGCTCGCGCAGTTCGTCCGACATGCCCGCCGCGTAGACCATCGGCGTGTAGACCGGACCGGGCATGATGCAGTTGGCGCGGATCCGATCACGCCCATGGTCGACGGCCAGCGCCTGCGTCAGCGTCGCCACCGCTGCCTTGCTCACGCTGTAGGCCGTGAGCCCGCGAGGCCGCAATGCGGCGATCGACGACACGTTGGTGATCGCGCCTCCGCCGTTCTCGCGCAGCGCCGGGACGGCGTGCTTGCAGGTCAACATCATCGAGGTCACGTTGACCCGCTGGACGTGCTCCCACTCGACCTCCGAGACTTGCTCGACCGTGCCCCGACCGCCGATGCCGACATTGTTGTGCAGCACATCAAGCTTGCCGTAGCGGCTGACCGCATCGGCGACGATTCGCGCGCAGTCTTCGGTTGAGGTGACGTCGGCCACGGCGATCGCGGCGTCGTTGCCTTCGGCCCGGATCATGTCGAGCGTTGCCCGGACGGCTGCTTCGTCGCGGTCAACGAGCAGCAGGTCGGCGCCCTCGCGAGCGAAGAGAATGGCGGTCGCGCGTCCGTTGCCGATGCCATCGGCGCGCGATCCGGCGCCGGTGATGATGGCTGACTTGCCGGCGAGTCGGTCGGGCATGGGGCGGCCCTTTCGCCTGCTAGTCGAAGTCAACCGGCCGCGTTGCGGATGTGGGACGCTGTTGCGGTTTCCAGAGGACCTCCCGCAGCAGGGCTGGAATCGCCTGCGGCAATCGCAATCGTCCTCGCTCCTGACGGTCGGCTCGGACCCAGAGGATCATGACGATCAGCAGCAGCGGCCCGAAGAACGCGGCAAGTCCGAAGAAAATGGTTGGCATCGTGTTGGCCTCGACGAACTGTCCGAAGATCGGCAGGAAGGGCAACATGATCAGCGCCCAGCCCATGTGATTCAGCGAGAGCGCCGTGGCTCGGAGGTGGGAGGGGATGCGGCGGTTGAGGTAGCCCTCCATCAATGGCATCTGGGCGCCGCGCGCGAAGCCCAGGACAGCGAATAGTGCGATCGCCCCGAGTTCGTTCCAGAGCGCGATGCCGACATAGACGCCGACCACCCAGAAGGGCATCGAGGCCAGCGTGCGCACAATGCCCAGGCGCACGGCGAGCCAGAAGGCGAGCGCAGCGGCCAGGACGGTCGCGATGTGGGGCGGGGCTTGCAGCGCGGTGAAGAGCCAACCAACGTCGAGCCCCTGCTCCCGGAGGAACGGCTGAATCAGATAGAACTCTGGTACCAGCGCGGCGACGAGAATGGCGCTGAAGATCAGTGAGTAGCGGATCGTCGGCGTTTTGCCGGCCAACCGCAGCGTCTCCTTCATCAGGCTCATGTAGGAGAGCGCCTGTCCCCCGCTGCCGTACGCGCTGCCATGCTCGCGGCTGGGCGGCTCGCGGAAGCCGAACGCAATCAGCAGGGCCAGTCCGCTGCCGATGCAGCAGACAAGCACGGTCGCCTGCATCCCGACGATGCCGGCCAGGACGCCGCCGATGAACGTCGCCGCCACCATCGCGAACGAGCGGACCGCGAAGGCGCGTCCGGCCTGGCGCTCGAAGTCGCGCGAACGGCCCAGCGCCTGGAGCGAGTCGTGCAGGAAGGCGCTGTCGGTCCCGGTCAGCATGACCATCGACAGCCCCCAGAGCCCCCAGGCCACCGCCGCCTGCCAGAACGAGGCCGAGAAGGCGAACCAGATCAGGAAGACGATGTAGATGGCTATCGAGGCGCGCATTACGCGGACGCGGCCGAAGCGGTCGGCGATCGCTCCGGCCGGCGCCTGCCCGAAGGACGTGATCACGTAGAACGCGGGGCCAATCGCCGTGAGCTGGGCAAAGCTCAGGCCCACGTCGTCGAGCGCAAACACGATCCAGATCGGCAGAAAGAACTGCAGGTTGTGGAAGAAGTAGAACAACGGATAGAGACGCACATTGCGCCGCCAGCGCGGCCGCTCGTCAATCCCATTGAGGCTGGGTAGAGAACTCACGCGAGCAGGGTAAGGCGTTTGGGCATTGACCTGCCCTCGAAACTAGCGAGCGACGGCTCGGAACAGGCGGACGGGGTCGGGGATGCCCTTCATGACCACCGGACCGAGTTCCTCGAAGACGGCGACGGACGCATCGTGCAACGCAGCCACCGTGGCCTCAGACAGCAACAGCTCCGTCGCGCCCGCCTCATTGGCGATCCGCGCCGCGAGATTGACGTCGTGTCCGATCAGATCGGCCCGCCGCCGTGTCTGACGACCCCAGTGGATGCCCATCCGAACCCATAACGGCTGCAGCGTCTCAAGCGAGTACTCCTCGAACCGCTGCATGAGCCGGAGACAGGTGGCGAGCGCCACGTCGGCATTGGGGAACCAGAGCATCAGACCATCGCCGAGTTCCTTGACCAGCCACGAGCCCGCGGGCAGGAACTGGTTGACGATCATTTCCTGGGCGGATAGCAACTCGTTTGCTGCTTCGTCGCCCTCGACGGCGTTGAACTCGGTAAAACTGACGATGTCGGTGAAGACAACCGCCCCTTCGATGGAGTTCGGCGGAGCGCCGGCGACGGCTGACGCCGACATAACCGCCTCATTGCCGGGATGTCGGCTCATGTCCGCTCGCTCGTCGCGGTCGCGCTGATGCGTGCTGTCCAAAATCAGTGGGTGCCTACCTTGATCGCGCCCGAAACCGTCGCCACCGTGATCCGCAGGTCATTGCCCTCCGTGCAGTCGACATCAAGACTGCCCGATTTGCGGTGACACTTGATCTCGGGAGCGCGGTGCTCGGGGATCCGGACCTTGATCGCGCCGGAGACGGTAGCAGCGCTGATATCGCCGGCGCCTTCCGATTTGATGTCGATGTTGCCGCTGACGCTCATTGCCTCCGCCGAGCCGACGACTCGCCTCATCTTGATCTTGCCGCTGACGGTCGCCGCTCGCGCACTGCGCGCTTGGTCCACCTCGATCGCCCCGGAAATCGTCCCGGCTGACGCACGGCCGTGGATACGGGCGATGTCAATCTTGCCGTCGCGCGTCTTCGCCTCAGCGCTGCGTGCGCTCTCGACGCTGATGGTGCTGCTGCTGCTCTTGAGCTTGACGTCGCCGAAATCACCGCGCAGTTCGACCCGGCCCGAGTCGCTGCCGGCGCCGATGTCGGTGCCCGGCGGGCACTTCACCGTCAGCGCGTTACTGCCGCTGCCGGAGCGGATGTGCAGGCGGCCTCGCTCACGCCAGATCTGCCGGCGCTTCGCTCTCTCCTGAAGGCCGTCGACTTCGATGTCGACGCGCCCGTCCTCGGCGATCACCACAAGCGCGCCGGAGCGGGTCGTGATCTCCAGGCCAGCGGCATCTCGCAATTCAACGATGCGGCTCATGGATTCGAGCCTAGGGATGTCGCTCACCGTTGGTGGGCCGACTCAGCAGGTGATGTTCCCTGCGACATATAGACTTGGCCCATCAAAGCACACAACGGAAGCGGGCGACGCGCGATGACCTACGAACAGATCCTGACCGAGACGATCGGCCGCGTCGGAGTCATCCGGCTGAACCGTCCCGAAAAGCTGAACGCCTGGACCGATCAGATGGCCGGCGAGATGGCCGACCAGATTCACGCCTGGAATGCCGACGACGGTATCGGCGCCGTCGTCATCGCCGGCGAAGGTCGAGCCTTCTGCGCCGGCGCCGATCTGCAAGGGTTCAACCAGCGCCTGGCCGACGATCCCGACGCCACCAACCGCGACCGGGGGATGCGGCTGGGCACGAACTGGACCCAGCTGATTCGTGAGTCCAAGCCTGTGATCGTTGCGATTCACGGCTACGCCGTCGGCGTCGGCCTGACCCTCGCGCTACCCGCTGACGTTCGCTACGCCGCCGAGGACACGAAGCTCTCGATTCGCTTCGTCAAGGTCGGACTCGTGCCGGAACTCGGCTCGACCCGCTTGCTGGCCCAACTGGTTGGCCTCGGCCACGCGACCGACATCTGCCTCTCGGGCCGCATGGTGCCGGCCGAAGAGGCCTATCGCATCGGACTGGTCTCGGCGGTCGTTCCGAAGGAAGACCTGTTCGCCACGGCGCTGGCCAAGGCCGAAGAGTACGCCAACAACCCCACAGCCGTGGTGCGCAAGATCAAGACGCTGCTCAACGACAACGTCACCGAACCCGACCTGTCCCGAGTGATGGAGCGCGAAGGCGCCCGAGACCGGGAGTCGCGCCGCCTGCCCTCGCACGCGGAAGCCGTCACCGCGTTCCTCGAGAAGCGAGAACCGGTCTTCAATCGGTAGTAGCGGCGGATCCGGCGAGTAGCAGTTGGCGCACGCCGTCGAGATCTTCCGCCGTATGCGTCGCGCCGAACCGACGCAGGTAGTCGGCGTCCCGAACTCCGACGATGCCGATCACACCGGCGAACCCCGCGTTGCGCCCCGCTCCCATGTCCGACTCCGTGTCTCCGACCATGGCGGCCGTCTCGGCGTCGCCGTTGAGCACCTCGAGCGCGTGCAGGAGAGGAGCGGCGTGAGGTTTGGGATCGCTGGCCGTGTCGGCGCCGATGATCGTCTCGAATCGCTCGGTCCAGCCCAGCAGTTCGACCGTCTTGCGGCCGGCGTCTTCTCGTTTGTTCGTCACCACGGCGAGCGGCACCTCGGCGTCGCGCAGCGCGTCCAGCAGCATTTCCGCGCCCGGCAGCGGGCGCGTGCGCGGCATGTAGGACTCCTCGTATCGGCGCAGGTAATCCATGTAGATCGGCTGGGCCTGCTCGAGGTTGAGGCCCAGCATGTTGTGCAGCATCACCGGCAGCGGAGGGCCGATGAACTTAAGCAGGAGTGCCTCGTCGACGGGATGGCCGTGGGCGTTGATCGTCTCCAGCATGCAGCCGACGACCAGCGGCTCCGTGTCCGCGAGCGTGCCGTCGAGGTCGAAGACGACCGACAGATACCTCGGTCTCATGCCGTAATCATTTGAAGAGAACGCGCCAGTCGTCGGAGCCGGGCTTGTCCCGTTCGCAGACCGCGAGCTTGCCGTTGACGAAGACGCTCACACTGAGCGCCGGTCCGGGAATCGTTCAATCCCGCGCCGAGGGTCGCTCGGCTTCGGCTGCGGCGTTGCGGATTTCGTCGAGCAGAGCGTCGGCGTCAACATTCAGGATGTCGGCCGCGTTGCTGATACTGAGTGGTTCTGTCGGTGCAACCATGCCAGAAGAGTAGCGTAGGGATTCATGGCCCCCGGCAGTTTCGGGGGCAGCACTGTCCGTTGTGTGACGGAACGTGCAGGGAGTCCGTTCGTGATTGAGTATTTCGTGCTGCTGGCCGGCCTGCTGGCGCTGTCGGCGTTCTTCTCCAGTTCCGAGACGGCATATCTGTCGATCGAGGGCGTGCGGCTCGAGCACGAGCGTCGCCGACGTCTGCCCGGCGCCGACCGCGCGGCCGCCTTGCTGCGCGAACCCCGCCGGCTGCTCGCCTCGATCCTGGTCGGCAACAACCTCGTCAACACCGGCGCCGCGACCGTCGGCGCGGTGATCGCGCAGGAGCTGGTCGGCGGCAGCGGCGGGCTGAGCATCGTCGTGGCCACCGTGGCCGTGACGATCCTGCTCGTGATCTTCGGCGAGATTGGCCCGAAGTCGGTCGCCCTGCATCACAACCTTGCCGTGGCGCGCTACTACTCGCTGCCGCTGAGCTGGTGGGCCCGACTGACCGCCCCGGCCGTGGTCGCGCTCGACTGGACCTCGCGCATCTGGCTGCGGATCGTCGGCGGCCAGGAAGAGGCGCACTCGGCGCTGTCGCTCGGCGAACTGCGCACCGCGATCGTCCAGGCTCGCGAGGAGGGCGAGCTGGAGGGTCAGGACACCTCGGTCCTGCTCGGCGCGCTGCGCCTTGGCGAGACCCAGGTGCGACGGATCATGACCCCGCGCCCGCAGGTCAGATCGATCGATTCGGCCGCCACGCTCGAAGAGGCCGGCCGCACCTTCGGCGAGGCCGGATTCCTGCGCCTGCCGGTGCGCTACCGCTCGGCCGACGACTACATCGGCTACCTGCACGGCTCCGACGTTGTGGCCGAGCTGGGTCGGGGCCATCGCGAGCGCCGCGTCCGCGAGGTGATGCGCGATGCGCCGGTCGAGTCGGAACGCGCTTCGGTCCAGCGCGTGCTCACGCAAATGCAGACCACCGGTCAGCACCTGATGCTGCTAATCGACGAGTTCGGCGCGACCACCGGCCTGGTCACGCTCGAGGACATCCTCGAGCTGGTTGTCGGCAACATCCGCAGCGAGACGCGGGCCGCCTCGGAGCCCGTCCCGGTGAGCATCGCCGGCGAGCAGTTCGTCGAGGGCCGCCGCGGTCTGACCGACCTCGGCTCGGAGCTGGAGCTCGACTTCTCGGACGAGGAGGCGGAGACGGTCGCCGGCATGCTGCTGCAACGCTTCCGCCGCATCCCCCAGACCGAGGAGTCAATCGATCTGCACGGCTATCGCTGGACGGTCGCCGAGTCGGATCGCCGCCGCATCCGACTGGTCCGCTTCCGCAAGTTGAACGTGATTCAGGCTCACCGCGAGGACGGCGATGCACGCCACGACCCCCGCCACGACCCCCGCCACGACGTCGCCCGCGAGTCCTGATAGTCTGAACAATGCGTGCCGAGGTGGCGGAATGGTAGACGCGATGGTCTCAAAAACCATTGGGCGTAAAGCCCGTGCCGGTTCGAGTCCGGCCCTCGGTACCAAGCTCATCTCCACTTGCCGAGTAGTGTAACGGTAGCACTAGGGACTTTGGATCCCTCAGTTCAGGTTCGAATCCTGGCTCGGCAGCCAAGTCTCTGCAAACCCGCGATGTCGAAGGGTAAGGTGCCTAACAGTGGTAACCCTTCCACGCTACCCGGCCCGTTTGATACTCGACGAAGCAGCCGTGAGAATGCGCGGCCTTCTGTCGGCTGACGACTTCGTGCGCTACTGTACGGAGCGTAACCTTCGTGTAACCAGAGAGCGCCTTCATCGGTTGGAGGTACTGAGAGCCTTTCGTCCCCTAGTTCGGATAGATCGAGGGGCGGATGGTAATGGTTCAATCTACTTGGACGGTCTGCCTGCTCCAAACTCCTTTTGGGATCAGTGGATAATCGAGTCCTACTCTCCGTTCACAGAGTATTCGGTTCCGGAGATCGAGGACAATCGGGTAGTGCCTCTCTATTCCGCATTCCAAGTGTGGGATTTGGACGACGTTCTGCGCCGACTGAACTACGAGATTGAGCTGGACTGGCATCTGGAACCGGACGCAGTAGACCCATCCTGGGAAGAGCACATGGAGAGGGTTCTCGAATGGACCGAAAAGAGGTTGCAAGAGCGGTCGTCGAAGCGGAGGGCGGAAGCTGCATTAGCACAGTACATTTCCAACGCATACCTGCCGAGTACACTCAGCAACAGGCGAACTATCCATCTACCACAGTCGAGCTGGTATGGAGGAGTGCTGGCTTATGATAGTGATTCGTGGGACTGGTACCAATATCGAGAGAACTGGGACTCTGAGAAGGTGGCGGAACGATTCGGCGTGACACAGGACTCACTGATGAGGGCGCATAGAGGGTTGAGGTGGGCACGGCAGGATTGCGATCCGTTGTTTGATTGGTCAAACATGGTTCAGTTCGTGTCCCATCGGAAGAGAGCTCAACTGAGGGGCGATGCACTACGCGCTCAACTGTTTCGGCAAATGGCAGGGCTCTTCCGCAGCCTGTTCGAAGATTTGTACGAAGATGACGTCGAATCGGTCGACAAGGCATTGGGAATCCGATTGGACTCTGTGCCTGAAGCGAAGGTACAGCAGGACCCAAGGCTCCATTTGGAATAGGTAGCGAATCAGTATGATGTGAATCCCCAACCGAAGGTCGTACTTATGTTGGAAGGACAAAGCGAAGTAGAGTTCATCAGTCGTCTGTTTCCCTTGTTGTTTGGGTTTGAATACGGAACTGGCAGCATTGAACTTGTAAATCTAAGAGGAATAGGAAATGCTACCGGCAACAGCAGGGAAGACAGATACAACGCGATATTCCGGTTAGTAGACTACCTTCAGGATCACCAAGTTGTCGTGTTTGTCGTGCTCGACAACGAAGGAGGAGCAAGTAGACTGAAGGATTCGTCGAAGACTAAGAAGTCGTTGTCCGGTTTGAGGCGGAGGGTTATAGCGCCGGAGAGAGTGAAGGTGTGGAAGAAGACTTTTGAGTTCGACAACTTTAGCGACAGCGATTTGGCGAGGGCGCTGACATTGGCGTGCAATGAGCAATACGCGTTCTCCAGAGCAGAAATGCGGGACGTTAGGGACAATTGGCGAGAGAAGGACATCGCGAAGCTGTTTGCGGCTCGCACTGGCGGTAACTTGAACAAAGTGCAATTGGCGCGGATATTGGCTGAATTGGCGGTAAGCCCTACGGCGCGCAAGCAGCCCTTGAATCGCCCCTTTGTCAAGCTTCTGGGCCGGGCGGTAGACGCGGGCCTAATGAACGCACTGCCAGTGACAGAACGCGGCAGGCGCTTGAACCAGCGGGCGCTGGACCGTCCATATCTTCGGACTACTGGCGGATAGATGGCTGCCCGGGCAGGACTTGAACCCGCAACCTAGCGGTTAACAGCCGCCCGCTCTACCAATTGAGCTACCGGGCATCGCCTCAGCCATCTTAGCGCGGCCCCGCAGGTCGTTCATCCCGCCACTGACACCACCGATGCACTCCGAGCGCGCGCACCCGGTCCGACAACCCACGCCGGCCAAAATCGGGTACCATGAGAACATATGAACGACCGAGACCAGCAAGCCACCCCAACGCCCCGCCGACAGCACGACGCAGACCGGCACATCCCTGCTCTCAGCCGGACTTTTCCTGCCCAAAACTGGCCAGATCTAGCCAGATCTGGACGAATCTGGACAAATCTGGACTCTGCTGGACGCCAGAACGCACGATCTTCAGCCCAGGACAGGAGATCCGAAGAAATCCCCCGAAATTCTCGCCCCGCGGAGCCTGAATCGCGCCTAATTCGGCGTCTGAAGCCCGCCGACCGCCAGTGGATTCGCCGAGAGCGGGTCGCTGATCCTCAGGCTGAGGCGGCCTTCGAGGGCGTCGAGCAGTGGTTCGGCGCAGACCTCGCCGCGCCAACCCTTGAGCAGGGGCGGGGTGAGTTCGCCCGCGCGGCCGGCTTCGTTCCAGGCGATCAGCGCTCGAAGCTGCGAGCTGCCGCCGACCAGTGCGGGGTCGATCTCGTGATCGGCGCAGGAGGCCGCCAGGACCGATTCGAGGAAGAGCAGGACCATGCGCGAGGGCTTGCCGTTGCGCTGCGTCGCGGCGCGAGCCGGCAACTCGTCGTCCGGCAGTTCGTTCGCCGTCCAGACGGCTTGCAGCACCTGCTCCCGGTAGCCGACGCTCAGTTTACCGATGCCGCGAATCGAGGCGAGTTCCGACTCCGAGGCGGGCCGCGTCGCCGCCAGCGAGACCAGCAGGTCGTCCGATGCGACCCGGCGGAAGGGCATGTCGTGCCGCTGCGCCGTCGATTCGCGCCAGGCCGAGAGCTCGCGCAGGGCCGCCAGCGAGCGCGGCGAGAGCTTGTTCGCGCCGGACAGCCGCCGCCAGCGGTCGGTCTCGCGGTCCGAGAGCCGCTCGAGCCGTTGGTTCGTCTCTTCCTCCAACCAGCGCAGCCGGCGTTGACCGTCGCCGCTCATGCGCGAGGTGAAGGCATCCTGGAGCGGCAAGAGGTGGCGGACGTCGTCGGCCGCGTAGCGCATCTGCGCCGCAGTCAGCGGACGCCGCAGCCAGTTCGTCCGCGATTGCGACGAACCCAGCGAACGTCGCAGCACGCCGCCGACAAGTCGGTCGTAAGCGATCGGATAGTAGAAGCCGTTGAACGCCGCCGCGAGTTGTACGTCGAAGAGGTTGCCCGGCGCGCGCCCCGTGCGCTGCAGGCAGAAGCGCGATTCCTGATCATGCGCGTGGACGACGGTGACGACCTCGGGATCGGCCATCAGGTCCCAGATCGGCTGGTCGGGCGCCTTCTGGATGTGTTCGGCCAGCGGATCGATCAGGTAGATGCCGTCCGGCGTGGAAATCTGGAGGAGGGCGAGTTGCGGATGGTAGGTGCGCTCGGAGATGAACTCGGTGTCGAGCCCCATCACGCCGTGCGAGCGAATCTGCTCGGCGAGAGCCTCAACTTCCTCGTAGCGGTCGAGCAACGGTGCAGTGGAGTCGGCAGCTTGAGCGTTGCTCAAGGGCATAAGCAGATGATGTCTTCCTGAGCCGTCCACCTGAGGATAGCGCCAAGTCGGTGATGAGTCTGCAACAGACTCGCCGACGGGACCGGCCAGGCTCGCGTGGTACGATCCTTGCCAAAGCAGCAATCGGAGCCCGTATGAAGGTCAGAGCCTCGGTCAAGAAGCGCTCCCGTGACGACCAGATCGTCCGCCGCAAGGGACGCGTGTACATCATCAACAAGCGGAACCCGCGCAACAAGCAGCGCCAGGGCTAGACGGTCGGGCCCGGCAGGGCTGGGTGGCGGTGGCTGCGGTGGCGGACGAGATTCAGCTGGTCGGGGCGGCGCTATCGGCCTGTGGCGTCGAAGGCGCCGTCTCGTTGGTCCAGCGCCTCAGCGGCAAGTCGCACATCAGCTTCCGCGTCGAGCGAGAAGACGCCGCGCCCGTCGCGGTCAGAATCGAGCCCGAACGAGGCATCCTGCCACCCTACGATCTGCCGTCCGAGGCGCGGTTGCTTCAACAACTCGCGCGCGCCGGCATCCCGGTGCCGAACGTCCTGGGCATGAGCGCCAATCTCGATCCGTCGGCAGCGCAGCGCCGAGGCTGCCTGGTCGTCGAGTGGGTCGACGGAGAAGCGATGAACCGGCAGCAGATGCAGTCCGACGCGGCCCGCACCTACTGCGAGACGTTGCGCCGGATTCATACGCTCGAATGGCACAGCGCCGGCCTCGACTGGCTGCCGCTGCCGCCCGAATCGGGCCCGGCGATGCGCGAGCGCGAGGAAATCGCGCAGCGGTTGCGGTCGTTCGGTGTCTACGACGAGCCTCACATCCGCCGACTGCGTGAAGCCCTCGAGGGACGATGCCCCAACAGTCCGCCTCCGATGCTCGTTCATGGGGATGTGAACTTTGGCAACTTCATCCTGCGCCCGGGCGACCCACCGCAGGTCGCCGCCGTGCTCGACTGGGAACAGGCGCATCTGGGCGACCCGCTGTCGGATTGGGGTCGTCTCCAGGTTGAGGATCTCATGGGCAATCTCGACCTCTCCGACGGCGCACGGCAAGTGATGAGCGACACGCTCAGCAGCTACGGGCGTGACGAGGAAGACCTGCAGTACTGGACGCTGCATCAGCTCTACAAGCGCTCCTCGGCGACAGCCGCGCTCACCGTCGTGCACGGTTGGGGTATCGATCACATTGGACGGGAGTACGCCGAGCCAACCGAACGGTTGCTGTCGCGGTAGAGCGTGGGCGGGCTGCCTCTAGACTCTCGGCATGGCTGACGACATCCAGTGGCTGGTCCCGCTTCCTGAGATCAGAGATCGGTATGGGACCAACTCCATCTTTGGCGAGCAGTTCACCGAGATCTCACGCGGCCGCACGGTGCTGGAGATGCCGATCACTCGGCACACGGCGGGCGGGGCGCGCGGCGGCGTGCATGGCGGCGTACTGGCCTCGCTGGCCGACATCGGCGTGGTCGCGGCAGTGCTCTCGACCTGCCGGGTTGGGGAGCAGATGCAGGGCACGTCGGAGTTGAACATCTCCTACCTGCGTCCGGCGGTCGGGACGAAAGTGCGGGTCGAGTCGAACGTGATCAAGAAAGGCCGCACGCTGGCCGTCGGCGACGTCGACCTGTTCAGCGATCAGGGCAAGCTGATCGCCAAGGCGCGGGTGACCTACTCGATCTCGCAGACCGGCTGAGACGATGGACATCGACCTGACGCCATCGCGGGCGACCGAGGCGCTGTCGGCTTGTGGCGTCAACGGAACAGTCACCTCTGCCGAGCGGCTCGACGGCGGCGTCTCGAATCTGACCTGGCATGTCAAGCGAGCGGACGATCTCCCGGTCGTGCTGCGGCTGGAACGTCGGCAGGGCATCTTTCAGCCCTACGACGTGCGACGGGAGGCTCGGGTTATCCGTTGCCTCCGGTCGTCGCCGATCCCCGTACCGGAGGTGTTAGGCGAATGCGGCGAAGACTCACCGCTCGGCGCGCCCTACGTTGTCTTGTCCTGGCTCGACCATCCGCACATGGGCGTGGTCCCGATGACACCGGAGGTCGTCGACAACTATCGGTCGATGGTTGAGTCGATCCACGAGCTGGATTGGCAGAGCAACGGATTGGAGTTCCTCGATCCTCCTGCGGCCGGCCACGAGGCGGCCCTACGTGACCTGGACGCCGTCCGCGCTCGTGCCATTGCGTTCAACTGCCACCACGATCATCTGATCACCGAGATCGGCGCGATCCTCAACCAGCACCTGCCCGACAGCCCCGAGCCGCGGCTCTGCCACGGCGACATCAACGTCTTCAACTACCTCGTCGCCGACGACGGTTCAATCGGCGGTGTGGTCGACTGGGAGCAGGCGCAGCTCGGCGATCCGCTCTCGGACTGGGGACTGATCACCGCGCTGGCCTCGCTCAAGGGCCTCAATGCGCCGCCGGAAGATCATCCACTGGCTGCGCCCGCCTTTGAGCGCTCGGGACGCGATGCTCACGATCTGCGGTACTGGATGCTGCACCAGATGTACAAGCTGGCCGTCATTCACCGCATCTGGTCCGAGATCGGTGACGTACCGCCCTGGTACTCCTGGTCGGACGTGGAGCGGGTCTCGGAAAGCGCGCTGATGTACCTGGGCGAGTGATCAGCCCGATAGCGACCCCAGGTGCTCGACCGCGTGGAGCATGCTGCGCTCGTTTGGCGTGGCCAGCGAGACCAGTCGGTGCGCGCCTGCTTCGGCGTACTGGTCGATAGCGTCGGCGGTCAGTCGGCCCGGCGGGGTGATCGTGATCTCCAGCTCACCCAACTCTTCCGGTCGGCCGACCCGCTCGGATAGCTCGCTCAGGCGGCGAACGTAGTCGGCGGTTTGCTCTGGATCCTGCATCCAGCCGTACCAGCCTTGCCCTCGCTCGGCGGCGCGCTTGAGGGCCGCTTCGGAATGTCCGCCGATGTGGATGGGAACTCCACCGGGTCTGGTAGGTCTCGGATGAGCATCGATTCCGCTGAACTGCCAGAACTCGCCATCGAAGCTGGGATCCCCCTCGTTCCAGAGCGTGCGCATGGCGTCGATCGCTTCGTCGGTGCGGCGTCCGCGCTCGCGGAAGGGCGCGCCGATCGCGTCGAACTCCGGTTGCAGGTAGCCGGCTCCGATGCCGAGGATGACGCGCCCGTTCGAGACCACGTCGACCGAGGCAAACTCCTTGGCCAACACGAGCGGGTTGCGCTGCGCAATCAGGACGATGCCGGTGCCGAGGTTCAGGCGCTCGGTGCAGGCGGCGAGGTAACTCAGCACCACAGCAGGGTGAAGGAAATGGTGCTCGGGATCGGCGGGGGAGGGCGCGACGCGGCTTGGGCAGCACAACGTGCTCGCCGCACCAGAGCGACTCCAGAGCGGAGGCCTCAGCGGCTTCGGCGATGGTTCGCAGCGAAGCCGGATCGGAGATGCCGGTGCCCATGTTGAAGATGCCGAGTTTCATGTGCATTCTCTTCGGTTGGCCGTCAGGTGGGCTACGACTTCAGCAGAGCGTCGGTCAGGGTGACGTCGTAGTTGCCGTCAATGAAGGGCTGGGCGTCGAGGACTCGCTGGAGGAAGGGGATGTTGTGCTTCAGGCCTTCGATCCGCGATCCATCCAGCGCGATGCGCAGGCGGGCGAGCGCCTGGGGTCGGTCTTCGCCGAAGACGACCAGCTTCGCCATCAGCGGGTCGTAGAAGTGGGAGACCTCGTCGCCCGAGGCGACGCCGGCATCGAGACGCAGCCAGGGTTCCTCCGGCACTTCGAGGATGTCGATCGAGCCGGGACTGGGGAGCAGGGTTTCGGGATCCTCCGCGTAGATGCGAGTCTCGATTGCGTGGCCGGAGATCGGTGGCGGATCGCCGTAGCCGGGCAGCTCGCTCAGCGGTTCTCCGGCGGCGATCCGCAGTTGCCACTCAACGAGGTCGAGGCCGGTGACCATTTCGGTGACGGGATGCTCGACCTGGAGCCGCGTGTTCATCTCGAGGAAGAAGATCTCGCCAGACGCGTCGAGCAGACACTCGACCGTGCCGGCATTGCGGTAGCTGAGTCCGGCCACCGCGCTGCGCACCTGGCTGTACAGCCGTTCGCGCAACTCAGCGCTGAGGTGAGGAGCGGGCGCGGGGGCCTCTTCGATCACCTTCTGGTGCCGACGTTGGACGCTGCACTCGCGATCGCCGAGGATTGCGGCGTTGCCCTGGCCATCGCCGAACACCTGCAGCTCGATGTGATGCGGCTCGACCAGCAGTCGCTCGAGATAGACATCGTCGGAGCCGAACGCCCGTAAGGCCGACAAACGCGCGCGGCGCAAGGAGCGGCTGAACTGATTCGGCCGCTTGACTGTTGCCATCCCGATTCCACCGCCGCCATACGAAGCCTTGATCAGCAACGGGTACCCGACCTGTTCGGCGATCTGTTCCGCGTCTTCGTCGTCAACGGTCGCGGCCGAGCCGGGGATGACGGGCATGCCAAGATCGCGCATCGTGGCGCGCGCCTGGTTCTTGTTGCCCATCAGCTCCATGTGCGCCGGGGCGGGTCCGATGAAGGTGATCCCGCGCTCTTCGCAGGCCTGAGCGAAGTGGCCGTTCTCGGAGAGCAGACCGTAGCCGGGGTGAACCGCATCGCAGCCGGCCTCGACGGCCGCGTCGAGCACGGCGTCGACATTGATGTAAGACTCGGCCACCGGCGCCGCGCCGATATGGGTGGCGCCGTCGGCCTCGCGGACGTGGAGCGCGTCGGCATCGGCGACGGAATAGACCGCGTGCGACTCGATTCCGAGCCGGCGACAGGTGCGCGAGACGCGGGCGGCGATCTCGCCGCGGTTGGCGATTAGAACGCGCTGGAACATAGTCGGAGCAATCGCCTTCGCAAGCTGGTCCGTCTAGCCGCTGAGCGTGACGAGCACGTCACCTTCCTGGACCTGGTCGCCCTGGGCGATGTGGATTTCCGCGACGGTGCCGCTGTTAGGCGCCTCGACCGGGATTTCCATTTTCATTGACTCGAGGATGACGAGCTCATCACCCTCTTCGACCTCATCACCGACCGCAGCGATCAACTCGAAAATGGTGCCGGCCATCGGCGACTTCACATCGGCCATGGTTGCTAACTCCGCTCTCTTCACCCGGTGCGGTGTAGTTCGCTTCACGGGGGATCTTGATGGTCATTCGTACGCGTTGGCGTACAGTATTGCAGTATGCCCGCCGCGCTCGATACGCGCACCAACGGTGAATGCGGGGTGGCGAATGAGACGAGAACTGGTCGACCAGCTGGTCTGCCCGGTGACCCGCGATCCGCTCAAACTGGAGGTCACGCGGGAAGACGAGAACGGCAACGTGCTCGAAGGCGCACTGGTATCCGAGCGAATCAATTTCCGCTATCCGATCGAGGACGGGATTCCCAACCTGCTGCCGCCCGACCTGCAGCGCCGCGCCGAGGACGAGGTCTGACAATCCCCGATCCACAGCCGGACGGTGGAACACGTGGGATGGTATCGCGGGTGATAGTTGGGCAGAACCCGGCGCTGTAAGCTCGGTGCAACGCCAGTTGAGCTTTAACTCGGTCCTGTGAGGCCGGCAAGGTCAACAAGATGACGCTGAAGCCCTATCCCACTCTGGACGTACGCGGGCACCAGCTGCAGAACCAGCGCAAGTCGCTGGTTCTTTTGTATCTGGAGGCCGGCTCGTGCTGACCTCGATGGACGCGGCAGCGATGAATCGGGCCGTCACGCGGATTGCCCATGAAATCGTCGAACGCCACCCCGATCCCGAGCGTCTGATGCTGGTCGGCATGCGTACGCGGGGCGTCCCCCTTGCCGAACGGCTCGCAGTGAGGATCGAAGGCATCGACGGTCGCCGAATTGCGGTTGGCGCGATCGACATCTCGCTGTATCGCGACGATCTGGCTCAACGGCCGCATGCGCGAATGCAGCCATCGCGGATCCCCGAAGACATTGATGGAGCGGTCATTGTGCTGGTCGATGACGTGCTTTACACGGGACGCTCGATCCGCGCCGCGCTTGACGCGCTCATCCACTACGGACGACCGGCCGTGATTGAGCTGGCCGTGCTGATCGACCGCGGCCATCGCGAGTTGCCGATCCGCGCCGACTACGTCGGCAAGAACATCCCCACGCAGCGAGGTGACGACGTCCGCGTCTCACTGGCGGAGTCCGACGGCGAGGACTGCGTCGGCATCTTTGTCGAAAGGCTGTCACGTGGTCACTGAACCCGTCGCCAACGCGGAAGCCTCACCATCGCCGCCAGACAGCAATGAACGAACGGATGCTGGCGCGCGGACGCCGCTGGTCGAGCCGGTCACGGACTGGCGACATCGGCACCTGCTGGATGTCGATGTGCTCTCCGAAGCCGAGATCATGCGCATCCTGAGCACGGCGGACGCAATGGCGGAGGTGCTGCAGCGCAACGTGGCACGGACGCCGGCGCTGCGTGGGGTTACGATCTTCAATCTCTTCTATGAGGCGTCGACGAGGACGCGGTCGTCGTTCGAGCTGGCCGGCAAGATTCTTGGTGCCGACGTGATCAACGTGTCCGGTTCAGGCTCGTCCGTCGAGAAGGGTGAGTCGCTGGTTGAGACCCTGAATACGCTCTCGGCGGTGGGCGCCGACGCGGTCGTCATGCGTCACCACGCCTCGGGCGCTCCCTGGCTGGCAGCCAGGACGATTGATGGTCACATCGTCAACGCCGGCGACGGTCAGCATGCGCATCCGACCCAGGCGCTGCTCGACGCCTACGTGCTGATCAAGGAGTTCGGCGACCTCTCCGGCCGCAAGGTGGTCATCGTCGGCGACATTCTGCATTCGCGCGTGGCGCGCTCGAATCTCTGGTCGTTGACGACGCTCGGCGCAGAAGTCACGCTGGTCGCTCCGCGCCCATTGCTGCCCTCCGCGCTCAGCAACCGTGCTTCCGAGCGAGAACACCCGCTGGCGCTTCCCGCCGTCCAGATCGAGTCGGACCTGGACCGGGCGATCGTCGGTGCGGACGCAGTGATGGCGCTACGGATCCAGAACGAACGCCTGCGAGGCAGACTGTTGCCCTCGTCCGCTGAATACGCGCGCCGCTACCAGCTCACTACTGAACGCATCGCGGAGGCGTCGTCCGAAGCGATCGTGATGCACCCGGGTCCGATGAACGAAGGCGTCGAGATCGCGGTCAATGTGGCGCACAGCCCGCAAAGTCGAATCGAGGCGCAGGTCTCGGCTGGATTGGCAGTTCGGATGGCGATTCTGTTCCTGTTGATTCGAGGCGGCGCATGACCAGCATCCTGGTCTACGGCGGCCGCGTGATCGACCCCTCCTCGGGCCTCGACGACCGTTTGGACGTGCTGATTGTCGATGGCCGGATAGCGGAGGTTGGCGCGGACGTTTCGTCGCCACACGGCGCCCGACGCGTCGCGGCGTCAGGACTGATTGTGTCGCCTGGCTTCGTCGATCTGCACACGCATTTGCGAGAGCCGGGGCAGGAACATAAGGAGACCATCGAATCCGGCGGGCGGGCGGCGGCACGCGGCGGGTTCACGACGATTTGCGCCATGCCGAACACCGAGCCGGCGATGGACACGGCGGCAATCATCGACGGCATTTTGCAGCGCGCGGAGGACGCCGATTGCCGCGTCTTGCCGATCGGCGCCGTGAGTAAGGGTCGCAAGGGACAGGAGCTGACAGAGCTCGATGCCCTCCGAGCGGCTGGGGCAGTTGCGGTCTCGGATGACGGCGACGCGGTCGCGGACAACTCGCTCGCTCGCCAGGCGTTTGAGTATCTCTCAGATATCGGCATTCCACTGGCGGAGCATTGCGAGGACCCGGCGATCGCGCAGGGTGGCGTCATGCACGACGGCGCGGTGTCGGCACGCCTGGGACTGCGTGGCCAACCTGCTGCCGCCGAACTGTCGATCGTCCAGCGCGATATCGCGCTTGCTGAAGCGTCGGGCGCGCAATTCCACGCCTGCCACATCTCGACCGAGCCGTCGCTGCACGCGATCGCCGACGCGCGGGCGCGCGGGCTGCACGTGACGGCGGAGGTTACTCCTCACCACCTCTGGCTGACCCACGACGTCGTCGCCGGTAGTAGCGAAGACTTGCGCTACGACACCAATGCCAAGGTCAATCCGCCGTTGCGGACTGAAGCCGACGTCCAGGCGTGCATCGACGCACTGGCTGCCGGCGTCGTTGATGCCGTCGCGACCGACCACGCGCCGCATGCGACCGTAGACAAGCAATGCGAATTCGACGCGGCGGCCTTTGGCATCTCGGGCCTCGAGTCGGCCTGGGGCGTGGTGAACTCGCTGGTCGAGGCCGGTCGCCTGTCGTTGGCTGACGCAATCGAGCGGCTGACAATCGGTCCGGTACGCGCATGGAACCTGGACCAGGGCGAGTTGCGCGGCTTGGGCACGCTGCAGGTCGGCGCTCCGGCTGACCTGACGCTGCTGTCGACCGACGCGGCCACCCGCGTTGAGCCAGAGTCGTGGGCGTCGATGGGCAAGAACACACCCCTCGCGGGGCACACGTTGACCGGCGTTGTCGCGCTGACGATTTCACAGGGACGCTTCGTCTGGGACGGTCGGGAGCAGTAATGTCCGAACATCTGGAGGCGGCGCTGGTCCTGGCCGACGGAGCCGTGTTCCGCGGCACAGTGCTGGGCGCCGCGACCGACACGTGGGGCGAGGTCGTCTTCAACACCTCGATGACCGGCTACCAGGAAATGCTGACAGACCCTTCCTACGCCGGTCAGATCCTCGTGCTGACCTACCCGCTGATCGGCAACTACGGCATCGATCCGCCAATCGACGAATCCCGCCAGATCCAGGTACGCGGTCTCGTGGTGCGCTCGGAGTGCGACTCGCCGTCTCATCCGCGCGGCGGGATGCGGCTGCACGACTACCTTGCGGCCGCTGGGATTCCCGGGATTGCCGGTATCGACACACGGGCGATCACCCGCCGCATCCGGCATACGGGTGTCATGATGGGGATGATCGTTCCGTCGTCCGAGGTCGATGCGGCGAAGCGCCAACTCGCAGAGGTACCCGACTACGACACACAGGACTTCATCGATGTCGGCGTAGCGGAGCCCTATAGCTGGCGAGACGGCAGGCCGCATGCGCTGTTGAACGGCGGCGAGGAGCCGGGCCCGCACGTCGTCGTACTCGACGAAGGCTTGAAGTACAACATCCTGCGAAACCTGCGACGCCGCGGTTGCCGCGTGACGGCGATGCCGCCGTCGGCGAGCGTCGAAGACATCCTTTCGGTCAACCCACATGGCGTGCTGTTGTCGCCGGGTCCCGGCGATCCTCAGCTCAGGGAACTGCAAGTGCAGACGGCCACCGCGTTGATCGGGAAATTGCCGATGATGGGGATCTGCATGGGGCACCAGGTGCTGGGCCGCGCGTTCGGCGCGGAGACGTTCAAGCTCAAGTTCGGACACCGCGGCGGCAACCATCCGGTGCTCGAGGTTCCAACCGGACGGATCGCCATCACCGCGCAGAATCACGGCTACGCCGTCGATCCCGACGGACTGCATTCCGATGTCGAGGTCACGCACATCAACCTGCACGACCAGACTGTCGAGGGATTGTCGCATCGCAGTGAGCCGGTGTTTTCGATTCAATACCACGCAGAGGCATCACCCGGTCCACTGGACAACGGACACCTCTTCGACCGCTTCCTCGACCTGATCGAATCGGTCAGCGGCGTTCAGGGAGATTGACATGACGCTTTCCACCGCCCCCGGCGACGGCTTCGAGCCCGACTATCGATTGGCTACCGAGGACGACGCGGCCGAGATCGCAGATGTGATCCGCGATGTGGTCGAAGGGCCAAATCCAGTCGTCTTCGACCGACCCTGGAACGAGGACGAGGTCTCGATGTGGCGGCGTCGGCTGGGCGACAGCGGCGCAATCTACGTGGCCGTGGAGGACGGAGCGGTGATCGGATTCGGCGCGCTCGACTACAACACTCGCCAACCGGAAACGGCGACGCTGGGCGTTTGGATGCGATCGGAGTGGCGGCGCCGCGGAATCGGAACGGTGCTGGCCGAATACCTGCTCTCGCACGCCCGTGAACAGGATTTCCGTCGCATCGTCGGTTCGGTGCCGGACAACAACGAGGCGGCGCTCTCGTTCCTCAGCGCGATCGGCGCACTCGCGCCGCTGATCAATCCCGAATCACGATTCGAGTTGCCACTGTGACGGGACCGGCGATTGAAGCTTCGACGTGGACTGCTCGTCAGCGCCGTACTGTGCGGCGTCGTCGCTGCGGCCACGCTGACGCTTGCGTTGTGCTGCATCTTCGACCTGATTGGCGGGCAGTGCGAACTCTGGTTGCTGGGACCGTTCGTGGCGCTGCCGCTTGGTTTGGGACTGGGTCTGATTGGTCGGGCGGCAGGTCCGCCCGCTGTTTCGGACAATCCGGAGTCGGGCGAATCACAGGGATGCGATACACGTGAAGAAACCTGAATCCGTTCTGATCATCGGCAGCGGCCCGATCGTGATCGGTCAGGCAGCGGAGTTCGACTACGCGGGCACCCAGGCCTGCAAAGCCATGAGCGAGGAGGGGGTGCGCTCGATCCTCGTCAACTCGAACCCGGCCACGATCATGACCGACGAGGGTGTCGCCGACGAGGTTTACATCGAGCCACTGACCGTGCCGGTGCTGCGCCGAATCATTGAGCGGGAGCGGCCCGAGGGTCTGTTACCCACGTTGGGTGGACAGGTCGGTCTGAATCTCGCGGTCGACCTGCACGAAGCGGGCGTGCTTGAAGAGTTCAACGTCCGCCTGTTGGGGACGCCGCTGGACGCAATTCGGCGCGCCGAGGACCGCGAGCTGTTCCGTACGGCGATGCGCGAGATCGGCGAACCCACACCGCCTTCGGCGGTGGTTCATTCGCTCGCAGAGGCTCGGGAGGCGCTAGAAGACATCGGTCTGCCGGTCGCAATCAGACCTGCCTACACGCTGGGCGGCACGGGCGGAGGGTTCGTGCGAACCATGGAGGAGTTTGAGCGGGTCGTGCAGACTGGTCTGGATGCCTCGCCGATCACTCAGATCCTGATCGAGCGGTCGCTGCTCGGCTGGAAAGAGGTCGAGTACGAAGTGATGCGTGACGGCGCCGACACGTGCATCACGATCTGCAACATGGAGAATCTCGATCCGATGGGCGTCCACACAGGCGATTCCATCGTGGTCGCGCCGTCGCAGACGCTGTCCGACAAGGACTACCAGATGCTGCGCTCGGCTTCGCTGAACATCATCCGCTCATTGGGGATTGAGGGCGGCTGCAACGTACAACTCGCGCTGGCCCCGCGACAGGACGTCGTGCCGTGGCCACCAGAATCCATGCGCGAAGGCGGTGGCGTCGGAGTACCGCACGACGAACCACTGCCTTACTACGTGATCGAGGTGAATCCTCGCGTTAGCCGCTCGTCGGCGCTGGCGTCGAAGGCAACGGGATATCCGATCGCTCGCGTCGCGGCCAAGATCGCGGCGGGCAAGCGGTTGGATGAGATCGCCAATCAGGTCACCGGTCGGACGCAGGCCGCGTTCGAGCCCGCGCTCGACTACTGCGTGGTCAAGATTCCGCGTTGGCCGTTCGACAAGTTCGAGGCCGGTGATCGCGTGCTCGGCACGCAGATGAAGGCGACCGGCGAAGTGATGGCGATCGACCGCACTTTCGAGGCGGCGCTGCAGAAGGCGGTGCGTTCGCTGGAAGTTGGCGGACGCTCGGTGCTCTGGGAGGACTCCGAGGCTGAGGACGAGCCAACGCTGGCCGCAGAGACGCCGACCGACATTCGACTCTGGCACCTCTTGGCCGCGGTACGTGCGGATGTGTCGATCGAGGAGATCGCTCGCCGTTCGGGTGTCGATCCGTGGTTCCTCGAGCGGTTGGAAGCAATTGTCCAAATGGAACGGCGGCTGCTTGCCGAGCCGCTGACGCCGACGTTGATGCGGCGGGCGAAGCGAATGGGTTTCGCCGATGAGCAGATCGCGAACCTGGCTGGCAGCGTCGACGAACGCGTACGAGAGCAGCGTCTGAGCTGGGGGATCGCGCCGGTCTACAAGATGGTCGACACTTGCGCCGCTGAGTTCGACGCCGTCACGCCTTACTTCTACTCGACCTACGAGGATGAGAACGAGGCTGAGCCCGAAGTCGGCAAGCGCGCGCTGGTCGTGGGATCCGGACCGATTCGGATTGGCCAGGGGATCGAGTTTGACTATGCGTCGGTCAAAGCGGCCCAGGCACTGCGAGCGGCCGGCTGGGGCGCCGTGATGGCGAACAGCAATCCCGAGACCGTCTCGACCGACTTCGACACCTCGGATCGGCTCTACTTCGAACCACTCGACGAGGAAGCGGTGCGCGACATCCTCGAGAACGAGGATGGTTCGCTGAACGGCAACGGTCCGGCGAGTGGCGAAGTTGCATCAATCCTGCAATTCGGGGGTCAGACGGCGATCAATCTCGCCGGACCGTTGACCAAAGCGGCCCGTCCGATTCTTGGTTCACAGGCCGACGTGATCGACCTGGCCGAGGATCGCAAGCAGTTCGAGCGCTTCCTGGCCGATCTTGGCATTCCGCAACCGCCAGGGACAGCCGTGAGCAGCGTTGACGAGGCAGTGCTGGCGGCCGACGCGATCGGGTATCCAGTGCTGGTCCGGCCGTCGTACGTGCTGGGCGGTCGAGCAATGGAGATCGTGCAAGCCGTCGGCGACCTCGCGCGCTACGTCACGCAGGCGCAGGCGGCCGCTCCGGGCAAACCAATCCTGATCGACAAGTACCTGGCGGGCATCGAGGTCGAGGTTGACGCAATCTGCGGCGGCCCCGAGGACGATGCGGTCCTGATCCCCGGGATCATGGAACACATCGAACGCGCCGGCGTGCATTCGGGCGACTCGATGGCGGTTTATCCGGCTCCAAACCTGCGCAGCGGTGAAGTGGAGACTCTCGTTGAGTACACGCGGCAGATCGGCATTGGTCTGGGTGTCGCGGGCTTGATGAACATTCAGTACGTGATCATGCGTGAGTCCGAGGACCGCGATGGCAATGTCTTCGTGCTCGAGGTGAATCCCCGCGCCAGCCGTACGGTCCCGTTCCTGAGCAAGATCACCGGCGTCCCAATGGTCGAGGTAGCGGTGCGTGCAATGTTGGGACAGAGCCTGGGCGAACAGGGCTTTTCCAGCGGCCTCTGGCCAGCGACCCCTCTGGTTGCGGTCAAGGCGCCCGTCTTCTCGATGTCCAAGCTGTCGGGCGTGGATACACACCTCGGGCCAGAGATGAAATCGACCGGGGAAGTGATGGGCGTCGACGTGGACTACGACAAGGCGCTGAACAAGGCGCTGATCGCCGCCGGTATGGCGGTGCCGCCGCGAGGTCGCGCGCTGCTCAGCATCGCCGACCAGGACAAGCCGGGCGCGATGCGCCTGATTCGCGAACTGGGCGAGGCTGGCTACGAGCTTCACGCCACCGTCGGCACGGCCAATCTGATTCGAGGGCTGGGTTATGAGGTTCACGAAGCGCCGAAGCGCGAGGTCGGCGGCGACCCAGACGTGATCGACCTGATCCGCTCAGGTCAGATCGACATGGTGATCAATACGCCCGAGCAGATCAGCAGCAACATCCGCGACGGCTTCCACATCCGCCGTGCTGCGGCCGAGCAGCGGATTCCCTGCTTCACGTCGATCGACACGGCGCACCACGCTGTGGGCGCGATGCTCGAGGGCGGCGCCGATTACAACATCGCTCCCCTGCCTGACTACACCGCTGGTCGGGTCTAGGGAGTTCGGAAGCCAGACTGGTGCGTCGTGCCGCGGCCCGTGTGATCGAGACCGAGGAAATCTATCCCGGCACGTTCGTCACCTGGTACGACGCTCCACCGTTGACCCAACATGCGCAGCCGGGGCAGTTCGTCATGGTCGATCCCGGATCGGGACAGGGAACGCTCGATCCGCTGCTGCCGCGTGCGTTCTCCTACTACCGTTTCCGCTACGCCTCGCCGCGCGACTCTGATCGCCAGTTCGCGCTGCTCTACAGCGTGATCGGACGCGTGACCGAGCAGATGGCGCTGACACCGCCTGGTCAACAGTTCTGGATGACGGGACCGCTTGGTCGCGGCTTCGATGTGCGCCGTTCAGCCTCAAACCTGCTGCTGGTCGGGGGAGGCGTGGGCATTGCGCCGCTGGTAGCGCTGGCCGACGCAGAGTCGGAGCAATCGTCTCGCTCGCGGTCAATCGTGCTCTGTTTCGGGGCGCGCAGCGCCGACGGCGTCTATCCCGCCGAGTTGCTGCCACCCCAGGTTGAGTACCAGGTCTCGACCGAGGACGGCTCGATGGGCAGGGAAGGCTTCGTCACCGAGCTGTTCGCCGAGTACCTCTCCTGGGCCGATCAATCGTTTGCTTGTGGTCCCGTACCCATGTTCCGCGCGATGTCGCCGATCGTCCGCCGCGACGGCATGAACCGACCGGTGCAGATCCTGATGGAGACCGAGATGGCCTGCGGAACGGGCATCTGCTACGGCTGCGCCGTGTTCACCAAGCGAGGCGTCAAGCTCTGCTGCAAGGACGGCCCGAGGTTCGAGTTGCTGGATGTCTATCCGAACGGTTGAGGCCTATCTTGATTCGAGTCGAGTCCAAACTGGAGCAGATCGATGGCGCGCGAAGGACGGTTAGTGCTGGATGGGTTGGTCTTCCCGGAAGGGCCGCGATGGTTTGAGGGCCGACTCTGGTTCTCGGACATGCACGCTCACGAGGTGGTCGCCGTGACTCCCGACGGTGAACGCGAGACGATTGTTGAAGTGGCCAATCAACCCTCTGGACTGGGCTTCTTGCCGGACGGGCGGCTGCTGATCGTGTCGATGACCGATCGCAAGTTGCTTCGCCTGGATCCGGACGGGTTGTGGGAAGTAGCCGATATCTCGGACAAGGCTCCCTACAACTGCAACGACATGGTGACGGATGCTGCCGGCAACTCCTACATCGGCAACTTCGGTTTCGATATCACGGACGGTTCGGCGCCTCGGGCGACGACCATGGTCATGGTCACTCCTGACGGCGAATCGTCAGTCGCCGCCGACGGCCTGCAGTTCCCCAATGGCACGGTGATCACTCCGGACGGGAAGACGCTTGTGGTCGGTGAGAGCTGGGGTCAGCGGTTGACTGCGTTCGATATCGCGGACGACGGTTCGTTGTCCAACCAGCGAGTCTGGGCGGACCTTGGCTTCCCGCCGGACGGTATCGCGCTCGACGCTGACGGCGCGATCTGGGTTGCTGTGCCGACCAACCCCGGGGCTCTGGTGCGGGTCGCCGAGGGCGGGGAGACTCTGGAGCGGATTGAAGTGTCCGACATGGGCGTCTACGCGTGCATGCTCGGCGGCGAGGGACGCAAGACCCTGTTCTCGCTTGAAGCGCCGACATCGAACCCGCAGCCAGGCGATCCGCGACGCGGCCGCATTCGGGCGTTCGACGTGGAGGTCGGCGGAGCGGGATTGCCGTAGCGACCGCGGCCGATTAGATGTCCAAAGGGGAGTTGCGAAGTGAGTTTCGGCAGAGGCGCGCGGCGCTGCCACCAGAGCTGATCGAAGGATGGTCGGCCGCGATTGCCGCCCGACTTGCCTCGTTGGACGAGTACCTCCGCACCGAGGTCGTTCATTGCTATGCGAGTTCATTGCCGGGCGAGGTTCGCACCGACGAACTGATCAGGCGTTCGCTGAACGAGCGCAGACGTGTGATCTGTCCACGGGTTCGGGCGCACGGCCAACTTGAGCATCGCGAGATCGCCGGGCTGTCGGATTTGGTCGGGTCCACGTTTGGCCTTCGCGAACCGGATCCGGCTCTCGCGGCTCCGGCGGACCCGGAAGCAGCAGGGTTGATCGTCGCGCCGGGGGTGGCGTTCACTTTGAGCGGCGGACGGTTGGGCATGGGCGGCGGATACTATGACCGGTTTCTGTCCCAGGTCAGGGCTCCGATCGTGGGACTGGCGTACGAGATGCAACTGGTCGAGGCGCTACCGCTCTCAGCGCACGATCGGCGCGCGGACATCGTCGTGACGGAGTTGCGGGTGATTCGATGTCGGTGATTCGCTGGATGTCCAGGCGTCGGTCGGCGGTGTTGCACGCCGTGACGACACGTTCGGAGTTGGTCTCCGCCTTTGCCCAGATGTACCCGGCGGTCTGGGATGCGTTGCAGGAGCAAGGGCCACCGGAGTTTGGCGAAGTGATCGCGGTGTATCACTCGATTGGAGAGGACGAACTGGTGCTGTCGGCCGGGATGGAGGTCGCCGACGACTTCGAAGCGGTCGAACCGCTGGCGACGCTTGAGTTGGGCGGATGTGAGGCGGGCATGATCGAGCACTTCGGCCCGTACCTCTTCGACGACTTCCGTCGAACTCAGGGGCGGCTGGAGTCCGAACTCGCGAGGGCGGGTCGAGCGCCGAGCGGGATGGTGATTGAGCGCTACCTGACGATGCCCGACGCCGAGCCTGACCAGTCGAAGTGGCACACCGAGATCTGGCTACCGTTGACGTAGCATTCGGGTTGACCAGCGAGGACGAATGGAGGGAATGATGCCGGAAGTTGTTCAGTTGCCGGCCCGGCGGATGGCCGTGATGCATGCCAGCGCGTCGACGGAGGAGTTGCCCGCGACGTTCGCGCGCATCTTCCCGGCCGTGTACGCCGCGTTGACCGAGCAGGGCGTGACCGACATGGGTTATGTGTCGGCCGTCTATCACTCGATGGACGCGAACCAGATGGAGTTGTCGGCGGGTATCGAGGTCGGCGACGAGGTCGAGCCGGCTGAGCCGATTGAACTGCTGGAACTGCCGGCCTGTGATGCCGTCAAGGCAGACCACTTTGGCCCGTACGAGGAACTCGGGCGGACCCACGAAGCGATCTGGAGCTTCGTGCAGGAGCTTGGTCGAGCGCCGATTTCCGGGCCGATCGAGCGCTACATCACCGATCCCGAGGCGGAGCCCGACCAATCCAAGTGGCACACGGAGATCCTCCTGCCGCTGCAGTAGGCTCCGGGGCGCGTGTAGCGGGGGCGTAGGGCGGCGGGGTGGAGCGGGGGACGGGATTCGAACCCGCGGCCACCTGCTTGGAAGGCAGGAGCTCTACCCCTGAGCTACCCCCGCATGGGTCAGGATGAGCGTACTCGATGGAGCGGGGGACGGGATTCGCTGTTTGGTTGATCTGGGGCGCGGCCGCCTGCTTGGAAGGCAGGAGCTCTACCCCTGAGCTACCCCCGCATGGGTCAGGATG
>JAPPJZ010000031.1:0-9495 GCA_028874365.1 Chloroflexota bacterium | reverse complement strand
AGCGTACTCGATGGAGCGAGGGACGGGATTCGCTGTTTGGTTGTTCTGGGGCGCGGCCACCTGCTTGGAAGGCAGGAGCTCTACCCCTGAGCTACCCCCGCTGGCCGAATCCAGCTTAGCGGCCGCTTGGCCCCCCTCTGTCCCGTGGGGACAGAGGGGGGAGCCGGCGGCTTGGTTAGCGGTCGCGGAGTTGGCGCAGTTCCGGGTCTTTGCGCAGCTCTCGGTAGGCCTTGCTCTGGATCTGGCGGATCCGCTCGCGGGTGAGGCCGAAACGTTGCCCGACCTGTTCCAGGGTGTATTCGTTTCCGTCCTCGATGCCGAAGCGCATGGCCAGGACCGCGGCCTCACGCGGCTCGAGACGGCTGAGCGCCTCGCGGGTCAGCCCGGCTAGCGCCTTGTGCAGGACCTCATCCTCGGGCGACGGCGTATCTTCGTCGGCGAGGAAGCGGGTCAGGTCGGAGTCGTCGTCCTCGTCGGAGACGCTCTTGTCCAGCGAGGCCGGCGTCATCGAGATGCGCCGTAGGGTCCGGACGCGGTCCTCCGTCTCGTCCAGTTCCAGCGCCAGATCGGCGTCAGTCGGCTGCGACTGGAACTCCTGCCGCAGGCGCCGCTCGGCGCGATTGAGCTTGTTGATCAGCTCCGACGTGTGGACCGGCACGCGAATCAGGTTGGCCGTATCGGCCAGAGAGCGCGTCACCGACTGCCGAATCCACCAAGTGGCGTAGGTCGAGAACTTGTTGCCGCGGCGGTAGTCGAACTTCTCGACGGCGCGGAACAGACCGACGTTGCCCTCCTGGATCAGGTCGAGCAGGTGCAAGCCCTTCTTCTGGTACTTCTTGGAGACGGAAACGACGAGGCGCAGGTTGGAGACGTACATCGTCCGCTCGGCGTCGTAACCGTCCCACTTGGTCTCGGTCAGACGGCGCTCGGCTCGACGAGCGAGCCCGGCGTCGGCGGCGAGCTGCGCCTCCGCGTCCTGGGGCAGGTCGTCGTGCTCGAAGTCCCAACGCAGGATCGCGGCGGAGCGGCGGAACAGGCGCGGGGTCACGATCGAGCTGACCACCGACACGGCGATCACCAGGTCGCTGACGTATTCCTGCTCGAGTCCGCTCTCGGCGCTGAGCTGTGCGGCGAACTGTGGTTCGATCTTGCCGTCAACCGCTTCGCGGAATCGCTCGTGGTCGATCAGTTCGTCGAACGGCAGCGCGTGCAGGTAGAGACCGCGAGCAGCGATCTCGACGACGCCGCGGAGCTCCTGCAACTGGCGCAGCAGTTCTGTCCAGACCTGCATTGGCCGCGGAGCGTGCCCGAGTTGCTCCTCCAGACCGTGCTCGACCGCATCGATCCAGCGGGCACGCTCAATGGCCGCACCGAGTTCTTGCTCCTGTTCAGCCGTCAACAGCGGCCTGCGGCCGATCTCGTTGAAGTAGGCGCGAGTTGCGTCGATGTCGGCGTCGGCGTCCGGGTCGGCCGCGCGTCGGCGACGGCGCTTGCGAGTGGTCGCCGCCGACGCGTCCTCTTGCGGTTCGTCGGCGAAGTTCCAGTGCGGCGCGCCAGCGGCGAATCGGACGGTCGGACGTGGCGCATCGGTCATGCGCCGCCGCCAGGCGGCAGCAGTGTCCTTGGTCGGTGCGCGGGTGCCCGATATGTCGAAGTCGATCAGGGGAATCACCTTGTCTTTGGTCACCTCCGGCGCGGTGTGTCGCTCATCGCCACTCACCTCGCTTTGCTCCTCGATCAGCGCTTCAATGTCGGCGCCATCGTGGTCGAGTCGTTGCTCGAACGTCATCCGATCCCCCTTTCATTCAGTGCTACCGCGCTCGCCCGATGCTCCGTGCACCGACGAACCAGCGCGCTTAACGACAGTACGGAAATGGACGCGGATTTGTTCCCGTGTCAAGCGAAAGTGCAATGCGCTGTACGCCGAACATGCGTCCGCCGCCACTCCGCAAGCGGCAGCGTTTACCAGTGACAGATCGGATGTAGCGCGGGCGACTGAGTCGAAGTCAGTCCGCCTCCGGCAGTGGCGGTCAATCCGCCAGAACTGCCGCCGCCTTCGCCGCTCTGGCCGGCGCATGACGAACGTCATCGGGACGCAACGCTCGGGTCCAGGCGGCCAGTTCGAGCATGATTCCGTCGGGATCGTAGAAGTAGACCGAGCGGACGAAGACGCCCTCGTGATTCTCGCGGGCGATGCCGCGCGGTGAATCGTCGTGGTTGAGGATCGGCGTGCAGCGGATGCCGGCGTCGATCAGGCGCTCGCGCATCGCTTCGATGTCATCGGGGTCGACGTCAAACGCCACATGGTTCATCGATGCGATCGCGGTGACCAGTTCTGCCGACGGGTCGAAGAAGGTGTTCGGATCTGGTGAGGCGACGCCGGGCGCCGGTTCCGGCGCGTTGGGGAAGTTGAAGAAGGCGAGACAATCGCCATTGCCGATGTCGAAGAAGAAATGCTGGCCCATCTCGCCGGGCAACTCGATGGTCTTGACCAAGGGGAACCCCAGCACGCCCTGGTAGAAGTCCACAGTTTGCTGCATGTCGCGACAGACGAGTGCGAGGTGGTTGATGCCACCGACGTTGAAGTTGCCGACCCGGTTCTTGGCCGGTTGGTCGTTCGTGGTCGTCATCGCTGTCGCTCCTCGTTACTTGTCGGCTTCTCAGGATACGCTTTCGACCTTTGTTCCGTCCGCGCTGTTCGGAGGAGCGCGATCGTTCGATGTTCGGGTGGTCAGGGTGGATTTTTTCTTGAGGTGAGCAGGGCACGATCTCCAGTGTTTTACAGGGGTTCGCGCATTCGCGGTGGTCAGGTTTGGTCAGTTTCGGTCAGTCCTGGTTGGCCTGCGTGCGCTCGGTGACGTGTTGATTCGTTCGATCCTGTTCGATTCTGTTCGGTTGGGTTCGCCTGCTTCCGCCGGTTCCCGACGACGGTGGTCGGTGGTCAGCGGGACATTTTTCGTACCGGCGCCCCGGGCGGAACACCAGTGTGTGGCAGGAGATCGGCGTTCGAGGGTGGTCAATTTTGGTCAGTTCTGGTTGGTTTGAGTGCGCACCTTGGCGTGCCAACCCGTTCGATCCTGTTCGCTCCTGTTCGGTTGTGTTCGGCCGCCGCAGGGCCCTCACCCTAACCCTCTCCCGCCGGGAGAGGGGACCAGAAGGGGATCTGCGGGCGGGTCTCGCCGGGGAAGGGGCACGGCAGGAGGAATTGTGGGCGAGATTCAGGTACGGGAACGGAGCGGAGCCAGGCATAGGGATGTCCGCTTGCACATGGTTCGTCATTCCGCGCCTCTCAGAAGGACATGTGTACGATGTTCTGCCACGGAAGTCAAGCTGGAACTGGGCGGATCTGCGGGATGCCGATACGGTTGGGGAGGCGGCTGGAAACAGGTAGCTTGTATCGACTGGGTTACTTGTGGTATCAAAGTTGTCTATCGTGATGTACGAGAACTATTGACGAAACCTAGATAGTCCATACCTTAATCCAACGTTCACAAACGATACTCACAACGGCGGCCGTCGGTAGGCGGTCGACCGCAATCCAGCGCAGGGACAGGCGGCGCAGAGGCCGCACACAGAGACCGAGCACTCCGATGACCCAGACCACAGAGCTATCAACCCCCGACGGCGTCGAAGTCGTCGGAGCCGTCCAGGAGGGGTACGAATCCATTTTGACCGAGGATGCGCTCGCGTTCATCGCCGGGCTGCATCGCGCGTTCGACGCGCGTCGCAAGGAGCTGCTGCAGCGGCGCGATGAGCGGCAGGTGGAGTTCGACAGCGGCGCGCTGCCCGACTTCCTCTCGGACACGGAAGAGGTCCGCTTTGGCTCCTGGCAAGTCGCGCCGACGCCGGAGGACCTGCAGCAGCGTTGGGCCGAGATTACGGGACCAGTGGACCGGAAGATGATGATCGGCGCCCTGAACTCGGGCGCGGACGCCTTCATGGCGGACTTCGAGGATGCGCTCTCGCCGACCTGGGACAACATCGTCAGCGGGCAGATCAACGCGCGCGACGCGGTGCGTCGCGAAATCACGTTCGAGAACCCGGACGGGTCGGTGCGGACGCTGAACGAGCAGATTGCCACGCTGCTGATCCGGCCGCGCGGCTGGCACCTGGACGAGAAGCACGTGCTGGTCGACGGCGAGCCGGTCTCGGCCTCGCTGTTCGATTTCGGCATGTACATGTTCCACAATGCCGCGGAGCGGGTCGCCCGCGGGACGGGACCGTACTTCTACCTGCCCAAACTGGAGTCGCACCTGGAGGCGCGGCTGTGGAACGACGCCTTCGTCAAGGCGCAGGACGACCTCGGCGTGCCACAGGGCAGCATCCGCGCGACGGTGCTGATCGAGACCCTGCCGGCGGCGTTCGAGATGGACGAGATCCTGTACGAGCTGCGCGACCACTCGGCGGGACTGAACGCGGGCCGCTGGGACTACATCTTCTCGGCGGTGAAGCGCTTCAAGTCGCAGCCGACGTTCACGCTGCCGGACCGGGTGCAGGTGACGATGACGACTCCGTTCATGCGCGCCTACACCGAGCTGCTCGTGCGCACCTGTCACAAGCGCGGCGCTCACGCGATGGGCGGCATGGCCGCGTTCATCCCTTCGCGCCGCGACCCGGAGATCAACGAGATTGCGCTGACCGGGGTGCGCGCGGACAAAGAGCGCGAGTCGACCGACGGGTTCGACGGCACCTGGGTCGCGCATCCGGACCTGGTTTCGGTGGCGCGCGACATTTTCGAGAAGAACCTCGACGGGGCCCGCAACCAGCGCGAGCGGATGCGCGAGGACGTCGAGGTGAGCGCGGGCGAGTTGGTCTCGCTGGATGAATCCGGCGGCACGGTTTCAGAGGTTGGCCTGAGAGCGAACATCTCGGTGGCGCTGCAGTACATCAACAGCTGGCTCAACGGTGTCGGCGCGGCGGGGATCAACAACCTGATGGAAGATGCGGCCACGGCAGAGATTTCTCGCGGCCAAATCTGGCAGTGGATCCGCCACAGCGCCGAACTCGACGACGGCCGCGCAATCACGGCTGAACTGTATGAATCGCTGCGAGACGAGGAGCTTGAATCGCTGGGCGGCGCGAGTGAATCTCGCTACGGCGATGCGGTCGAGATTCTCGATCAGCTGATTCTGAACGAGGAGTTCACTGAGTTCCTCACCCTGCCCGCCTATGAGTACCTCGACTAGACGCTCAGCATGAATCGGGCGAGAGTGGGCAGTCAGCAACCACAGGCATAACGGCGGACGCCAACCGCCGAAGAAGTGACCCGACGCACAGGTTCGGACACGGACAGCCACGGAGGATCCCTGATGACGACGAACGGCACGAATGGGACGGGCAACGCCCAGGAACGCGCGGCCGCGGCACTCGAGCACGAGTGGGCGACCAATCCGCGCTGGGACGGCGTGCAGCGGAACTATACGGCCGCCGACGTACTCAAGCTTCGCCCGTCGTTGCTGCCCGAGTCCGCACTCGCGCGTAACGGCGCGGAGCGGCTCTGGAACGCAATGCAGGACACCGACTTCGTGCGCACCTTCGGCGCCGTCACCGGCGCGCAGGCGGTGCAGATGGCGAAGGCCGGGCTGCAGTCGATCTACGTCTCCGGCTGGCAGGTCGCGGCCGACGCGAACACGTCGGGTCACACCTACCCGGACCAGTCGCTGTACCCGGTCAACAGCGTGCCTTCGCTGGTCAAGCGGCTCAACAACGCGCTGATGCGCGCCGACCAGGTTGACCGCCTCGAGGGTCGCGATCACGTTGACTACTACCTGCCGATCGTGGCCGACGCCGAGGCCGGCTTCGGCGGCCCGATCCACGCGTTCGAGCTGATGCGCAACATGATCGAGGCGGGCGCCGGCGGCGTCCACTACGAGGACCAGCTCGCGGCCGAGAAGAAGTGCGGCCACATGGGCGGCAAGGTGCTGGTCCCGACCGCGCAGCACGTGCGGACTCTGCAGGCGGCTCGCCTGGCGGCCGACGTGATGGACGTCCCGACCATCCTGATGGCCCGGACCGACGCGCTGTCGGCGACGCTATTGACGACCGACATCGACGAGCGGGACCGCGACTTCACGACCGGCGAGCGCACCGCCGAGGGTTACTTCTCGGTGACCGGCGGGATCGACTCCGCTATCGCTCGTGGACTCGCCTTCGCGCCGCACGCGGACCTGATCTGGTGTGAGACGTCGGTGCCAGACATCGGTGAGGCTCGTGATTTCGCCCAGGCGCTGCACGCCGAGTACCCGAACAAGATGCTGGCCTACAACTGCTCGCCGTCGTTCAACTGGAAGCGTCACCTCGACGACGCGACGATCGCGAACTTCCAGGAGCAGCTGGCGGAGATGGGTTACCGCTTCCAGTTCATCACGCTGGCCGGCTGGCACGGGATCAACTACCACACCTTCAACCTCGCCAGCGGCTACCGCGATCGCGGCATGGCGGCGTACGTCGAGCTGCAGGAGGGTGAGTTCGAGGCCGAGGCTTACGGCTACACGGCGACCAAGCACCAGCGCGAAGCGGGCACGTCCTACTTCGACGAGGTGCTGCTCACAGTCACGGGCGGCGACGCGGCGACGACGGCGCTGTCGGGCTCGACCGAGGCCGCGCAGTTCAGCGAGGAAGCGGTCGGGGCGCACTAAACTCCGTGCGTGCTCCGGCAACTGGTCCCGGCTCTCTGCTGCCTTCTCGCACTCGTTTGTGCGGCTGGACTGAGCCATTCATCCGCGGATGATGGTGAGCGCTCGCTGCCTGAGTCGGTCACGACGACGCTTCAGCCCGGGGACAACCGGATCGGCTGGGTCTCCGAGCGCATGTCGGCTGCGGAGCTGTTCGCTCGGCTGCCTCAGGTCGGGCTGATCTACTCGTGGGATGCGGATTCGGGTCGGTACGAGATTGCAACGCCGGGGTTGCCTTCGCGATTCTGGACGTTACGGTTCCTGGAGCCTGGGCGTGGATACGTCCTGCGGGTCGGCGGCGCTGAGGCGGTCGACTGGGAACGGTCGGTGCTTCCGGCGAGGGGGCTGGTGAGGCTGCGCAGCGGTGTCAACTGGTCGGCCTGGGCCGGACCGGATGACTGGGCGATCGCGGACGTTGCGAGAGGCGTCGGCAGTTCGCTGATCTCTATTCGATCGGCTGATCTGATCTATGACCCCTCTGACCTTGGATCGATGGATGATTGGCCGGGGGTTCAGCGGGGTGATGCGCTCGAGATCCGCGTCAGGCGCGATGTCAACTGGCTCCAGCCGACGTTCGTCGTGCCTCAGATTCACTACGCGGGGAACGTCGATCACGGGGTGCGTCGGCTGATTGAGCGAGATCTGGTTTCGACGCTCGAGTACAGCGCCAGGGAGCTTGGTGTGCAGGCCGATCCGTTCTCGCTCGTGGTCGTGGTCGCCGGCGATGCGAAATCGGCGCATGACAAGACGACGGAACTGGGCCATCCATGGGAGTGGGAGTCATTCAGGAACTTCTGGCAACGGGCCGGCGGCTGGTACAGCAGTGACCAGGACGCGTTCTACCTCAAGAGCAGCTCGTGGGAAGGATCCAGCGGTGGGCGTTACCCCCGGGGTCGCTACGTGGTGCTGCACGAGTACATTCATGCGTTGCAATTCCAGCTCATGGGCGACAACTACATCGACCTGAACTGGCTGCTTGAGGGGTCCGCCAACTGGTTCGACAGCGAGCTCTCGACCCAGGATCGCAACGGCTATCCGCTCAGCCGGAAGCTGATCAACGCGCTCAACCAGGCGTCAAAGGGTCCGCCGCTTGAAGAGATCGAGTCGAGCAATGAGACCTGGCAGTACTCGTTCGGCCTGGTGGCCGCCGATCTGTTGATCGACCGCGCCGGGAAGAGCGCTCCGCTCGATTTCTATCGGGTGCTCGCGCCGGGCAGGGCCGGACCCGGAGGCCGCTGGGAAACCTGGCCCACCATGCGCACCGCCTTCGTCGCTGCCTTTGGATTGACCATCGAAGAGTTCTACGACGAGTTCGAGGTGCTGATGGCCAAGCGTCGGGGCAGCGCGAAGCGCCGGCCCGCCGCGAACGAGTTCGCGCTTGCGGGTACCATCGTCAACTCCGACGGCACGCCGCGGGTCGGCGCATCGCTGGAGGCCCGGGAGTACCGGGATGGTCATCCAGCAGGCTGGGATCGTCGAGCGACGTCGCGTGAAGACGGAACATTCGAGGTCTTCGTCCGCAGGCGTGCCGACTACGTCATCTGGATCGAGCTCGGCGAAGACAGCGCGAACTGTCAGTTTTGGTGGTTGCAGAGCAGCGATGCGGCGAATCCGTCCGACGACCAGGCCAGCCTGATTGAAATTGGCAGCAGCCAACCAGACCCGATCGCCATCACGGTTGACGCCGATCAGTGCCGCTGGCGCATCGCCGGCACCTTGATCGGCCCGGACAATCAACCATTCCCAGGCATTGAAGTTCGGGCCCAGCGAGAGGGAGGCTCGACCTCAGTCAGAACCGAACGCGACGGATCGTTCACGTTCGTGGCGACCCAGCCAGGCTCGTACCAACTCTCTGCCGACCTGGGCGGATGCCGTCTCTATTGGAATGCGGGTAATCCATCCTGGACCGAGGAACAGGCCGGGACGATCGAGGTGGTCAACCAGGACATCACCGACATCCGACTCCGAGTCGAGAAGGATCCATGCAACAGGGTTATGGGGCGATTGCTCGATGCGAGTGGCGAGGCTATCGAGGGCATCCAGATTCACGTTGCGGCGGATCATCACAGCGCCAAGGGTCGTACCGATTCTTCGGGTCGGTTCACGGTGGGGCTGTCGGAGGCGGGCGTGTATCACGTGTACTCCTGGCTGGACGGGTGCCTGTTGTATCAGGGGGATCACGGCGCGACCGGGAGCTGGCAGGAACGGTGGATGGTGGAAGTCACGGAGCACGATGTCTCTGGGCTCGTGTTCCAACTCCAGCCCGGCATGTGCACGTTGCGCATCTCAGGCAGGTTCCTCAACGCCGACGGCAGTCCAAGAACGGGCATCTGGGTGAGCGCCAGCGGCGAGTCCGGCAGGGGCGGCGACTGGCCGGCCGAGGACGGGACGTTCTCCTTCGCCGTCCCTGGTCCGGGGGTCTACGACATGCGGGTCACTGTCGACGAATGCGAAATCTACTACGCCGGCAATGGCGAATCGGGAGCCAAGAGCGACAGCCGCTCCTTCAACATCACCCGCTCCGACCTCACCGGCGTCGAGTTCCGCCTGCCCGAGGATCCTGCGTCGGTCTGCAATTGACGCTGCGCTAGCCTGCGGGAAATCGCGAACTCTCCGAGAGGACTTCCCGCAATGAGCAACAGCCCGCACTTCGGCGTCATGGTTCCGCAGATCAAGCGCACGTGGCAGGAGACCCAGCGCGCGGCCTCGGCCTTTGAGGAGATGGGCTTCGACTCGCTCTGGGTCAACGACCATCTCTACGGCCCGCAGTCGCCCGCGATCCCGATGCTCGAGGCCTGGACCCTGGCCGCCGGCATCGCCG
>JAPPJZ010000044.1:124849-166824 GCA_028874365.1 Chloroflexota bacterium | reverse complement strand
GCTTGGAGGCGCAGGAGATGGAGCTGAAGCGCCAGCTGGACCAGTACCAGGACGGGGCAGACGCGCTGCGCAACGGCAAGAAACCCAAGCCGCCGAAACCGGACCACCCACCCAAGCCGAAGCGGGAGGACCGCCAGGCCAGGCGTACCGAGGACGCTGACGAATGAGAACGGGCGATCCGGCGGTCAGCATTCTGAGCTGGTTGAGTCAGGTACCGCTGCTCGACCGGCTCGAACTGGCCGCGCTCTCGGGCTGGTCGCGCAGCGCCGTCTACCGCGCGGTCGAGTCGCTGGAGGGCGAGCGCCTGGTCCAGCCGGTCGCGCACGCCTCGGATCTGATCCCGCCGACCCGCCGCTACACGCTCACGGCCGCAGGGCTGCGCCGTCTGGCCGAGTCGGAAGGCATCAACGCCGAGCGTCTGCTGCACGAGCGGCCTGTTTCGGAGCAGGTGCGGCGGCTGTTCCTCGGTCGGATCGACGCCCTCGCTGTGCTCTACCGGCTCTGCTGCACCGTGGCCGATATCGCCTTTCCGATCCAGATCCGCTGCTACCGAGCGCTGCCGGTCGATCTCTGCCTGCGGCTGGCGGACGGTCGCACGATTGCGCTCGTGCGCCTGGGCCGGATCAACGAACGGCGGTCCCTCGCCAGGCGGCTCACCCGCCTGCGCGACGGCCCGGCGTTCGCCGCGGTGCTGCTGCTCGCGCCGGACGAGACCCGGCTGCGCGACACGGCCAGGCGGCTTTGGAGTTTCCCACAACCCTGCTTCCTCGCGCTCGAGCGGGACGCAGTGAAGGCGGGGCCGGATTCGCTCACTTGGCGCGCGCCCTCGGCGGAAGTCGCGCTCAGCCTGCGTGAGGCGCTGGGCCTTGCCGGGCCTCACAAGGCGTACCCGGCCGAGCGTCCGTTGGTTCGTGTCTCAGTGCCCGCAGATGAGGGTCTTGCGTGCAAGCCTGCTGACTGGATGTGGTCCGCCCTGTTGGGACCGTCGGAGAAGCGCTGTCTCGACCTGATCGGCGACTGGCCCTGGCTGCGGCTCGATCACCTGGCCACGTTGCTCGGCGTGAGCGGCGCCCGCCTACGCCAGCTTTTCCGGCGCGCGGGCGACTGGGGGCTGATCGTCCGCGCCGACGTCGTGGGTCGGTTCCGGCTCGCGCTATCCGACCGCGGCCTGGCCCTTCTCGCTCGGCGCGACCGCGTCTCTGTCGGCGAACTGCGCAAGCGCTGTAGTCCAGAACTGATTGACCGTGCCGCCGTGATCAGTTGGCGCAACGTCAAGGGAATCAGGAGCCGCCAGCTGCTGCGCAACCTCGCCCACACCGAAGCCGCGCACGGATTTCTGGCAATGCTGGCCGAACATGCCCGCGCCGACGGCTGGGAGCTGATGCAGATCGATCCGCCGCAGCGTGCGTCGCGCTACTTCCGCTTCGACGACCAGCTGCGCTCGATCCAGCCCGATGCTTTCGGCGTACTCCGTCGCGACGGGCGCGACTACCCGTTCTTCTTGGAATGGGAGCGACGCGCGATCCGGCCCTCAACCATGGCCCGGCGGCTCGCGCCATACCTGCGCTACTACGCGACCAGCCAGCCGCTTGAGGATCACGGCGTCTTGCCGCTTGTTCTGGTTGCGTTCGATGATGGGTTGGCGAAGGATCACTTCGTTCGTATCGCAGGTGAACAGATGACACGTAGCGCCATCGAACTGCCGCTGTTCGTCACTTCCCAGCACCTGTTGGCGAGCCGCGGCCCGCTGGAGCCGATCTGGGGGATGCCGCCGTCTCTCAACTCAGGATCCAACTCATATGAGAGAGCTGGGCAGAGCGATCTGCTGGGCTTGACCGCAAGGGCTTCGCCACTCGCTCTTCGTCGATGACGAGAGAGCCGCGGCCAACTCCAGGCGTAGCGCCGGCGAAACGACAGGGGCATGGTCGGAGTCGAGGGACGATTGCGGAGGCAGCATTCGCATCCTTGCGGTTGACCAGGTCCTCGACTGATCGGAGAACCGGAACGATGGCGAACAGAAATGTCGAGCGAACGACCGAACACCAGCCCGGTTCCGAAGGACGCGAAGCGGCGCTCGCAACGGCGATCAGTGACGTGGCCACCATTGTCAACGCCGCGAGAGTCTCGGCGGCCCGCACCGTCAATGCCGTTCTGGCGTCCGCATACTGGCCGGTCGGGCAGCGGATCGTCGAGTTCGGGCAATCCGATCGGGCACGGGCCGAGTACGAGGTGGAACTGATCGCGAAGTTGGCGGACGAGTTGACGGCCCAGTTCGGGCTGGGGTTCTTGCGTCAGAACCTCCAGTACATGCGACGGCTCTTCCTCGTTTTCTCGCCTGGTCGAATCGGCCAGCTGCGGTCTGGCATTTCGGCTCGTTCGGCTGAGTCACAGATTCGCCAGACGTCGTCTGGCGAATCCGTTGCCCTGTCGTTGGTCGACGCGTTTCCCCGGCCCTAGTCCGCGTACGTGCGTTTGTTCTCGGTCTCAAACCCAGGGCCGCTCGGCCGAGCGTGTCGAACCGTTGACTCGCTGGCCGAGGAGCAGCGTTCCTCTGCCATGACGGCATCAGTTGACTTGCTAGCGCCAGCATGGCAGTTCAGTCCTTGTCGCGGCGTCGACGCAAGCACGACAGGCGCTCGCTGGTCGGCGGGTCTGACTCGTCTGCGATAACTGTGGCTTCGACCCCATGCCTCGTCACGAGCGTGGCCAGCGTCGGCCTCCGAACTCAGGTGGAGAAGTAGACTCCGCTGTATGCACGCCGACAGGCTTGGGATTCTGCGATGACGCTCTGGAAGGTCTTCCCAGGTGAAGATTTCGCCTATGAGGTCGACTTTCTTGAGCGCGCCCACGTCGGCATCAGTTTCGGCTTCGCTCGCGATCTGCGGGAGTTCGACTCTGAGGACGACATCAAACAACAGCACGACAATCAACCAGGCGTGCTCTGGCGGTTCTGTCACGAACTGGAGCGGGGTGACCTGGTCGCGGTCCCGCTCTCGCAGCATCGCATCAACGTGGGGTCAATCACCGGCGATTACGTGTTTCGAGAAGAAGACCCGCATCATATCCGGGCCATCCATTGGCACGCCGTCGACTTACCCGACGCTGAGTTCGGAGAAGAACTGGTCAAGTCGATCCGCAGTCCCTCGACCTTTCATCGGGTGAACGTGGAGGGTGGGCGCGAGCGAGTCATGGAGCTGAGCTCAAGGTGGATCGACCTATACCTGAAGCGCGCGCAGACCTACTTCGATTCAGGCCAGTTGGACAGCCAGGAACTGCACTACAAGCACGAGATGATCGAAGGGCTCGGACGGGCCCGGTCTGCGCTGTTTGCCGATGACCCGCAATGGCCTGCGCTGGTCCGCAAGGCGCTCTCGGTCCAGGGCAGCCCCATGACCTGGAGAAGCGGCACAGCGATCTACAGCTGGTTCGACTCGGCGCCGGACGAAGCGCGCGACGCGATGCGCGCGTTCTGGTCGGACGATGACAATGATCAGTGGGACATCAAGCGCATCCGGCGTCTGGTCGAGCGCATTCCCGAGAGCAACAGCTTCCGGCGGTCCGAGATAGGCATGACGCTGAGGACCGTCTCCGCCCTGCTGATGGCACTCGGTCCGGACCACCCGCCGTTCACCAAGACCTCGTACGAACTCGCATACCAGGCAACGCACCGTCCCCGCCCGCGGCGCGGCGCCGACCCGGGCGTGATGTACGCTCATGCGCTCGCCTTCCTGGATCGGTTGATTGACCGCGCCACTGCCTTGAGTTTGGAGCGGCCGGCAGACCGGCTTGAAGCGCAGTCGCTGATCTGGATCATGTATCAGGACTCGGCGCAAGCCGGTCAGCCCGATGAACAGGAAGACCAACTTGAGCATCAGCCGCCTAGCCTCGCAGCTTTGGCCGATGAACTCCTGCTGCCTCTGGAATTTCTGGAGACCGTCCAACGCCTGCTCGATGACAAGCGGCAGGTCATCTTCCAGGGACCACCAGGTACCGGCAAGACCTTCGTCGCCAAGCGACTCGTCGAGCACCTGGCCGGCGCGGCCGAGCGCGTACGGCTCGTGCAGTTCCATCCCTCCTACGCCTACGAGGACTTCGTACAGGGCTACCGGCCGGCGCTCGACGACCAGGGCCGCGCCACGTTCACGCTGCGCGACGGACCGCTCGTCGAGTTGGCGACGCGCGCCCTGAACGATCCCGAACATGATCACTTCCTCGTCATCGACGAGATCAATCGAGGCAACCTCGCAAAGATCCTCGGCGAGTTGTACTTCCTGCTGGAGTACCGGAACGAAGCGATCCAGTTGCAGTACTCCGATGCGTTGTTCCGCTTGCCGCGCAATCTGCGGATCATCGGGACGATGAACACGGCCGACCGCTCGATCGCCTTGGTCGACCTCGCTCTGCGCCGGCGCTTCCACTTCGTCGAGTTTCACCCTGATACTGCGCCGATCAAGGGTCTGCTCCATCGTTGGTTGAGCGCACATGCGCCCGAGCTCCTGTGGGTAGCAGAAGTCGTCGACCTTGCGAACGAAAAGTTGGAGGCGAGGGAGGCGGCGGTCGGACCCAGCTACTTCATGAAAGCCGGACGCACCGAGCAACAGGTCGAGTTGACCTGGAACCACAACGTCCTGCCGTACATCGAGGAACAGCTGTACGGCGAGCCTGACCGGCTCCGCGAGTTCGGCCTGGACGTTCTGCGCGCTGAGTTGAAGGTGGGAGCCGACGCTGTCGATCCGCCGGTCGGTGCCGGTGGGGACGATGCGGACGATTGAACTGCGCGAGTACGAGCCGTCGGACGCGGTTGCGCTCTCGGTCGCCGAGCGAGACGCCCTTGCCGCCGCGATCCCATCACTCCGCATCACGCCGGCCGCCGGCGCTCGAGACGCCTACGTCTTGACGCCGGCTTCCGTTGTTGGGGCGCTCGAACTAGGTGGGCTTTCGATCCGGATCCGGCCCAAGCTCCCGATCCAGAGGGTCCTGTACCTGGCCTCGCAGGCGATCAACAGAGTGGACTTTCGCGACGAGCCATTCGGATTCGACGAAGCTGCCACACCGCAGCACATCCTGGTACCCGCCTTCATCGCAGCGGCGCAGCGGGCGTTCTCTGGTGGATTGCTGCATGGGTACCGCAGTGTTCAAGACTCGCTGACGACGGTGCGAGGCCGCATCGACTTCGCCGAACAGTTTCGCCGCCGCTACGACCTCCCCTTGCCGGTCGAAGTTCGGTACGACGATTTCACGGAAGATGTGCTATCCAACCGGCTGGTCAGGGCCGCAGCCAGGCGGCTCGCCGGAATGAACCTCCAGACGCCCCGCTGGCACCAGAGTCTGCGGCTGATCGACGCGACCCTGGCGAACGTCACCTTGATTCGCGTTCCCTGCCGCCAAGTGCCATCTGTCCAGTTCGACCGACTCAACGACCACTACCGCGAAGTGGTCGAGCTGTCGCGGTTGATCCTGAGGCATACAGTGCTCGATGCGGTGCGCGGCGAAGTGCGCGCGTCCGGCTTCCTGATGGACATGAACGTCGTCTTTCAGGAGTTCGTCACCAATGCGCTTCGGCGGCAGCTGGACCTGTCCGAGCGCAACTTCCGCTCTGATGCCGGATGTGCTGCGGCGTACCTGGACAAAGATCGTCGGATCGCCCTCAGACCGGACTTCACCTGGTGGGAGGGTGGCAGGTGTGTGTTTGCAGGCGACGCGAAGTACAAGATCATCGAAGACGGCAGCGCCACCAACGCAGACCTTTACCAGGCGCTCGCGTACGCTTCTGCGCTCGACCTGCCCGGGGCGCTTCTGGCTTATGCGGAGGGATGGGGAGCATCCTACGATTTGTCACACTCCGACAAGCGGCTGGAGGTCGAGACAGTCAACCTGGACGGCTCGATTGAGGCAATGGAGGCTTCAGTCGCCCGACTCGCAAGCCGTTGCTGTCAACTTCGCTCCCAGTCAGCTCACCACTGGCGACATCCAGCGTAGGTGAGGCACCATATGGGTAGAGCGCGTGGCGCTGGATGCTGCTTCCCCTTCACACTCTCTGTCGACGCATCGCAACGCGATCTTTGAGCCCCGATCACCAAGCTCGCTGCAATGACGGGCACCCCGACATCGAGTCGCTCCGTCTTCCCAGTTCGCTCTTCTGGCTCTGGGCGACCACTGTCGGCGAACCGAGCTACGATGAGCCGGGACCATCCAATCTCCGATGGATTGTGGAGAGTCCGTGGCGAATCCAGCTGAAGTTGCGACTCTGGTTCACTTTGCGCTGTGCCAACTGTCTGGTCGCAATGGGCATCACACATTTGAAGAGGTCTGCTACCACCTCGCGAAGCAGTTCATTTGCTCGAACCTCCTCCCTGCAACTGGACCGGTGTCGAAAGGCGGCGACCAAGGACGTGACTTCGAGACTTTTCATACCTACCTACTCGAGGAACTCGGTCCCCACGGTTGGTTTCTGGGTCGCGTCAGCCAAGGCACCGTCGCATTCGTCTGCACCATCCAGGCCGATGATTTGCAATCGAAACTGAGCCGAGACATCGCCAAGGTCTGCGGCTCTGGACACCCAGTTCACGAGATTCGCGCCTTCACTCTAGCGTCGGTACCGGTCGCTGCTCGGCACGCGCTTGAGACCGAGTGCCGTGACGCCTACAACGTGGACCTTCAATTCCATGACGCAAAGTCCATCGCCGATCTCCTGGCAGAACCAGAAGGCTTCTGGATTGCCGACCAGTTTCTCACTTTGCCCGCTGAGATTCGACCTGACCCACCGCCCGACGATCAAGACCTGCCCGAAGAGTACTTGGAGCGCAGGCGCCGCTGGCGAGAGAAGAGGGTCCCAATCCCCACCATTGGTGACTTCGTGGACCTAAAGAGTGGCCTTCGTCTCGCTACGTTTCGTGCTGAGGCCCGAATCGATCTTCCGTTCTGGCTGGACCTGATCCGAACCCTTCTATCGATTCCTGAGCTTTCCCCGCACATCCAGCAACGAGCGCGCTATGAACTCGTGGTGGCAACTTTCCGCGGTACTGGAGAACTCGAAGCGGTCGAGGAAGTCGCTCGGGCATATTTCGAAGAAGCGTTGATAGAGACGGAGCCGGCTCGCATAGAGGACGCTAGCGCCCTGCTCATGTACACCAACACTGCCGTGAGAGCTGGACTCACATCGATCACGCCTGCTGAACTTGCCGACTGGAACGACCGCCTCGCATCGAGGGCACAAGAACTCCTTGCCGCCGAGACGCCGCACCGCAGAGCAAGTTTGCTCTTCGCGCTCGGCCACCTAGGCCTTCATCCGGCGCTGAAGGATGGCGACATTGAAGAACCGTCGGAGGAATCACGTGCGAAGGCGCGTCGGATTCAGAGTGACGAGAGCGTTGCCGTAGTCGATGTCGCCTTGCCTGAAGATCTTGTCCTCGTCGACGATGAGCGTACGCTCTCCTCTTGGACTGAGCTCGTTGAGAACCTGGACGCCACTCCACTCTTCCCGATTCAACGCGTGGCGGACCTGCTGCAGCTGCTGGTACCACTCTGGAGCAAAGTAGCCGAATGGCGAAGGCTGCTGGATCTCGTGGATCAAGCGGTTGAAGTCCGTTCGGGGAAGAGAGCCGTTGCAGCTCGAGCGCGAGATAGGGCCATGAAGCTCCTAAAGGCCGGGCGCCGCATCGACGCCTTGGAGGAGTTCCATCAAGCCAAGGTGGATTGGTGGGCGGGAGAGACTGTCCGTGGTTCACTCCTGGCAATGCTCATGATCTCTCGCACCTATCTGGACTTGCGCCTACCCCTCGCCGCGAAAGCTCACGCATTAGCGGCGGCGTATGTTGCTTGGTCACGCGGCGATGAGGATCTCGCAGATCTCATTCCGCACGGGCTCCTCACTGCGGCGAACTGCGACTTCATAGCCGGTGCATGGTGCAGCGCAGTAGAGATGTTCGACCTTGGATTGCAAAGCCTGCGCATGTTCGCAGAGGACGATGCCAACTTCGACGAACGTAGCGAAGTCCAAGACGCTCTCCTGAAGTTCTCCTACATCACGGCATGCGCCCGCGATGTGGATGCCTCGCTCGCAGATGCTGTGCGATCGGTAACCGCTCGATTCGACCTTCACTAAGTCATCGACATTGTGCTTGAGGACGCTGAGAAACCCTTCGACAACTCATGGGCTTCTTTCGGGCGCGAACAGTTGACGGGGCCACCATTCTCCGATTTGGGAGGGTCTCACTGCATTCGGTTCCGTGCCCTCGGCACGGACTGGAGCGTCCGATGCGCCAATGATCGCGATTCGGTCTGGGCAGCCGAGCGGTTCGCGGCCGGGGCTCAGGTCATGCTTGCGGCATTGGCCCGTGAGGACCTTTGCCTCGTCCCGGTGAAGATCGCGGTGACGGTCGAACTGAATAGGCAATCGACTAGCGGCCTGTCAGAGTCACTAGAGGCGCTCCCGAGCAATGACGGACGAAAATGGGTTGTGCGCCTAAAGCCTGCCGGCGTTCCAGGCGACTCAGATGTGGAGGAGTTGGAACTCGAACTCGTGACAACGTTGACCATGATTCTCAGAGAGGCGTCGCTTCTCCCGGATGACGACTTCTCAGCGGCCATGAGGCGAGCCCACGAGAAAGGGATAGGACACAAGTTGTTTGTAGGGCGTCCCTTTGACGAGCTTTCAGCGGCCTTCGCAACCGACCAAGACGACCAACTCGACCGAACTGCCGAGACAACTTGGAAGAGCGACGACGGAAGCTTCGGTGTTCACGAGGAACTCGAGTGGCAGAGAGGGCCGGGGCCCACGTACTCGCAGGGAAGAGCGGACGAGCTTCTTCAGGCTCGATACGACAATCTCGCCAAGAGCCTTCGGATTACCTCCGTGATGCTTAGGTACTCGCCCCAGTTTCAGCCTATCGTTAGGGACCTTCGCCAAAGGGGCTGGCTCGATTGGCATCTTCTGACGGCCGTACACAACATCGTGATGGACCACCGATTTCCGGAAGCTCAGTTCGACAGACTGTCAGAAGAAACACACAAGGAAATGAAGAACATGGCATTCGGGTTAGAGAGCGCCAGTTCCGATCCGGTACCCGTTGCTCGCTTCGCGCTTCAAGAGCTCGACCAACGGCGGCAGTTAGCCATGCTGGCCCTCTTGAACCACTGGGGGCTGGAATGTCATCAGATGACGCCGGACATCCCAGCCATCGAGCACCTCCTCACGGATCGGTATGGATATTGGAACGATGACGTTCCACATGAAGACCCTTTTCCGGATGCCGGAGAGGACGAGTGACACCAGGTACAATTCCATGCTCCCCTTGGCGATCACTAGTTGCGTCCACCACACCTTCTTGGCGGTTTAGTCACGTTCGAACCCCGAACCTGGCTCGAACTTCAGCGTCCGGCCGTTCTCAGTGACAGTCCGCACCACGTGATCCGACGCGCCCTCGGGCAGAGTCGCGTCAATGTCAATCGTCACCGTCACTTCAGCCCCTGACAAGCCGACCAAGTGCGCGATGATCTCCTGCGCGATCTGACCCGCATCGCGGCCGACCCTAGTCGGATCGAGGCGAACAGTGCCGTGGTACCGACGATGGAGCTGCGGGGTCGGCTCCTCGGTCGATTCGGCGCTTGGCTGCTCAGGATCTTCCTCAGCCGCAGGCGATTCGTCGTCTTCGACCTCCTGCTTCAGCTGACTCTGTGCAGCAGTGGGTTTGACAATGACTCCTGAATCGTCAGCCGACAAGGGTATCTGCACCCCGGCCAACAAGCCCGGATACCGTCCCTTCTGCTCATCAAACGATTCGGCATACGCGAATGTGTCGAGCTCCCAGGTAAGCGTCGCCACGCCGGAGCGCAGCGCCTCGATCAGGACGCCGGGACCGGCTAGGCGCGGCAGATAGAGCTGCTGCGCGTAATCGTCGACGAGAGTCCTGACGGGAACGTGGTGATTCCCGCGCCACAGCGGAATGTCGTCGAGTGCCTTGCGCACAATGGTCGCGCCCAGCTTGCCGACTAGTTGCTCATCGCGGCTGAGCTTTCGGCTGGCGCGGACAGCGAGATAGTCGCTTCCACTGAGACGGGAAGCTTGCCAGGACACGTCGGCGCTGGGATTCGCTTGAGTCGGGACGATGACCCAGCAATAGGTCTCCGGGAGGCGCGCCTCGACGGCGCCGTTCGCGGCTTCTCGTTGATTCTCCGCTTGGCGTACCTGGTGCGGGTCGAGATTCAACTCCACTCGCTCGCTGAGAATCGACTCCCATGCCAGGAAGCGACGGATCGCATCGTGCAGGTCCTGCAGACGGACCTTGTCGGCGGCGAGGAAGGCGAGCGTGTTGCGGTAGAGACGCGGCCCGGACCCGCGTGATTGCAGGATCGTCTGGGCAGCGGCTTCTGCCTGGTTCCCGTCGCCGCGGGCATAAGCATGTTCCGGGTCGAGCACGACGAGACGCGTTTCCAGTTGATCAGGCACGTCGCCGCCGCTCTGAGGCATCAGATGAACCGCGTAGAAGTCTCCGCGTCGGCGTTCGTCGCGTGGCTTCAGGCCAAGGTCGCTCTGCAGCCGCCGCTCCAGCTCGGCGTGAACGGCATCCGGGTCACGTTCGAGCTGCTGGGCACGATCGTCGGCCAGCTTGGTGACGGTTTGCTGCGTGGCGTACCAGTAGCGCGGACCGTCCTGATAGAGGTATGTGGCTCCGGCCGCGAGACGACGTACCGCGTCACCAAAGACCTGTGGTGACTCGCCTGGCATCACGCAGCCGAGCTTGACGCGCCGATCTTCAATCCCCCGCTGGCTCGTATCAGAGGACGGGGCCGAACCGAGGTAGATCGTGCGCGCAGCGCGGCGAGTCGCACTGAGCTTGCCCAGATTCGATACTTCGTTGTCGATCTTCAGAGGCAGCGAGTTTGGACCATCGATGTCGGCCGCAATGATTGGAGTCCAGTTGTCGGAGAGGTACCTGGTCAGCTCCGATTGCACTCGAGCGTCATCCATCGGGATTGTTGAAGGGAGGATCAGTGGATTTCGGTCGCCCTTCTCCCAGAGACTGTGGATGACGGTCGCCATCAGGCGCAGGACCCCTCGGGTGCGCTGGAAGTTGGCCAGCGTGGACCAGTCCGAGTAGAGCCGATCGAAAATCTCCGGATGTATCGGGTAGGCGCTCTGGATTCGACGTTCGTAATCGGCCGCACGGCATTCGAGAGGAAACTCGTCTCGTTCCTTGTTGTAAAGCTCCGAGAACGCGCGGGCCGTGAGATTGCGAGTTCGATGCTGTTCGTCTCCGCTGAGTTCGTCGAACAGGCGACGACGAACGATCTCAAAGCTCTCCTCAGCGGTAGCTGGACGCCAGGCCGATTCGATCCGTCCGATCACGTTGCGCAGACGCTGCAGCGCCTCCCGACCGCGAATGCCTCCGACCTCGATGTCTTCCGACTGAGAGTGCGAAGAGCCGGGACCATCTGAGGCCGGAAGCGAAATCAGCAGCAGGCACTTGTCTGCCGATCTGGCGGCTTCAGTGAGCGCCTGGGCAAAGGTGAAGTGAGTTTCGAAGTCGCCGCCTGGCAGATCGGCCTCGTCGTGCAACTGTCGCGCGTAGGCCACCCATTCGTCGACCAGGATGAGGCATGGACCGTACTCGTTGAACAGCTCGCGCAGGCGGTCACCCGGGTTTGAGGCTCGTTCATCGTCGGCTGCGATGCGTGCGAAGGCCTCTGCCCCACCGAGCTGCCATGCGATCTCGCCCCACAGCGTGCGCACGACTGTGCCATCCGACTTCGTCACCGGATTGCCCGGCGAGATCTTGTTTCCGACCAGCACCGCGCGACGTACCCTCGGCAACTCGGTGACACCGGCCTCCGAGAGGAGCGATTCAATGCCTGGCAGCGACGATGGCGCGACTCCGGAGAACAGGTGATAGAGGGCCAGCATCGAGTGCGTCTTGCCCCCGCCGAAGTTGGTCTGCAGTTGCACCACCGGATCGCCGTTGCCCTGCGTCAGACGCTCGATGCCGCCGACCAAGAGCTTCTGCAGACTCTCGGTCGGATATGTGCGGCGAAAGAACTCGACCGGATCGCGGTACTCGTCGCTGCCTTCGTTGAGATGAACCTGCCACAGGTCGGCTGCGAACTCTGCCTGCTGGAAGCCTCCGCTAGCCACGTCCACGTGCGGAGTGACAACCTCACGCCAGGGCTTGAGCGACTCGGCGGCTGCAGGTTCGATCAATGAGCCTCCGGCGCGGCGTGTGGCGCTGCGCGTTTGCTCGTCGATCACCAGTAGGCGGAGTTCCTGCCGCATCTTCGCGACCTCTGCGGCCTGCTCGGCTGAAATGGCGGTCAACAGGCGAGCAGCGGTATCGAGCGCCCGTTCTGTATCGTCGCCCGTGAACTGCTCTTGGTGCGCCCACTTGTTCCTGGCGTCGCGTAGCTCGCTAACATGCGACCGCTCGACGTGGCCCAACACCTGTGCGAACACATCACCCCAGGCTCGGGTCGACATCAGACCGAGCAGCGCGGCGGCATCCCACTCGCGAATCGGCCGATCCGTGCTCAGTTGCCGGTCGTTGAAGTAGAGACGCGCCTGTTCGTCGGCGCGCTTGCGGTGTACGCGGACAAACTCCCGCTCGACGAATGGCCCGAGGCCTTCCTTGAGCAAGTCAAGTGCCTTACCGACACGGTCTCGATTTGTGATGGCCATGTTGCTTCTCTAGTTGATTGCGCCGCGACGCTCAAACTCTGCGGCGACGAGATCGTAGATGGTCCCAGCCAGTCCGACCGCTCGGCGGGCGTCTTCCGCCGTGGGTGGGTAACCGGCATCGGGATATCGCCCGGCGACTCCAACGGCCGTGAGGTGATCCAGATCGGCTCCTGAGACTGACAGCTCGGCAGACTCTGGCAACAGATCCCTCAGGTTGTGAGTCCTCTGATGAGTTCTCTGATCCAGAACGGTTAGGCCCTTGAGCGACTTTTCCGCCGACTGTAAGGCGTACCAACAGGCATGTCGAGGGGCGAAATCCCCCCGCTCTTGAAACAACAGCGCGGCGCGCAGGTCCTCCTCCGCGTCGTCCAGCCAGAGCGGCGGGTCCAGAGGGTCGCGTTCACTTCCGTTCATAGAGCATGCGTGATTCGTTGAGATTGAAGTGCGGCGGAATGTAGCCGTGCCCCCGATACCGCTCAAACTGCTCTGGCGTGACAACACGGAACAACGCGCCGAAGCCGGTCTTGGAGTGCGCGCCCATGATTTCGGTGACCTTCTCCCGGTACTCCCACTCGCCGTCCAGCACGACGAGGAAGTTGGCCTCGTGCCAGACCCGCTGGTCGCCCGACATCAGGACATCAAGCAGGTAGACCTTCTCGGGGTCGAACTGCTCAACGAGCTCTTCAACCATGTGCTGCATGGCGACTTCGGGTGATGACGTGGTGACCATGGCTCGGCTCCCTGTCTCGATGGGCCCTCACCCTAACCCTCTCCCAGAGGGAGAGGGGACTGGACCAATCTTACTCCTCAGCGAACTCCAGGCCGGCCTGGCGGGAGGTGGTGGAGGGGAGTTGGGCGAGGCGCATGATCTCCGACCACGACTGGACGAGAGCGTTGTACTGGCGGGCGTCCTCGGCTCGCTTCTTGCGGTCGCTGACGACGTAGAGACGGTAGGCGAGGTCACGGGCGGTCTCGGCTCGTGCGCCGAGAGCGGCGGCGAGTTCAGCGGCGGCAGGCTCGCCCTCCGATTCCAGCAGGCGGATCAGATGGTGGGTCATCTCCCAGACCGTCAGGCGCGAGTCGCTGGCGGCGTCCCAGTCCTCGGCGAGTTCGGATGGTCGATAAAGGCGGACTTTGCCGCGACGCGACTCGATCACGCCTGCCTGGACGAGGCCGTCGGGGCTGGTGTTCTTGGCCTTCGAGAGCTGCTCGGCGTCGCCGAACTCGCCCTCTTCGAAGCCGTGCTGCTCGAACCAGGTCAGAGCCCAGCGCGAGTCGGCGTCGAAGTCGCCTTCCTGCTCGGCCAGCACCTCGTCGAGGGTGGCGTTGATCATGGCCAGCGCCTCGCGCACGGTCATCGGCGAACCATCGGCGTTCAGCACCTCGCGGTACTCGGTGAAGATACGCATTCCGGGCCCAATCGAGGCCTGGGCGAGGTCGACTGGGGCGATGTTAGAGCGTTGGAGGTGAATGAGGTCGTCAGGGAACTCGGCGCGCAGACGGTCTTGGAACTCTCGCCGCGTGGCAGTTGGCGCACTAGATGTCCGGGAGCGGCACGCGAGGACAATGCTTGTAGCTAGGGCGTTGACGCCAATCGCCAATGCCCGGGCTCCGCGCTCAGTTCGCACAGGCCAAGTGCCAGTGATCGCCAAGCCGGATCGGATCGCCGCGTCAAGGAATGTCTCCCAACCGGTGCTCGTCAGCCCCTCTTCCGTTGCCTCGGACTGCTTGAAGGCGTAATAGATGGTGAGCGGAAAAGGATCGAGTTGGTTGTTCGCAAGGTGGGAAAGGGCGTCGGAGATGCCGTCCAGGAAAAAGTCCTCAGCAGCCTGCTTGCTCGAGTGGCGGTACGCAGCGGCGATCAGTTCTTGCTCCTTCGGAACCGCCAATGTGGCAAACAGTTCCGGGAGGTCATCGCGAAGGATGTTCCGTAACCACGCGTAGAAGAAGTCCGACAGATCGGCGTACCCCACATTGTCGTAGTAAGGAGGGTCCGTGGATGCCACCGCCGGCGGGAACGGGTATTGGCCGCTCTGGTCTGATGGATCTGCCGCATCAGCCTGAATGGCTCTGCCCGGAATCGGATCGGAAGGCAGGAACCGGACCGCCTTGGCGACCCAGTTCACTTGACCCATCCAGTTTTGTGTTGAACTAGAGAAGAGGTTGGCCTCTGCATAGTCCCAGAGCATCGGCAGGGCTTGACGTGAGAAAGCGCCGGCGACAAAGTCGCCGGCGCTTTGCCAACGGGAGATTGTACAACTGCTGTCAGACGACTTGCTAACGCACATTGCGAAAAAAAATTTCGTTAAAATCGCATACTCATTTGCCTCCTCATCCGAGAGACCAGCAGTAACAGCGTCCCGGTGGACCAGTTCTCTGGCCTCCGATACGAGGTCGGAGAAGGTTGTCAGCGCCACCAGCTGTCGGTCGGTGAAAACGTCGCCTAAGGTGTCCAGACCATAGACAGGTCCCTGGAAGTTCCGATGCTTCTTCGGCATCTCGGTAGTCGGTCTCCACGTGGGTTGAGCTGACCTTGCGGTTTCTTCGTGAACCCGCGTTGGTGCAAGGTAGACACGTCCTCTATCACCTTCGGCGACGATTGCCATCAAACGCTCGCCCATGCGACCTGCTTTGCCCTCTGTTCTCAAGTACTCGTAGGGAAGAGCTGTGTCGGACATGAGGCATCGGAATGCCCTGCGTTTGCCGGCTGAGGTTCCAGAAGCGGCCGCCTCAGGAGGCCTGCCTGAGCGCACCTCAAACCGATAGCCGGACTCCTCGATCATCGGCTCGACCCACGCTTCTTTGCCCTTCTTCTTGGAGAGGATGAAGGTCGAGACGAGCGGAACGTCGACATCGGCGAACGCTGGGTTTGGGCTCTTCACCGTCCGCGCCCAGAGCCAGGCGATGACCGTCAACTCGCGACCGACATACGGCTCGAGGTCGGACCGGTCGGCGGCCATCGCCTTGGTCACCAGCACCTTGGGGTAGAGGTGGCCGATGCGCCGCTCGGCCTCGTCGCGCATCCACTGTCCGTAGTAGCGCACATCCTCGGCCAGCCCTTCAGCGCCGCGCCAGGTCTTGTCGGTCAGCCGCGCTTCGCCGCGCGTCTCGGGGTTAACCGGCGGCTGGCCCGGGAACCTGGGCGGGATTTCGATCATCGCCTTGTTGATCAGCACCGCCACCGGGTTGAGGTCGGAGGCGTGCGCTTCCAGCCCCAACCGCTGCGCCTCAAGGGGCAGCGAGCCTCCACCGGCGAAGGGGTCATGGAACGCGGGCAGCTTGTCGCGGTTGAACAGCTTGTCGGCGCGTGGATGGTCGGCGTTCTCGGCGCAGATCCGCCGCCACGACTGCCAGATCTCCTCGCGCGCCTGCTCCAACACCGTTTCGTTGGTCGTGTTCTCCCACTGAACGAGGTCCTCGATGATCTTGAACAGCCGCTGCCGCTCTCTCTCCTGCGCTGCCTCGGTCGGGAAGAGGTCAGGATTGGCCGAGGGATCGTCCACCATCTGGGCAAAGATCACCGCCCGAGCCGCCGCCAGAGGTCGCCGAGCCCACCACAGGTGAAGAGTCGAAGGATGCCCATGCCGAATCGACTTCTCCCGCGCCGACGCCTTGTTGATGGCGTCGAGGGGCAACGCCACCTCAATCAGCTTGCGCTTGGTCACGACGGGCGAGTCTGTTGACATCATTCCGCCTCCTCGGCAGGAAGGCTAAAGCCGATGGGGTTCGAGTCGATCAGGTCGACCACGTGTCGGATTCCTATGGCAACGACGAATCCTTGATTTTCAGCGAAGTACGCCCCTTTGCCGTCTTCTTCAACCAGTGGCAGCCCACGCTCATCGACGATCGGCTTCCTAATCGGTGTGGGACCGTGTGCAACGACGCCCGCCACCTTCAAGTCGGAGTTGGGCTTACTCGGATCCCTGTACACAACCGGCCCACCACTGAATCCCTTGTTGCCATGAGCATCTATGTAGATCAGAGAGGGTTCACCGAAGTGCACAGCGCTCATGACACCTGCCTTCACGAATGGAACCGGATATCCATGGTTGATGTTCTCCCCTCTGCCGTCCCAACCGAAGGGAAACCCTAGGAAGAACACTTGCTGTCCGTGGAGCATCCCTCCAGAGGAGGGTTCCAATGGATAGCGCGGAGCGATCCGAAAAGGAAGGGCCATGACGGCGACGTCCGTTTCGCCTTCTCCTATCCCCGCCGCCTGGAACTGGAAGTTGACCCACTTCTTGTCTTTGTAGATGTATGTGCCGTCATTCTGTCCGGCATCCTCAAGTAGATGCCTTGCGGTCACCAGATACTGCCTGTCTTCCCTGTCTATCGCAAACGCAGTCCCGGTCTTGTTCCCAAAACGGATGTGAAGCGTCCGCTGAACCACGTTGGTCGTGATCATGATGGGGCCTCCGCTCTATCCAGGAGTTCACCGAGGTCATAGTTGACGCTTGTAACGCCGAAATCGGGCTTGCGCTGGAATGGCTGGCGCAGGTAGCGAACCTCGTGGCTGCCGTCCCCATCGAACGCGACCAGTGCGAGGATGAAGTTGTCAGGCTGGTTGAGCGAGTAGAGGACCTCGTTCTTCGTCACAGTCACGGTGTCGGCGTCGGCGCGGCGTCCCTTGACCTCGATGAAGCGCAATCCCTGTCCGCCAGAGGGGTCGCGGCTCTCGATGTCGTAGCCGAGGTGCTCGAACTCCCGGTCCTCCGGCTCGAATCCGAGTCCGCGTTCCACTTCCATCACGATCTTGCGCGCCTCGGCGGCCACTGCTTGCGTGTCGGCGGTCGGCGCCTGTGCCGGTGAGCCGGTCATCTCAGCGATCAGTCCTGCCGGGACAACCATCAGTCCGCCAATCACGACCGGCGGCGACGCGCTGATCGCGGACTCGCGCTCCAGTTCGTCCAGCCGCTTGCGCAGCCGACCCTGCAGGTCATCGGCACGACGCCGCGCTTCTTGCGCGTTGAGCCGCGCGTTGGGCTTACCCGCCGCCTCCTGCTCCAGGAGCTGGCCTGCGCGGTAATCCCAGTAGCTGATTTCCTTGACCAGCCGATCCTTGACCGCGTCACGAGTCTTGTCGATCCATCGCACCCGCCGCCCGCGCACTTCGGCAAGGTGTTCCGGTGCCACTTCGGAGATCAAATGCTGCATCGCCCGCTGTTCCAACTCGCGCGTGATCCAGTCGCACTCCTCACGGGCGAGGAACGCTTCCACATCCGGTTCGTCCTCGCGCAACGGTCGAAGGTCCAGGTAGGGCGCGTAGTTGATGTGACGCGCGTTGCCCTCGGCATCGAGCTCGACATAGAGCATCCGCTTGGAGATCGTGCGCCGCTCGCCGGAGGCCAGCACGCTTGAGTCCTGAATTGCGTGCTCGGCATAGAACAGCATTCGCGGCTCGGTGCCGGGGTCGCGATCGTCAACCAGAATCGCGCCACGCCGCAGCAGGTCGCGATGACGTTCGAGCGTGAGGTCGAGTGTTGCGTCGAGTAGCGGGTGTCCGGGACAGATGAACGCCGCCAACGGCTTGCCCTGGGGCGAGATCAGTTCCTTCTCGAAAACAACCCGCTCGTAGCGCCGCAGCACCGGCTCGCCCAGGCCAATGATCCGGTCGCGGTCGCGAATCGGCGCGGGCACGTTGGTGATCTGGTAGCGCCGTGACTCGCGTTCGCTCATTTTGCCACCCAGTCGGCGGAAGGCCTCGCGGAAGAATTCCTCGATGTAGTGCGGCTGCAGCCGCCGCGCCTCGGCCCGCTCCATGTCCTCGCGCACGCTGGCCACGCGGCCGGCGTCCATGATCTCCGGCGCGAGCGCCTTGTCCTCCATGAGCTGTTCGAGCTGCGGCCGATCAATCGCGTTCTCGATGACGGTGTTGAGCCGGGCGCGGACCTCCGGTTGCTCACCGTGGCGGATCGCCTCGATCAGCAGGTCGCGCAGCGGTCGGCCCTCGAAGTCGAGCTTGCCCAGCACGTCGAAGACCTGCCCGCCCAGCGCCGTTCGCGCCTGCTCGATCTTCTCCAGCAAGGTCCGGTAGACATCGCCCTCGCGCGTCTCGTTGGCGACGAGGTTGAAGAGGTAGCAGATCTCGGTCTGCTTGATCCGGTGGATGCGGCCGAAGCGCTGCTCGATCCGGTTGGGATTCCAGGGCAGGTCGTAGTTCACCATCAGGTGAGCACGCTGCAGGTTGATGCCCTCGCTGGCCGCGTCAGTGGCGAGTAGCACCTGCACATCGGTGTCGTGCAGGAACCGCTCCTGCGCCTTCTGCCGGTCCTCGCGCCCCAGCCCGCCATGAATCACCGCTACCGCCTCGCTGCGCCCCAGCAGCCGGTTGGCGATGTTGTCGTAGAGGTAGCTGAGCGTGTCGCGGTGCTCGGTGAAAATCACGATCTTCTGGTTCCGCGACGGCTTCGGGGGCGGAATCGGCCCGGAGCCGTACGGTCGGGAGTCCTCTGCCACGCTTCGCCCGCTTGAGAGATCGAGGAGATACGACAGCGTTGAAGCGAGTTCCTTCCACTTCGTGTCGCCAGTGCGCTTCACCTCTGAGGCCAGACGCTCCAGCCGCCGCAAAGTGGAAATCTCTGCCTTCAGCTCGGCGATAGTGCGAGACGCGGTCGCCTGGTCGAGGATGGTCCTGCCGAGTTCTTCAATCTCGTCCTCCGGCGCCTCATCGAGCTGATCGAGGTCGTCGAGGTCGTCGTCGTCCAGCAAGGGCATGGCTCGGTCGAGCGTCTCGGCGCCGCGTTTCATCACCTCGACTTCCCGCTGACGGCTCTCCAGTCGCTCGCGTCGTCGTCGCAGCGACTGGAGAATCGCCTCGGGTGAGGACGCGAGCCGTCGCTGGAGGACGGTGAGCGCAAAACCAATCGTCCCAGCGCGCTTGTCGTTGTTGAGCTTTTCGGCGCGGTTGAATTCCTCGCGGACGTAGTCGGTCACTTCGGTGTACAGCCGAGCCTCAGGCGGCGTGAGTTCGAACGGGAGGGTGTACGCGATCCGCTCGGGGAACAGCGGCCGCCCGTCGAACTTGAGCAGCTTCTCCTTAACCATCCGCCGCATGAGGTCGTCGACCTCAACGCGGTGCACGCCGTCGCGGAAGCGACCCTCGAATCGGTCGCCGTCCAGTAGGGCGAGGAAGAGCTGGAAGTCCGTTTCCTTGCCGTTGTGCGGCGTCGCAGTCATCAACAGGAAGTGCCGAGTCAGCTGAGACAGCAGTTGCCCGAGCTGGTAGCGCTTGGTGTACTTGACCTCGCCGCCGAAGAACGAGGCCGACATCTTGTGCGCCTCGTCGCACACCACGAGGTCCCAGCGGCAGTCCGGCGCCTGGAGCTTGGCCTGCACATCTTCGTCCCGGGCCAGCTTGTCCAGCCGCGCGATCGCCAGGTCGGTCTCCGCGAGCCAGTTACCCGTCCGCGCGGCCTCCAGCTTGTCGTTGGTGGCAATCTCAAACGGCAACTGGAATTTGCGCGAGAGTTCGTCCTGCCACTGCTCCACCAGGCTGCCAGGGCAGACGATGAGGCAGCGCTTGAGGTCACCACGTGCGATCAGTTCCTTGATGAGCAAACCCGACATGATCGTCTTGCCAGCGCCAGGGTCGTCGGCCAAAAGGAATCGAAGCGGCTGTCGCGGCAGCATGGCCTCGTAGACCGCCGTGATCTGGTGCGGAAGCGGGTCGATGTCGGAGGTGTGGACTGCTAACAGCGGGTCGAAGAGGTGGGCCAACCGAATCCGCTGGGCCTCGGACACGAGGCGGAAAAGGGAGCCGTCGCCATCGAAGCTCCAGGGTCTGCCCTCCTCGACCACTTCGAGGCGTTCTTCATCGTCCCGGTAGAGAAGCACGCTGTCGGGTCGGCCGGAGGCATCCTTGAAGGTCAACTCAATCGCGTCGGAGCCGAACCACTGGACGTTGACCACGGTCGCGAGGCCGTCGGGAACAACGCCGCGGACGCTCGCGGACTGCTTGAGATCTTCGAGCTTCGCCACTCTTCGCGCTCCCTTGAGTCAAGTCACCTGCATGAACGGTACTCGCAGCACCACAAATGGCTGCCAGTCGCGGCGCGTCTTCGCAATCCTGAACTTCCGCTCGGAACCGCTAGGATAGGCAGCCCGCTTCGTGAGCGTTCGTACCTGCTATCGGACTCCATTGTCGACAGCAATGTCGGGCAGGGGCATGAGGAGCACCAATGGCACTGGCAAGCGAGCATGACAAGCTTCGCGACCGAATCGCGCACGAGTACTTCGAGCTGCCGGCGTTGAGTTGCCTCTTCTGCGACAGCAAGACTTCGCTCCCCACAGAGAACGTCGCTCGAGTCGTGACGGAAGGAGGTCATCGACACTTCCGAGCAGATGTGGCTGCGCTGGATCACTTGGGCGGTTTCGTCGCCGTCGTCGAGATTGTGAACACCAACCCGCCGAGTGAGCAGGTTCTTACCGCGCAGTCGGAACTGGAGGGGGCGTTCTACGTGACCATGGATGCTCTGGAGGACGGGTTCAGCGGGTACTGCTCACCGATCTGTTGGTCCCACCGCCACGAAGAGAGTTCTTGCCCATGTCGCGCTCCGTCATGTCCGCGCTGTCTCCGATATCTCCACGCCCTGGACTTCCCACAGGCACTCATTGACTGGGACCAACCAGATGAACCTGTCTGCTTGGAATGCGCCGCTAGATCATCCGACGGGCAGTGGCGCTCTCCTGGCGAGTTCGCCCTCGGCGATCCGGCCGAACGGATACCTGGGGCGAATGCGGATGTGATCAAGCTGTTCTTGTCGTTCTCCGACGCGGAGTTCTGGTCAACGGTGTGGGCGGGGCGGAGTCGCAACGTACAGGAGGCGTGGACCGCGGAAGAAAAGACGCGAGCCCGCCTGGACTTGGTTGAGGCCTCCCTTGATGCAGAGCGTTGGAATTAGGGACAGACGCTCCTTCAACCGATTGGCGCGCCGGCGTGGGACCGTCCGCCGGGACCGCCTCTGTTGGCTTACTCGCACGACAACTGTGTCCGAACTGCCGATGCTTGGCGCAGGCTCAGGGAGTATCGGCTCAGCTGCCTCCCGACGGTCGTCCAAGAGTGGATCATGTCGCGTAGGGGCTACGCCGACTCCGACTCGGACGAACTGGACACAGGATTGTTGCATCGCGGGTTTCCGGATGGCAGATTCACGGCCTGTGGAATCGATCGTCAAAAGGGCGATGAGTCCGTCGAAGTCACCATGACGGAGACTCCTACCTGCGAGTCGTGCCGAACGTCAAGAGTGCCATTCGGTGTTTGAACTCCTCGCAGTCGCTCACCCTGTGGATCGTGATCTCGCGCGAACGGGCACCCAAGCGGGCCAAGTCGGAGAAGAGGTTGTCCGCCACCTCCATTCGTTGGCCTAGGCAGAGGTAGAAGTCACGTTGGATATCCGAGCCACGACACAACACAGCGCCCCACGGGTGGTTCTGCGCAGGCTTTCGGAGAGCGCGACGACACTCGGATTCGACGAAACGAAATCTGAGGTTGACAAGCGCACCCGATCGGACCAAGATCCCAGTAAGACTCAGTAACAACGGAGACTGTCGTGCCGCGAACCACCAAGACGATTACCGTGTCTCTTCAGCCGGAGATGTCGGACCGTGTCGACGACGCCAGGCGACTGCAAGGGCGTTCTCGGAGTGAGTTCGTGCGGGAAGCATTGGACCGCTACCTCGTGGAGTGTGAGTGGGGAGAACTGGTCCAATATGGAGAACAGCAGGCCCGAGAGCAGGGAATCGGTCCTGAGGATGTTGCAAGGTTGGTGGAGGAGTACCGGGTCGAGGCGCAGTCTTCGCAAGCATGAGAGTCGTTCTTGACACCAATGTCATCATCTCCGGGTTGAACTTCCCCGGCAACGAGCGCCGTGTACTAGAACTAGCGCGTCGCGGACGGTTTGAGCTGTTTCTGTCGCCTTTCATCTTGGCAGAGGTTGCTGGCGTTCTGGAGCGCAAGTTTGGGTGGAGTCGCGAGCGTTCGTCGCAGGCCTTGCAAGCGCTCGAAGACGCCGCGACGGTGATTCAGCCTTCCGGCACGATCACAGTGATTGAGGGCGATCACGCGGACAACCGCATCTTGGAGTGCGCCGTTGAGATTTCAGCGGACTATCTAGTCACCGGCGATCGACAGCATCTCCTGCCGCTTGCTGAGTACGAGGGGGTGGAAATCCTGAGAGCGCCCAGCTTCCTGTCGATCTTGGAGATGCGTTAGCGCTCGTCAGTGTCAACGTCCGGGCGCTGGACCGCTCGCGAGTGGTCGTCAAATCTTGCAAGAGATGTTTCGTATGCGCCACATCATGCGCCTCTGTGTCGCTAAGATGTTTCGAACATAGAACTGGGCGAGCCCGAGAAGAAGCTCGGAGCTACGCCTGGAAGTCGAGCGGCCGAACACGACAAAGAGATCGAGGGGAACCAACAATGGAAACCAGCACTGTACGAACTCCAGTCGCGCTCTATGCGCGAGTCTCCAGCGAGCGCCAGGACGTCGATCTCTCCGTCGCCGCACAGCTTCGCGCCCTGCGCGACTTCGCCGACCGGCACGGCTACGTCGTCGCCCGCGAGTACATCGACGAAGCCGAGAGCGGCCGTGTTGCGGATCGGCCGCAGTTCCGCAAGATGCTGGACGAGGCCTCGGAATCCAATGCCCCGTTCGAGGAAATCCTGGTCTGGAAGTTCTCGCGCTTCACCCGCAAGCGCGAGCACGCGGTCGCCTTCAAGTCGATGCTGAGGCGACGAGGCATCCGAGTCACTTCCATCACCGAGCACGCGGACGACTCTCCCACGGGGAGGTTGATGGAGGCGATCATCGAGAGCGTGGACGAGTTCTACTCGGAGAACCTCGCCCAGGAGGTCCGCCGCGGGATGCGCGAGGCCGCTTCCCGCGGGTTCTTCATGGCGCCGGTCGCGCCCTTCGGATTCCGGCGCGTGAAGGTCCAGGACGGCGCCAAGGAGAGACCCAAACTGGAGATCGACGAAGCCGCCGCTCCGGTCGTGAAGGAGATCTTCGACAAGGCGCTCCGCGGTCACGGCCTCAAGGACATATGCCGCGACCTGAACGAGCGTGGGATCACCAACAGAGGCAGGCGCTGGCAGCGGGCGAGCCTGCACAAGCTCCTAGTCAACGAGGCGTACACCGGGACGGCAGTCTGGGGAAAGACCAATAGGGGAAAGAAGGCATCCGACCCCGTCCGTGTCGAGGGAGCGTGGCCCGGAATCGTCTCGCGCGAACTGTTCGACGCCGTCAGCCAGGCGATGCGTGAGCGCGCTCCCGCGATGCGACCGCCGGCGCGCGTGGGCAGCAAGTTCCTCCTGAGCGGATTGCTGCGCTGCGGAGTCTGCGGCAGTCCCTTCAGCATTCAGAGTGCGAGGAGCGGCAAGTTCGCCTACTACGTCTGCAGCAAGCTCATGCGCGAGGGCGCCGGCGCCTGCGAGTCGCGCTATCTCAACGCCCCCAAGGTCGAGGGATTCGTGGTCGACAAGATCAAGGAACGCATCCTCACCGACGAGACGATCACGGAACTCGTGACGCTCGTCGCCGAAGAGGTCGATCAGGTGGCCGGTGAGTTGGGCGGCAAACTGGAGGCGGTCGAGGGCGAACTAGCGGACGTGCGCAAGCGGCTGTCGCGTCTCTATGAGGCCCTCGAGACAAGCGACCTGACGATGGAAGTCCTGTCGCCGCGCATCTACTCGATGCGCCACCGCGAGGAGCAGCTCATGGCCGCACAGGATGATCTGAGCCGCCAGCTTGAGAAGCGCCGCGTCGATCTCCCAAGCACTGAGGAGATCAAGGAGTACGTAAGGGATTTCCGGGAGTTCCTCCAGCAGGGCACGTTCCCCGAGCGGAAAGCGTTGATTCGCAACTTCGTCCAAGAGATCGAGGTGGTCGGCGACCAGGCCACACTGACCTACACGATTCCTATGCCGTCTGACGGCGCGACAAAGGAAGAAACGTCCGTTCTCTATTTCGCCAACTCTGGCCTACCACCCTGATGCCATACGCCTCGAGTCTTCTTTTGGCTGCTTGTAGTGGCTGGATCATTCCACTGCGCGTTTCTGCGTGTGCGCAACAGCGCTGACGCCGCCTCTGCCGGTGATCGCTAGCGTCGGTCAACGAGGCAACTATCCGGCATGTTCCGCCTCTGCTCTACCGTCAGGCGTGCGCATGCCGTGCCCCAATGACGGCGAACAACCGACGCAGATCGCACAACGACGATGACTCCATCGATCTACTCCGAATGGTGGGCCAATCTGGCGCTCGATGTCGGCGTGGTCATGCTGGCGTTGGCCCTGGATCAGCTTCTGCCCGAGCCGCCGGCTCGATTTCATCCGGTCGTCTGGATGGGGCGGATGATCAGCGGCCTTGAACGTTTCGCGCCCCAACGGCCCGCCTCGGCATTGCTGTATGGCTTCGTCGGTGTCGTCGTCACGGTGGGAGCCTGGGGGGCCATCTGCTGGGCGGCAATGCTCGGCCTGGCTGCGTTGGGTCCCGCTGCCTACCTGCTCGGCGGCGCCGTCCTGCTTCGCACGAGCTTCACCGTTCGAGGACTCGTCGCGGCCGGGGAGTCAACCCGGCGCGCGCTCGAGGACGATGACCTGCAGACCGCGCGAACGAGGCTGCGGAGCCTCGTAAGCCGCGACCGCGCGGCCATGAGCGCACCCCTGGTCGCTGCTTCCGCGATCGAGTCGGTGGCAGAGAACACCACGGACAGCTACATCGCACCCTGGCTCGCGTTCTCGATCCTTGCCGTGCCACTCGCGGTCGCGTACCGGGCGGCCAATACGCTGGACAGCATGTGGGGCAAACGCGGCCGCTACGAGCATCTCGGCAAGTCCGCCGCACGGCTGGACGACCTGGTCATTCTCATTCCGGCCAGGCTCAGTGCGCTCTTGATGCTGCTCAGCGGAGCGCTACTCCGGCTACCGATTCGGCAGGGCTGGCAGGTGATGCTACGCGACCGCCGTTCCACCGAGAGTCCCAATGCCGGTTGGACGATGTCTGCGATGGCGGGCCTGCTCGGTCGGAGATTGGAGAAGCCGGGCCATTACGACCTCGGCGCAGAGTTTCCGCGACCTGAGGCCAGGGACATTGCTCGCGGCAATCGAGTCGCCCATGGGACCGCTCTGCTTGGCGTCGTTCTGGCACTGGGAGTCCTCACCCTCAGACACTGGGTTGCGGCATGAGAACCGTTCACGGAGGCCTTGACACGTCCGAACCGCGCGAACTGGGGCTCCAGCCCGAAGACGTGATCGACTTCAGTTCGAACATCAATCCATTGGGGACCTCGGAACGAGTGCGGCAGGCGGCTGCCGACGCCAATCTGTCCGCCTACCCAGACCGTGACTGCCTGCTCTTGCGGGAAGCGCTGGGGGACCGCCTCGGTGTCGGACGGGACCATCTGCTGGTCGGCAACGGCTCCACAGAGCTGATTCATCTACTCACGCGGGCCCGACTCTACGAAGGAGCAACCTGCCTGCTCTTCGAGCCGACCTTCGGCGAGTATGAGGCTGCCGCCGCCCTCGCTGGCGCGATCATCCGCCGCGTTGCCGCTGAGGAGACTGATGACTTCTGTTGGTCAATCGAATCAGCCGAGCGAATCATCAGGCGGTCGCGCCCCGACGTCGTCTTCCTCTGCAACCCCAACAACCCGACCGGCCGCTACCTCGACTGCGAGCGGGTGCAGCGAATTCAAACTGCAATCGGGCCTGACGCCCTGCTCGTTCTCGATGACGCTTACGTCTCGCTCTCGGAAGACCGATGGGATTCTGTCCAGCTATTGGAAACCGGCAACGTTGTCATTCTGCGCTCGATGACAAAGGAACACGCCCTCGCCGGCGCCAGGCTTGGCTACATGGCTGCAACGCCAGAGCTGATTGAATACGTCCGCCGCTTACAGCCCGCCTGGAGCGTCAACGCGGTGGCCCTCTCTGCCGGGCTGGCTGCGCTTGAGGACGAGGAGTACATCGACGCTGCGCGACAAGTCATCCGGTCGGCCAAGGCGTACCTCTACAGCCAGTTCACTGCGATGGGGCTGGGGTTCACGCCCTCAGCGACGAACTTTCTGATCGTCAAGGTCGGAGACGCGACCAGAGTCAGAGCCGACCTCTTGCGCCGCGGCATCGCGGTTCGGGATTGCGCCTCGTTCGGACTGCCCGAACACATTCGCATCGCCGTGCGCCGACGGGATGAATGCGAGCAGTTGGTCAGTGCGCTGCGACAGGTGCTCGGCCCATGAACGAACTCGCCAAAGTAATCATGGTCCAGGGAACCTCGTCGCACGCCGGCAAGTCGATCCTCGCCACTGCGCTCTGCCGCATCTTCACGCAGGACGGCTTCCAGGTCGCGCCGTTCAAGGCGCAGAACATGTCGCTCAATTCTTTCGTCACGCCCGACGGCGGCGAAATCGGTCGCTCACAGGCGGTCCAGGCCGCCGCAGCGATGGTCGCACCGCGAGTCGAGATGAACCCGGTCCTACTCAAGCCGGAGGCCGAGGCGCGATCGCAGGTCGTGGTTATGGGCCGGCCGCACGCAAGGAAATCGGCGCGCGAGTACTACGAACTCAAGCAACAGCTGTGGCCGGCCATCACATCAGCGCTCGATTCACTGCGACGCGACTTCGACGTCGTCGTGATTGAGGGAGCGGGTAGTCCGGCCGAGATCAATCTGAAGCAGCACGACATCGTCAACATGCGCGTCGCTCGCCATGCGGACTCGCCGGTGCTACTGGTCGGCGACATCGACCGCGGTGGCGTCTTCGCCCAGATCGTCGGCACGATGGTCCTGCTGGAACCGGAGGAGCGCGCGCTGGTCACGGGGTACGTGATCAACAAGTTCCGCGGCGATCCATCGCTGCTCACCTCGGGACTGCATCTGCTCGAGGAACACACCGGCGCGCCGGCGATTGGCGTGCTGCCCTACTACTTCGACATTCATCTCCCCGAAGAGGACTCGCTCGGCCTCCAACCCGACAGCCTGAGTGACCAGGACACGCTCGTCGACGTGGCCGTCATGCGGCTGCCTCACATCGCCAACTTCGACGACTTCGATCCGCTGCGTTACGAGCGCGGCGTGCGAGTCCGCTTCGTACGCGCGATCGACGACTTCGGCAAACCGGATCTGATCGTGATCCCCGGGAGCAAGACGACCGTGGATGATCTCGACTGGCTCCGGAGGCAAGGCCTCGCAGACAAGATCACGGCCGCTCGCAAGGTGGGCACGCCAGTGATCGGTATCTGCGCCGGATTTCAAATGCTCGGACGCCAACTGCGTGACCCCGACGGCGTCGAATCCGACCGGAGGGTCACAAGCGGGCTCGATCTGCTTCCGACTTCAACCACCTTCCACTCCGAGAAGGTCACGCACCAGGTTTCGGCGCGAGTCACCGACGGGCGCGGCCTGCTCGGCGGGTGCCGGGGGACACCGCTAGCGGGATACGAGATTCACATGGGCCTAGCAACCGACGAGACGCCAACCAGCCCATTTGCCATTGAGTCCCGTTCTGGCCTTGCCACCAACTCGCCTGACGGCGCCTTGGATGACGAAGGCATGACCCTCGGCACCTACATGCACGGCCTGTTCCACAATCGCGACGTGAGGCGCTCGATGCTGGAGTTCGTCGCGAGCCGCAAGGGCGTCACGCTCACGTGGGCTAACGAGGATGTCGATCTCAATGAGGAGTACGACAAGCTGGCCGCCCTCGTGCGAGCCCATCTGGACATGGACCACATTCGGGGCGCGATGGGTCTTCCCGCATAAGCCGTTGCCGTCAGTTCGTCACCTCGTGAGAACGGCTCCTACTCGGCCAGACTGAACGACTCCGACGGCGGGTCTGGGAAGTCGTCGGGCCAGAGCAGCCGGGCCAGGTCTTCCGCCCCCCGGATATTCCAGTAGGAGAGCGTCGTGAAGTGTTTGCTCTCGACCACGTGCACCGCGCCGTCCCGGATCGCCGGGACTTCGGCCAGGGCCTCGTTGTTGAGCAGACTCTGGCGAAACTCCTCCGCGCCGAACTCGATCGGTTGAGCAATGATGATGATCTCGGGCGCCATCGCGATCACGCCCTCGAGGCTGGTGGTCTGGTTGCCCTGGATACCGGGGACTTCGGCTGCATTGACGCCACCGGCCGCAATGATCACGCCGCCTTCGGTCGAGTTGCCACCGGCGACCCACAGCGTGTCCGAGTATTGAGTCAGCGCCAGCACCCTGGGCTGCGGAGACTTGACACTCGTGACCGAAATCAGCGCCTCATAGCGCGCCTCTACCTCGTCAGCGAACTCGGAAGCACGCTCCTCTTCGCCGAAGATGTAGCCCATCAGCAGGATGCTGTTGATCCGCGCCTCGGGACTCTGGATCAGTTCCGTCTGGACCACGACGATGCCGACCCGCTGCAACGCATCGATCGCCTCCACCGGGAAGAACGGGCTGGTCACGACGACATCCGGCGATTGCGCGATGATCACTTCCGGATCTCGAGAGATTTCAGGTTTGTCCTGTACCAGTGCCGCCACATTCGAGTATGTGGCATTCTTGGTCGCCGACCCGACCGCGACCAATCGGTCGTTGGGCACCAGCGCTAGCGTCATCTCATCATGCCCGACTGACGCCGTGATGATCCGCATCGGCTTGGCCGGAATGCTGACGATGCCATTCAGCCCCTCAACCTGGCGCGGCCAGCCGCTGTTGCTCGGATCGACCACGCCACGCACACCTTCGAGTGTTCTCGCGGTTGCCTGGGCGGACTGTGCCTGCGGCGCCACCGCTTGCTGCTCGGCCTGCGTTTGAGCTTCGGCCTGTTGCTCAGCCGCAGCCCGTTCCGAGGCTTGATCCTGGATCTGCTGCTGCTCCGCTTGCTCAGCCTGGGCGGCGACGGCCTCCGCCTGTCGCTGCTGTTCAGCCACGGCCTCCTGCTGTCCGGCCGTCTCAGCTTCCTCCTCTGCCTCCCCGGCAACCCGCGCTTCGTCCCCAGCTTGCTGTCGCTCCGTCTGTTCCGCCATGCTCTGCGGCGCAGGCTGTGCCTGCGGGGGTTCGTCCGACGAACACGCCACCAGGAACAGACCGACGATCAGTACCGCCAGCCAACCAATCCAACGCGATGAAGGCGATCTCAACATGCCCATTCCCTTCGGCTCCGCCGGAGGGTTGGGTTCGACCTGACCGGAGCACGCGCCCGGAGATCGAGGGACCTCTCTGAAGCGGAGAGTTGTCACCTCTCGTCCAGGCAGGTCTCCTGGCTTGCGGGCGGAGGTCCTGGCCGAGCCCTTCCCATCGACGCGTGGTCGGTCGACAGTGGGCGTCAGCTCTCCATTCTGCTCACTCGATCGAGCGAGCCCCGCTTACAGTGGCGCTACCGCGTCGGAATCTCACCGACTTCCCTATTCTCCCGGGACGGGCACCTGGACGAATGCTGCTGCGCTTGAGCGTAGCACCGACACTCAGAGAGCCACAATCAATCCAGTACGTCAACGCCTCCGCCGATCAGCCATTGTCGACGAATCTCGCGTAGTGCAACCGCGCAGCGGACTAGAGGTCGATCAGACACGTCAACGTCACGTGCGAATCAACACGCAAGCGTTGGACCAGCCCACCACACGAGGCCGGATCTCGATTCTGATCCTGGATGTGCGCTGGGCGGCTTCCCCACGACGACTCCCTCAGGCCCGGCGTCTGCTCCGGCCGCGCACCTGTCAGGCGTTGCCGTCGACTTGCACTGTCACAATGTCAGCGCCGTGGAATTTCTGGTGCCGCACCGCCGATGCGTGGTACCAGAGCAGACGCAGGGAGAGATCGTCGGCCGTCGGAATCGGCGCTTCGTCCGTCAGATAAGCGAGCTGATCCTCGATGTTCTCCTGGCGCGTGGTGGCGACGAATTCCAGCTCCACCATTGCGGTCTGGGGCCGGGCGACGATGACCAGCCGGGGCCGTTCGGGCTGTTCGCCGCCTTCGTCTTCCTGACCGAGCAGGGTGGCCAGCGTCTCTTCGCCAGCCGAGCGCAGTCGGAGCGTGGAGGCATCGTCCCAGCCCCGCCTGATCGCCAGCGCGGCGAGGAAGTCGTCGATCGCCGGCAGCGAAGCCATGTCCAGTGTCACCTCGAGCCGCGAGCGCCGCGAACTCATCGCTTCCAGCAACAGCGTCATGACGATTGCGACGCCGGCGTCGATCGTGACACCGTTTCCGATCAGCCCGCCTATCTCATCGCCGAAAAGGTCGCTCATGATCGGATAGCCGTGCAGGCCCAGGCCGGCCTGATCAACCTCGTGCACAGCATGGCGGTCGAGCTGGCCCCGCACCACATCCGCGTTAACTCGGTCGCACCTGGCAGCATCGCGACGCCGCGGATTCCGGCATCGCCCGAGCGCGTGAAGAGAACCGCGGAGGCTCTGATTCCCTTCAAACGGCTGAGGACGACGGACGAGGTTGCCAACGCTGTCGTGTTCCCACTCTCCGACATGGCCAGCTACGTCACCGGGCACGCGTTGCTGGTCGACGGCGGTTGGATGTCCGCCAACACGATTGGCGTACCGCCGATTCCGGAGGGCGGCGTGCTGGACGCGCGAAGGCGGCCGTCCTGGTCGGGTCTCGGTCGGGAGGGCGAGATGAAGGGCCAAATGAAGACCGGCTAGCGGGCTAGTGCGAGGGTGATCCGAGGTAGCTGGAGCGGAACTTGACGCCCCAGTGGCCGTCCTGGTTGGTAACGATCCAGAGCGTGTCGAACTTGTGGTAGACCGTGCCGTCGGCGCGGCAGCGATGGTTGACCAGCGCGCAGTGCGCCTTGTCTGGTCCCTGTTGGACGACTTCCATCGCGACCGTATCCGTATGATCCCAGCCCTCGGCCTCGAGGCGAGCCTGTCCGCGCCGGCTGATCTCGGCGAACTCTTCCGGGGTCTCGATTGTCGTGAACTGGCCGCTCCAGAGCCGCACGTGCGGATAGTTGAGCGCCCCCGCCAGCCGTTCGTGGTCCTGGGCGTTGAACGCATCCTGGAACGCATCGACCGCTGCTCTCGCGTGATCGGTGATGTCCGACATGCAAGTCTCCTCTGTTGGTTGCGGCGCTTAGCAGTTGCGTCTCAGGACAACGGTAGTCTGCAGTCGAACGAACGAGATACCACGAGGAGATGATCCGATGGCTGTTCCTGCACTCGACATAGAGGCATACCTGGACGCCGAGCATCTGGCCGTGCTCGAGGTGATGCCGCTGCGCCTGGATCTGTCCGACATTCCCGCCACGCGCGCCAGCCTGGCCGAGCTCGGAGCGGCGCTATTGGGCGCTCCCATGCCGGACGGTGTGACCGTCGAGGATCACATGGTTCCGGGGCCGGACGGCGCTCCAGAGGTGATGGTCCGCACGTATCGCCCCGCCTCGCTGCCCGCCGACGCCCCTGCCTTGTACTGGATCCACGGCGGCGGCATGGTCCTCGGCGATGTCGCGATGAACGACCCGTATTGCGCCGGCGTCGCCGACCAACTGAATGTGCTGGTTGCCTCGGTGGAGTACCGGCTCGCGCCCGAGCACCCGTTCCCTGCGCCGATCGAGGACTGCTACGCCGGATTGCGCTGGTTCGCTTCTTCCGCTGACGAGCTCGGCGTCGACCGCAGCCGGATCGCGATCGGCGGCGGCAGCGCCGGAGGCGGTCTCGCGGCGGGGCTCGCGCTCGTCGCCCGCGACCGCGGCGAGGTCGATGTCTGCTTCCAGTTGTTGGTCTTCCCGATGTTGGACGACCGTAACGCAACTCGCAGCAGTCACGCGATCACCGACTCTCGCGTCTGGAACCGAGCCGCGAATCTCGCCGGCTGGAACGCCTACCTGGAAGGCAATGCCGGCGGCGACGATGTCTCGCCGTACGCGGCGCCAGCGCGCGCGACCGATCTGGCCGGCCTGCCGCCCGCCTACATCAACGTCGGCACGCTCGATCTGTTCCTCGACGAGGATGTCGCCTACGCCAAGGCACTGCTAGACGCCAACGTTCCAACCGAGCTGCACGTCTACCCTGGCGCATTTCATGGCTCAAATGCAATGGTTCCGGACGCGGAAATTTCCCGGCGCTGGAACAGCGACGAACTGGCGGCGCTGGACCGCGCCCTGAACGGTCCGCGCTAGGCTCGATTGCCAGAGCGTCCGACCGCGAATCTGCAACGAAAGTGCGGCCCATGGATTGCGGAACGTTCCTGCTGCTCCAGTCACCGGGAGCTCAAGACCACGTCGAGGTCTTTGACCGCGCGACTGAGATGGCCCAAACCGCCGATCGATTGGGCTTCGACAGCATCTGGTGCGCCGAGCATCACTTCTCGACTTACGGCTACCTGTCGCGTCCGCTGATGTTTGCGCAGCATCTGGCCGCCCACACGGAACAGATCCGCGTCGGCTCCGCCGTCGTCGTGCTGCCGCTGCATCACCCGCTGGTCGTGGCCGAGGAGATCGCCACCGCAGACGTGCTCAGCGGTGGACGACTCGATGTCGGCCTAGGACGCGGCTACCAGCGCTATGAGTTCGACCGGCTCGGGCACACGCTCGATGAGAGCCGCGAGCGCTTCGACGAATCGGTCGACATCCTACTTAAGGCGTTCGCCGGCAAGCCGTTCTCACACGAAGGCAAGTACTACTGCTTCGACGAGACCAGCATCTTCCCGATGCCGATTCAGCGGCCGCATCCGCCCTTCTGGGTGGTCGGACAGAGCCACGAGTCGATTGCGGCGATTGGCGAACGCGGCTTCAATCTCGTCTCCGGCGGGTTTGGCATACCGATCGAGCGATTGGCCGAGTTCCGCGAGACGTTCGAGCGCGCAATCACCGATCCCGAAAAGCGCAAAGCAGTCCGGGTGAGCACCCAGCGCCCCGTCTACGTCACACACGACGAATCCGAGCTGCCGGACATCGTCGAGCAGGCCCGCTGGAACATGCGAGTGACGCTGAGCCTGCGCCAGGGCCTCGCACGCGTCGAGCACGGCCGCGCTGTCGCCATCCCGATGGAAACGGAGCCAAGCGCCGACTCTTTGCTCGACCGCTACTTCGTGATGGGCACGCCTGACACCTGCATCGCCAAGATCAAGCAACTCCGCGAAGTCATGGGCACCGATCACTTCAACGCCAACTTCTGGTTCGGCAACCTGTCTCAGCAACAGGTGCGGAGTTCGATGGAGCTGTTCGCCGATGAGGTCTTGCCCGTGATGAAGTCGGGCAAGTTCTAGGTGCCGCCAGTCACGTCTATCGTCACGCCGGTGACGAAGTCGGCGTGCGAGGACGCGAGGAAGCAGACGACGTTGGCCTGATCGATCGGCTCGGCGATCCGCCGCAGCGGGGTCGCGGCGATTACCTGCTCCTGGAGCTCGGGCGGGCGGTGTTCCCAGTGTGTGCGAATGCGCTCGGTCAGGGTGGCTGAGGGCGCAATCGCGTTGACATTGATTCCCGCGGGTCCGACCTCCAGCGCGAGCTTGGTCGTGAAGGCGATGATTCCGCCCTTGGCTGCCGAGTAGGCGGTCGAACTAGTCGCGCTCCTGCCCCGCCCAGCGATCGAGGCGAAGTTGACGATCTTGCCGCCGCCCTGGCGGATCATGTGTGGAACAACCGCGTGGCAGAACAGGAAGGTGCCGCTGAGGTTGAAGTCGAGCAGCTTTTGCCACTCCTCCATCGTCAACTCATCAACGGTTGCGCCTGCATCGTCGATGATCGTCGAGCCGCCGACGCCGTTGATCAGAATGTCGATCCGACCGTAGCGGTCCACGACGTCGGCGACGACGTCTTCAACATCCTCCTGCGCGAGCGCATTGGCGTGATAGGCCTGGTGCTCGCCGCCACCGGCCGCAGCGAACCCGTGCATCGCGTCGTCGAGCACCTTCCGATTGTTGTCGACGGCAGCGATCGTCCCGCCCTCAGCAGCGATGATCTCCGCGCTGGCCCGGCAAATCCCGTTGCCTGCCCCGCTGATTAGTGCCACCTTGCCTCGAAATCGTGCGAATGAGTTGTCGGACATCCTGGTCACCTCCGTCATGCCCGTATCCGCAGGGCTGGACTCGACGCTATCCCTCGAGGATGAGTCCGGTGAGTTCGTCGGGCGTGCTGAGCATTGGGTAGTGGCCGGTGTCGAGCTCGTGCCAGCGCGCGTTCAGATGCTCGGCGCAGCGGCGTTGGTGCGCCTCGCCCGGATTCGGCGCCTGACGACACCAGATCACACAGGCATCCCAGGTCTGATCCCAGAACGAATCGAGTTCGACCGGCCGGTTGAACGCGGCGGCCGGGTGCGGTCCGAACCGATCAGCACCCCATCGAGCTATCTCGGCATCCATGCTCGCACTCAGCGATTCGAGCATCGACCCGGGCGCGGGGCCGGTCGAGACGGCGTCAGGGTCGACGCCAGCGCCGGAGACGATGTCGCGGATCGTTTCTCCGTCGTACAGCGCGAGTGCGTCGGCGAAGACGATGCGCTGGACCCGCTCACTGGCGATCTCGGCGACCCGGCACAGCACCATCCCGCCCGACGAGGTGCCGACCAGCACGACATCGCTAAGGTCCTCGTAGCGCATCAACTCGGCGATCTCGTCGGCCTGCGTTTCCGTCGTGATGCCGGGACGCACTTGCGACGAACGCTCTGCGCAACCGTCGAGCGACGGCGCGTAGACGCGGTGCCCGGCGTCGCGCAGCCGACCTGCCACAGGCGACCAGATCCAACCACCCTGGTACGCGCCGTGAATCAGTACGAATGTCGCCATGCCGTCGTTCCTTCCCGCCATATCGAACCTAGCGGGCAATGTAGCTTGCTGAAGATGCCGCCACTTCGAGTAAAGGACCGACCACGATGAGCGCCAAGCGGATCGCCGTCATTCCCGGCGACGGGATCGGCCAGGAAGTCGTGCCCGAGGGCATTCGCGTGCTCGAAGAGGCTGCGACGAAGTTCGAGATTGATCTGGAGTTCAGTTACTTCGACTTCGCCTCCTGGGACTTCTACGAGCGGCGCGGTCAGATGCTTCCCGACGACTGGAAAGACCAGATCGGCGGACACGACGCCCTGTTCTTCGGCGCGGTCGGCTGGCCTGAGAAGATTCCCGACCACATCTCGCTCTGGGGCTCGTTGCTGCAGTTCCGGCGGGAGTTCGACCAGTACATCAACCTGCGACCGGCGCGGTTGATGCCGGGCATCGTGGCGCCGGTGGTGAGACGCGACGGCAGTCCGCGCGAGCCCGGCGAGATCGATATGTACATCGTGCGCGAGAACACGGAGGGCGAGTACTCCAGCATCGGCGGCCGGATCTTCTCCGGCACCGAACGCGAGATGGTGATGCAGGAGACGGTGATGACGCGCGTCGGCGTCGATCGCGTGCTCAAGTACGCCTTCGATCTGGCGCAATCACGACCGAAGCGGCACCTGACGAGCGCGACGAAATCAAATGGCATCGCGATCACGATGCCGTTCTGGGACGAGCGCGTCGAGGCGATGTCGGCGAGCTATCCCGAGGTCGAGGTCGACAAGTTCCACATCGACATCCTCACGGCGCACTTCGTGCAGCGGCCCGACTTCTTCGATGTTGTGGTCGCCAGCAACCTGTTCGGGGACATCCTTAGCGATCTCGGGCCGGCCTGCACCGGAACGATCGGCATCGCGCCGAGCGCCAACCTCAATCCTGACGGCGTCTTCCCGTCGCTATTCGAGCCGGTGCACGGCTCAGCGCCGGACATCGCTGGACAGGGAATTGCGAATCCGATCGGTCAGATCTGGTGCGGCGCAATGATGCTCGACTTCCTCGGTCATCGGCGTGCGCATGACGCGATCCTTGGCGCAATCGAGACGGTGCTCGATCCCGGCAGCGGCGCTCCGCGGACGCCGGATATTGGAGGCAGCGCATCGACCGCCGACCTGGGAGCGGCGATCGTCGAAGCGCTGTAGCAGGCTCCGCTTCTAGTCGAGAACCACGGCCGGCCGACCCTCGCTCTCGAGAGCCTCTCGCATGCGCCGGCGCTCGATTGCTTCGACTCGCTTGGGGAAGCGGACGAAGAAGGCGAGCGGCGCGATTGCAATCACGATGATGCCGAAGTAGAGCAATGCGTCTTGCATCGCGACTCCCTCGGCCCGGAGCAGGAATCCCGCCGCGACCGCACCCGCGTTGCCGCCCGCCCCGACGATCCCGGCCACGGCGCCCAGCGCCTTCTTGTTGACGAAGGGGACCACGCCGAACGTGGCGCCCTCGGACATCTGCACGAAGATGCTGAACACGATCAGCATCGGGATCGCCAGGATCAACACCTCCATGCGCGAGAAGGCGACCAGAGCGAGTCCTTCAAGCAGCAGCACGCCGGACATGAACAACGTCCGGCCGCGCAGTCCCATCTTGATGCCGAACCTGTCGGAGAACATACCGCCCGTCGTGCGGGCGAAGATGTTCATCAGACCAAACAGCGAGGCGATCACGCCTGCGAGCACAATGTCGAGCCCAAAGCGATCCTGGAAGTAGAGCGAAGCCATGCCGTTGATCGTGAGTTCAATCCCGAAGCAGGCGCCGTAAATCACGAACAGCATCCAGACGCGTGGGTCACGCGATGCCTTGGCGAACGCGCCCGGCTGGTTCTGTGCGGTCACCTTGGCTTGAGCACGCAGGTCTTTGAAGTCGCCCTCTGGGGCGTCCTGAGTGAAGCGGTAGTAGACGAGACCCATCAGCAGTAGCGCGACGCCGGGAATGACCATGGCGATCCGCCAGCCGGCGGCCTCGTTGGCGGCGAAGAAGAGTACACCGGTCATCACCAGCGGCATGACGAGCTGAGTCACGCCACCGCCAAGGTTCCCCCAGCCCGCCGTTGTCGCGTTGGCAGTGCCGACCACGTTGGGCGCAAACATCACGGACGTGTGGTACTGCGTAATCACGAACGACGCGCCGATCACGCCAATCAGCAGACGGAAGATCACGAACGTTTCGAAGTTCTGCGCGAGCCCGATCAACATCACCGGGATCGAGCCGAGAATCAGCAGTCCCGTGTACGTGCGCCGCGGTCCGACGCGGTCCAATATCCAGCCGACAGCCACGCGGGCGAAGACAGTGATGAAGACCGAGGCGATCAGCGAGGTGAAGACCTGGGAATGGGTGAGGTTGAGGTCCTCCCGCACCTCGCCGAGCAAGGGCGCAATCCCGAACCAGCCGAAGAAGCAGAGGAAGAAGGCCAGCCAGGTGAGGTGAAAGGTCCGCATGTGCGGGGCGGCAAAGCTCTTCAACTTGATCGAAGTGGCTTTGCCGCTCAGCTCGCTTGTGTTCAATTTGCACCTCGGTCACCGATAGTCCGGTCCAACGACGCCGACGCTACGGAGACGCAGTTACGCGCTGATTGCGCCATGTTTCGTCTGAATGACACGGACATTGCCGTTGGGTGTCGTGTCAACTGCGCGACGGGAGGAAAGGTCGAACTGGCTCAGTCTGCGGCGACCGGTTCGATCCGGACCGCGGCGAACTTCAATTCGGGCTGCTTCGAGCGGGGATCCACCGCTTCGCTGGCCGAGGCGTTGGACGATCCGCTGTCCGCCCATAGCGATCCCCAGTGGAATGGGGCGAAGACGGATCCGGGCCGGATCCCGTTGCTGACGCGCGCAGTCACCTCGAACGCACCTCGGCGCGAGCTGACGCGGACCCGATCACGGTCGCGGATGCCGAGGCCGACCGCGTCCGAAGGATTGAGCTCGAGGAACGGCTGGCGTTCCGATTTGATCAGCTTGGCCGAGCGGCCGGTGCGAGTCATTGTGTGCCACTGGTCCTTGACCCGCCCGGTGATCAGTGCATACGGATAGTCGTCATCGATCGACTCTGCCGGCAGCGTCGATTGCGGAACGTGCATTCGCGCGCGTCCGTCTGCCGTTTGAAACCGGCCATCCTCGAACAGACGGCGGCCATCCTCTGGCGGACCAGATCGGGCGGTCGACGGGTAGGGCCACTGGATTCCGGCGCGGTGCTGGGCCAACAACGGGTAGGAAATGCCGGTGATATCCATGTCGCGACCGCGAGACAGTTCCCGGTACTCGTAGAAGATCTCTTCCAGGCCGTCGTACTGGAAGGCGTCGCCGTAGCCCAGCGCCGCCGCGATGCGACAGATGATCTGCCAGTCCGGCAGCGCCTCGCCGGGCGGACGCGACACCTGTTCGAGCAGGCAGATCCGACGTTCCGAGTTGGTCATCGTGCCGGCGCGCTCCGACCACTGCGCAGCCGGCAACAGGACATCGGCGACCTGCGTCGTCTCCGTCGGGTGATACGCGTCCTGGACGATCACGGTCTCGGCCCGCTCGAAGGCGGCGCGGACGCGGTCGCTGTTCGGCAACGAGGCGACCGGATTGGTCGCCGCGACCCAGACCACCTTGACCTCGCCACGCTCCAACCGCTCGACCATCTCAATCGCCGTAACGCCCGGTCGGTCGGAAATGGCTCCCGGCGGAATCCCCCAGGCCTGCTCGACCTCAGCGCGGTGTTCCGGGTTGTTGACCAGCCGGTGTCCCGGCAATGTCGTCGCCAGTCCGCCCTGCTCGCGTCCGCCCATTGCGTTGGGTTGACCTGTGAGAGACATCGGCCCGGCGCCCGGCTTGCCGATGTTCCCGGTTGCCAGCGAGAGATTGATCAGGGCGAGGTTCTTGTCGACGCCCGAGGTCGACTGATTCGCGCCCATCGTCCACAAGGTCAGCATCGGTCCGTTGTGTGCGATGATCCGCGCCGCTTCGAGGATGTCGACGGCATCCAGTCCCGTGACCTCGACCGCCCGCTCCGCCGACCAGCCGTCGAGCGAGTCCGCGACCTGATCCCAGCCTGTGGTGTGATTCTGCAGAAATTCCTTGTCGAGACCACCGCTGAGCCGGACTTCGAACAAGAGTGATTGCAGAAGCGCGACATCGGCGCCGGGTCTCAGCGCGAGATGGATGTCCGCAATCTCCGTCGTTCTGGTCGCCCTTGGGTCGACCACGATCACCTTGACGCGGTCCTTTGCCGCGCGTTTCCTCGCCTTAATCCGCTCGAACAGGATCGGGTGGCAGGCCTCCATGTTGGCGCCGACGACCAGGAACGTGTTCGCCTGCTCGATGTCGGCGTAGCCGGCCGGCGGGGCGTCGGCTCCGAACGTCATGTTGTACGCGGTCACGGCCGAGGCCATGCAGAGCCTCGAGTTGGTGTCCTGGTTGTTGGTACCGATGTAGCCCTTGGCCAGCTTGCCGAACAGGTAGTAGTCCTCGGTCACGAGCTGCCCCGAGCCGTACATCATCACGCTGTCCGGGCCGTGCTCATCGACGGCGCGACGAATCGCACCGGCGGCTCGTTCGATCGCCTCGTCCCACGATGTTCGGCGTGGGCCGCTCCCGTTGACATCGCGCACGTGCGGATGCAACAGCCTGGCTTCCTCGACAAAGATGTCGGGCAGCAGCGCCCCCTTGGCGCAAAGCTTGCCTCGATTGACCGGGTGATCCTCGTCGCCGCGCACCGCCGAGACGACCCCGTTGCGCGTCTGCACTTTCACTCCGCAGCCGACGCCGCAGTAGCAGCAGATGGAGCGCTTCCATCCATCACGACGACGCAGGGACGGGCGAGCCATTCGATGCTCAGTCCGCGAGCACCGACTCGGGTCGGTCAATCAACGCGCCGCGGCCTCGTACGGCGCGAATCTGCTCGGCGACCGCTTCAGGCAGATCCACTGTCGGTACCGCCGGTGCGGTGACGTCCGCCAGCAATGGATCATCGCCCAGTCGTCCGCCCGTGAAGACATCGGCGACGTCGATAATCTCGCCGTCGACTCGCTTGCGGCCGCCCAGCAGCCCGATCTCGCCGGCTCGATGCTGCCCGCAGGCGTGCGGACAGGCCGACATCTGGATGCGAACGGGCTCGGCATCGGGCGCGATTTCGTAGCGTTCCTCCAGCGCTGCCGCCAGCTTCGTCGCTTCGCCCTTGCTGTCGATTAGCGCGAACGCACAGAAGTCGTTGCCGGTGCAACTGACCATCGCCCGGAGGAACGCTGACGGCGTGGGCGAATACGTCTGCAGCAGCGGCTCCTGCCACAGTGAGTCGATCCGGTCGCTGTGCACATTGGGAATCAAGATGTTCTGCTGGACCGTCAGTCGCAGCTCCGCCGTCCCGTACTCTCTGGCCAGCCGACCAAACTCGATCAGCGCGTCGCCTGTGATTCTGCCGACGGGCACCAGGCATCCGACGGCGCGCCGTTCGGGATCTCGCTGATTCGTAACACCAATGTGGTCGCCGCCGTGTCGGGACGTCAGCGATTGACCGGCTGGTGCGAGCGACCGGCCCAGTTGCACCTCGACAGCTTCGCGGAACCTCTCCATGCCGCACTCGCGCAATAGCCATTTGAGACGCGACTGCTTACGCTTCTCCCTCAGGCCGTGGTCGCGATAGACCTCGAGAATGGCGACCGCCAGCTCGACCGCGTCGTCGACGCCGACGAAGGCGTCCAGCGGCCGCGCGTACTCCGGCGTCATCCCGCCCAGCGCGCCGCCGACCAGCACGTTGAAACCGATCTCGCCGTCCCGCTGCGCCGGAACGAATGACAGATCGTGAACCTGGGCGTGACCGCAGTCCTCGCGGCAGCCGGTAATCGAGAGATTGAACTTGCGCGGCAGATTCGAGAAGCGCTTGCTGCCAATGATCGCCTGCTGCATCCGGGTCGCCAGGACGCGGGTGTCGATCACTTCGTCTTCGGTCAGACCGGACAGCGGACAACTGACCACGTTGCGCACGTTGTCCATGCCCGACTGCTGCGTCGTGAGTCCGGCCGCCGACAGCCGCTGCAGCACCCAGGGCGCGTCTGCGATCGTGATCCAGCGGAGCTGGATGTTCATCCGCGAGGTGATGTCGGCCTGGCCGCGCCCGACCGCGTTGGAGATCTCGCCGATCGCCGCAATCTGCTCGGCGTTGAGTACGCCGCCGGGAATGCGCATGCGCAGCATGTAGTGGCCGGGTGTGCGGTTGCGATGGAAGAGGCCGTACCACTTCAACCGCTCGAAGTCCTCAGCCGGAATCTGCGGATCCTCGCCCGCCGCCTCCAGCGCCGCGTAGCGATGCAGGTCGGGCAGGACGTCAAGGCCGTCCCTGGCCGACTTGAGCACTTCGATCTTGTTGACGACCACGGCCCCGCTCCTGTCTCAGCCACCCTATGAGCGGGCGATTGCAGGCAGGTTGCCCTCAATGAACAGCATATGAACGCTGCCGCGTGCTGTAGCTGGCTTTGCCCGTTGGAAGCCCGCGCGTTCCGACCCAACGAAGTCGCCCCCCCCATAGCCGGGGGGCCCCAGTCACAAAGACACCAACACGCCCCCCCCCCCCCAAAAATGGGGGGGCCGCTGGGCGGGGGCGCCAAAGTTT
>JAPPJZ010000044.1:99231-124839 GCA_028874365.1 Chloroflexota bacterium | reverse complement strand
CCGGGGGGGGTTTTTTTGGGTGTTGGGCCGGGTCCCCCCCCGCCGCCCCCCCCCCCCCCCCCCCCCCCCCCCCGGGGGGGGGGCCGCCGCAGTCACATCGACACGAACAGGCCCCGCCCCCGCATCAAGTGCGGGGCAGGCTGCGCGGGGCCGACTACGTTGGGGCTACATGCAGGCTTCCCTGTGGGTCAGTCGCCTAACGCAGGTTACGCAGCCGAGGGTCGAGCGCGTCGCGCAGCCAGTCGCCCATCAAATTGCCGGTCAGCGAGATGATCAACAGGGTCAGTCCAGGCAGCCAGATCGGCCACCAGGCGACGTTCATCGTGTCGCGGCCCTCGGTGATCATTCGACCCCAGGATGACGTTCCCGGCGGCACGCCGACGCTGAGGAAGCTGAGCGCGGCCTCGGCCAGGACGACCAGCGCGACCTCCAGCGTCATCACGATCACGATGGTGTTGAGCACATTGGGCAAGAGGTGCTTGCGCATGATCCACCACGGTGCGGCGCCGACCGATCGCGAGGCCGTGACGAAGTCACGCTCCCGCAAGGAGAGCACATCGGCTCGGACCAGCCGCGAATAGGAGGGCCAGGTCCAGAACAGCAGGATCACGATCACATTGGTCAGGCTGGGACCGACCAGGCTGGCCATGAGTACGGCAAACAGGATCGCCGGCAGGGCCAGCTGCAGATCGACCACGCGCATCAGGATCTGGCCGGTCATCCCGCCGACCCAGCCTGAGACCAGCCCAATCAGCGTGCCGAACAGCGCGGCGCCCGGCACAACGATGCCGACGACGATCAACGACACGCGCGCTCCGTGCAGCAAACGGCTGTAGATGTCGCGCCCTAGCTCGTCTGTGCCCAGCGGATGAGCCCAGGTGCCGCCGTCGAAAACCGGCGGCGCCAGGCGCGCGGCGAGGTCGATGAACTCGGGATCGTGGGTCTGCAGCAACTCCGCGAACACTCCCGCGATGATCACGACCAGGGCGATCAGAGCCGGAATCGACAGCCCGATGTATCGCCGCCAGCGAATCCGTCGATGCCGCATCCCCGGCTGGAACTCGACCGCGTCCGCAGTGCCGGCTGCCATCAGGCCGCTCCAGCCCGAATCCGCGGATCGATGAAGCGATAGGAGACATCCACGAAGAGGTTGACCAGCGCAATCGACGCGGCGAGCACGATGATCGCTGCCTGCACCATGGGGAAGTCGTTCTTGAGGATCGAGTCAATGATCAATCGTCCGACGCCTGGCCAGGCGAAGACCATCTCGATGATCACCGTGCCGCCGATCAGTCGGCCGAGCGAGAGACCGAGCATCGTCACGACCGGCAGCAACGCGTGACGCACACCGTGACGCCAGATCACAGTCCGCTCGCTGAGGCCCTTGGCCCTCGCCGTGCGGACGAAATCGGTGTCCATGACCTCGATCATCCCGGAGCGGGTCAACCGCATGATCGCGACCAGCTCGAACAGACCCAGCGCGATCGCGGGCAGGATGAGCGAGCGAAAGCCTTCCTTCGCGCCGCCCGTCGGGAACCAGCCGAGCTGCACGGAGAAGAAGAAGATCATCATCAGCCCGAGCCAGAAGCTCGGTGTTGCCTGGCCGATCACGGCGACGAATCGCGCCAACCAATCGAGGGTGGTTCCCCGCCTGAGTGCGGCGATGATCCCTAATGGCACCGCCAGCGCCAGAGCGAAGACCACGCCGGCGACGCCCAGCTTGACGGTGTTGAGTGCTCGGTCACCGATTGCGTCCAGCGTCGATGTGCCGCCGCCGCGCCACGAGGTGCCGAAGTCGCCCTGCAGGAGGTCGAGCAGGAAGTTGCCGTACTGCACGTGGAGGGCGTGGTTGAGGCCCAACAGCTCGCGGAATCGCTCCTTATCCTCCGGTGTCGTCGTCAAGGGCGGCAGCATGGTCTCTTCAGGATTGCCGACGGTGCGCGAGACGACGAAGACGATAGTCACGACCAGGAGCGTGACGAAGATCGCCTGGATCAGCCGGATGATGAGGTAGCTCCAGAACTGCATTGCTCAGTCAGCCGCCCCAGAACTCGTCATTGCCGCGCTGCGCAGCAACCTACCCCGCACTTGATGCGGGGGGAATCTCGCCGTGTGCTGAACCGCCATCCGCGCTCGACTCGGCGAGATACCCGCGGCAAGCGCGGGTATGTCGAATCGAATCACAGGCCTCAGGTCTTGAGCCGCTGGATCGCGAAGGTCATCAAGAAGTTCAGATTTCCGACCCGGCCGCCCTTCGGGTAGTTGACGTCGGCTCGGGTGACCACCGTGTCGGGCGGCTCGACGATGAAGATGAAGGTCGCCTGACGGGTGTGCTCGAGCAACAACTCTGAAATGATCTCGAGTCGCCGGTCGGGATCCTGCTCCACCCGCTGTGCGAGGTAGAGCTCCTGCAGGCGCGGATCCTGAGGCGGGGAGATGGTGAAGAAGCCATCGGCGCCGCCGCAGCATTCCCACATCGAGCCGATGTCGGGGACGGCATTGGCGTAGAACCAGTACAGGCCCCAGGGGGCCGCATCCCTGCCCGAGGAGTACTGCGGAGTGAAGTACTCAGAGCCGAGCGTCGGCACCGGCGTGACGCGAATGCCAATCTGAGCGAGGTCCTGGGACGCCACCAGCACCAGATCGGCGACCACATCGCCGCCCCAGTCGGGGGTGTAGTACAGCGGGACATCGAAGCCGTCCTCATAGCCAGCCTCGGCCATGAGTCGCTTCGCCTTCTCCACGTTGTAGTCGAAGACCACTTCCGCCTTTTGCTCCGGGCTGGGATAGCCGGGCACGCCGCTGTAGACGAGCATCGACATATCGCCGACGCCGAGGAACAGGTTGTCGATGATCGCGCGGCGGTTGATCGCGTGGTTGGCGGCCTGGCGCACGCGGATATCGAGGAAGGGATTGGGATCGCCGTCGGGAGTGGTCTCCTGCCACAGGTTGGGGTAGATGTTGTGCACCGACCAGCCGACGCCCGGCTGGAACTGGACCGTGTAGTCCGGATCGTCGATGTACGGCTTGGCGGCGTTGATGCCGACGCCCTCGTGGATCACGTCAATCTCGCCCGCTTCGAGACCGGCGAGGCGCGATTGCAGTTCAGGCCGCACGAGGCCGACCAACCGCCGGTGGTGGGGCACATGCGAGACACGCACTGGGTAATCGATTGGGTTGTAGTGATCGTCGAAGCGCTCGAAGATGAAGTTCTCGTCGTCCGTGTGGCTGACGAACCGGAAGGGACCGGTGCCCATCGGCTCCTGGTCGAGGGCGAGATCGCCGCGACCCTCCGTGTCCGCCTGCGAGTGGATCGTCACCTCGCCGGCGCCGTCCATGTTGACGGTCAGGAAGCCGGCATCCGGCGCCGGCAGCTCGATCGACCAGGTGCGGTCGTCGGGCGCTTCATTGCGGACCCAGTTGAGCGCGCTTCGGGCCGGGTAGGCGGGCACCCAGCCGCCGGGGTGATCCGAGGTTTCGCCGCCGTTGTGATACTCGGCCAGACCGCCCATCCGGTCGTAGCTGAAGACCATGTCCCCGGCGACCAAGGTTGAGCCATCGTGGAACTTGGCCGGGATGATGTCGAGTCGCAGGGTGACGGGATCGATCCACTCCGGCGTCGCCAGGCCGGCATACATGGAGTTGTCGCGCGGATCGCGATCGAGCGGACCGCTGTAGACGGCGCCGTGGCTGATGTAGTTCTGCGCGCTGCCGGTGCGGTGATGGTCCAGCCCGCCGGAGTCGGAGCCCACGGCGATCACAATCTCGGCGTCCAGATCGACCTCGTCGAGAGGACGCGGCATGGACCAATCTGTCTCAAGTTCTTCAGCGCCTTCTTGGATCTCTTCCGCCACCTCTTCCTGCTGCGTGGCGGCCTGGGCCTGCTGCTCGGCCTGTTGCTGCTGCATGGCCTGCTGCTGTTGTTGCTGCTGAGCCTGCTGCTGCATGGCCTGCTGCTGATCTTGCTGGTCAGCCTGTTGTTGCATGGCCTGCTGCTGCTGTTGGTCTTGCTGCTGCGCCTGAGCGACGGTCTGCTGACCGTCGTCATCGTCGTCCCCACAGCCGACCAGCGCGAGACCGGTCGCGCCCACGCCCGCCCGAGCCGAAGCCCGCAGCAGCGACCGCCTGCTGAGCTGTCGACGCTTCATCCGTTGCCAATAGTTTCGGTCGCTCACAGGAACACCTTCCATCAACACCCGATCTCTGCTTGCCGATCGGACTTTCGGAAGTATGCCTTGCCAGGTTTGCGAATGCAATTCTGGTCAGCGGCCGCGGGGTTTGGCGGGCCTGGTTTGCGGTCGAGTTGGGTGGTCAGGGTGGTTGGGTTTGGTCAGGGCTGGTAGGTGTGTTATGTCGCGTGGGGTTGCCGATTCCCTGTGTTTTGCTGGATTTCGTGATCGGTGGTAGGTGGTCAGGGGAGAATTTTTCCTGTGGCGCGGGGAAACGAAAAAAGGGGCTCGGGTGTCCAGATTTGTCCAGATTCGTCCGGATTGGTCCAGATGGGTCTCGATTTTGACAGGTTTCGTCCAGGTGAATCCGGGTGAGTTCAGGAGTGTGCGGTTTTGGGGCTGGGTGTTGACGTGGCGCCGCGATAGCTCTCCTGTTCTGGGTTCATTGTAGCGGAGATTGGAGGGTTTGGCGCGCCCTGGGCGACCTGCGGGATAGAGTTTGCACATGGCCGACTTCTGGAGCGCAATCGAGCAGTTCGCGACCGAATGTGAGGAGAAGTTTGCCAATCTTCACGGTGGACAACCGGAGGACCAGCTCAAGGCGCCGATCGGAGCGCTGCTGACTGCGCTCGGCCCGCTGGTCAACTGCGAGATCACCTGGCGTACCGAGGTTCACGAGGACGACGTTCACGGCCGTCCCGACATTGGAGTAATCGTCAACAGCCTGCTCTGCGGCCACATAGAACTCAAGGCCCCGGATGTCGGCGCCCGGCCGGAGACCTTCAAGGGCGAGAACAAGAAGCAGTTTGATCGATTCAAGGCGCTCCCGAACCTGATCTACACCGACGGCTCGGAGTGGTCGCTCTATCGCAGCGGCGAGCTGAAACTGCGGACACGGATCGCAACGGACATTCGCGACGGCGCAAAGGCTCTGATCGCGGAGTCGCTATCGGAGTTTCGGACGCTCTTCCGCGACTTCTCGCATTGGGAACCAATCACCCCGACGAGCGCCGCCGGGTTGGCCCAGTTCATCGCGCCGCTGAGCCGCATCTTGCGCGACGAGGTGAGCGCGGCGCTTGGACGCGGCAACGAGCAGATCTCACAACTGGCCGACGAATGGCGCAGAACGCTCATGCCCGAGGCGGATGACGACCAGTTTGCCGACGCGTACGCGCAAACCCTGACGTATGCCCTTTTGTTGGCACGGTTCGAAGGCGCGGAGTCGCTCAATCCGTTCGTCGCAGTCCCAGCGTTGCAGCAGGACCATGCTCTGCTCGCTGCTGCGCTGCAACTGCTGGAAGCCGAGCCGGTGCGCAAGGAACTGCGGATGCCGATCGAGTTGCTGGAACGCGCGATCGGCGCGATTGACGGAACCCAGCTCGAGTTCACAGCAGGTCATTGGCTCTACTTCTATGAGGACTTTCTCGCCGCCTACGACCCCAAGCTGCGCAAGGATCGCGGGGTCTACTTCACGCCGATCGAAGTGGTTGAATGCCAGGTTCGCCTGGCCGATGAGTTGCTGCGCGCGCGATTCGATAAGGAACTCGGCTTCGCTGAGGAGTCGGTGCGAATCCTCGACCCGGCCGTAGGAACCGGGACGTACCCACTCGCGATCGTCAACCATGCGGCGGCTGCAGTCGTCAAGAAGTACGGGGCCGGCGCAGTTCCGCAGCGGATGAGTAGTCTCGCCGACCGTCTTGAGGCGTTCGAGCTATTGGTCGGCCCCTATGCGGTAGCGCGACTACGGATTACCCAGCGACTGCATGAGGTCGGCGCGGCCAACAAGGCTGCACGAGTCTATCTCGCCAACACATTGAGCTCGCCCAACACGTTGGAGGACTTTCCGAGGTCCATTCTCCAGCAGCCGATCACTGACGACCGCAAGTCCGCGCACGAAGTCAAGAACGAGCGCGATATCACCGTTTGCATCGGCAATCCTCCCTATGACCGAGGCAAGAGGGGTGAAGCGGAGACCGGCAAGGAAGGACCGGGCGGCTGGGTCGTGCACGGCGATATCGACGTGGACGCGCCCGCGCTGTTCGAGTCGTTTACCAAGCCGGTCGTTGATGCCGGCCAAGGGGGCCAACTCAAGAACCTCTACAACTCCTACGTGTACTTCTGGCGTTGGGCGATGTGGAAGGTCTTTGAGTCCCCGGACCATCGAGGAATCGTAACGTTCATCACCGCATCGTCGTACCTGCGGGGCCCTGGATTCGCCGGAATGCGGCGCGTGATGCGGGAGACCTTTGACGAGCTCTGGATCATCGATCTGGAGGGCGACAATCTGGGCGCGCGCAAGACAGACAATGTGTTCGCCATTCAGTCTCCAGTCGCAATTGCGATTGGTGTCCGCGCCGCGGAAAAGTCGCAGCCCAAGCCAGCGCAGGTGCGAAAGACCAAGCTCACTGGCACCCTGGCGGAGAAACTTGCGAGTCTGGACCAGATCAACACATTCGATGACATCGATTGGCGGGATTGCTCAGACGAGTGGGACGCTCCCTTCTATCCGGTCGGGAAGGGTCCTTACTTCGACTGGCCGCCGATCACCGAGATTTTCCCCTGGCAGCAGTCTGGGGTGAAAGTCGGCCGGACTTGGCCGATTGGCGAGTCGCCTGCTCTGGCGGAGAGCCGATGGCGGCGCTTAGCTTCATCCAATCCAGGTGAGCGAGTGAGCCTGTTCGTCAACCGCCCGACCGGACGCAAGGCCGACGACAAGGTCCACTCGCTGCGGAACCCCAGTATTCAACACACTCCGATCACGGACATCTCTCCCGATGATGAGGTGCCAACTCCGATGGCCTACGGTCTACGTTCGCTTGATCGACAGCACATACTCTCCGATGCGCGCTTGATTGATCGTTCTGGCCCTCCCCTGTGGACGACCATAAGCGCTAGGCAGGTCTATCTGATCAGCTTTCTGACTGAAGTCGTTGGCCACGGCCCAGATGCCATCGTTTCAGCGGCGATACCCGATCTACATCACTTCCGGGGCAGCTTCGGCGGGCAGCATGTGATACCCCTCTACCGTGACGCCGACGCGACGCAGCCTAATGTCGCGAGTAGAGTGCTCGACCTCCTCAAGGTGTCGGCCGAGGACCTGTTCGCCTACGTCTATGGGATTCTCGCGCAGCCGGCGTACGTTGAGCGTTTCTGGGACGAACTGGAACTGCCGCCGCCGCATTTGCCGATCACAAAGGATGCCGAACTGTTGGCTCGGGTCGCCGAGCACGGGCGCAACCTGATCTGCTGGCACACGTACGGCGAACGCTTCGCCCCCGATAACGAGCAATTCGTCCTGGACGGGACCGCGAGGAACATCAAGGCCGTCTCGCAGACCGAGTATCCCAACTCATTCGACTACGACGAGAAGACCAAGACGTTGTACGTCGGCGAAGGTGAGTTCGGGCCTGTTGAGCCGGAGGTCTACAACTACACCGTCTCCGGCCTCGAAGTGGTCAAGTCGTGGCTCGGCTATCGGATGAAGGATCGCAAGGGCAGGAAGTCGTCGCCGCTGGATGATACCCGTCCCGAGGTGTGGACGTTTAGCGAAGAGTTGCTGGAGTTGCTCTGGGTGCTGGAGCACACCATTGCGATGCAGCCGACGGGCAAGACGCTGCTGGAAGAGGTGTTGGCGTCGGAGTTGTGGACGGCGGAGGAACTTCCCAAACCGACCGAGGCCGAGCGCAAACCGCCGAAGGCAGCGCCAGCGTCGACGGATCAACTCGATTTGGGCGTCTGAGATTATCCTGGCGCTCTGTGAAGACCACGGACCATTTCTGGCAGCAGCGTGTCGTCTACCCCGATCGGGTACGCATTCCCTTCGATCGCATCCAAGCCATCGTCGCTGAGCCGCTCCGCGAAGAGGTAGAGTCGAGCGGTCGCATCAGACGCTGGGGCATCGCACCTGAGGTTGGCGGCCGGATCGTGCGAGTGGTACTCTTGGCCGACGGCGAGACGGTGCACACCGCATTCGTCGACGGGAGATTCAGGCCATGAAGCGCTTTTACGCCAAGGACACGGACACCCTGATGTTTGTCTTTCGCGACGTAAGCGCCGGGGAAGAGTTGGATCACGTCGACCTTGACGACGATACGTCGCTGGAACTGGACTGCGACGGTTACCCCGTCGGCTTAACCATCGAGTTCGCGAAGAAGCGCGGCGTCCTCCCCGAACACGCGACCGAGCAAATCCCCGCCTGAACTCACGCAAGAATTTCATCAGCGTGCCGGAAGTCTACGCGGGGCTGCCAAAGTGGGGAACGAGATTCCCGCCTGCGCGGGAATGACGGAAAGGGAGCGGGCGGGTCTACGGGATGGTTTAGGCGACCGGGGGGAGGCCTTCGGATTGGCGGACTTCGTTGATGGTTTCTCGGACTCTCTGGTCGAAGGGGGCGTATTCGATTTCGAACTCTTCGACGAGGCGGGAGTTGTCCATCAGGTAGAGGCCGGAGGCGTCGTGGCCTCCTTCTTGCTGGTCGAAGGTGATGTCGGCGTCGGGGAGGAACTGGCGGACGGCGGCGGCGAGGTCGGCCATGCTGGTTGGGTGGCCTCCGGAGTTGTAGATGGCGTGGGCGGTCTGCTCGGCGAGGGTGACGCGGACGAAGACTTCGGCGATGTCCTCGACGTGCAGGGGCAGGGTCATGGTGTCGGCGTGGGGGAAGCGGACGGGCTGCTCGCGGGCGGGCAGGACCTGGCACTGGACGTGGTTCATGGAGCCGCGGACCTTGTCGGGTCCGGTGATGTTGGCGGGCCGGATGCCGGTGATGGCCATGTCGTAGGCGCGGTTGTACCAGTCGGCCTGGTGCTCGTTGAAGCGCTTGGAGACGGAGTAGATGCCGGTGCCGAGGCAGAGGTCGTCCTCGGTGACCAGCTTATCGCCGTGCAGCCGCTGGGGTCCGTAGACGGCGAGCGAGCTGGCGTAGACGACGCGGCGGATGTCGAGCAGTCGGGCGGCCTCGAAGCAGTTGTCCATGCCGAGGATGTTGATCTTGACCTGCGGATGGGGGTCGGCCTCGGAGGCGCCGAGGATGTAAGCGAGGTTGAGCACGCGGTCGGGCTTGGCGGCGACGAGCGCCTCGACGACGTCGCCCATGACGGTGATGTCGCCGTGGATGATCTGGACTTTGTCACGCAGCGGATCGAGGACGGGGGCATTGGGGTTGATGTCCATGCAGTGGACTTCGTGTCCGTGTTCGACGAGGCGTCGCATGACGCGCGGTCCGATGAATCCGCTGCCGCCGAGGACTGAGATACGCATTGTTTGCTCCTTCTCAACACCAACATCCTTGTCGCAGTCTCCAAAGCCTAGTGCCTCGCTCCCGCCCGAACGACGCCGAACGACTACGCGTATCCCATCGCCCTACCCAGGCCGCCTTGGAGAATCAAAGTGTACTCCTCAAGCAGGCCCACCCGGTACCAGCATCTACTGCGTAGCGTGAGAGTACACAGTTGTCCTGGCATTCTTTGGCACCCAAACCACAGGCCAGTAGAACGGGGTGCCCCTCCACCCCAACTCTTCAGAACCGTTCTGCCGAAACAGCATGAGCATAGGCATATCGATTGCACGCCTTCTAGCGATGACGCCCTCTCTCTGAGCGGTATCCGGTGCATCCGAAAACTCACCTCTGGTTTGCGACTTCAGCCTGCGACTGAGATTTCTGTCCTTGCGAACCAGCAAAAGGACCTTACCCCTGTTGTGCTGCCCTCTTGCCGTGTTGCTCAAATACTCCAATGCCGCAGTGGCACCATCCCAATCAAATTCATATCCTCTATCTTCCTCCATCCTGATAGTTGGAGCTATGAGTCCGAGAATATCTACAGCCAAACTAAGCGGTACTTCGACTGGCTCTTCAAGATCAGCGCCAAACACCTCGTCCACCAGCGCATCGATCTGCGCAACCGCTGGCTTTGTCCTTACGGCGTAGTCGGTCTGAAAGCCAACAGGAAGGAGTCTTTTGTTTGGCTTCAGAGTCGTCGTACTTGAGATGAGAATCTTGTTTGGGCTACACGGCACAACCTTCCCGGCCGGATCCCGCTGGATAAACACGACAGGAGATTCAGCATTCCTTTGAATCTCATCACGGAGAGCAATGTCACTTTCGTGCATGCGGCTCATAGCATCGTAAATGGCGCGGGCAGTGTAAAAGCGGGTCACTGCAAGATCCTGAATGGGTCGAAACCCGAACATCCTTGAGTGTTGCAGCACCGTGTCCTGTTGAAAGACATTTGGCCTGCGACCGTAGAAGAATCCGATCAAGTGTGCTACTGTTATCCCTCTATCAAGTATCTGACCACCAACAAACAGATTCAACGGAGTACGTAGTCGCAACTGCCCCTGATCGTCGAGTAACTCCTCCACCTGCGCATCCGAGTTCACTTTGGTTACCATCAGCCAATCGTCCTTGAGGGCTTTTGTCGCTTTCTCAAGAACCTCCTGCTTGGGCGGAAGGTCATGAGCCATTAGGGCGATGGAGTTGGCCAGATCGTCGTAAGCGGTGCCCATGAGCTCATTCAAGATGGGAAGGCCTCCATCTGCAGCCTCCGCCAAGCGTTCCTTGATCGCCATGACGACACTCTCTTGCCAGGCATGGGACTGCCGTGCAGATTCCGTGTGCACCAAAAAGCTGAACTTGCCAGGCACCTGACCTGCGCGTGCGTTCTGCATCCGACGGATTACACCTCCAACGATGAACGTGCAGATAGCTGACCTGATCGAGGCGTTCGCATTGCTGGTGAGACAATCTTCGATCTTGAAGCGCCGTCTATCGGATTGCTTCAGGACCAGCAGCTCTTCAGGCGAGACCTCGCGAAAGAGGAATGAGGCAACAGACTCTTCATTTTGACTATCGTCGAAGTAGAACTCGCTTCCGATGTAGCTTTTGGGGACGGGAACTAACTCAGTAAAGGCTGGTCGAAGGGGTCGATATTCAAAGTCGCTGTCTGCAAGGTCGTCTGGTTGGAGATATAGAGCATAGGGGGTGGCAGTCACTTGCAAGAATGCCGACGACTCAAAGAGACCTCGAAGAGCGTCGATCTTCTGAGTAGCTACGTTGGCTTGTAGCCCGCTGTTGGGAGTGGTTTTGAAGCCGATGCTCGCATAGTCTGCCTCGTCGTCGATGATGAGTGCCTTCTTGTTGGCCAGTTCGGAATATTCCTGACCGATCAAGGCAGATAGTTTGTCAAGATTGTGCACTTGCTTCTTGGCAATGAACACCAGCTTTTGCGATAGCTCGTAGCCGGTGAGGCCGCTAGGAACAGTCATGATGTCATGGATCTGCGCACCATCTTGAGCTGTGAGGGGCGCAAACTCGTCGCGCACGCGTGCGAGAGTCTGTTTCGCTAAGGCATTGGTTCCCTTCGTCAATATCACCGCAATGTCGAAGTCGTTCTCAAAGGCCAGAGCAATGATGCCGAGGAAGGTACGGGTCTTTCCGGACTGAATCTTGCCAAGCAGCATGCCTGGCCTGCCAGCGCTGGTCTCGTTGGCGCGAAGTTTCGCGACAGTGCTCTCAATGCACTCTTGAAGGGCAACGTCGTATTTGTCCGACTTGATGACGAACTGCTCGTAGAACCCGCCTGTTGTAGTCAGTTGCATCGTGTTGCACTCCTATGTGTCAGATGGTTGTCCAAGCCGGGAGATGTCGTATCGGTGTCCGACTGTGGTGGTCGAGATCAGTGAGATTGAAGACTGCTCTCACCGGGTCGGTAGTGATGCTGATTGATGGAACATAGCCTGATTTCGTCTGCGGCACTATTGTTTGCTGAACAGATAGTGGTAGGAGTGTCCTATACCCGTCGGCAGGAGTTCTTGCTCGCGGCGAGGTGCAGCGGGCTTCGAAGTGGTTGATAACGGACGGGTATGTGTTCACGCCTTGTTCGCCGACTCGTGGGCGAGGGCTTCGGTGGCGGCGTCTTCGACGATGGTTCCGTTGAAGAAGTTGGGGTTGTTGTGCGCGTAGAGGCGGATCTGGTTGGTGAAGGCGAAGTCTCGGAAGTCCTCGGGGCTGATGATGCCGTTCTCGACCGGTTCGTAGGCCTCGGCGACGGCTTCCGACATGTCGGGCACGTCCCAGTGGCCGAGGTCGGTGCTCATGAAGGCGCGGATCTTGGCGCCGAAGGGGTTGACCTGGTCGTTGAAGGCCCAGGCGGTGATCGGGTCGTCGGCCTCGCAGCCGAAGTAGAAGGAGGGCACGAAGCGGTCGTAGAAGTCCTCAGCGCGTTCGATGTTCATTTCGCTGAAGTTGTCGCGCAGTCGTTCTTCGATGTCGGGCGCGGTCATGCCCAGCGTGCGGGGCAGGTTGTCGAGCTTGCCCTCGGTCAGTTCGCCGCCGTAGCGAGTGAAGAGGTCCTGGGCCAGTTCGATGTCGATGTTGGAGGGATCGAGGTTGTGGAGGTGGTCGGGTCCGCGCTTCTCCCAGCGGGCGATGATGTCGGCGTAGATCCGCGCGCCGTGGGCGACGCCGCCCTCGAGCAGGGCGACGCGCAACTCGGGGAAGCGGGTCGTGACGCCGCCCATCAGGAGCGACTTGCAGAGCACCTCGCCGGCGGCGGCGAAGTGGCCGATGTGGTTGTACATGTAGTTGGAGATTGAGGCGCGGTCGATGAAACCCATGCCGGAGGAGTGCGAGGCGACGGCGAAGCCGAGGTCAAGGCAGCGCTGCCAGAAGGGGTCGTAGTCGTACTCGCTGTCGATCGCGAACGAGTCCAGCCAGGTGACCTGGTTGGCCAGTTCGGGGTACTTCTCGGCGACCGCGGGCACCGGGCGGCGGACGAAGGCCGGCATCTGGGCGACCTTGAGTCCCAGCGAGTGCGCGTGCTCGAGCTCGGCGATGCCTTCCTCTGGCGTGTGCAGGGGGATCACGGCGGCGACGGTCATGCGGTCGGAGAAACCGCCGTATTGCTCGGCCGTGAACTCGTTGAAGGCGCGGCAGACGGCCTGGCGGACTTCGTCGTCCTGCATGTGGGGGAAGCCAAGGCCGATGGTGGGGTAGAGCACGACGAAGTCCATACCGACCTCGTCCATGCGCTCGTGCAGGAGCGCCGGCATCATGGCGGTGGCGCGGTCGAGCGTGTTCTCGGTGGGCAGGGCCCACCAGGGCGGGACGGTCATGCGCTCGGCGCGGCGCTCGTCCCAGCTCATCGCGGCCCAGCGGCGGCTGACGCTGGAGTCGCGGTAGCGCTTGACGATGTCGGAGCCGCCGACGTCCTTGAGGTAGTCGAAGAAGGTGGGCATGAACTCGACGATGTGGGAGTCGCCGTCGATGATCGGATGGTCAAGGCGTGCACGGACTGCGGCGGAGGACGATTCAGTGGTCGTGGTCATCTTCTGGTCTCCGGCTTTATCGATGTGTGCAAGAGGATAGACAGTCGACCGACGCTTCGCGTTACCCGTGGGCACGTGCCGACAGCGAATCACGCGATGCTCGAAGGCACCCGTGAAACACGACGCGTATAGAGTGTTCGCAGCAAAGCAAGTGTGGTTTCGAAAGCAAGATTGGATTCTCAACATGACCGACTACAAGACCGGAGACCGATACCAGCAAGGTGTCGAAGTGATGGAGCGGATCAGCATGAATCCCGCCCGCATGGACGCCATCGCCGAGGCCAATGGAGCCGTCGGACCCGATGTCGCGCGAATGCTGGGCGAGTTCTGCTTCGGTGACGTCTGGACACACGGCCCGCTCGACGATCGCAGCAAGCGGATCATCACGCTGGCCACGATCTCCGCGCTGGGTCGTGAACGAAAGCTTCGTGGCCAAATCGCCAACGCTCTGGCGCAGGGCTTCACACGAGAAGAGATCCAGAGCATCTTCGTGCATCAGGTTGCCTACGGAGGATTCCCCATGGGCCTGTCCGGGTTGGAGGTCGCGGCGGAGGTTTTTGCCGAGATTGACGCGCAAAACAATAGCGACTGATTGGCGCATTGCAGCGTACGTATGCGACCAACGGAGAGAAGAGCACCAGCATGAAGCTCGGCCTGATGACCGGCCTTGACCATGCACGCGAGATCATCCCGCAGGCTCAGTGGGCAGAGGAAGCAGGCTTCTAGACAGTCTGGGTCGTTGAAGGTCGACTGACTCGCAACGCCGTAGTGCAGATGTCCCTGGCAGCGGCAAACACCGAACGGATCAAGATTGGCAGCGGTATCTTGCCGTTCCGCACGCGCAGCGTGGGATTGCTCGGCATGACCGCTCGGACGTTGGACGATCTGGCTGCAGGGCGGATCAAGATTGGTCTTGGGGCCTGGTGGGAACCGCTGGCCACGCGCAACGGCTTGCATACGGCCAAGCCACGCACCGCCTTGCGGGAGATCGTAGTGGCGCTCAAAGAACTCTTGGACGGTAAGTCCGTGACCTACCACGGGGAGTACGTGAACCTTGACGAGATCAATTTCGACGCTCCGGAGGACGACAACAGTCCTTCGTATCCGGTTCCCGTCTACATCGGCGCCGTGCGGATGCGAATGATGGAACTGGTTCGCGAAGTCGCGGACGGCGTGTTGATGGACTTCCTGGTGCCACCCGAGCACACAGAGCGATCGGTGGAGTACATCAAGGTTGGCGCCGACCGCGCCGGCCGCTCGCTCGAAGAGATTGATTGTCCGCAACTGCTCGGTGTGGCCATTGACGACGACCACCCGCAGGCTGCGGTCGAAGCCTGCAAGATGTTTCTCACCCAGTACATCGGCCAGCAGCCGCATATCACCGAGAGCTCCGGCGCAACGCCTGAACAGATCGCCGGCGTGAAGAGTGTGATGGGCTGGCCTGCCACTCAGGAGCAGATCCGAGAAGCGACGCAGTTCGTGCCGGACGACTTGGTCCGAAGTGTCTGCGCCTGCGGCACGAGAGCGGAGACGATCGAGCGCATCGAGGCCTTTGTCGCGACCGGCTGCACCGAGCCCGTGCTCACTCCGCTGGCCAACGCCGACAGCACGATCGAAAAGGTCGCACGAGCGGTTCGGCGCGACGGCTGAACGTGCTTACGATTGTGCTAGCTTGAGTGCCCGCGCCGGGGCTCAGGGAACTATCTCCGTCCTTCCGAGCCCCCGCGGGAGTTGAGTCCTGCCGCGAGCGTTGAACCGACGCCAGAGCAGGGGTTGGAGGCGGAACATGACTGACGATCAGGCACGCATTGACGCCGGCGCGATCGCATTCGCCATGCGCTATCGCGACGACATTGCGGGCGACGAGGGACTCTGTATTGAGGTCCGCGCTGATGTCGACGGTGAGGACACCGAACTGCTTCGCTTCGACTGTTTCCGGGTCACGCCGCACTATCACTACGGACCCGAGGCGGACGATGAGCGCCTGATGCTCGACCTGACCGCCGCGGGAGATTCTCTCGACTGGACGCTGAACTGCTTCGAGCGGGGCCGCCTGGGAGCAATGATCGAGCGGGCGGGATATCCGACCGTGGCGAGCGCGCTCGACGCCGATCAGGTTGCCGAAGTCATGCCGAGCGTCGTCAGCACGGCGCGCGAGATCGTCGGATCGCGCTAGACCTAGTCGTCCGCATTCTGGATGGCGTCGAGGACGACTTGTCCTCTCGGTGACAGCTCGTATCCGACCTCGAGACTGATCGTCAGGCCGAGCGCCTTGAGCTTGCGGATGTCGGCTTTGAATTTCGCCGTCTCGCGACCCTGCCCGGCAGCCAGTTCGGCCGCTCGGCGGCCCGGGGCGATCGCGATCGCCTCGAGCGCGTCTCGCGTCCACGGTCCCTGCCTGGCGCGGCTGTCCATCTTGGCGAGGCGCTCAGTGATTTCCGTGACCTCGGCCTCCTCCAGATTCGAGTCGGCCGCCAGGACTTTGCGCGGGTCCACCTGTTCGCCTATGCAACGGAAGGCGACCCGATAGAGCGGGGCATTCGCGTCACCCGATTTGCGTTGATTGCGACGTATTGCGTCAAGCGCGGCCTCGGCCGACTCGTGACCGGCTGCCCGCGCATCTTCGAGCGAAATCGCGGACGGTTCGATCTGATCGACCGCGGTGACCTCGATGACGTGCTCCCCCACCCGGTAACGACCGCCCACTCGGGCCTGCGGCGTTCGCCAACGGCGAATGGTCAGGGTCAGGTCACCCCGAGCGATGGCTTCTTTGTCTCGCTGACGAAACTGCATGAGTCGATCAATCAAGGCCCTTGTTCGGGTTGATGAGGTACTTTTCGCCGGTCGCACGCTTGTTGTAGACCGCGATGTGGTCGAGATCGAGCGCCTCGGCGAGCGACACCTCTGCCGTGTAGTGGCTGGCGAATGTGGTTGTGACCTCGTCGGCGACGCGCTGGCGCAGGCGCTCGGTTGCCTCAGGGCCGATCCGCTCGAGGAACGGAGTCAGAAGCCAGCCGCCGAGCCCCCAGGCCAACCCGTAGGTGCGATGCAGGACCGTCGGGGACGTGTCGAGCCCGCCGTAGATGTAGACCTGCTTGTGCACGTTGGAGCCGTAGCGATTGAAGCCCGGATTCTTGGCCTTGGCGGCGAGTTCCATGCAGTTCAGAAGCTGGTTGGCCAGCGGACCGCCGCCGGTGGCGTCGAAGGCGAGCGTGGCGCCGGTGTCGATCAGTGCCTTAGTCAGATCGTCCTCGAATGAGTCGGCGCTAGTGTCGCAAACGTACTTCGCTCCGATTCCCTGCAGCAGCTCGATGTGCTCCGGCCGGCGGACGACGTTGACGAGGTCGATGCCCTCGTCGTTACAAACCTTCTGCAGCATCTGTCCGAGGTTCGAAGCGGCCGCCGTGTGCACAATCGCCGTGTGACCCTCGAGGCGCATCGTCTCGACCATGCCCAACACGGTGAGTGGATTGACGAAGCAGGATGCGCCTTGCTCGGCGGTTGTGCCCTCATGGAGTTCGAGGCATTGAGCGACGTTGATGACCCGGTACTGCGAGTACATCTCGCGAGCGATCGCCGCGACCGTCTTGCCGAGCAGCGCTTGCGCAGCCTCGCCGGAACCGGCCTCGACTACTACGCCTGCGCCCTCGTTGCCGGCCGGCAGTGATTGATCGAAGCGGTCGGCCTGCGAGGCGATCAGAGCCGATGGAATGGGCGCCGTGACCACCGGACCCTGAGCCGTGCCCGACGACCGCGCCTGGGCCATGTCGGCCGGACCAATGAGCAGACCCAGGTCGGACGGGTTGATCGGAGCCGCCTCGACGCGCACGACGACCTCGTCGGGGCCGGGCGCGGAGATCTCGACGTCGGCAAGCGAGAGCTCGAGTTGTCCGTCGCTGCTGACCTTGGAGCGAATCTGTCGTGACATTCGGGGCATTGCACACTTCGTTCTGACTTGACCCGGAGAGAGCGCTTCATGCTCGCCGCTCAGCGTATCCGAGAGGTTCGTGGGCTACTGCCGGGACCGTTCTAGCATGCCTGCATGCCAGCCCTTGCCACGAGCGTCTCCTGGATGTTCCAAGAAGCATCGTTGCTGGATCGATTCGCGCTCGCGGCGCAAGTCGGTTTCAAGGCAGTGGAGATCCAGGCGCCCTACTCGGAGCCGGCCTCGCTGCTCGCCGAGCGAGTCCGCGAGGCGAACCTGCAGGCGGTGTTGATCAACACGCCCGTCGCCTTGGCCGCGGTTCCGGGAGAAGAACCGGCTTTCCGTTCCGGAATGGCGAAGGCGCTCGACTACGCAACCACGCTGGGCTGCCGCCAGATCCACTGCCTGGCCGGACGGACCGACGATGCAGCAGCCGACTCGACGTTCGTCGAGAACGTGCGTTGGGCCGCCGATGAGGCGGCGGCGCACGGCGTCCGCATCCTGCTGGAGCCGCTCAACACCGTCGACAACCCGGGCTACTTCCTGACCGGCAGCGCGCAGGCTCGGCGCATCATCGGGCAGGTCGAGCGAGAGAACGTGCGTCTGCAGTGTGACTTCTATCACCTGCAGATCATGGAAGGGCACCTGGCCGCGACGCTGGCCAGCCAGTTCGACGTGATCGGTCACATCCAGATCAGCGGCGTCCCCGGGCGCAACGAGCCGGATGACCGCCAGGAGATCAACTACGCGTACCTGCTCTCGACGATCGACGAACTCGGCTTCGACGGCTGGGTCGGCTGCGAGTACCGGCCGCGGGCCGGAACCCTTGAAGGACTCGACTGGGCGCGGCCATACGGGCTGATGAACAACACGCCGTTTCGCGAAGGGACAGCGACATGACGGACGAGACAACTCGGGTGGCGTTGATCACCGGTGGAGGCTCCGGCATCGGGCGCTCCTCAGCGCTCGGCTTGTTGCGCGAAGGTTGGACCGTCGTGCTGACCGGTCGGAGGATGGAACGCCTCGAGGAAACCCGACAGATGGCCGGCGACGGTGCTGAACGGAGCCTCGCCATCGTCAGCGACGTCTCGGATCCTGAATCGATCTCTTCGTTGTTCGCCCGTGTGCGCGAGGAGTACGGACGGCTGGACCTCCTGTTCAACAACGCCGGCAGCGGAGCCCCTCCGTTGCCGCTCGAGGATCTGACGCTCGAGCAGTGGCAGCGCGTGGTCGATCTCAATTTGACCGGGGCGTTCCTCTGCACGCAGGAGGCGTTCCGGATCATGAAGGACCAGGATCCGCGCGGCGGGCGCATCATCAACAACGGCTCGATCTCTGCCGACCGACCCCGTCCTAATTCTTCGCCCTACACCGCGACCAAGCACGCACTCACCGGACTGACCAAGGCGGTGGCGCTGGACGGTCGCAAGTACGACATCGCCTGCGGACAGATCGATATCGGGAACGCATTGACGGAGATGACATCCGGCATGGGCCGAGGCGTGCCGCAGCCGAACGGCGAACGAATGCAGGAGCCGACCTTCGACGTCGAACACGTGGCCGATGCCATCGTCTACATGGCCGGATTGCCGCTCGACGCCAACGTGCCGTTCATCACCGTGATGGCCACGAAGATGCCGCTGTTCGGGCGCGGCTAGTGCATCGCCTAGTGCATCACCTAATGCATCACCAGGCCGCCATCGACGTTGTACGCCTGACCGGTGATGTTGCGCGCGCCCGGTCCGGCCAGGAAGCGCGCCATCGCCCCGATGTCGTCGGGTGAGTTGGCTCTGCCGATTGGGATGCGAGCGTCGCGGGCTTGCTCAAGCTCGGCCACGCTGACGCCGAGGCTCTCGGCGCGGGATTGCATGTTGTTGATCGAGAGTTCGGTCACGGTGACGCCCGGACAGATCGCGTTGACGTTGATGTTGTGGCGAGCCAACTGATCGGCAGCGATCATGGTCATCGAGATCACCGCGCCCTTGCTGGCGGCATAGGCAGCGTTTGACGTCCCTCGATAGCCTTTGCCGGCGATCGAGGCGATGTTGATGATCCGGCCGCCATCGCCCTGGTCGATCATCTCCCGCGCGGCGCGCTGCATGCAGAAGAACACGCCCTTGGCGTTGACTCGATGGATCCGGTCCCAGTCCGCTTCCTCGACGTCCATCACATCCAGGAATCGGGTCACGCCGGCGTTGTTGACAATGATGTCGATCCGGCCGAAGGCGTCCCTGGCCTGGCCGATCATCCGGTCGATCTCGGCGAGCGCGCCGACGTCTGCGTGGATGGCCAAACTCTGCCCGCCGCGCTCGGCGATCACAGCGCTGGTGTCTTCGACGGTGTCGGCATTGATATCGGCGGCCGCCACGGACGCGCCGGCCTCGGCCAGGTGCATGGCGATCGCGCGGCCAATCCCCTGGCCCGCGCCGGTCACGAGTGCAAACTTGTCCTGCAGCTCCATCGGACACGCCTTCCCGGGTCAGATCGTTGCATTTCGGACGTCGCCGGACAGGCCGGAGATCACTGGATGTTGCGCAACTGAGGATCCAGATAATCGCGCAACCAATCGCCGAGTAGGTTGCCAACCAGGGCGACGATCATGATCGTGATGCCTGGGAATCCGGTCAGCCAGAAGCGGATTTTCAACAGGTCCCGGCCCTCGGCCACCATCTTGCCCCAGGAAATCGTCTCGGGCCCGGCGCCTGCGCCGAGGAATGAAAGCGATGCCTCGGCGATGATCACTGTTGAGACGTTCAGGGTCGCGAGAATCACGACCGAGTTGACCACGTTGGGCAACAGATGCTGCAACATCACGCGAAAGTCGCTCGCCCCGAGCGTCCGCGCGGCAACGACAAACTCACGTTCCCGCAAACTGAGGACCTCGGCCCGCACGAGGCGGGCATATGGCGCCCAGAGGAAGACAATCAGGATGACCACCACGTTTCGCAGCGACGGTCCCAGCATCGCGGCGATGAGCAGCGCAAACAGCAGCGCGGGAAAGGCCAGTTGCACCTCGACCAGTCGCATGGCGAACGAATCGAACGGCCCTCGTCGCCAACCGGCGAGCAATCCAACGGCGGTGCCCAGAACCAGTGACCCGGGAATCACCGTCGCGATGACGAGCAATGACGTCTGACTGCCCTTGATCAACCGGCTGAACGTATCCCGGCCGAGCCCGTCGGTGCCGAGGATGTGCTCCGGCTTGCTCTCTTCCTGCCAGATCGGCCCTTGCAAGCGGCTAATCAGGTTCTGGTCCGTCGGGTCATGTGGAACGATCCAGTCGGCGAAGATGCCGCAAGCAACGAATACCGCCAGAATCGCCAGGTACACGGTCAGAAGCGGCCAACCGCGGGGCAGTCGCCGATACCAGGGTTTCCGACGGACGCTCAATCCGCTCAGGGCTTCCTCGACGGGCACGCCTTGAGCGCTCATGTCTCGCCGCCTACTCGAATTCTCGGGTCGAGAATGTTGTAGGAGAGGTCAACGAGGATGTTGATCACGACAAACCAGACGGCGATCACCAGCACGCCGACCTGGATGACGGGGAAGTCGCGCAGGCTAATTGAGCGGAAGATCAGCCGTCCTACGCCGGGCCAGGCGAAGACCACCTCAACGATGATTGAGCCGGCCAGCAACTGGGCCAACATGATGCCGAGCACAGTGACGAGGCCGAGCAGCGCATTGCGCAACGCGTGACGAAGAATCACCGTCCGGCCGGCCAGCCCCTTAGCGCGCGCCGTCCGGATGTAGTCGTTGCTCAGCACTTCAAGCATCCCCGAGCGAGTCAGACGCATCGCCGCGGCAGCGCCAAACCCCGCGAGGGTGATCGCTGGGAGCACCAGGTTTTCGAAGCCTCCGCGTCCGCTGGTCGGCAGCCAACCAAGTTGCACCGCAAAGACGAAAATGAGCAACAAACCCAGCCAGAAGTTGGGCATCGCCTGGCCAACCAACGCGATCAGTCGCGCTAACAGGTCCGGGATCGAACCGCGCCGAATCGCGGCCAGCACGCCAATCGGCACGCCGATCGCCAGGATCAAGATGAACGCCGCCAGGCTGAGTTGGACCGTCGACCAGAGGCGCGACATCACCTCGTCCCAGGCCGGCTGCTCGGAAAAGATGGAGTCGCCGAAGTCGAGCCGAACGACCCCCCAGAGGAAGTTGCCGTACTGGACAATCAGCGGATCGAGCAGGCCCAGGCGCTCGCGCTGAGCCGCGATCGACTCCTCGGTCGCATTTTGGGCCGCGTAGGCCTGGATCGGATCGCCGATCAGCCGGCTGCCAACGAAGACCAGCGAGACCACCACGAAGACGACCGCGATGGACTGGAGCAGTCGCGGTATCAGGTGCGCGGCCATCCCACGATCTCCAGCTGCGCCAAGCGGTGGCCGGTCGACGAGACCCTAGGTCTTGACGGACCTCAGATTCCACAGCTCGACCGAGGCCGGCTGCAGGAAGAACGGATCCCACTCGAGCCGCGATGCACCGACATGCGTCTGGACGAGTTCGAAGAGGAACAGCCAGGACGCTTCCAGGTAGTGGATGCGGACGGCATCTTCAAGCAGCACGCGCCGCTTATCGGTGTCGAACTCCGCCCTCGCTTCCCCGATCAGGCGGTCGACCTCGGCGCGTTCGTCGCTCAGAACCTCGACCTTGTGGGCGTATGTGGCGGCACTGTCGACGCCAATCGCGAACGAGCCCAGCGAAGTGAAGCCCGCCGGTTGCGGGAACAGATACGGAGCCGTCAGTTCCTTGTTGCGGGCCTCGCCGAGGAACTTCGAGATGTCATCCGGAATCAGGTTGACGATGAAGCCGACCTCACGCAGCATCTCTGCGATTGCCTCCATGAACAGCTGGTCGTTCGTGTAGAGGCCGCTGAGGTAAATCAGGTCAGTCTCCAGGCCATCGCCGAATCCGGCCTCAACGAGCAGCTCTTTAGCCCGCTCCGGGTCGTAGCCCCAGCGTTGCTCGAGGATGTCCTTCGGGAAGCCGAACTGCCCCGAGGACAGCGAGTAGGTGTAGTTCTCGCGGCCGGTCATGATGTTCTGCGTGATGGCGTCCACGTCGACGGCCAGGTTGGCGGCGATCCGCACGCGCTTGTCACGCCACGGGTTCGGTTGGCCCGGGTTGTACGGATCTTCATCGATCGTCATCGGCAGTTTGATGTGCAGGCCGCGCTGGGCTGGGTGGTAGTAGACGTTGAAGTCCCCGGTCTCTCCCAGCGGGACCGCAAGATCCGGCGGGATCGAGTTCGCCAGATCGATCTCACCCGCTTCGAGTGCGGAGACTCGTGCGCCGATTTCAGGAATCAGACGCGCTTCGAAACCGGCCAGGTACGGGGTTCGGGGCGCGCCGGCAAAGTCGCGCCCGTTGTAGAAGTCCTCGTTCCGCACGCTGACAATCTTCTCGTCCGGCGACCACTCCACGAACTTGAACGGCCCCGTCGCAACCGGGAACTGCGCGTAGCCCTCGTCGCCCACGGACTCCAGGTGATTCTTGGGGAACACGGGAAAACCGCCGGTGGCCAAGCTGTTGGCTGCGTCGACGCTTGCACTCTCGGAGTTCTGGTCGATTCTCAGCGTGTTTTGGTCGATCAGTTCGTTGTCCGCGGTCCAAACCAACTCGCCGGTCCAGGCCGAGTTGTAGTCGGGGTTGTATTCGGCTTTGTTCGAGAGCCGGTCGATCGTGAACTTGACGTCTTCAGCCGTGACGGGGTCGCCGTTGTGGAACACGCGGCCCGGGTTCATCCGAACAATCAGCGACTCGGCACCGACGAATTCCCATTCGGCCAGACCGCCCGGAACGGCAGTGCCCTGCGGCTCGAGCGGGAAGACCGACGCGTAGTGATAGCTGTTGGAAGCCGATTGGCCACCGCGGGCGAGTGCGCTGCCCTGGTCGAGAATCTGCGGGAACGAGCCGTAGGCGCCGATTGCCGTCGCCGTGTAGTCGATGTTGTCGTCGGCAGCCGCCGCTTGCTCTTGCTGCTGAGCCTGCGCCTCTTCTTCGGTCTGCTCCTGCTGCTCGGCCTGCTGAGCCTGCTGTTCAGCCTGGTCCTCTTGCTGCTGCATGGCCTGCTGCTGGTCCTGAGCCTGCTGCTGCATGGCTTGCTGCTGCTCTTGCTGCTGCATGGCCTGCTGCTGGTCCTGATCCTGCTGCTGAGCCTGGGCCATGCTCTGCGGCTGATCGTCGTCGTCATCGTCGCCGCAGCCGACCAGCGCCAATCCGGCGGCGCCGACGCCGGCGCGAGCGGATGCGCGCAGCAGTGATCGCCGGCTCAATCGAGCTCTACGAAGTTGTGTCCAATGTCGTGCCATGTCGCTCTCCTTCACGTTCCGCGAGCCATTCGCATTCGCGCAACATACCCGATTGCGGACCCGAACGGATGATCGTAACTGGGCTGCGACGGCGAATCGCCTGCCTTCAAACCAGATGGCGCCGCTCCAGATGTCGGACCAGAGCGAGCACAGGCAGTTGGACTGTCATGGTGCTTACTGACAGCCCATCTGGTGATTCGCAGAATGCCGCTACGCAGGTGGGCTGCGTGTACTGCTCGCGTATGACTCACCGGCGCTGCACCTCAAATCGCCTGCGCGATGGGGGGCGAAAGGATGGCCTCTCAGCCACACGCAACCGTCCAATCTTGCGACGGTCAACAGGGCCGCCCGCGGCGGCGAAGGAAAGGAACATCATGCTTGAGCTCGGAATCTTCCACAACGGCGCAGTCGACCTCGGTAGCAACGTGGTCGACGGTACCCGGGTGAATGCGGGAACACTCGACGAGACCAGCGAGAGTTTCCAGCGAGTCCTGGTGAATCAGGTCCGGCAGGGCGTGCTCGCCGAGGAACTCGGCTTTAACTACTGGTTCATGACCGAACACCACATGCAGCCAGAGGGGGTGGAGTTCAGCCCCAACCCAATCCTCGCCGAGACGGCGATCGCTGCCCAGACGAGCCGGATTCGGCTGGGCCAGATGGCCAACATCCTGCCCTGGCATCACCCCATCCGCCTGGCCGAACAGGGTGCGATGCTCGACGTGATTAGCGGCGGACGGCTCGAATTCGGCGTCGGACGCGGCTACCAGTCGCGTGAGACCGAGGTCCTCGGCGGCGCGCAGGGCGCGACGATCCAGGACCAGGAACGCAACCGCTCCTTCTTCGAAGAGTGCTTCCAGATCATCAACAAGGCCTGGCGAGAACACTCATTCAGCCACACCGGCGAGTTCTTCAACCTGCCGCCCAGCTACACGAAGTGGGGCAACCCGTCGACGATCGCCTACTTCAGCCAGGAGCACGTCGATCGCGACTTGGACAGCGTGCTCGATATCGGCGCGCCGGACATGTACGCCTCCGGTCCGCCGGTCTACGCGACGGGCACGACGCTCAAGGAAATCAGCGTCTACCCGCACCCGATCCAGAAGCCGGTTCCACCGATGTGGATGCCGGTCACCAGCCCGCGGTCGATCGAGTGGGCGGCCGCCAATGGCGTGAATTGCTACACGATTCCCGAGCCCAACTCACGGCTCAAGGCCAACGTCGAGCGCTACTACGAGACGCTGGAGCGGAACAAGTGGCCGGACCGCCTCGACCGCGAGGGTCCGTGGAAGTTCGGCTACGACGCCGACGTCAAGCGCGGCTTCTCGCCGGCGCGCTACGTGCACATCCTCAAGCCGGGCGACGAGAAGAACGATCTCGAGCGCTACAAGCTCGGCATGGAAGCGGCCTGGCCGTATCTGGGCGCGTTCGGCTTCGGTGGCGTCATCACCGACATCGATGAGCCGCCGCCTCCGCCCGACCGACCCGTGACCGCCGACCTCTGCATCGATAAGGGCCTCGCGTTCGTCGGCACGGCCGACGAGATCGTCGAGAAGATCATGGAGGTCAAGGAAACGGTCGGCTACGAGGACTTCATGTTCACCTGCTGGTTCGAAATGGGCGGCTACCGAGGCGAAGAGACCGAGGAACAAATGCACATGTTCGCCGACCAGTGCATGCCCGCACTCGCAGACGCATGCGGCGGTCTCGTGGTGAACCCCGACGTGTCGCCGGTCCTCAGCCCGAGCAACGGCGCCTAACGACCACGGCTGCGAACGAAGCAACGGTCCGCGGGGGGGGGGGGGGAGCCACCCCCCCCCCGCGGGGGCCCGCCCACTGGGGGGGGGCGCGGAATGGGGGCACCACACAAACGCGACCCCGCGGG